>CAZAMP010000107.1:0-1660 GCA_964486455.1 uncultured bacterium | reverse complement strand
CCGCACTTTTCGACCGGCGAAAGGGGTGCCGCGGTTTTCAGCCGGCGTTTACAGTTCTTCAAGCGTGGGGATGTCACCGTAGCGGGGGACCATGACTTGACGAGAGACGTCATGGGGATCGAAGCAGGGGGCGTTATATACCTCGGCTACCAACGTGTCAACGTCGGATCGACGTCCGGCACCGCCGATTCCCTCGATCACACCATCTCCGACTTCGTGATGGGAGCATCTCTGCGCACGCGGCCCAACAAAGCAGGTCTGGGTTTTGAATTCCGTGGATCTTTCGGTCTCAGAAGCTGATGGTACTTCGCGAAGAGTAGCGTCGAGATGTTCGATTCAAGCGAGATCCCATCCCCCATCGAGGATGAAGTCAGCCTACTCTTCGATTCCTACCTCGGACTGCACTACCAGTTCAGGTCGCTCCCGATTGACCTCGCGGTAGGAGGCGTCTTCTGGGGCTGCACAGAGCCGATCAGGCACTATTCAACGCCTCTATCCATTTTGCGAAGACTGCACTGGGAGGGGTTCGAGGATCTGGTGGGAGGAGTGGAGGTGGCTGTCGGGTACAGCGTTGTGCTGTAGCAATGACACCGCGCCGGCGTCAACCATCGAGATGCCGCTCGGCTCTCGGATGGAGTGGGTCGCAACCTAGTGAGCATACACAGGAGGCCGGATATGCGTTCACTTCTGATTGTCACACTTCTAGTTGCGGGAGCGCTGTGGAGACCCGTGCACGCGAACGTCTGGAACGTTCCCGTGGACGCTCCGACGATCCAGGCGGGCATCGACTCCGCGATCGCGGGTGACGTGGTTCGTGTGGCCAACGGCGTATACACGGGACCTGGGAATCGCGACATTGACTTCAGCGGAAAGGCCATCACGGTCGAGTCTCAAAGCGGCGATCCGACGATGTGTGTTATTGACTGCGGTGGCAGCCTCGCCGGCGACAATCGCGGATTTCACTTTCACTCGGGCGAGGATTCACTCTCGGTGCTTCGGAACATCACGATCACGCGTGCCTACCACAGCTGGATCGGAGCGGGTGTCCTCTGCGAGAATAACTCCTCTCCGACGATCGTCGGCTGCGTCATGCATGCGGATACGGCCTGGAGCGGCTCGGGCATCTACTGCATGTCCTCATCATCACCCACGATACGAAACTGTGAGTTCTACGATAACTTCACAGAGGACGGCGGAGGCATCAATTGCCGCGAGTCGTCCTCACCCAAGGTCTATGACTGTGCAATCTATGACAATGAGGCCATCGAAGGCGGTGGCATCAAGTGCTCCTTCTCCTCGGATCCAACCTTCCGGAGATGTGTGATACGGGGCAACCTGGCGAATTCGTCCGGAGGCGGAGGGGTCTACTGTTTCCGATCGTCGCCAACATTCATTGAAAGTGTCTTCATCGAGAACGCCGCGCCCTCCGACTACTATGATCCGGACGGAGGCGCGGTTTATTGCTACGAGTCGTCTCCCATGTTTCGCAAGTGCACGTTCTACGGAAACTCGGGTCAATCGGTTGGTGGCATCGTCTGCGCATACTCCTCGGTACCCGTGCTGGAGAATTGCATCATCAGCTTCTCAGGTGAAGGACAGGCGGTGGGTTGCGACGGGACCAGCAGCGCAATGCTCAGCTGCGTAGACGTATACGGCAATG
>CAZAMP010000106.1:0-1723 GCA_964486455.1 uncultured bacterium | reverse complement strand
AATCGTGTCCGGCTTGCTCTGGAATCAGTGTCCGGCTTACCCCGGAATAATCAGTTGGAGGCCCACATTTCCGAGGACGACCAACCGAGCACCTGAAGAGGGGCGAGCTCCTCTCGCTTGTACACTCTTGCCGATCAAGTAGGGATTGTAGTCAGAGGCGCAGAGGATCGAAGCTCGTCCAATCCTCCTGACTGGCTGGGGTACACCCCGGGAGCAACGAGTGATCCCTCGATATCCACGACGTCCTGCATCGGCGACAGGCTATGTCGCTACCATTACAGGAGGTTCCGGGTACCTGCTATCGCGATCGGAATCAGAACGGGGGATCCGATCTCGGACCCCCCGTTCCTATTGGCTGTTCCCGATGACTCCTAGTGCCGGATCTGCGTCGTCCGCTTGTACGTCAGACCCGCGTACTTGTAGTCGTCGATGTGTTCCTTCTGGAACTCGATGCCCGTGAGCTTGAAGAAGCGCGGCCAACCGATGCGGTTGATCATCTCGCCCATCCGCTCGTACTTCCGGGCGTGCTTCACCCAAACCTCGACGATGTTCCGGACCGCCTCGACCACCTCCGGCCAGCGCGGCGGCGTGTTCGGAAGGTAGGGAATGGCCAGCTTCGAGAACGCCGGTTCCGAGCGGGCGTTCGAGACTTTGCCACCGACCCAAATCGAGAGACCGTCGTTCAGTGGATCGTTGAGCGGCAAGGACGGGCAAACCGTGTAGCAGTTCGCGCAGAACATGCACTTGTCATCTTCCACCTCGACCGACGGGTTCCCATCCACCGTAGCCGGACGGATTGCGCCCGTCGGGCAGGACGAGATCAGGTTCGGGATCTCACAGATCTTGTTGAGGCCCTCGTGTTTGACCTTAGGCGGCCGGCGATGGACGCCGAGAATCGCGATGTCGGAGCAGTGAACAGCTCCGCACATGTTCAGGCAACACGCCAGGGCGATACGCAGCTTCCCGGGAACGTCGTCGCCGGTGAAGTAACCGCAAAGGTCATCCATGACGGACTTCACGATACCGGACGCGTCCGTCGCGGCCGAGTGACAGTGCACCCAGCCCTGCGTGTGGACGATGTTCGAGATCGCGGCTCCAATGCCACCGACCGGGTATCCCTTCTCGGTCAGATCGGCAATGATGGGATCTACCTTCGACTCATCCTTGAGCAGAAACTCCACGTTGTTGCGGCTCGTAAAGCGAAGGTATCCATCGCAGTACTTGTCCGCCAAGTCCGCGAAGAGGCGAATGGTCTCGATGCTCACGAGACGGGGAGAGGCGGCCCGAACGGTGAAGAGCTTGTCGCCCGTTTCCCCGACGTGAACCATGACCCCCGGCTTCACGCGCTCGTGGTACTTCCACTTTCCGTAGTTGTTCTTGACGATTGGCGGCAAGAACTTCTCGAAATGTGGAGGTCCAATATCTGTCTTGCGATCAGCGGCCTCAGCCATTTTCAGTTCCTCCTGGCTAACAGCGAGACGATGAGTTCACGTCCGCGCTGGGTCCTATTCATCCTCTTCTTCCTCTTCATCACCCTCTTCGTAGTACTCTTCGAAGAAGATGTAGGGGTTCTCGCGCGGGTGGGCAATCATCTCGGGGGTCGGTTCGATCTCGATTTCCTCGAGGAAATTGCCAAGACCCACACGCTGGATGAGTTCCCCAACGCGTTCGCGGTTCTTGCCGTGCTCGCCCCAGAAGTCCCAGATCCGCTCGATCAGATCCT
>CAZAMP010000105.1:0-1814 GCA_964486455.1 uncultured bacterium | reverse complement strand
CCCGTGCTTTCCTACTGTCCATCTACAGCATGTGGTGCAGGCTAATCGTCATCCCTGCTTTCGGAGCAGAGGTTAGTCTCGATCCCGAGCTCTTGAGCGAGGCCGAGGAGTTGCCTTGGTGTTTTCCGATGTCGCCGCACCGAATCTCTAGTCAGAGTCCCGCGGCGAGCTGCGAAGAGTAGCGGAGCTGCTGTATGCTCGCCGACCTTCTGTGCGTATCGTGCCGCTTGCTTCTTCTCAGAGCACGCATCCCAATCGTCGGAATTCTCAAGCTCTCGCAGGTATGCCGCGCATAAATCGCCTATCACGCTTACTGCCTCGTCGACGAGACGTCGGCACTCCCTCTCGAATTCGGCGCATCGCTTGGCTCGTTCTTGGACCTTTTTCGGAAGCGATGTCTCGCCAACCGACTGGGCCAGCCCGTCGAGACGCTCCCAGTCCAGATCCAGATCGGATCGTCCTTCATCTCCAAGCGAGGCATACGTTGCCCTCTGCGCCGACCAATGATCACCACGTGACGGCACGGACACGATCCTGAATTCGGGCAGAATCAGTGCGGTGAGGCGCCCATCACCACCGTGGCAGCAGCCCGTGTCGATTGCGTACACACGACCCTCTCGAATCACAGGCTCTCCGCTTCGGAGGTAGCTGTGATGGCCCACCACAACGGGCTTCTCGCCCTCGTAATGGTCGTACCACGGCTGTTGATAGTGCTCGGCCATGTACCTCTCACCCGTCAGCGTACCGATCACGACCGTGTCCTTCTGCTCCTCCAGCGGCACCCCCGGCTCCATGAAACCGTGGACCAGGATCGCCTCTGGCAGCTCGAGATGACGCGGGAATGACTCCATGAAGGCGAGCCATTCTGCGTAGTCATCGCCGAGCTGATGCCGAACGATCTTTTGGGAAAGCGCCGCCGGTGTCTCACCCCGGGCAGAACGGATGTGCTTTCGCTCGTGGTTGCCCACTATGGACATCGCGTTCGGCGTGCCTCGGATGAACTCCAGGACCTTAAGCGAGTCCGGACCCCGATCGACGACATCACCGATGGCCACGATCTGATCGTCGGACGCCGGCCCCACCACATCGAGCAGATTAAGCAGCTCCGCGTGGCAACCGTGTATGTCTCCTATTACGATGTGTCTCACTGTCTTTTCCTCAACTCGGCACGCACCTCCATAAGGATCCGTCCAAGCATGTTCTTTCCTTTCCCATCGCCGCCGTCGCCCCAGTAGCTGTCGCGAGCCGTGTGCTCGACGATCTCAGCGTCGCCGGTGCTCACCAACACGTCGCCAAGGTGCCGGTGCTGGAGAAACTTGGCACGAACAACTCTTCTCATGACATCGACCTTCACCGATTCCCAGTCGCGGCGAAGGCGACGCCGCCGGTCCCGGCCCATCCGTGCGGCCAGACCTGGAGTGCGCGCCTTCCGAATGGCCAGCTGCGCCTCGGGATCGAGGTACTTCTGCGCCTGGAAGTAGTGCTCAGATGTCGGCCAGATCTTGCCGTCTAGACGGACCGGGAACGGGGCGAAGTTCGAGAAGCCCCCATAGCTGCCTCCAGCCGAATAGAATCGAATGGTCCGATTCATCGTCAAGGTCCTTTTTCTCTGTCCTGTTCACGATCGGCGTTTGTAGGCGCCGTGCCGGCGTTGCCTCCATCAAGACGACGAAGACAACGCCGGACGCGAACGCTGATCACTCTTGTGACTCCGCCGCACCATCCGGGATGGTGCAGGCGATAGCCAGCTTTCTGCTGGCGTCGCTCTTGCCGACGCCTACCACGGGAATGTCCAGAGTGAAGCGGTACCCATC
>CAZAMP010000104.1:0-2121 GCA_964486455.1 uncultured bacterium | reverse complement strand
CAGATCGTCACTAAACTCGAAGGGGAGGTGTCTCAGAATCGTTGACACGTTCCGGGTCGTTTCGACGCGCGAGTTCCGTCGCCACGTCACGCGTCCACGAACTCATTTCCTCGAGGAAACCGTCGTTGTCGAGTTCGCGATATGGAAGTCCTTCCGTCGCCATGAGAAACCTCCCTGGTGAGCGGCGGTCGTCGTGTGCCCGGCCGTACACCGGCTCGCCACACCTCGCTGGTCGCGCCTGCCTTGAGCGCGACCTGACCCGCCGATCCCTCACTCGCCGTCGGCAGGTCCCTCTCGCACCCCCTTGATACAGTCGGCTATTGACTTGACCGAAAACGGCCACTGAATCCGAGCGAACACCTCCTTGTCGCAGGAGGTGGGGAACTGACCTTCCTTGGCGGCCATTACCACGCGAACGAAAGGAATCCGCGGGTCCTGGCTCAAGTGATTGCAGATATCGCGGCTCCGCATCGCACCGAGGCGGCAATCGACGACGGCGTAGTCCGGACGGAAGTCATTGATGACCGCCGAGCAGTCGTACTCACACTCGGTCACGACGAGGTTGAGATTGGCACTCCGCGCGTCCGTTTCGAGCGCTTGCGTCATCCGCTTGTCATCACTCACGACCAGGACGTTGATCTCTTGTTCGTGAACTTGGCGGTAGTAGTCGCAGTCCGCGCAGCTCGAGGTACAGAACTGCTGCGGAGGTTCTGTTTCCGGGGCGAGTCTCACGACCTCATAGCATCGCTGGGCGCGCATCTGATAGACGGGGCAGTCTTCGCAGGAATCCAGAAGCTCCCCGTCTCCGTTGAACTCCCAGCAATAACGAAACGACCTGGACCTCGCGAAGGCGTCGATCGGGGCCCCCTCTTCCACAACGGGGGAGGCTCCGAGGACCCTTTCCAACTCGCGCTCATCGATCCGGTGGTGTCCACCGGCCGTCCGGCGCGCGCGCAGTCGCCCCGCGCGGATCCACTTGAGAACGGTGTCGGGCGTCACAGCGCAGTGTCTCGCCGCTTGTCCCGTTGTGAGCATCTTGCTGGTGGACGTCATCTCCGGTCCTCTGAGTTTCTGTGAATTCTGCCTTTTATTGATTTAATTCTAAACTGGATTATCGGAAAGTCAAGAATGTTTCTCCGGTTCAATGTGGCCGGCGGGGCACCGGTCTGCCTCACGCACTCGGTGGGCACAACGTCACATAACGCGGTGTTGTAACATAGGATATGGATCTACTCCGGTAGGCAATGATGCTCCAACGCCCAGCGGAGCACGCCTTCGCCGCTGTAGCGCAGCTGGAGCCATTTCCTGCGTTTCGCCTGAATGGGGAGGATGGGCGGGTAGAATCGGGCGGGTCTCGACATTCGTAACAAGCAGGCGAACGGGGAGAGCGCAACACGGAATATAGCAAGGACCCTATAGGAAAACCCTATGGGCGTGCTCGGCCATTCAATCACCGGGCACGTTCTCGTACCGCATGCGCAGGCACGGCCTACCACGCTCGATCATCGCTCGTTACCGATCCGCAGTTCAATGCTCGAGACTCAGTCGCCGATCAACTCCCGAACGCGCGCCACGACCTCCTCGGGATCGATCGGCTTGTCCAGAAACAGCTCGGGCTTGACAATACCCTCTTCGCGCATCTGCTCGATATTCTTCCGCAGAGACTGCCGAAGGCTGTCATACGGGCTCTCGAACGTGTCTTCGTCCTTCCGACGCTCTTGCTCTTCTAGCATTTCCGCTACGCCGGTGAGCATGATGATGGGAATACCCTTGGTGTCATCCCGCTTCCTCAGCTGTTTGAAGAGCACGAACCCACTCTTCTTCGGCATCATGACATCGAGGATGATGAGGTCGGGCGGGGCGCCCTCGATCTTCTGGAGGCCATCACGCCCGTCGCATGCACCGACCGGCTCGTAGCCGTGCTCCTTGAGGGCAACGGATAGGAACTTCACGGTGTTCTCATCATCGTCAACTACCAACACCCTCTTCGACATCGCATTCCTCCTCTCGAAAGCCGGTTCTGTCCACCGGCAAGACTATCCGAAAGGCCGAGCCACACCCCGGTTGGATCCGTCCCGAGTTCTGTGGAAATTGAAAATGGCGTAACCTCCTGACTGACCA
>CAZAMP010000103.1:0-2169 GCA_964486455.1 uncultured bacterium | reverse complement strand
CTGTCCTGACCGGGATAGGAGTCGAGGGTCACGCTGCCGGACTCGAAGTCCTCGACAATGATGCCGCGGTTCGCCGATGCGGAGCTGGCGATTGCGAGCAGGATGAATGCGGCACCGAGCAGGCGGGCGACGGCGGACATGGGGACCTCCAGGCTGTGGACCGCTAGATAATAGCACAGGTGAGTCCTGGCCAGCGTCGAGACAGGGCGCCAGACCGGCCTTCACATGCGTGTCGGCTTGCACTAAACTCGCCCGACTTACGGGATACCGTATGAGATTTGAAGAGAGGCCGCACATGATCGGGAAGACATTAGCCCACTACGAGATCCTGGAGCAGATCGGCGAAGGGGGCATGGGGGCCGTGTATCGAGCGCGCGACCATCGACTGGATCGCGATGTTGCGCTCAAGTTCCTTCCCGCGGCCTGGGCCGACGACTCGCATCGTGTGCGGCGCTTCGAGCGGGAGGCCAAGGTGCTCGCCTCCCTCGAACACCCCAACATCGCGGCCGTGTACGGCTTCCACGAGGAGGAAGCGCTGCACTTCATCGCGATGGAGCTACTGGAGGGCGAGACCCTGACGGCGAGCATCTCGAGCGAAGGCCTGTCTCTCGATCGGTTGCTCGAGATCGCGATTCCACTCGTTGATGCGATTGCGTATGCCCACGACCGGGGCGTCGTCCATCGCGACCTCAAACCGGCGAACATCATGCGCGACGCCGCCAACCGCATCCGGGTTCTCGATTTCGGCGTGGCGAGCTTGCAGGAATCCGGGTCGGAGACCGACACCGAGAGAACCGTCGAGATGTTGACCTCCGCGAACGAGATCGTCGGCACCTTCTCCTACATGGCGCCTGAGCAACTGGAGGGGCGCGGCGTGGATTCGCGCGCCGATCTGTTCTCCCTGGGTGTTCTGCTGTACGAGCTGGCGACCGGCAAGCGGCCCTTCCATGCCGACAGCGCCGCCGGCATCACCTCGTCGATCCTGCGCGACGAACCGGTTCCCCTGCCGGAACTGCGGCCGGATCTGCCCGCGGACCTGGCCCGCGTGGTCCGCCGCTGCCTGGCGAAGCAACCCGGGCGGCGGCTGCAGACGGCGAGGGACCTGCACAACGAGCTCGAGGATATTCGCGAGGGAATCCGCACGGAGATGCCTTCTCCGCCGGAGTGCGGGACCACCGGTTCGGGGATGCTCGCCGATCGCCGCATGGTGATCACGGCGGAGCAGGTTCGACGGCTCTCCCTGCGGCTTCCTCGCATGGTGGGCGACGCCATGACCTACCTGGACAACGAAATCGATTCGGAGACGCTGGTCATCTACCTGCCCGGTCTCGGATGCGACCAGACCGACTTCGCAGATCTACTCCGTATGACGCCGTTCCGCGCGGTCGCTCCCTCGCTCTACGGTTTCGGCGCGGCGAACGAGCTGAGGCCGCCGCTCTCCTTCACGGATCACAATCGGCTCGTGGCGATGTTCGTGGATTCGGTGAGGCGGCAGGTCCGGCCGCGCACCATGGTGTTGGTGGGTTACTCCTCCGGGGCGGATCAGCTGCTGCGAATCGTCGGGTCGGAGATGGGCGACTCGATACGCCCCGACGGTCTCATCCTGAGCGCCCCGACGGTGAGGCCGGGTCCCGGGTTCGTGAGTGGTCCCTTTTCCGAGATGAGCAGCGATCCGGAAGATATCCTGAGCGCGATCCGGAGGGTGGCCGCGACGGCGAACGACCTGGGCACCTGGCTGATCGCCCACGACTACCTCGTCAACTCCTTCAGGAAGCTCGGCACGGATATCGAGGGGTTGCGGAAACTCGCGCAGGACCTCATCGAGACTTACAACAAGGACGAGTTCTTCGAGCTGTTTCGGCTGGCGACGGAGCGCGTGCCGCAGTTGCTCTGCATCTTCAGCACGGACGAGCAGGATGACGCCGACTACGTCCTGAGCAGCCACATCGGCGACAACGTCCTTGGGGATCGTTTCTCCGAGGAGATGATCGTGATGGCCGCGGAGGGGCATGTGCAGGTAGGGGAGGCCACGGCCCTTCTTCCCCATGTCGAAGAGATCGTGCGCCGCACGGCGGAGTGATGACGGCGGCGAGCCTTAGCCCGGGAACGCCTCGAGCGCCTCGCCCAGAATCGACATGGCGTCCTCGAGGTGCTCGCCCTTGAGCACGT
>CAZAMP010000102.1:0-2404 GCA_964486455.1 uncultured bacterium | reverse complement strand
TTCCGCTGTTTACCAGTGTTGCTTCCGCGGACGCGACCGGCTCGGCGTTCATGTCGCTTGCGACGAGATCGACGACGATGCGCCAGCCCGCCTTGGGCCACGAAATCACCGATCCCCGCAGATCGGCCCGCAGTTTGCCTGACTCTGTCGTGAACGCGATCTCGGAGAGTGTCGCTGTCGCGCCTTGCCCGCCCGGCGTAGATTCGAGCAGGAACGGAATCGGCGTCCCATCGAGCAGCGGGAGCGTCTGACGCACGCCGGGCTCGGTGCTTGGCGAGAGCGTTACTCGGAAGTGCGTGGCCTGTTCCGCCAAGCGATCCGATCCGAGACGCCACCGAAGAAACCGCGTCGACGTGCTCGGCAGCCCCTTCACGATCCCGCTGTTCTCGAAGATCGCATCGGCCGAAGCGAGCGGCTCAGCTCGCTCATCATCGTTCGGCAGCAAGTCGAGTGTCACAAGCCACTTTCCCTTCGGGAAGGAAATGAGTCGGATCTGAAGCTCCGCGCGCAGGACACCCTCGGTCTTGGGGAACGCGATCCACGGAAGTTGCACGACCCCGTTTCGCCCCCCGGCGGTTGATTTCATATGGAGCGAGATCGAGCCGTTCGTATGGAGGGGGAGGAGTTTCGAAACAGCGCCGCCAGCCAACTCGGGCTGAGAGTCCGCCCCGGCCTCCTCAATCGCGTTGACGACGCCCTCCTCGCCTTCCGCCCACGTATCTTGAGGCGAGCCGTCCACCTGGGCGCCCACTCGATGGCCGACAACACCAGCGATCAGGAGGAGCGCGAGGACCAGCAATCCCGCGAGCCACGTGCGGTCGCCTGCGGGGGCCGCATCCGAGAATCCAAGAATCCGGCGCACGCGGCGCAGCGTGGAGTCTTGGCTGCCCGAGCCGACGGCCGCGACCGCGAGACCTGTTGCGCCGTTCTTCAGTCGGGCCGCTTCGATCGCCGCGAGACCTTCGGCCAGCGCGACCGGGCTTCCACAATACTCGGCCGCGATGTCGTCGCAGCAGTTCTCACGCTCGGCGCGGATGCATCGCGACAGCCACCAGGCGGCCGGGTGATAGAAGAGCAGTGTCTCGATGACGATCTGCACGAGGTTCATCACATAGTCGTGTCGGCGGATGTGCGCGAGTTCATGCGCGAGGATCGCTTCCCACTGCGTTGGCGAAAGACCCGTCACGAGCGAGACCGGCGCGATGAGCGCGGGACGTATCACGCCGAGGACCATCGGCGCGTCCGCGAGTGTTGACTGAAGCAGTCGGACCGCGCGGCGAACGCCCATCTTTAGAATCAGCGCCTCAAGACGCCGGTGTAGTTCGATTTGCTCAAGCGGCGCGGCCGTGCACAGCAGGCGGCGCGAGAGGACCCAGCCGCCGAGATGCCGGAGCGCGAGGAGGATGACGCCGGTCAGCCAGAAGGGCGCAAGCCATGCGGAGGCTCTCGCGGCGCGCTGTGCAAGTGAGGGCGGGGCGGGTTCGTTCGCCCGTTCAGTGGTTGGTGTTGGTTCGGGCTCCAGCGCAGGAGAAAGATCGACGACTTCGATAGGTGGCGACGCGAGCGTCTCGCTTTCGCTGACTAGCTCTCTCATTTCCAACGGGGCAGCGGAGAGGGACGAGCCATTGGGCGCGACGTCGACTTCCATCTCAACGATGGAGCGCTCGGCCGGCTGCACGAGAGGCTCCGGTGGCGTCAGCGCAATCGGCGGCGTTTCCGATGCGACGTTCGCAACATCCAGCGGCGTCGCAGGGTGCGTCACGACAAAGTACGTCGCAACCGGCGCCACTGCCATGAGCAGCAACGCAAGATACGCGACCGCGCAACGCGCATGCGTCCGCAATCGCAGGCAGGCGATCGTTGTTGCGGCCAACGCTCCGATGATCGCGAGTTGCCAGAGTGAATGCAGCAGCGTCCACCCGAGGCGTACGCATGCGTCGGATTCCAGAAACGCTTGGAAGGTCATGATCGATCTCCTTCCTTCTTCGCCTGGCGAATGAGGCGTTGCATCTCTTTGAGTTCCTCTTCCGAGACGCTGCGCGAAGAGATGGCGCATTGGACGAGGTCGGTCAGGGCGCCCCCGAAGAGTCGCTGGGCCATGTCCTCTACGACCCGGCGCTGCGTGGCCTCTCGCGTGACGGTCGCCTGATAGACCTGCGGACGGACGGAAGCGTCCCGCATCAAGAAGCCCTTTTCGTGAAGGACCTGGATCATCTTGAGCGTCGTCGAGTAGCTTGTGCCCTTGCGGTCGGGCGACGCGATGATCGTATTATGGGCTTGGCGGACCGTACTCGGTCCCCGCTCCCAGAAGACGTCCAGAATCTGAAGTTCCACATCGGTCGGACGGGGCAGTTTCTGAGCCATGACGCGGTCCCTTGCGCTGACGGAATTCGAGTCACGAAAG
>CAZAMP010000101.1:0-2466 GCA_964486455.1 uncultured bacterium | reverse complement strand
CCGGGAGGTGCTCCCGAGGCCAGATCGAATCCTCTGGTGAGAAGTGCGGGCTAGAGGCCGGAGAGATCGATCGGAACATCAGTCTTGAAGTAGCGGATCTTCCCGGATTGTTCGGGTTTGATCTCTTTGACGGTTTGAACATCGAATGAGACGTCGCCTCCGGCGAATGCTTCACATGCTGCCCGAATCCGGTCAAGGATCTCCGCCCCCAGAGGTTGCGATAGCACGAGCGAAAGCCGGATGTGATCTCTTCGCTTCTGAAGAAACTGGAACTGCTCGACCTCTGCGTACGGGCTCAGCAGATCCTTCAGAGAGTTCGAGGTCAGGCATCGGCCCGATGGGGCAATCATCATATCTACGATGCGGCCTTCACCCATGCGGATCATCGGAAACGCCGAGCCACACGGACACGTCTCGTTGAGGCTGTAGGCCGTGTCGCCTATCCGATAGCGGATAAACGGGAACATCAGATTGTCTAGATCAGTGAGCAAGATCTCGCCGTTCTCACCCGGGCGCGTCGCACGGCCCGACACGATAAGCTCGAGAACGACGGAGTCGATGTTGACATGTAGGCCGGTGTGTTCATGGCATTCCTGCGCCGAGGCTTCTATCTCGTTGCTTCCGTAATTCTCGAAGACAGGACATTGATATGCATCCTCGAGCAGCGCGCGCCTCTCGGGAAAGATCGTTTCTCCCAACGGGATGACGGCTACGGGTCGAAGCGAACCCGGATGATGCTTCCGAATGTGCAGCGCGAAATACGTCAGCGATGTCAAACCACCCATGATGATCCGGGGGCGGTGCGCTATCACACGGCGCGCGTGAGGCTCGACGGCTGCGTGATCCATGCTGGTCATGAAGATTCGTTGTTCGCGCTTCACCCACTCATAGGCTTTCCGGACAAACGGTCGTGTGTCGACGTTCGAGTAGATGAAACTGACGGGCTCTCCGAACTCGCTCCCGGCCCACGCGATCAAACGTAGCTTCCGCGCCATCTGAATTGGCCGGAAGGCTCGGGATATTCCGAACCGAAAGGGCGTGCCCGTCGACCCAGACGTGCTCTTGGCGATGTAGCTCTGTCCATGGGTGCACTGAGCTTGCCACCGGTTCGGAAAGGCGGCGGTGAGGTCCTTCTTGCTCACCGGTCGCAGGGCCGCCAGATCCGCAATGCCGCGTACCCCATCCGGTTTGAGCCCGACCTCGTCCATTCGCTCCCGATAGATCGGGCAGTTCTGGTAGGCGTGAGACATCAGACGTCGAAGCTTCGCCGATTGAACGCGATCCAGCTCTCCAGCCGAGAGCTTCTCGCTTCTTCGAAGCGCCTCGTACTCGTTCCAGAACGGCACGCCTGTGGCGCGCTGGATGACGGGCATCCCTACGGTTCTGACGATGCGCTCGTAGATCAATGAATCCTCTTCGCTTACGGAACCACGCTGCGTCTCATCCGTCGGAGGTTGTGGAAAGAAAGGCCTTCAGGTCTTCCCCCACGGCTTCGACCTGCTCGAGGATTCTGCGGTGAGGGAGCATCGTGTTCGCGAGGGCGATCAACCCGTCCGAGATTGGCGTCTCGAAACCATGGAGCCGTCCCAGAGCCTGGAGAAGGCCGAGTCCCTTCGGGACGTCTTCTGTGACATATCGGTGATCTACGGTGAAGGGGCCGTCCGGAGCTTCATTGGCGTAGTGTGCAAATGAGGTACTCTGGTCCATCCCGGTCTTGCCAAACGTGCGGAGCTGAAACTCCTCGAAGTAGGTGCGGCGCGGACAGCCGATTCGCTCTAACGCCGTCATCTTCTCCTCATCAAGGGCGTCGACGACCTTCCAGACACTCGGAGAGAATCCATCTTGGTAGAGGGCAAATGTCTGCGACGGGGCTTCCACGGCGGTCGGACTGAGGAGGACGCCGATCGTGTGAATGACCAGATTGGGATTGTGAAGGGCAACCTCGAGGAGGTTTTCTCTAAGAACGCACTCGCCGACGGCATCTCGCAACCTGGAGCGTTGCGCCTCTGTTGGGGCGCTGGGGAACGTTGCAAAGGGGTGACAAACGTTTTCAGAGCAGATGTGAACGTGGCCCCCATCGAGCAGGCGACTGCTAAACGTCAGCGTTTCGAATTCACAGAACAGCGCCTGTGCACGATTCCCACACCGCTCCATTTCTCTTGAGAGGATCATCGATCCCAAGTACCCGGGATTGAAGGCGACGATTTGACCGTCTCGAACATGTGGGGCAATGTGCTTGGCAACCTCGGCGTGATGATTGGCGACATAGATCACGAGAATTACATCAGCTGAGGGGAGCTCATCCAGTTGGTCCGAGCTACGTGCGGCGATGGGACAGAAGCTTTCACCTTTGATGCCCGTGAGTTGCAGTCCCCCATTCTCCTTGAGGCTCTTGAAGCTCTCGGTGTGAAAGCGGTGGTCCCCATTCATTGGACAGCTTGGCGGCTTGGTTAAGGTGGACTCCCT
>CAZAMP010000100.1:0-2647 GCA_964486455.1 uncultured bacterium | reverse complement strand
GGTACTTGTCTGCTCCTTGAAGGCGAAGTCCTTCGGTGCGCTGGAGCCGCTTCGTAATCCGTTCACGAAATAGACGGCATACCAGATCTGGTTCGTATCCTTGATCCAGACGTCTCCGAAGAACGAGGCGCCGTTGTCCACGTACGGCATCGGGATCACGCTCAGGTTGAACTGCGTTTCGCGCACCATGTGGCCCATTGCGTAGGGGAGCGGCTTCGACAGAAACGTGCCATTGGCCGGATCGTGGCGAAGGTAGAAGTCGCCGAACGGTACGTTGATCCGTCCGACCTCGACGTTTAGCAAGCGATGCGGCCGGATCTCCGCGTAGGCCTGGTCGATGGTCAACCCGTGACAGCTGGAGCAGACCTTCGCATTGAGGGTGACCTCGTTGGACGCGTCGACGGTGACCTTCTGCGCCCACTCCACGACGGCGCCCGGGTTGCCGAACGCCTCGGGGTCATCCACCTTGAGGAGCTTCTTGTAGTCGAGCGTGAGCGATCCCGACCAGTCCCAGCGATCGGCCGACGCGGTCTCCGCCGTTGCCCCGAGCACGAGGCAGACGGCGGCTGCGAAGAAGAGGCCGGTCCTCCACCTAGTCACAGATTTGAGGGTCATTCGGCGGCGCTCCTTCCGCGATCCACGTTCGGATAAATCCCACGAGCTCCTCGTCCAGCGGCAGTTCGTCGGGTGGCATGCGTTCGCCGGTCCAGGGCTCCTGGAATTCGTCGATCTTGTTCATGAGAAAGCTCGAGTCGGGCTTGCACGGCACGACGCACGGATGGATGTCTTGATTGATCCCTCCTCGCATCAAGCCGGCATAAGTCGACATGTCCAGCAGGCTCTCGTCGAACTCCGTACTTCCGGGAGTATGGCAGCCGGTGGCCACGCACGACGGTTCGAGGATCTCGAAGTAGATGTCCCGGCAGTAGTCGCGCGTTGCTTGCGCCAGGACTTCGACCGTCGTCTGTGCGGAATCGGCGCTTCCCCACCCGTTGGTGGCGCGGGCGGTGATCACGAACGTGCCGGGATCCTCGAACGCGTGGCGGAAATAGGCGCCGGTTCCGAGTGTGCCGCCGGGTTCCGAGCGCCAGACGACGTCTTCGCCGCCGAGGGGCCCCTGCACGTCGTCGACGGCGTTCACGCTGAACGGCATCGTGCCACCCGGGGCGAGCTGGTATCCGGCGTCGGGAAACGTGATCGTGGCCGACGGCGCACCGTCGTTGACGAGGATCTGTATCGGATCGCTCACGCGCGCCCCGCCGGTGGGCCCAAAGCTCTTCGCGAGAATCACGTGGGCACCGTTGTCGAGGATGGCGGTCGAGATCATCGTCTCGAATGGTGGTGAGGTGACGGTCTCGATCAGCTCATCGTTCAGAAGGAACTCGATTTTCTCCACGTCATCCCCCGGGTTCACGAGCTCCGCGACGATGTTCACGTCACCCTGAGCGAACGCGCCGTCTTCGGGTGACGTAATCGTGATCGCGGGGCCGGAGTTGAAGACCTGCGCGAAGGTCGCGGGGCTCATCGAGCTGTTGTCGGCGGTATCGATCGCCTTCGCGACGATCTCCACGACGGAGCCGTCGGCGATCGGAGCGGTGTCCCAGTCGAACGTGAAGAGCGAGTCGGCCGAGCCGCTGCGGCTGAAAGCGCCGGCGCGGGCGCCGTCGACGTAGAGATCCACGCGTTGAAGATCACGATCGTCGGAGGCAGTTGCGTTGACCTCATACGTTCCGCTCACCGGCGTCGCGCTGGCCGTGTCCGGTCCGGTCGGAGCCGTAACGGCGACGGTGGGAGGGATCTCGTCGGGCAGTCTGCCGTGTTGTTCCTCGTCCCAGTATTTCTGCCACTCATCGCAACCCGTCGTGGCGAGAAGGAGTGGAATCATCAGAAAGGCAGCTCGTTTGATCGGAGTCAAAAGCACTCTCCCCGGTGGATGCGGCGTCGGCGTATGTTGGCCCGTCATCCGGGTTCGTTCGGGCGGCCGGATTGCCGCGGAGTCTGCATAATGCGTTGAGTCGAAAAGACATTATCGCAGTTTCTCTAACTTTCTCAACTCCCAACGGGTCGCTCAGGATCCCGCGGAGACGAAAAAAAAGCGGGGGCGTCGTCGCCCCCGCTTCACGAACTGCCAGGTGGTGTCGTCTAGTACATGCCACCCATTCCGCCCATGCCACCCATGTCACCGCCCGGCATCGGAGGAGCTGCCTTCTCCTTCTCCGGGATCTCGGTCACGAGCGCTTCGGTCGTGAGCAACAGTGCAGCGATGCTGGACGCATTCTGCAAGGCCGTGCGGGTCACCTTGGTCGGATCGATGATCCCGGCGGCGAGCATGTCGACGTACTCGGCCGTGTCCACGTTGTAGCCCCAGACCTTCTTCTGCTTCTTCACTTCCTGGACAACGATCGAGCCCTCGACGCCCGCGTTGTTCGCCAGCGTGCGAATGGGCTCCTCGACGGCGCGCTTGACAATACCGGCGCCGATCGCCTCGTCACCCGTGAGCTTCATACTGTCGAGCGAGGAAGTCGTGCGGATGAGGGCCACGCCGCCGCCCGGAACGATACCTTCCTCGACGGCCGCGCGCGTCGCGTGGAGAGCGTCCTCGACTCGCGCCTTCTTCTCCTTCATCTCGGTCTCGGTCGCCGCGCCC
>CAZAMP010000099.1:0-2753 GCA_964486455.1 uncultured bacterium | reverse complement strand
GAATGATGTGAGCATCGAGGTCTATCATCATCCTCAGCACAACTACAACATCGGCCGGATGATCGGGGACTGTAAGGTTTTCTGTGTAACTGGCTATACGGTAGACTCTATCGGAGGAGCTAACGGATGGCCAAGAAGAAACACGACGAGTTGGATGCGATCCTCGACGAGCTGATCGCGGACAAGAAGCCGGAAGAGATCGTCGGCAAGGACGGCTTGCTGAAGGAGCTTCAGAAGCGCCTGGTGGAACGGGTTCTCGAGACGGAGATGACCGAACACCTGGGCTACCCTCCCCATGATCCTGCAGGCCACAAGAGTGGCAACTCCCGCAACGGCAAGACGACGAAGACGCTCAAGACGGAGACCGGGGATCTGACGATCGACGTTCCCCGGGATCGCACTGGCGAGTTCGAGCCGGAGTTCGTTCCGAAGCGTCAACGGCGCTTGGCCGGCTTCGACGACAAGGTGATTGCCCTGTACGCGCGCGGGATGACGACCCGCGAGATCCAAGGCCACCTTCACGAGCTCTACGGGGTCGAGGTGTCGCCGACCTTGATTTCGGCGGTAACCGACTCGGTGCTGGACGACGTCAAGGCGTGGCAGAGCCGGCCCCTGGACCCACTCTATCCAATCCTTTACCTGGATGCCATCCATCTGAAGGTCCGTCGCACCGGACACGTACAGGTCGTGGCCGTGTACGTCGCGCTCGGGATCAACCTCGACGGGCACAAGGAACTCCTTGGACTTTGGGTGGGAGAGAACGAGGGAGCGAAGTTCTGGCTGAACGTGTTAACGGAGCTCGCGAACCGGGGACTTCGTGACGTCCTGATCGCCTGTGTGGACGGCCTCAAAGGCTTTCCGGAGGCGATCGAGAGCCAGTTCCCGAAAACGGAGGTTCAGCTCTGCATCGTGCACATGGTGCGCAACTCGCTTCGCTACGTGAGCTGGAAGGAGCGCAAGGAGGTGGCCCGGGATCTACGAACGATCTACACGGCTGCGACCGCAGAAGCGGCGGCCGATGCGCTCGAGGCCTTCGCGGCGAAATGGGATGCTCGCTTCCCCTCGATCAGCCGTTCGTGGCGCGATCGATGGCAACACGTGATCCCGTTCTTCGAGTATCCGCCCGAGATCCGGAAGGTGATCTACACGACGAACGCGATCGAGTCGATCAACGCGTCGCTCCAGAAGGTCACGAAGAAACGTGGCGCGTTCCCGACCCCGGAGTCGGTGAGGAAGGTGATGTTCCTGGCAATGCAGCGTGCCTCGGAGCGATGGAATAGGCCAATCAAGGACTGGGCTGCAGCTCTGAATCACTTTACGATCGTATTTTCTGATCGAATGGCGAGCTAAATGAAGGGCCGGTTACACAGTTGTCCGGACACTCCCGATGATCGAGGCGATCAAAGAGTCCTTGACCTACTACTCGACTCACTTCGCGCCATACCCATATCGGCAGATGCGGATTATCGAATTCCCTCGCTATCGGCGCTTTGCCCAGTCCTTTCCCAACACCGTGCCCTACTCGGAAGGCGCGCATTTCATAACTGATCTCAGGGACACGGATAACATCGACATGGTGTTCTACATCACTTGTCATGAGGTCGCCCATCAGTGGTGGGGCAATGTGGTTCTTCCGGCAGGCGTTCAAGGCGGAGAGATGATCTCCGAGAGCCTGTCGCAGTACTCGGCCCTCATGGTCATGGAGAAGAACTTCGGTCGCGAGAAGATGAAGAGGTTCCTCGCGTACGAACTCAACCACTACCTCACGGGCCGTGGCAGGGAGCGGGAAGAGGAGCTACCTCTTGCACGAGTCGAGCATCAGAACCATGTCTACTACAACAAGGGAAGTCTGATCTTCTACGCGCTTCGCGACTACATCGGCGAGGACACGCTGAACTCGGCGCTGCGTCGCTTTCTGGATGCCAACGCGTACAAGGGGCCCCCGTATGCCACAACCCCAGGGCTGCTGGGCTGTCTTCGGGATGTAACGCCGGAGCACTATCAGTACCTGATCGAAGACATGTTCGAGCGAATCACGCTATACGACAATCGCGCCGAATCGGCCACGGCGGTCCCGATCGAGAATGGACGCTACCGTGTCCGTCTGGCGTATCAGTCGCACAAGTTCTACGCCGATGGGTGGGGTGCGGAGACCGAGGCTGATCACACGGACTGGATTGAGGTCGGGGTGTTTGGTGAGGGTGTCGATGGGAAGGAAGGCGTGTTGCACCTCGCGAAACATCGCATCGCGTCCGGAACCGGGGAGATTGAGATCATTGTGGACGAGAAGCCGGTCCGGGCGGGCATTGATCCCCGAAATCTGCTCATCGATCGTGTGGCTACGGACAACGTCAAGCGAGTGAGCAGCTGAGATCCAGCGACCAAGCGCGCCCGAACGCGAGATACGTGGATCAGTCAGATCGCGGCGACTTCGTTGATGACCTTCTGAATCCGCCTGAGCGTCTCGACATAGCGCGAGAAATAGGCGCGGGCGGCCATGCGCATGATGTGGAGACCCACGAGCGCATTCTCCTCTAGGATCGCCCGAAGGGGTTCCGCTTCGACGGTCAGTACTTTGCAGGGGCCAACGCACTGGGCGGTGGTTGTGTGACGCCCCTCGCCGAGCAACGTCGCCAGACCGAAGAGCTCGCCCTTCTCGATGCGGCCAACGACGAAGCTGGCCTCGTGAGCGTCGGCAGGCAGGCGGAGGTTCACGTTGCCCTCCAGTAGAACGAACAGGTGAGAGCCGACGA
>CAZAMP010000098.1:0-2792 GCA_964486455.1 uncultured bacterium | reverse complement strand
TTCCATTCGCCGGGGTTGTGCCAGCGACCGCTGAGCTGTCATGGGTCCGCACGGGCGGACCTCCAGGGGGCACGGGCTACGACATTCGTTACAACTTCGATGACTTCGACACGTGGTACGTGACAGACGCCGGGGCAGGCGTACATATCAGCACCGACAATGGGCTGACGTGGCAGGACAGCAATACCGGGATACCTGGGCAGTCCGGTCACACAGGAGACGGGGTCCCGGTCTTCTGCCTCACCGTCGATCCGCATGATCCGCAGATTGTGTGGTGTGGTACGGACAAGACGGGACACATCTACCGATCGACTGACGGTGGGCGCAGTTGGACACAGCGCGACGACGGCGTCGAGATCGAGTACGACACCCTGACGTTCCGAGGGTTCACCGTCGATCCACGCACCTCGGACATCGTCTATGCGATGGGCGAACTCACCTCGGAGGCTCTCGGTGGGCCCTCTGTCTGGGGCGGCGGCACCGGTGGCGTGGTCTATCGTACAACAGACGCTGGCGAAACGTGGGAGGAGATCTGGAACGGAGGAATGCCTTCCGCCATTGCCCGCTACCTTTGGATCCGTCCGGACAATCCTGATGTGCTCTATGTCTCGACGGGCATCTTCGATCGGGGCGCCGCCGGCGACGCCCTGACCGAGGAGGCGGCAACCTCCGGGGACGATCCGTTCGGCGGGGTCGGCATCCTCAAGTCGATCGATGGGGGAAAGACGTGGCGGGTCCTCGGCAAGGAGAGCGGATTCCGCAATCTGGCGCTCGGCAGTCTGTACATGCATCCGGAGGACCCGGACACGCTGCTGGCGGCGGCGGGGCATGTCTACGACCCGTTCGGTGTGCACTACATGGAGCGGCTGATGGATCAGGGGGATCCGGGGCCGATGGGGATCTACCGCACGACCGACGGCGGAGAGACGTGGACGCAGACGTTGCCCTCCTACGAGATCTTCTCGTCGGTCGAGATCGCGGTTTCCGATCCGAACATCGTCTATGCGGCGAGTATCGAGTCCGTCCATCGAAGCGAGGATGGCGGTGTGACGTGGACGCTTATGAATGGCGACGGTTGGGGTCCGCCCGGCGTCGCCACGGGCTTTCCGATCGATATGCAGTGCGATCCGCGTGACGAGGACCGAATCTTCATCAACAACTACGGCGGAGGGAACTTCCTCAGTGAAGATGGCGGGAAGACCTGGGTCACGGCGAGCCAGGGGTATACGGGTGAGGATTCGTTCAGCGTGGCCGTCGACCATCTGATTCCCGGGCGCGTCTACGCCGCCGGTTTCGGCGGGATTTGGGCGAGTGACGACGCTGGTGCGACTTGGTACGGCATCACCAACTCGCCGGAGGGACATATGCTGGGCTACGACTTCGTCGCCGCGGATCCGAACGAAGCGGGTCATTTGCTGGCTGGCAAGATCCACATCGTCGAGTCCGACGGTTCCGGCGCCAGCTGGACCTACCGCTGGGGGGAGACGGAGCTGGGACAGGTCGCGCCCGATCTGCCAACCATGGCTCGCATCGCCATCTCGCCGACGATCGCCTTCGCGCCCTCCGATCCGGACACCGTCTACATCGGCTTCGGCAACGAGAATTTCGCCATCGCGCATGAGCCCGATGCGGCTGCAGACATCGGACCGGGCGTCATCGTGTCGAGCGATGGCGGGGCGACCTGGCAGCGGGCGGTCGACGATGAGATGTCGACGATGAGTGTGTACGACGTCGCGGTGGATCCTCAGAATGCCTCGGTCGTCTTCGCGGCGTGCGGCGTGGGGCTCTACAAGACGTCTGACGGCGGACAGGACTGGCGGGCCGTCTCTGGGCTCCCCGAGGAGCGCCCCCTGCATGCGATCGCGATCAACCCGCTCGACTCGAATCATCTACTGGCCGGCGTCGAGCAGAACGGCATGTATCGCAGCATCGATGGCGGAGCGAGCTGGAAACGCGTCAGTGCTGGATTGGAGCCGAACGGCGGGCTTCATGACATCGTGTTCGATCCGAAGGATCCGACGATCGTCTACACAAGCGACGTGCGGAGCGGTATCTACCGGTCGACCGACGGCGGAGAAACCTGGAACAAGATCAACAGCGGTCTGCGTGTTCGCGTGGCGATGGGCTTGGCGATTACACCAGACGGTAGGCACGTCTTTGCCGCCATCCGAGAAGATGGAATCTACCGGCTGGACGTCTACGGAGTCCCGCCGGTTCTCGCTACGCAGCCATGAGTCGGTTCCAGCTGAATCGCGGACTTCTCGGTGGAGCGATGCTATTCGTTGGCGTTGCCGCCATAGTCCTCATTGTTGGGCTCACGCCGGGCGCGCAGGATCTCACCATTCGGGGCGTCGTTGTCGACGAATCGGGTCCCGTGGCCGGCGCAACCGTTCGCGTTCAGGCGACGCAGAACGAGACGCGGACGGACGAGCAGGGGCGCTTTGCACTGACGATGGACGCGAGGAAGCCTGTGACCGTCTCGGCGTGGAAGCACCTCTACTACTGCGCGAAGGTGGAGGAGGTGGCGGCACCGGCGAGCGACATCGAGCTCCGTCTCATCCGGTACCAGACGGGCGACAACCCGGAATTCGAGTGGACCCCGCCGATCAGCAAGGATCCGGAAGCGCTCTCCTGCGCTCTCTGCAAACCGGGAGTCACCGGGATCTGGTTGGAGAACGCGCACGCTGGGTCCGCCGTGAACCCGCGGTACTTGTCGATGTACAACGGGACCGACCTTCTCGGGAACCAGAGTCCGGAAACACGTTACGGCTACAGTCGTGACTACGGACGCT
>CAZAMP010000097.1:0-3227 GCA_964486455.1 uncultured bacterium | reverse complement strand
GGACGGATTCCAAATTAGGGAGAAGGCCGTTTACACAGAAAACTGGACAACCCCAGGAGCCGGAACAGTCTCAGCAACGAGTTCGAGGTTTTGCGATGCACCGCCCTTGGAAATGTTATCATTGGCAGGCTACTACAGCACCACAGCTGATCCAGGTCACTCCCCCGCATTGGCTCTCGATATGGGACACCGGGACGTTCTTGTGCTCGGGTCCGTCGGGGTAGTGTCACAGTATGTCCGCGAGCGGACAACAGCAAAGGAGCAATCGGAGCTATGTCGCGACAAGCCTACCGAGTTCTCGCACTCACGATGACCCTTCTCTTCGCGAGCTTCATCGGTGAAGCACCGGCATTCGTAGAGGCCCCTCAAAACGGGGAACTCGAGATTCGGATGCCGATGCATGACTACAGCGTCTACGAACACCAGACTTCAACCACCCTGGATGCCGGTCGCCGGCTCGCCGCCACGGCCTCGACTGAATTGGGTGGCCAGTGGAGTGTCGTCGGGTGGAATCCCATCACCGAGACTCCACACAATCTCCTGGGCAGCGGCATCGAGACCGGAGCGATCCTCTCATCCGATGAGATCGCCGAGGCCACTGCTCGGGACTTCATCTCCGCGCACTCCGAAATCTTTGGTGCTGATGTTTCAGATCTCACGCTTGGGGATGTTCGTCGCGGACTCGGCAAGGTCGCAGTGCACTTCAATCAGACCTATCACGGTATTGAGGTTTGGGAGAGCAGAGTGAAGCTCCTGTTTATGGAGTCCGGTCGGCTCTATGCCATGGGCTCGGACTTCCATCGTGACATCGATGTGGACCCTCGCCCGTTCCTTACCGCGAATCAGGCCACGGAGATTGCCAAGAATGACCTTCCCTTCGACCCCAGCACCGATCGCATCGACGGTGAGGTCGAGCTCCTCGTGCTACCCGTTCCGTACTCCGCGGATGACGCCGGCTATCATCTCGTCTGGCGCGTGCGGGTCAGCACTGAGGATCCCCTCGGCATCTGGGTGAGCCATGTCGACGCGCACGACGGCCAAATCGTCTGGCGATACAATGACATCCATTTCCTCGACTACTACGGTGATGCCACCTCGGAAGTCCAGCACGACACGTACTGCAACGGCGTCGGGTTGGAGCCGTGCCGGTATCTGGATGTGTCGGTCGACGGCCTCGGGGGTGTGACCACGGATATCGACGGACTATGGAACGCGGGTGAGGGCGGCACGGACACCCGTGACGTCGACGCGGATCTCTATGGCCCCTATGTCGATGTCAACAATATGGGCGGCGTGAATGCGCATTTCAGCGGCACCGCGACGGCCGGAGAATCGTTCACGCTCGATTTTCGCAGCGGCAACGCCCAGCATGATGAGCGCGACGTCTTCGCCGCCGTCAATGACATACACGACTACTTTGAACTCTTCGATCCCGGCTACATCTACTCGAACACGCGCATTATCGCGAACGTGAGCCTCAATGAAACGTGTAACGCCTACTGGAACGGTTCGATCAACTTCTTCCGTGAGGGTAACGGTTGCGCCAACACCGGAGAGATCCAAGGTGTCGTCCATCACGAATTCGGTCACGGCGTGCAGAACAACCTGATCGGCGGTCAGGGCGGTCAGGGTCTCGGCGAGGGAAACAGCGACATTCTGGCGAACCTGATGACGCAGGAGTCGATCATCGGGCGCGGGTTCTACCTCAACAACTGCGCAATCGGGATCCGGAACTCCGACAATAACAGGCAGTACCCGGGTGATCTGAACGGTCAGGTCCATAACGACGGCATGATCATCGCGGGCGTGCACTGGGATCTGATGGTCCTGCTACAGGATTTCTACGGACAAGACGACGGTCAGATCGTCGCCGCGACGCTCTGGCACTTCTGCCGCAAGCTCTGGCAGCCAACCCTGCAACCGGATCAGGTGCTGGCCATCTTCCTCGTGGATGACAACGATGGGGACCTCACCAACGGCACCGAGCACTACTTGGATATCTGCACCGCTGCCGAGAACCATGGGTTCGACTGCCTTCCGCTGACCCCGGGCGTGCATTTCACGCATGACGAGCTGTGGGACCAGGCGCCCACCAGAGAAGCCTACGAGGTCATCGCGGAAGCCTGGTCGACGGAGGGCAACGTCCTTCCGGAATCGATCTTCATGCACTGGCGCGTCGACGGCGGTGGATGGTCGGATGTGGATATGGATCCGACGGGGAACCCCAATGAGTACGCTGCCGTAATCCCGGAGCAGGTGCTCGGCGCGTTCATCGAATACTACCTCGAGGGCGAGGATGACCAGGGATACTCGGGCACGGGTCCCGAAGGAGCACCCGGGAACCTCTGGGATTTCCAGGTCGTCACCTACCACGATCCTCTGGAGGCCGAAAGCGGGTGGACCATCGGCGCGGATGATGACGATGCGGTGCGAGGTGTTTGGGAACGTGTCGATCCCGTTGGGACGGCTGCAGCGCCTTACGAGGACAACACCTCGTTCCCCGGCACGCACTGCTTCATCACCGATCAACACGACGGTGATGAAGGTGGCTGGCAGGGCGAGAGCGACGTCGACGGTGGAAAGACCACTCTCTTCAGCCCGATCTACGATCTGACCGGTTCTGAAACGGTCGCAACGCTCAAATACTACCGTTGGTACAGCACGGACACCGGGAACAACGGAGGAGAAGATCCGTGGATCGTCCGCATCTCGAATGATGCCGGAGCCTCCTGGGTCGAAATCGAGAACACCGTCGCGAGCGATCGCTCGTGGAGGCTGATCGAAGTCGATCTCTTCACCCATTTCCCGGAACCGGAGTCCCTGCAGGTCATGTTCGAGGCGAGTGACTACGGGACGAACGCCATCGTGGAGGCGGGGGTGGATGATCTGTCCGTCATCGCGGACCTCGGACAGGGTACGGTCGCCGTCGAGCCGGTGTCTGCGGGTATTCCGTCGGCCGCCTATCTCGCGGATGCGAGCCCGAACCCGTTCAACCCGCGGACGACGATCCAGTACGGACTCACGGATCGGACGAGCGTCCGGCTCGAGATCTTCGACGTGAATGGCCGCCTGGTGACGACGCTGGTGAACACACGGCAGGCGCCGGGTCACCACGCGGTGAGCTGGGATGGAAGAGATAACTCGGGCCGCGCGCTCAGCTCGGGGATCTACTACGCCCGGCTGACCACGGGCACGATGCAGGTTAGCCGGAAGCTGTCGCTCCTGCG
>CAZAMP010000096.1:0-3255 GCA_964486455.1 uncultured bacterium | reverse complement strand
CTAGTTGACCAGATGAAAGTGGATCTTTCTGGCCCAGTTACAGCCAACATGTCGCCTATTGATGGGAAGGCGCGTAAATGGCTGTGTGTAAAACAGTTGCACCGGTGGTGATACACACGCTGGATGCGCACATCGTGCCCCAGTCTGTCAGTAATCTGTCCCCTAAGAATCGGCCTCGGTCGTATGTGATAGAATCCGCGAAGTGTCAGCACCACCCAACTCGCATCAACAGGAGGCCGGGCATGCGACGCACGGCGTTCGCCACCATATGGCACGTGCATGCCGACGCTCCGACCATACAGACTGGGATCGGCTCTGCAACTGTGGGCGACACGGGGACAAATGTAAGCGCCTACCGTGTCGCCGATGTAGATATCGCGGAGGCAACGCGGATTCCGGGACCCATCCGTCTCGCACAGAATGTCCCCAATCCATTTAGCCCGGAGGCAGCAATTCGATTCGAGTGCGCCACGGATCAGCCACGTACGGCTGGTGATTTTCGGGCTCTCAGGCGGGCAGATCTGCACGCTGGTCAATCGGCGTCTTCAAGAGGGAAGTCACGCGGCGATATGGAATGGTCGTGACCGCGCCGGCAATGTTGTCGCCCCTGGCGTCTACTTCTATCGGCTGACCAGCAGCGGGGAATCGTCCACCCGTCGAATGGTGCTGGGAGGGTAGTCGGCCGCGGCCTCTGACCAACCCGACGAGAGGAGGTTCTCATGCGCCTCGCCACGATCGTCAGCTTCGCGCTCCTCATGCCCGGCGGTTCCGCCGCAGCGCCCGACGGCTGGACGCCATGCGAGGGGGGTCCTTTTGGTGGGCACGTGGCCGCCGTCGCCGTCGATCCCGGTGCCCCGGAGGTCATGCTCGTCGGCACATGGAATGGTGCCAATGGTGGGATCTACCGGAGCACAGATGGCGGCGAGTCCTGGACAATCTCGGCGATCGGCATCCCGATCTCACTTGGCTATGGGGTCAACGCCCTCTCCTTCGCACCGGCTGCAAGAGACGGTCAGGGCGCGCTCGCCGGGACCGCTCTCATCGGCGGCAACCGCGTTTTTCGAAGCGCCGACGGCGGTGAGACATGGACGACCGCGCTCACCGGTCTCAGTCAGGTCAGGGACATCACCTACGTTGACGGCGACACCGTCTACGTGGTCTCAAACAGTGCGCTGCATCGAAGCACAAATGGAGGCACGACGTGGCTCGAGATGAGTACCGGCCTTCCATCCACGGGTCTCTGGTGCGTGAGGATTGATCCCCGGCTCCACCGGAAAATCTTCGTTGGAACCGACTCCGGACTCTATCTCAGCGACGACGGTGGTGAGCACTGGTCGCCAACTCCGTTCACCGATCGGGTTCGCGACGTTGCCATCGACACGATCAACCCCGACACGCTCTTCATCGCCTCCCTCGTGGCCGGCGTGTTCAAGGTCTACGACGACGGCGCCGGTTGGACGCTTCTGGGAGAGGAAGGCGAGTACTCGAACGAGATCGAGATCGATCCGCTCGATCCGAACCGTCTCATCATTGCCGGCTGGGTCGATAGCGGTATCCGCTGGAGTGACGATAGAGGTGAAACGTGGCAAGCCTGGGGAAGGGATGATCTCACCGACGTCGACATCTACTCTCTCGTTGCGTTTGAGCGCCCGGGATGCGTCACGGGCATTGTCGCGGGCTCCGGCCACGTCGGCTTTCACCGGTATGATCCGGATCTCGATCGCTGGGAGCCTTCATCAAGCGGGATCGCCGAAATGTTCATCGTCGAGCTCGCGGCCTTCGAGGCGGATCGGTCGATTCTCTATGCGTGCGTGGACCGCATGTCACCCCTCCGATCCGATGACGGTGGATTCTCGTGGACGATGCATCCGGGAAACGACGCCTGGGGACGACGCCTCGACACCGATGGCATCTCGCCCGGGATTGCGATCCACCCCACCGATCCGGATGTCGTCTACTTCAGCACGGAGAGTCCATTTGCGCTCTTCAAGACCCTCGACGGCGGGGTGACATGGACACCGCTCGAAGAAGGACTCCATCCCATCGGTGAGTACGGTCGTGTGCGCGGGATCGCCATCAATCCCCAGCATCCAGACACCGTCTACGTAAGCTCTAACCAGGGTGTCTTCAAGTCGACGGATGGTGGTGCGAGCTGGGAGCAGAAAAACGACGGCATGACCCTGACGTGGCTCTGGAAGGTGGCCGTCGATCCCGTGAACACCGAGACGATCTACTCGACCAGTGTTTCGCCGACCTACGTCTACAAGTCGATCGACGGCGCCGAGAGTTGGACGAACATGTCGGACGGAATTACCGGCATCACCGAGGGAACCTCGATCGTCATCGATCGCGACTCCCCCCAGACGCTCTATCTTGCGCTCTGCGGATTCGAGACTGACCCCACGCGCGGCACCGTCTATCGCAGCGACGACGGGGCCGGATCATGGACTGAACTGCGGGAGGGGCTACCCCCGATAATCGTGCGCCCAAAAGTCCGGATTGACGATGTGGGAGAACGCATATGGGTGACGACGCCGACGACAGGTGACGGCGTCTACTATCGTGATCTGGGCGGGGACCTCTGGCAATCGGCTGGCGGGGATCTGCCGGACGCATGGTGTACGGCGCTTGAGCCGGGTCGCCACGGCATAGCGGGCAGTGCCATGTTTCTTGGGCGGCGCGGCGGGAGCTGTCTCTATTGGCCAGCCGTCCCGGTCGCCGTCGAGATGGACGACGCGGGTGGGGGCGAACGCCGGCCGCATGGTCCGCTGGCGCTTCATGTGACACCGAACCCGTCGTTCGGCTCGGGCGTGACGATCGGCTGGAATCTGAGACGTCCAGACGTTATCGAAATCACCGTGTTCGACACACGGGGGCGACGGGTGCGGTCGTTCGGCAAGGCGCCGGCGCGTGCTGGCCGCGCGACGATCACGTGGGACCGGCGTGATGACGCGGGCCATGATGTGGCGGCCGGGGCGTATTGGGTTTGCGTCGCCAGCCGCGGAGGGATGGAGAGCGGCCGCGTACTTCTGATTCGGTAGTTGACCGTCCCTTGATCGTCTACGCTGGGTTGTTGCAGTAAGATGAAACGACCGCGTCAAGCATGGTTCGTTGTCTGGGGGCGGTATTGGCTGCCCCCTTTTCTCTTTGTTCAACACGCCAACCCCCGCACCCGCTCGAACATCTCTTCGTCGCTCGGATGATCTTCTAACTCTTGTCAAGCGGCTAAATCGCCGTGACGGACTCCTTTCCTTC
>CAZAMP010000095.1:0-3278 GCA_964486455.1 uncultured bacterium | reverse complement strand
CCTCCTTTGTAGAGTCTACTGCATGACCGTTTACACAATCCGTTTTACACCCTCCAATCCGACGCCTCAACGTAGCCGACTTCCGGGTGCTCGGCGATCCAAATCCCGCCATGGCTGTATCCCGAGATGAGATAGAAGTATCCGATCTTTGTAAGCCCATCGTCATTCTCAGTGACACAGTAGCATCCGCCCGGCCATGCCGCGGCGTATCCCGTGCCGGAGTCCGGCCAACCCTCACCGGCGATACCGGCGCCACTGTTGCACAGTGACCACCCATTGACCTGCACCGTGTCTTCGTAGCGAATCCCGAATTGCACGCCGCCGATGCCGCCGTCGGTTCCCTCGCAGGGGGGGACTCCGCCCATGACGATCCAGACTCCGATCGGAGCGTACGGGGATTCGTCGATCCCGTCCGTGTTGATCACACCGCAGTCCAGTCGCACGTCATCCATGTCCCAATCCATGCAGCCGGCATAGGACGTGACCTTCACATGCATCAGCAGTGAATACGGAGATGAATCGTCCGCATCAAGGGGAGGGACCGCGGAGAATACCATGAACACAATGACCAGCCCGATAGATCTCCACATCACGATCACCTCCTGACTTGACGCTCGCGATACATCGACTTGATGCTTCCCCAGCTGCTCTCCAGAACAGGCACGGGGCACTTGCCCCCACATGGATTGCAGGGCGAGAACGGATTCCCGATGTCGTGCTCGTCGAAATACGCGTCACACGGCGCGTCGTCCGGGTGCATCACACAGCTCCCCCGGAGAGTCTCGCAGACCTCGAAGATATTCGGATAGCAGTCCGCCACGATGAGGCTCGAGTCAGGGAAATCGGTAACCCACATGCCGCCGCGACTCCCGGGGTTGATGGTGAGCCATCCGATCGTCGTCATGCCGTCCACGTTCTCATCCACGTCATAGCAGCCCCCCTCCCATGTCGCGGCGAGCCCTGACCCGCTTGCGGGCCAGTAGTCGAATTGAATCTCGCTACCGCCCGTGCAGAGGTTCCATCCGACAACGTAGATGGATGGTTCGTACTCGATGCCGAGCATGATTCCGCCAATCCCACCGCCATAGCTCGTACGGGGCGAAACGCCGCCCACGAGGAGCCACGCCCAGAACGGGGTGAACGGGCCGACGTCCAATCCCTCGATTTCGATCATGTCGCAGTTCAGCCACTCGTCGGGAAGTTTGCTGCATCCCGCATAGCCCGGCGGTGTCAGGTGAAGCATCATGGAATACTCCTGCGGGTCGTCTGCCGAGAGAGAGTGGGGCAGGAGAGGCGAGAGGAGGAGGATGAGAGCAACTGCCGCCGGCCATGTTCGCTCGGTGGCTTCATGCATCGTGGCGCCTCCCGGTCGCGGGACATGGGGTGAGTCCGGAGCGAATCATAGCACGGACTAGAGAGGTCAGGACACCGGACAGCACCGGCGCGGCGGCCGGGTGGGAGATGGGCAGGCCCATGCGGGACATGTACTTGGGACGAATCCCCCGACTTGTGCTATTATGAATAGTAGGTAGGAAATTAGAAGAGACGCGAGGCAGCGTCTCCAGTCACATCCCCCGCGATTGCGACCTCTGTTCCTGGCTTTTCACAACGCGTCGAATAGCAGCTAAACCAAGGAGCCGGACATGCGCAGTGCAGGCATTCTCCTCTTGCTTCTCGGGGTCACGGCCGGCGTCGTCACGGCGCAGGGCATTGAAAACGTTCAGCTCAATCAGGTGATGGACGAGCCGGAGGAGATGTCGATCTCCATCAACCCCACGAACCCGGACAACATCGTCGGAGTCGGACAGGTCCCGTGTCACTACTACTACACGTTCGACGGTGGAGAGACGTGGGGAGAGGACTTCATCACCGATCCGCTCGCGTTCTGTGATCCGACCGTTTGCTTCGGCCCCGATGGCCACGCCTACTACGCGTACATCGGCTACTTCAACCATTCCGGCATCTTCGTGAATCGGTCCGACGACGGCGGGATGACGTTCTGGCCGCAGGCAACGATCGTCGTCGATCACACGAGCGGCTCAACGTTCGATGATAAGGAATACCCCGTCGCGGACTACACCGACGGGCCGACGCGAGGGAACATCTATATCGCGTGGACACGCTTCTCGGAGTACGGAAGCTACGACACGAGCGACAGCTCCTGGATCTACTTCTCCCACTCGACCGACCAGGCGATGAGCTTCTCCGAGCCGATCAAGATCTGCGACGTCGGTGGAAACGCGAGAGACGGTGACGATACCGTCGAGGGCGCCGTGCCGGCCGTCGGCCCGAACGGCGAGGTCTATGTCGCGTGGGCGGGACCGCGGGGTATCGAGTTCGATCGATCGCTCGACGCCGGGGTGACGTTCGGGACCGATCGCGTCATCACCGATCAACCCGGCGGCTGGGTCTACAACGTTCCGGGCATCAACCGCTGTAACGGCCTTCCGATCACCGAAGCCGACATCAGCGACAGCCCGTATCGTGGCCGTGTCTACGTCAACTGGACCGACCAGCGTAACGGCGACACGGACGTCTTTCTCATCTACTCGGATGACGGCGGCGACACCTGGGGGCCGGTCATCCGCGTCAACGACGACCCGATCTACAACGGTGCGCACCAGTTCCTCACGTGGATGGACGTCGATCCCGTGACCGGCACCGTCTGCATCGCGTTCTATGACCGGCGTCACTACAATCCCAGTTTTGTTGAGACCGATGTCTACATCGCGGTATCCGACGACGGCGGTGACACGTTCATGAATCTGCGCGTGAGCGAATCGCCGTTCCATCCGTCTTCGAGCGTTTTCTTCGGCGACTACATCGGCATCTCGGCGTACGGCGGCCGGGTCCGTCCGATCTGGATGCGTCTCGACGGCGGGCAGCTGACGTCGTGGACGGCGCTTCTCGACCTGCCCACCACGAGCGTGCCGGCAGCCGGCGACATCCTCGCCAAGCTCGAGGTCGTGCCGAATCCGCTACGCGCGGGCGTGCGCATCCGTGGGCTCTCAGCAATGGGTGCGGTCTCCCGCGTGGCGATCCATGACATCCAGGGACGGCTTGTTCGGACGGTAGGGCGTGGAGACGCGGCCTACGCGACCGAATGGCTCCGTTGGGACGCTCGGGACGGTCACGGTCTTCGCGTCGCGCCGGGCGTCTACTTCGTGTCGGCGAGAGGTTTCGACACGGCGCGGCTCGTGGTCCTGAGGTAGGTCGTTGCGCACGGAGTGTATGTCGTCAGAGCGAATGGGACATTTCAGGCTCGATGTTAATGGACA
>CAZAMP010000094.1:0-3802 GCA_964486455.1 uncultured bacterium | reverse complement strand
CGTGACTAGATGTTACCATCTGTGTGATTTGTGAGGGGAATGACAGCGAGTATGACATCCAAGGCTACATCTCATGTCATTCATCTTTGGTCGTCAACAGTCCACTGAGGAGGGGCAGCATGAAGTTTTGCACTTGGCTTGTGGCACTCGTCTGTATGACTGGCCTTGCGGTCGCGGATCAGGAAGCTCCGGTCTCGATCGACGGTCCGACTGATCTGATGCCGCCTGAGGATGCCTTCTATTGCCAGCAGCCGCACTCGGGCTGGAGCGCGGGCAATGCGTCCACGGGCTTCAACTCGGAAGAGGCCGATGACATTCCGGCCGAGTATGCCGGGATGCAGATCACGATGGTCACGCTCTACCATGCGCAGTGGGGCGGGGGATACACAGATCCTACGGGCCTTATCATCAACTTCTACGATGAGGCATGCCCGCCGGAGATGGTCCCGGTCGTTTCGCACAACATTCCGTTTGGCGCACTCGTGACCGAAATGGTCTATTCGGGCAGCTGGTTCGTCATGGAGATGACGGCGACGCTTCCGGAGCCGTACACGATCGGCACCAGCACGTCGCTGGGCGGCGTCATCGACAACTACTGGGGCGAGGACCCTCCGTACAACGGCCTGTGCTTCACCGATGACGGTGTGATCGCCGGCTGTGGTGGCGGTTACTGGGACGGCACGTATTGGGGCTCCCCGCGCTGGACGCCGTTCGCGGACTACTTCGGCAACTATGACATGGCTTACTGTCTCACGGGCGGCGGCGGCACGCCGGCGGTCGACGCGACGTGGAGCCAGATCAAGAGCCTGTACTAGTAGTCTCTGATCGGTTTTGAAAGATAAGAAGACGGCGGCCCATCGGGTCGCCGTTTTCTTTCTGCGCAAATCGAGTGAACGGGTTCGGATGAATCTCTAGAGCGGCAGCTCGTAGCAGACGATTTCGAACGGCATCGGCTCGCGATCCTCATCGGCCTGCACGCTCCCGCCCCGTCGTATCATCATCATCTGGCCCCCGCCGGTTCCGCTCGATGACACCTGATCCGCCGCCGAATTCGCCTCCTTGAGGACGAACAGCCGATCCCCACTGATGGTGAAGTTGTCGTAGCGCGCGTCGTACGGCACATCGAGTGTGAGCTGTCGACGATAGCGGCCGCGCGCGTCGAATACGTCGAAGCGGCCGAGCATTCCCTCCGGGCAGCCGGTTTCGCCCCGGCTCGATAGCACCCAGAGCTCGCCGTTTGGGCGAGCGATGAGCCTCGAGATGTCCCGTTGATACGGGTTGATCTCGACTTCCGCTTCGCCCATGCCGAACCGCTCGCTGAACTGTTCTTGTTCCGCCCGCATCTCCTCGATCTCGCTCTCGGGACGCTCAAGCGATTCGTAGTCGCGCGTGATGATGGAGTGTGTGCCGTCGCCGTCTCCATCCAGTTCATAGATCTTGTACTCGTCGTAGTGCGGCGCGACGTAGATGTGTCCGTCGGAGCCGATGACCCAGTCGGCGTAGAAATCCACATCACTGTCACCTGACCGGATTCGGATCGGCTGTCCAGGTGGTTGCTTCTCGGCTTCTTGCTTGAGCGTTGCCACGATCTCACCGCTCTCGTTGATCGCGACGAGACCGCGGGTGATGACCACACCACCCTCGGACATAGAGGGGTTCGTGAAGCTCAGGAATATGCGGTCATCTGTCGCGCGGATCTCCCTGACGATCCCCATGCTGTTGGAAAGCTCCGAGGGAAGGGAGAGGTCGCTCAACGCCTCACCGTCGCGGCTCATCAGCGCAACGCGCGTGGGCATGACCTGCATGACGCCGATCCGCCCGCCGGGCAGAAGGAACTGCGTGATGCCGTTTCGAAACTCGCCCGGCCCCTCGCCGGCGCGTCCGAGCGTTCGCAGGTACTCTCCATCGCCGGAGAACACTCGAATCTCGTTGAGTTGGATGTCCAAGATGTAGACGTCGCCCGCCTCGTCCACCAGAACATTCTCCACGCGACCGAAGATCTCATCGTCCGCCTCGCTCTCTCCGCCCAGCCGCCAGACCTCGGTGGGCTCGAGCGTGACGGCTTCCTCCAACGGAGCCGCGGGGTTCTTCACGTGAAGAACTCCATCCAGGGAAGTCTCTTCCCCTTGCCAGTCGGCGCCCGCGGCAACGGCGGATGCCGCGCAGAGCGCCGAAAAGACCATACCCACCGCGACTCCGATCCCTGATCTTCGGACCATGGTTCCCTCCTGATGGCGAGGCGATCGACCTAGGATTCCGTTGGCGTCTCACCGGTTTCGCCGAATACGTCGCGCGCCTGGCGACGCAGCCTATCTCTTGCCACTTCGACGTCGCGGAGCGCGTCGCGTAGGCGGTCGAGCTCGTCGGACCGAAGATTGAGGCCTTCTCGGATGAAGAGGGCGGCGGCTTCGGAGCGGCTCTTCACCGCTCCGGTTTCCACCCAGGCATCGAGCGACTTGCTCGTCGCCTCGTCCACGCGGACCATCACGACCTGGTCGCGCGCCGTTTCGCCCATCTCCCTGACCGAGTTCCTCAGGCCCGGTGCGACGCAGACGACCTTGACCTTGGGGGATTCCTCATCGCCGCAGCACGTCTCCGCGCCCGCCGAGATATTGACGTCGATTCCGCTTTCCCGGAGCTTCGCCCTTACCTCGTCGAGGATCGCCCCCAGGTCGATACGTGTCTCGTCCTTGTCCGTCACGAGCATGTCTCCTTGTCGCCGATGCAGATGCATACGACGCGAGCGGCGTCGGAGTTCCCCGCGGTGTCATCGCAGCAACCGCTGACCTCGACCTTGATGGGCTTCGTCGCCTCGGACTCCCCTGCTTCAGATCCACAGCACGACGTTGCCTGGGTCTGCCTGAGCGCGTCCGCGATGGCGTCGGCGACCTGACGAATCTGTTGCTCTCTCATGGCTTCCTCCTTGTGTGGGTGATTACATATTACATATTACGCGCAAGCGCGCAATAAGTTCCCTTGTGGTCTGAGGAATGATTCTCGTCCTCGTATCATATTGACATTATTGTTGTTATCGCTCATCGGCACTGGATTGCGCAAATGCCGGGCAGGTCATATGATACGAGGAGGAGACACACTCTTCGGACCACAACCTTCGGACCACGATTCGAGCCGAGGGAGGAGCATATGGGGGAGACGACGAACATCGGACGGCTGGAAGCGATCTGGATCAAGCCCGCCCGAAAGGGGCCGATGCGCGAGGCCAGCGAAGCGCGGCTCATCGCGGGCGACGGAATAGCAGGCAACGCCGACCGCGGGGAACGGCGTCAGGTGACCATCATCGAGCAAGAGGTCTTCGACCGGCTGAGCGACGAGCTGAGCCGGGACGTGAGACCGGGCATGCGGCGGGCAAACCTCCTCGTGAGCGGAATTCGGCTCCGCGAATCGGGAGGAGCCGTTCTCCGGGTTGGAGCCTGCCGAGTGATGCTGCAGGGCGAGACGATTCCCTGCGGACGGATGGACGATGCCCACCCCGGGCTTCGCGACGCGCTCGCTCGGGATTGGGGAGGAGGCGCATATGGAAGCGTGCTCGATGACGGCGTGATTCGGGTCGGTGATCCGGTGGCGCTCGAGAGTGCGCCATCCGAAGCGGAGTCATCTTGAAGATGGCCGACCGCGAAGGGGGATCGCATCGCGGTCAGCCATGAAACGTGTCAGTCGCGACGACTCTCATCGGTTTCTTCGAGCACGCTCTCCAGTTCTCGGATGCGGTCCTCCAGCCTCGTGATGGTCCGAAGCAACTCACGCTCTCTTACCTCACGGTGTTCGTCGCCAAGTGCCGCCG
>CAZAMP010000093.1:0-4310 GCA_964486455.1 uncultured bacterium | reverse complement strand
GCCTTCCGGCGCATCATGGAAGAGGGGCGGAGTTACTTCCTGAGCGGGTAGCCGCTCGGCCCCGAAAGACGTCCCATCGTCCCGCAATCAGTAGAGCGTTTTGATCTGGCTCCATGAGTTCGACTCGGTCGCGACCGAAGCGCACTTGCCCCAGGCGCCCGTGTTGATCTCCCCATCGTGCCCGTTGGTGCTGCCGTCGGACAGCGTGGTTCCTTGCACATCGTCGCAGGGCCAGTAGGCGATGGTGTCGCCGTCACTGCCGAGCGGCGCCAGATGATCGTACCAGTCGTCGTAGCGGCTTACCGAAGAGATGCGGATCTCGCGCATACCCCCAGCGAAGGCGTGCCAGGGCTCGTCGATGTGCCAGCCGATCCAAAGATCTCGCGTGGTGTTTCCGATGTGGAAATCCTCGACGCCCTCCGCTTGTTCGAGACCATCCACGAAGTGGCGCCAGGTTTGCGTAGAGCCATCGTAGCAAAAGGCCAGACACTGCCACCCGTTGCACTGATCCGAGGATTCCTGCACGACTCCCGCCGGCGAGGACGCGGTGTAGGTAGCGCCGTCGTCGCCCCAGCAAGTGAACTCGATCTCCCCCACCGGATTGGGCGGCCCGAGAATGATCCAGCCCCAGGACCCCTCGCCCGTCACGTGGGACTTATGCTTGAAGATGAGGTCCCGGTTGCGGTAGTTGGTCGAGAGGTTTGACACCCTGACCCAGGCTTCGAGCGTGAAGCTGCCCTCGAAGTCGAAGTCGTCGTGGTCCGGCACGACGACATGCGTGCTGGAACCGTTGAACTGGAGATAGTCGACATCCATGTCGCCAGCGGATGCGAACCCTGCCATCGCCATCATGACGATCACCGTGATCGCTGAGATGCGAGCACTCGCTTTCATGATTCCTCCTCGTCACGGGCCGGGAATCCGGCCCCGTAGGTTCCGCCCCACTCGACTAGGATCTCGCCGCCACGGCGACGCATCGATTCTCCGCTATCGGACCTCCCTGGCTCCGCGCCCACCTTCGGTCGCGCTCATCGAGCCCAGCTCCACGATGCCTGGTACATCGCTGCCGAGCCGCTCCCCGCATTCATTGTTCTCGGGTAGTGCGGGCGAATCAGCCTGCAGGTCGTAGCGCCAGGACTCCGGCGCGTTCAACCTCGGGTCGACGTTCCGGTGATCTTCCGGCAACACCAAACCGCCGCTCGCCTGTACGGCCGCGTGCACGATATTGCAGGACCCGTCCCAGGATCCTCCGTGATACTCGATCGCCCGTCCCCGCGGCATGCTCAGTACGCATCGATTCACGTCGAGCCCGCCGCCCCACATCTTGATCAGGCCGTGGGCATGGTCCGCTCTCGTTCCTTCGATCGTGCAGCGTGTCAGGGACACTTCGGTATCAGTATCCGCTTCGCGTGTGAGCACCGCGACGGCATCGCCGGTGAGAAACGTCGAATACGAGGCATGGATCACCGAGCTCGATCGCCAGGCCGCCAAGGCGTTGAGATTGTCCTCGAAGCGGCATCGCGTCAGCTCGACGCGGCCGCCGTCCACGGTGATCGCGGCGGGGAAGTAGTAGTCCCGCGGGCGATCGTTGTAGCAGCGCGTCAGGGTGAGATCCGACAACCTGAGAACGCCGCCGTTCGCCACGAGCAATGTGAAGTCGCGGCGCCGCTCCGAGTCGAGGTAGGTGCTCGCCGCGCCGGAGCCGCGCAGAGACAGGATCCGTCCGTCGATCCGGATCGCGCCGGTGTGGACTCCCGGCAGCAGGGTGATGAGCGCGCTGTCCGGCGCCGCGTCCACGGCTGCCTGGAGGTCGTCGCCGGGAGATACCAGGATCTCGACCCCGTTCTGCTCTTCCCGGATGCAGTCGACGATCATCCCGTGATGGCCGTTCCCGCTGAGATCCCGCAGCACGGTACCATCGAGCTCGCCGCAGTTCCACAGAGCGAGCGTCGCCTCGTCGGTCCGGAACTCCCGCCCCGGCGGGTAGGAATCCTCATACCTCGCGTCATCCGACAGCCGCAGATCACGGATCCACCCCTCGAAACAGTGGTGGGGTTCGTTGCTCTCCCAGCCGATCCAGAGGTCGCGCTCCGTGTCGTCGATATTGAAAGCTGTCGTGCCCGAACCCGCGACCTCGCCATCGACGAAGAAACTCCAGCGATGCGATGCGGCGGAATAGCAGAAGGCGAGATCCTGCCAACCCTTGTCGGCCGCGATCGCTCCCGGCTCGCTGTGCGCGGCGCTCGAGTCCATGCCGTTCCACACCGAGAAGACCACCCTCCCCTTCGGGTTTGGCGGGCCTTCGATGCCTATCGCCCACTCGCCGCCTTGAGCGTGGGAACGATGCTTGGAGATCAGCATGTGGTTCCTTCCCACGCGATCGAGATCCGCCACTTTGATCCTCGCCTCGATCGTGAAGTTTCCCCCGAAATCGAAGTCGTCGCTGTCCGGAACCACCACGTGGGAACCGCGACCATCGAAACGCAGAGCCCAATCCTGGCCGAAGTGGCGGAAGCCATCCACAGATCGGGCATCCATGATCAGCGCCTGCTGCGCGAGTGCCGCCGAATCGATGCCTTTACCCCAAGGACGGATCGTCGAGAGCGGAAGCACCGCAAGCAGGGCCAGGGCCGTGAAGGTGAGCGCGCGGCCCTTCCCCAGCGCGCGCCGATCCGCATCGGTCTCCAGCACGCGCATCAAGCGCTTCTTGAGATCGGACGAGTGCGCCATCACGGCCGGTTGGATGCTCTCGCTCTTCGGTCCGCTCAATCGCTGAGCGAGCTCCATCAGGTGCTGGGCATAGGTCGAGGCGCGCGTGCCCGAGTTGATCACCGCGTCGTCGCAGGAGGCCTCGCGTTCGTAGTTGAGCCTTCGCAGCACGAGCCAGATGAAGGGATTCAGCCAGTGAAGAGCGCAGACGAGCAGCGTGAAGAGCTGAACGAAATTGTCCCGACGCTTGATGTGGGAGAGCTCGTGACGGAGCACGGCCTCGGACTTGGTCCGGGGCCAATGGCGGGACTCCGTCGGGAGGATGACCCAGTGCCGAACCAGTCCCCAGGCCATGGAGACCGCCGCCAGTTCGCTCAGCAGCAACTGGACGGGTCGCCGGATTCCGAACTCCCGGCGAATCGATTCCGTCGTCGACTGGAGATCCGGGCTTTCGTGCTCCAGGTTTTCGTCGAACGAGTCCTCTCCGTCCCCCCGGGTGGACTGCCCCATCGAGGCGATGAATCCGACGCCCGCCCACCGCACGAGCTGAACCGTCAGGATGACCCCGACGCCGAACAGCCAGACTCCGCCGATCAACCATGGCAGAAGGACGACGAGTCGCTCCGAGACATGAACCGAGGACGGCTCCCGATGATCGCCCTCTCGCCCGGCGTCCTCGATCGGCACCGGCTCCCGGCGGGATGTCGACTCGCCGAAACGGTCGCCACGAACTCCCGCTTCCCCCGACTCCGCGCCGTTCTCGATCGACGCCGGCGAGCCCCGGCGGTCGCCGATCTCGTACTCCGTGAGTGGAATGATCGGCAACCCAACGAGCGGGAGCAGAGACACGGACAGGGGCAGCAGGGCCAACGCCAGGAAGCCGCTGAGATAGAGATGATGACGCACCGCCGCCGAGCGCCCACCCATCAATCGGCCGACGAGGAGAGTCGCCCCGGCCAGCACCCAGCTCCCGAGATAGATCGATGCGATCAGCAGCACGACATGGGGGCTCACCTCATCGCCCCTTCTTCTTGGCTTCGTCGATCATGGCCGAGAGCTCCTCGATCTCATCGTCGCTGAGCTTGTCGTCCGATACGTCCAGCAGGGTGGAGACGGCCTTCGTGGCCGATCCCTGGAAGAAGGTGCGGAGGAGATGGGTCATGGCCTGGCGCTTCGCCTTCTCCCGGGAGACCTTCGGCGAATACACATGGCTTCGGCCTTCCCGTCGATGCGTCAGGTGCCCTTTCTGCTCCAGAACCCGAATCAGCTTCCTGACCGAGGCGTCGCTGACCTCCTCCGCCAGGTTGTCCCTGACCTCGGCGGCCGTCGCCTCTCCGAGCATGAAGAGAACATCCATGATCTGACGTTCCCGCTTGCTGAGTTCCTGCATCACGACCCTCCAACAGATAATTCGATCTAGGAAAATCTTACTAGTTGTCTTGGCGTATGGCAAGCCCATAGTGGGAATATTTTCCCAGATCTTGCGCATCACCGATTCTGCTAGGATTCGCGACACCCCTCCACCGAAAGGCACCCATGGCCGACGAGAAGCGCCCCTCCGACCTCGAGTCCCTGCGCACCCGCATCAACGCCGGCGACGA
>CAZAMP010000092.1:0-4765 GCA_964486455.1 uncultured bacterium | reverse complement strand
TTCTGTAACCGCTTGCTATACCACAACATCACTCTTGGGGTGGTCAAGATGGGGTAAACTTGACCGCATTGCCCACGAGATTGACGATGATCTGACGCAATCGGCCCGGATCGCCGCGCAGCAAGGCGGGAACGACCGGGTCGATCAGGCACGTGAACTCGAGGCCCTTTTGCTGCGCGCGAAGCGCGAGGATGTCGACCGTGTCCTCGAGTGTCGAGCGGAGATCGAAGTCCAGAATCTCGAGGTCGAGTTTGCCGGCCTCGATCTTCGAGAAGTCGAGGATGTCGTTGATGACCGTCAGCAGGGAATCCGCGCTCCGCTGAACCGTCTCCGCGTATTCGCGCTGCTCCGAGCTCAGGGTCGTATCCAACAGCAATCCGGTCATACCCATCACGCCGTTCATGGGCGTGCGGATTTCGTGGCTCATGTTGGCCAGGAACTGGCTCTTCGCGACGTTGGCGCTCTTGGCTTCTTCGGCCATCGTGTTTGCGTGATCCATCGCGCGCTCGAGTTCCGCGGTCCGCTCGACGACGCGATGCTCCAGCGTGCGGTTCGCTTCTTCGAGGTCCGCGTCGCGCATCTGGATCTGGGTCAGCATCTCGTTGAACGAGTCGATGAGCAATCCCACCTCGTCGTCCGACTGCTTCGTTGCGCGTATGGAGTAGTTCCGCTTCTCGGATACGTTTCGCGCGACCTGGGTCAACGTGGAGATCGGCGTCGAGATCCAGCGCTGAAGGTGCGAGGCGATGATGAAGGCCAGGCCCAACGCCCCCAACATCGTCATGACGAATACGATCGTGTCGCGCATGAGGGCCGCGTGAACCACGCTCATGTCGTCGTACAGATAGACCGTTCCGAGGATCTCGTCCTCGAAGTAGATGTCCCGGGAGACCTCGAGGGAATTGTGCCACGAACCGTTGCGACGGTCGCGGGCGGCCGGAGGCTCCATGGCGGTCATGTCCGGGCGACGGTACATCGCGAACACGTTCCCGTTGGCGTCGTAGATGCAGGCAAACCCAATCGATGACTTGGCGACGAGCGCCGCGAGCATCTCTTCGGCGTCTTCCGAAACGTCGAAGGCGAGGGCGGCCTGGCAGTTGTGGCCGGTCACGTCGGCGAGGCTGGTCAGGTCATCTTTGAGCGTGCGGACCCGCATCGCGAAGGAAAAGCCGACCGCGGAGAGACTGACCATGAGAGCGGCTACCGTGCTGGTCAGCATCAGGATGATCGTGAGTCTCGCTTTGATGGAGCGGATATGTCGGGCGAGAAGATCGATCATCTCGTGGTCTATCCTTCTATGACTCTGACTGCGGTCCGCAGCAGCTGCGAGCTGAAGCTAAGCCCCGCCTCATGAGCGGAGCCGCGGTTGACCTCCCAGCGGATCCTGCTGCCGTCGATGACGAGGTTGATCATCCCCCCCTGATCGAGGAACCGAGACGTTTCCGAGACGGTGAGAACGGGAATCCTCCGGATATCATCGAGGATGGCGGGTACGCGCTCGGCTTCCGAAGCGCAGATGAACAGCACGTCGCATTGTCCGAGGTCGATACCCCGGTGATAGGGCCCGAGTCGTTTCACGGTGAGCGTTCGGTCGCCGGCATCCAGGCGACGCCCCTCAACCTCGCGGAAGTGGTCACCGAACGGGTCGGTGCCGAGGATCCCGATCGTCGCGGTGGTCCTCGTCGGTGACTCCGATGTCGATGTGGGATGCACGAATCGGAGAAAGGTATAGAGGCAGGCGGCCTTGAGCTGATACTCGGTGGCTTCCAGGTCGCCTGCAACCCCCGGGCCCATCATCAGCGACACGACCACGGCGCCGCAGAGCGATAATCCAACGAGCTGCTTGATCATACACCTGCGCTTGGGATTTGAGGTCGTCACCCACAGAGCCAAACTATCCGCGTACCCTCAGGTTATCGGCAAATCCTTGCCCCAGGCTTAGCCCTGGCGGATCCGAATCAAGCGGCCTTGCGGGGGACCTGGACGCGGATCGGCTCGACGACCCCCACCCCCAACGCAAAGTTGTGCAAGCGGTTCAAGACGGTGGGGGTGACCTCCTGCCCCCTCGCGACCAGGACCAGGCCGTTCGTGGCCACGACATCCTGATCGAGGACCATCCCGATGGAGAGCTCGCTCACACGCGTGGATTTGACGGCCACGCCGGTTTCACCCAGATCGAGCCCGTCCAGAGCCTCCAGGAGCTCGGGGGGGTATCCCCGCTTGAGCCTGAGAGATGCGATCGCCGTGTCGGCGGACATGTGACGCGCCATGAGCTGGTCGAACTCGATCGCCAGCCGGATCATCTGCCCCCCGAGAATGGCGTCCTCGTCGTCGTCATCCTCGTCGTCGGCTTCGTCCGAGCTTTCGGGATCCGGCAGGGGCGTGCTCTGGTTCGCGACCATTTGGGCGACGGACTCGAGATAGGGGATATTCCCGACGAGAGAGGCGCCGACGGCGGGGTGTCCGCCGTAGATCGTCTGTTCGTCCTGAAGCAGCTCGTCACCCACCCACACCTTGCGAAGGGTCTCAGGAGGGACGTTGACACACCCGATCTGGGACAGCATGGCCGCCATGCCGAACCGCCACTGATCATCGAGTTCGAGCCGTGACGTCATGTGCTTGACGCATCGTTCGATGCGCGACGAATGACCGAACGCCGTGGGGTTGACGAGACTCAGGATCTCGGTCAGGACGTGGATGCATCCACTGAGCGTCTCCTCGAGGAGAACGCTCTCGGCCGTCTCCAAGCGGTGATGTTCGATCGCGGCGTCGAGCACCGCCGTCATGACCTTCGGAGGACACGGCTTGGCCAGGAACCGAAAGATGTATCCTTCGTTGACGGCGGCGGTGGCCACCTCGAAGTCCGCGTGACCCGTCAGCATCACGCGAACCGTTTTCGGGGCGACGTCCCGGGCCTTCGCGAGGAACTCCACGCCGTTCATCCCCGGCATCCGCAGGTCGGAGACAACGGCGGCGAACGGCCCCTCCTCTTCGATCATCTGGATGCCGGTCGGTCCGTCGCTCGCGACCTCGATTTCGTATTGCTTGCGCAGCTGGCGCTGGTACGCGTTCAGTAGCATCGGTTGATCGTCTACGAACAGCACTTTCCGGTTCATTGTTTCGTCCCTTCGTGGGCACCCGCCACGTCGGCTCACGCGGCTTCGTCGCGAATATCGATACAAGCCTCCCGCCATTCATCCAGCCTGCCGGCGAACCCTTGCGATTCGAGGTAGTCGTGATCGATGCCGCCCTGATAGCTGCTGTCCGCTTCGTGCACGAATGCGTTGGCGACGTGGACGGCGACGAGCGGCGAAAAGCCCGTGGAGGCTCCTTCCTCGGGTGAATGGTGGTGGGCGACGGCCCGGACCACGGGATCCGGAAGACCCCAGATACCCAGCAGGTAGGCGCCCACGGTGGAGTGGCGAACGCCGAAGATCGTGCGCTCGGTCTCGGGAAGCGGCACTTCGTCCCGCATCGCCGTCTTTATCGCCCGGCGGTAGTCCTTGGGGAAGTTGGCCCCAAGGAGCAGCTTGCCAGTGTCATGGAGCATCCCGCTGGCGAACGCCTGCGCGCGGAGGGTCTTGTCCGTTGTCTCCAACTCCGCGATGCGCTTCGCGGAGGAGGCTACCAGGAGGCTGTGCTCACCAACCGCCTCGACGGAGAACGCATCGTTGGTTCCCGCATTGAACATCGTGCCGAGCTGAACGGATACGACCAGCGCGCTGATGATATCGCCCCCCAGAAGCACCGTGGCCTGCACGGGGTCCGACACGGCATACCTGAAACCGAAGAAGCTCGAGTTCGACAGCTGCAGGATCTTGGCCGTGAGTCCTACGTCTTGGCCGATGATCTCGGCGACCTCATGCAGCGAGAACTCCTCCGACTGAAGCGCCGCCATGATCCGGGCGTACGTCTCTGGCATGCTCGGGATGGACTGGATTTGAGAGATCACCAGCATGAGAGATTCGGTCTCGATCGAATCCCGGGCTTCGTGGGCGCGCTGGATGGCGGTCTTGAGTGTCTCCAGGTCGCAGGGCTTGGCCATGTACTGGTGCGCGGCGCCGATGAGCTTCAGGATCGTCTCCCGACCGGAGTGTCCGGAGAGAACGAGCCGGACCGTACGCGGGTAGCGCTCGCGCACCTCGGTGAGAAGGGTCGCGCCGTCCATGCCCGGCATGATCATGTCGGTCACGAGCACGTCGATCTGCTCCCCGGCCATGACCTCGAGGGCCTCGGCGCCGGAGTCGACGAAGTACATGGTCCATTCATGTCGCATCTTCCGAAGCGTTCGCCGGAGTCCTTCGAGCACGTGGGGCTCGTCATCTACGAAAAGGATCTTCATCATGTCAGCAGACCTCTCTCATTCGCTCGCGGGATTCGTCCGAGAATCTCGCCCGGATGGCCTCGAACTCATTCCGCGATCTCTCGAACGCGTCATAGACCGATGGGTCGAAGTGGGTGAATACCCCTTCGCGCATGATTCCGAGAACCTCCGAATCCGCAAGGGCGGGCTTGTAAGGGCGCTCCGAGCAGAGCGCGTCATAAACGTCGCACACGGCGACGATGCGTCCTTCGAGTGGGATCTGTTCTCCGTTGAGGCCGCTTGGGTAGCCGCTTCCGTCCCAACGTTCGTGATGGGTACGCGCTATGGTGGCGGCCACGTGCATGAGAGGATTTGGTGTTGTGGACTCATCTTCAAGAAGCTCCGCGCCCCTGTGTGCCAACGTAGCTGAGACACTCTCCCCCCCCTGGTTTACTGTGCAGG
>CAZAMP010000091.1:0-4777 GCA_964486455.1 uncultured bacterium | reverse complement strand
TCGAGGAGTTCGGCTACGCGGCCGTGCAGCCCCCGAACAGCCTGGCGGGAATCACGAAGACGAAGCAAGCGGTCGGGGAACGGGCCCTCGTCGTTCCACACGATTGGGACGGTGTGTTCTGGATGCCCGGCGGCAACGAGATCATGCAATTCGTCGAGAGGATGTACTACCGTCCCGACGAGATGCACGAGGAAGCGCGCGCGAAATGTGACGCGGCGAAGCTGCGTCTCAGGCAGCAGGCCGACGCCGGGGCCGATCTGTTTCTCCTCGCCTACGACTTCGGTTTCAACGATGGACCCTTCATCTCTCCTGAGCAGTTCGGCGAATTCGTCGCGCCCTACCTCTCCGAGATTGTGGCCGCGGTGCATGGCCTGGGGAAGAAGGCGATCCTTCACTCTGACGGCAACCTGAACTTGCTGCTGGATCAGATCCACACCACCGGCATCGACGGATACCAGTCGGTTGATCCCCAGGGCAACATGGACATCCGGGCGGTGCGCGAGAAGTTCCCAGACTGGATCCTGATGGGCAACGTGAACTGCGGTCTTCTTCAGTTCACCGATGAAGAGAAGATCCGGGAATCGGTGCGCTATTGTATGGAACACGGGGGCGTCGGGAAACGCTACATCTTCTCGACCAGCAACTGCATCTATGACGGCATGCCGGCGGAGAGCTATCGCGTGATGCTGAGGGAGTATGACGCGTGGAGCGCTGAAGCGCGCTCGTAATAGTGTGGGAACGGATATGCCGGCCCGTGGTTGACCGTGGATCTGTGTGGGGGCGCCTAGCCGGGAAGCGTCACCTTGAACTCGATCGCAGCGAGTCGCTCAGGGGTCTGTCCGGTCTTCTCCAGGAACTGTCGCCAGCGCGGATCTTCATGAAGGGTCCTGTAGAACGGCAACAGATACTGGTCTCCTAGGTCCTCCTTGGACACGGCCCTATCCAGCCATTCGAACGCGGAATCGGCGTCGCCGATCCAGGCATACACATGGGCGATCTCGGACGGCCACTGCTCGCCCCAGCGCTCCCGCAACTCCGTGAACGTCGCGTCAAACTCGGATTGTCGTTCGAGTGCATGGAGCGCAAGCGTCATTCCCTTGACGCGGTATGCCTCGTCAGTTTCCTTCTGGAACGCCGCCAGGGCAGCTTTGTGCTCACCCTTGAGGAGAAGCGCTGTGCCCAGAAGGTAGTGACCGGAAAGGTGGTCCGGGCTCAACGTCACAGCGATACGGCACGTGGCGACTGCGTCGTCAAGACGCCCGGCAAGCATATACGCGTACCCTAGGTTGCATTGGGTGATCGGGCTCACGGGATCACGAGCGCCACAGTACTCAATGAGTGCTATGGCTTCATTCAGTCGGCCGAGGTATTGGGTCAGGCTGGCGGCGTTGCTGACGATGTGCGTGTTTGTAGGTTCCAAGGCAAGTGCTCGCTGCATGTGTTGTGCGGCGACCGCCATGTCGCCTTCGTAAATCATCGAGATGAGGCCGAGCACGGAATGGGACGGGCCGTAATCCGGGCTGATGGCCAGCGTCTTCATGACCGATTCGCGCGCCAGCCGATATCCTTCATCTCTGGGCCGCAGCCCTCGGAGTACCAGACTGGTGTACACCGCGCCGAGACAGTGCCAGCCCGTGACGTACTCAGCGTCTATCGAAAGCGCTTGTCGGCAAAGCTCAACGGCTTTCTCGAGGCTCTCAGGTGTGCCACGCTTTCGCATGTGGGCCGCCTGCATAACGAGTGCATAGGCTTCGGGATCTGTCTCGTGTGACTTCGGCGCTTTTCCCAGCAGCGTGACTCGCAGTTGGCCCACAACGACAGCGGCGATCTCGTCCTGGATGGCGAAGATGTCGTCCAGCGTGCGGTCGAAGGTTTCCGACCAGAGATGTGTATCGGAGCCGGTCTCGATGAGTTGCACGGTGATGCGCACGCGATTGCCGGCCTTGCGTACGCTGCCCTCCAGGATATTGGCGACGTTCAATCGTTTGGCGATTTCCGGGATCTCCAGGTTCTTGCTCTTGAAAGAGAACGCGGAGGAGCGCGAGGTAACCCGCAACTGGGGGATCTTCGCGAGCAGATTGAGAAGCTCCTCGGCGATGCCGTCAGAGAAATACTCTTGCTCTTCGTCACTGCTCATGTTGACAAAGGGGAGCACGGCGATTGACACGTTCTGGGAGGGCGTTTCGCCAGAACCCATGGGAACCCCGCCCGAGTGCTCCTCGTCCCGCAGTCTCACCAGATCTTCTCGGATGTCCCTGGCATTTTGGTAGCGTCGCTCGGGCTCTTTCTCGAGGCAACGCGCCACGATCCGACCGAGATGCCGTGGCACGTCCTGCTTGAGCTGTGTCACCTGCGGCGGCGTGTCGCGTAGGATCGAGGAGCCGACGTCTGAATTGGTTGGCCCATCGAAAGGACGTTTCCCGGTGGCCAGCTCATAGAGAATGATTCCCAGCGAGAAAACGTCGCTGCGGTGATCGATCTCTTGCCCTCGGAACTGCTCGGGTGACATGTACGGCACGGTCCCCATCACGCTTCCTGTGGCAGTGATGGGCATTACGGCTGTCGCCGAGTCTTCGGACGAGGCGTCATCGCCGGACAGTTTGGCCAGCCCGAAATCCAGCACCTTTACCTCGCCGGCCGTGGTTACCATGACATTGGCGGGTTTGAGGTCGCGGTGAATGATGCCCTCTCCATGCGCGGCGAAGAGCGCGTCGGACAACGCGATGCCGACCTCGAATACCCGCGATAGCGGCAGACCCCCTGGGGTCAGAACCTCATCCAGCCCCTTGCCGTCGACCAGCTCCATGGTGAGGAAGTGGACACCGTCGGCCTCCTCCAACGAGTACAGGTGTACGACGTGTGGATGGCTCAGCTTGGCAACGGTTTCGGCTTCACGCTGGAAGCGCTCGAGGCGGACGGGGTCGGCGGCCATGTCGGTAGGGAGGAGCTTGAGGGCGACCTCGCGCTTGAGCGTGGTGTCTAGCGCGCGGTAGACCTCGCCCATGCCGCCCTTGCCGAGCAGACCGATGATTTCGTAGTGTGCGAGGATCCGGCCAATCATGGACATGCCACTCGTCTCCCGATGAACCACCGATATGCTACGAGTTTGGACATAGTATGGCAACGAACCTGTATGGTGATGAAGATCCCGCGAACGTCAGCCTTCCGGACAAGCTGGGCTTGACGTGTCTTCGCGGTCTGACCGTTCGTGCTGATGGGCGACAGAGCCGGGGGGATTGATCAGAGTTAGCCGAATCGCCAAGACTGAAAAGGACTTGTAGTAGTAGGAACTCACGGTCGGACCCGATTCAGCTTCTACTTCCCCTATCGAATCGCGATCATCCTGCGCGTCGCCCTCGTTGTCCGCATCGTTGGTTGTCCTCACGTGATAGTAGCTGGAAGGGTTTCCGGAAACGTCGAAGGTCGGCTCCACCGTGTAGCCGACTGGCGTTGCCGTCCCACCTTTGGCTATGATTATGATTGACTGCTCAGATTTGCGCAGGCGAATGGGCTTCTAGGTACGTGAGTGCTTTGCTCGAATAAGCCTTAGAGGTACAACGCTAGCTGTCATCTAATGAGGAGATTCATCGAATCGACAATCTGATGTTCACAGCGTCGATGGGGACACGACTCCGATCTCCAGCAAACACGAGGAATCGAGGTTAGGAATGCATCGCAGCAAGAGGATCGCGCAGCTGGGATCTGTTCTATTTGCCATTCTTCTTCACGCAACGTCGCTCGCCGCGGGGAATCACAATTCGACATCCACTTCGGATCGTGATGGCGGTGGTGGCGTCCATCAAACGAGCAGCCAAGGCGAAGCAACAGGCAATGTGTCATGGCCGACCGAATATGCACTGGTCCGGCCTGATGGGTCAGGCGATTTTCCCACAATCCAGGAAGCGATCGACGCGGTCGACGAGGGCGGGATCGTGGAACTGACTGACGGTGTCTTTGGGGGGCTGTGGAATCGGAATCTCGATTTCGGCGGTAAGGCGATCACGCTGAGATCGCAGTCTGGAGACGCATCCAGTTGCATCATCGATTGCGCGGATTCGCTCCGTTACGATCATCGCGCCATTCATTTCCATTCAGGGGAGAGCGCGGAAACGGTTGTGGAGGATGTGACGCTCGCCAACGGCTGGAAGGCTAGTGGCGGCGCGATCTTGTGTGAGCCGAGCCCAACGTCCGAACCGTCCAACCCGACCATCCGGCGCTGTGTGTTCGACGGGAACCGGGCCAACGATGGAGCCGGGATGTACGTTATTGAGTCCGCCCCCACGATCACAGACTGCATCTTCAGGAATGGGACGTGCGTCAACAGCGGCGGTGGCATTCGTCTGGAGGATGCAACGGGGACGATTATGTCGGGTTGCGTCTTCGAGAACAACGACATCACCAACGCAGGTGGCGGCGTCATGGTGATCAGGTCAGACCTCACGGTGTCGGACTGCGGATTCCGTGGCAATAGCGCTTTCGTCGGGGCTGGGCTCTACACGGTGCTGTCAACCATCACGGTCGACGCCTGCACGTTCGTTGGAAACGAAGCCTCGTTCTGGGGCGGGGGATTCTTTTCCACGGATGACGACCTCGTCGTGACGGGGTGCACGTTCACCGACAACGATGCGGACGATGGGGGCGGGATCTACGCGGACTTCGGCATTCCGACGATCGAGAACTGTCTTGTCGCCTTCAATGCCGGCGGCGGGGGGATTTCGTCGGAGAGTGTCCCGATCATGACGTGCTGTGATCTCTATGGAAACGTCGGCGGTGACTA
>CAZAMP010000090.1:0-4944 GCA_964486455.1 uncultured bacterium | reverse complement strand
GTGTCCATTAACAAAACGCTTGACCGAGTCCCGCGCGCTCTGACGGGGAACAGTCGAGCTGGGTATACGGATGATCGCCTTCTCCGTGGTACCCGCTGTAGTTCTCGTACCACGTCGGGATGTTGTACGAGCCACCGGCGTCGCCCACCAGACAGACGTATTCGGGCGGATTCGCCCACGTGTCGTAGGCGTCCTGAATGAAAGCCTTGATCTGGCTCGCTGAACTGCCGGTCTCGGACGTGGTGGCCAGGTAGGTAGGTGTTCCCTTTCGGTGGCGCCAGTCCAGAAGCGGCTGGAGCCGGCTGATGACGTCCGAGTTGTTTGGGCAGATCACGAGATAGGTGCCCGGCACCACATCGTCTGCGCGGCGGCCTTCCGAGTAGTTCACCACCATTTCGCGATAGAGCCGATCGAAACTGGGGGCGATCGGTCCGCTGCGCTTGGGGCGCGCGTACGACGAGCTGGACCGTTCGAATGTCAGCTCCACTTCTACCCGACCTGCAACGCTCACACTCTCTCCGGCCGGATCGAAGCTGACGGGTCGAAACGTGAGCGGAACCGCGCGGATGTGCCTCCAGACCACAGGCGCCCCCAGGCTGACCATCGCCTTCGTTCCGGGACCGCGTCGGGTGTATGCCACGGAGTTGAACTGCAATGTGTTTCCATCCTCGCGCTGCATGGGCATGAGCGTCACGCCGGTCATGACGTCTTCGTCCGTGGAGGTCACGCGAGCCGACACGTTCATCCCATCAGGAACGAGAACCAATCGCGTGAAGACCGGCACGGCAGGCTCCCCCACCGCGCCGTCGAGAGCCCCACCGGGGATAGTCATGAGGGTGAACTGCCGGTCACCCACCGAGACATCCTCTAGCGCGAGCTCGGGTAATTCGAAATCGAGAATGAGACGATCTTGCTCCGATCTCAGAACATCAATTCGAGGAAGTGCGGTGGCCGTTTGGCCGGCTGTCGTCAACTGAACGGCGTGCGCGGGTACGACCAGTGACACGATGCTTAGCGCCACGAGTGAGAGAAGGAAACGCATGGCTGCCTCCATTGATTCCAGAGGACGCGCAGATGGAGTCGGCCAGTGTGATCCGGCCCGACCCGTGCCGGCGGTTGAATTGGGAAATCCTATTATAACCTAGCCACGAGCATAGTGAGTGTGACGTGATCCCTGGCCATCTGGACACTCCCGTGGTGGTGCTCGATCCCTCCTGACGTGCCCCGGATGTTCTCTATGGTCGGGTGGTCGGTGATGAAGGCGGGTGAGCCCGTCACCGCACGAAAAGGATCTTCTCCGTGCGAACCTCTTCCCCGATCACAAGACGGCTGAAGTAGACTCCCGGACTCAGACCGGTGCCCCGCGCATCCCGACCATTCCAATACACCACACGGCGGCCCGCGGCCTGCTCCTCGTCGACCAGGGCAACTAGCCTTCGTCCGCCCGCGTCATAGACTTCGAGACGGACGTGGCCAGCGCGCGGCACCGTGTAGGTCAAGCGGGTGCCGTTCACGAATGGGTTGGGACCCGTGAGCAAGGAAACGCGCTCTTGACCCGGACCCGGATCGACGGACACCGCTGCCGTACCGTTCTTCACGACGGTGCCCTTCGCCATGTCGCCCTTCACGATGCTGAAATCATCCTGGATCACGCCCGCGTCATCGAGAAAGGTTGCGTCGAGCTGGTTTCCGTCGATGTCGAGCACCAGGGAACCCAACATGTTCAGCGACCGGATCATGACCGGATGGTTGAGGGGCCCTCCGCGTATCACGGAGGAGCATCCGACCACGGCATAGACGGCCCCCTCGTGCGATCCGGGACCCAGCGTCGGCTTGTGGTAAGGGCCGTCCCCGAGCCAGCTCCCATCACCGGTGTCGACCATGTTGGAATCGTCGAGCATCGACGATAGGCCGTAGTGTCTGTCGAGCAGGAACGAGCGCTCGTAGGAATGACTGTGCCCGCAGAGCACGAGGTCGACACCACCGCCTTCGAGAATCGGCAGCGCGTACTTGCGCATCTCCCTGAGCTCGAACTCCGTGTCGGAGTCGTGCGAACCCTTCGTGTAGGGCGGCTGGTGCCAGAAGGCGATGATCCAGTCCTGGACGTTCGCGTCCAGATCGTTCTGCAGCCAGGTCATCTGCGCACCGTCGGGTGAGCGATCGCTACCCTCCGCATCAAGACAGATGAAGTGGATGTTTCCGTAGTCGAAGGAATAGTACGCCTCAGTGCCCGACGCCAACCCCCCGGCTTCCGCGGCCGTCGGCATCGTGAAGAAGTCATAGTAGTCGTTGTCGGGCCCCGTATAGAGATGATCGTGATTGCCACGCGTGGGCCACAGGACTGAGGTGCACAGCATCTTCTGGTAGGCGTCGAAGACCCCCTTCTGGTATTCCGAATCCGTGCCGGTATTGCCCGCGTTGTCGCCCAGCATGAGCCAGAGATCGGTGGACGGCGCTCCCGGAAAGGCGTAGTAGGCGTTCCGAACGGCGATCTGACCCGGGCCCGGTAGGCCCGAATCTCCGACGACCCAGATGCGTGTCGGCCGAGCGGTTCCCGCGAGTGGAGACGTCACGAAGAAGTGCGCGGGGTCGTCGCCCGCCAGCACGAAATCGGCGGTTCCGATCGAATAGTAGTAGCGCGTATCGGGAGACAGGCCGCTCAGGGTGATCTCGTGCTCCGTCGTCATGGTGGCATCGCTCTCGACGGACCCGAGGCTGCCGGGCGCCGGACCGTAGCGCACGTAGCTGTCTGTGATGGATGCCGTTCGCCACCGAACCGTCACGCCCGCCGGTGTTCCGACCTGCAGGTAGGGGCCGCGCGTCACCTTCACGGGGAGAGTGGAGGTCTCGAGCCAAGCATCCCAGACGAGGTCGCTCGAGGTCGCGGAGGCCTGGTGAACCTCGACCGCCAGGACGTTGGCGCCCATCACAAGATCACCGATCGATGCGCCCAGATCGATCGACTCGTACCGGCCACCCTCGTGCGGTGAAGCAAAGGTGTCGTATGTGATCGCCCCGGCCGGCATCGATTGTCGCGTGGCCTCAACCCCGTTCAAGTAGGCCACGAAACCGTCGTCGACGTTCGGGTGCAGCCGCACGCTCGTGATATCGGCCGGATCGTCCGTGACGTCGAAGTCGATCCTGAAATAGGTGGTCCGGTACTTGTCGAGTGAATCCGGACCGTAGGAGACGGTGGTGGTTATGTAGGCCTCGCCGTAACCGAGTATACCCGGGCCGCTCGACCAGCCCGTGTCGTCGTAGGCAGCGTCCCTCCAGAGCGCGTCCAGATCGACGCCTGTGTCATCGTATCGCCACACGGAGTTGGCGGGGATGATGGTATGTTGCGCGCATATCGTATCAACCGGAAACGTCGTGCAGGTGAACATCAGTATCAGGAGCGGCGCGAAGGGTGATCGCGAGACCATGTCTAGTCCTTCATGGTCAGGGTGGAACGGAGTGTCGCATCGAGATCCGCAGTCACCTCCAGGCAACGCCCTGGGCCCGAGAGGACGCGTGCCCGTCGGCCCCGAAGCGTTAGGGGATTCTATCACACTCGCCCTGCCCGACGTAGCTGCCGCAAGTCTTCTATTCGCCATCGAGCGCGTCGGCTTCGCTGACGGGCCCGATCCATGTCTGGCGGGATCTGAGCGGGTGGTTGAGCTGAAGGAACTCGCCCGGCAGCCCCGCCTGCTCAAAGAGATCTCGACGATAGACCTCCATGAAGAACCCGCGCTCGTTCTCGAAGACGTCGTGCGATACAACGAAGACGTCTTTCAGCGGAGTCGGATCGAGTGTGACTTTCATGGTTGCCTATACTTTCTTCAGAATGGCTTCAAGCGGGTTCGCGGTCGCGGCACGCCTTTTCCTTAGTTCATCAAGTGGCTGGTCTGATTGGTACCGCGCCTGACGGGCTCTTCCCCACACACGTCTGACGCTGAGGAAGGTTCCGGCATTCGCGCCACACGTCGCGCCTGGGGCAGCGCTAGGTCGATGGAAAGGCCGACTGGTGCCCCCGGCAGGAGTTGAACCTGCGGCACGCGGTTTAGGAAACCGCTGCTCTATCCACCTGAGCTACGGGGGCACGGTAGAGCAACGTACCAAACGGCAATTGGTTGGGCCAACCCCTTTGTGCTGACTCTCAGTCTTTCCGAGCAACTCGAGTCGACCGAAATACACGCCGGGGGCGACTTTGGCTCCGAGCCCGTTACGTGCATCCCATGCTACAGCACGCAGACCCGAAGCCGCGTCACCGTCGACCAACGTCTGGATCAAACGACCGTTCGCGTCGTGGATGCTTGGGACTATCGGAGAGCCATGTCCCACGGACGGCACGTTGTATTCGATCGCCGTCGATGACCGGAATGGATTTGGAGATCCTGGCCCCAATCGCAGCCCACTCAGATCCACAGCACGAGCAGCGTCAGGAACTGAAACCGCCGGAGTCCCTAGATCGGCTAGCCAGCCTCGTCTATGCCGTTGTAGCTCCGGCCGGTGATGACTGTTCCATCTCTGTTGGCGCCGACGGCTTCACTGAATGGGTCTCCCCCACGACCCGGGAGATGGCCGAGGCCTACCATCCCCAGCTCCTCCGTCCAGCGAAACGCTTCGCCATGTGCCCAGGTGCTATTGGGGCTGTAGCCCACAATCACCTCGCCGTCATCCGACATGTCCCACGACCAGCTTCCAAAGCCGCCAGGGGGCTCCGTCATTCCATCCAGAAATTCGAGCCCGACCATTCCCTCTTCCTCGGTCCATCGGAACGCCTGACCGCCGAACCATGCTGGCGACATGCTGGTCCAACCCGAAACGTGCATCCCATCGGCTGACAGACCGTAGGCTCGACTCTCCTCACCTGAAGGGTCCATGACTCCGAGACCGACTATCCCGGTTGGGGCAATCCCAAATCTAGTTGAAACATCGAACGGCTCTTGCTTCATTACGCCG
>CAZAMP010000089.1:0-5392 GCA_964486455.1 uncultured bacterium | reverse complement strand
TCCGGGTGATCGTCATGCTCGCTGCGCACGCCTTCGATCTGGCCATAGAGATGCGAGAAGAACGGGCTATTGGTGCTGGCTTTGAGCTCCCTGTCACGCGCCACGTCCATTCCGTCGAACGTCACGCGGAACTCGATCACCTCATGCACCTCGATCCGTTCTTCGGCCGGATAGTAGACGACCGGGGATACCTCCACGCGCCCCAGGCCGACCGCCCGTAGGCGTCCCTGAGGCTCTACGTGCACGATCTCGCGCGCCACCCGCTCCGGGGCATATGCCTCGGCGTCGTAGACGAACGGCCAGGTCGCGGGGTCCGCGCTCTTGGGCATGCTTGGCTGCGCCGGGAAGAGCGCGTGCGTCACCCCGACATCGCGCAATGAAATACTGCGACTCTCAACCGAGAGGATCTCGACGCTGGCCGTCGCGCCGTAGGGGATCTCGATGAGTCGGTTCATCATCGGCAGTTCCGGAGCGCCGATGTCATGCGAGCTATGAAAACCCGGAATGAGCAGGCGCGTGAACAGACCCTCGGACGTCATCACGTCCATCGCAACCAGCTCTCCGATTTCCACTCGGTAGTAAAGGTCGGATTCGCCTTGTGCCAGCAGCTCGAGACGCGTGTCGGCGGATCCAAGTGAGATGTTACGTGTCTCCCCGATCGCGGGCGCCGAAATGACGGCGAGCAACAGAAGACACACTGCGACGCCGTGAGTGGCTCTCATGCTGGATTCCTTTCGTACGGTGGAGATCTCCGACCCCCGAACAGCGATGCGAGGATTGTTACGAATATAATGATAGCGAACTAAGGTATTCGACCGCAAGGATGGCCCTGAGGGCGGCGTGAGTCCTCTCGTGGACTATGACGCTTTTCGGTGTCTTTCGAAGGGATTGGGCTGCTCATCCACCGCTTCCGCCTCCTCCGACGTCTGACGGAGCTCTTCTTGGATGATCGGATGCCCACCCAGTGGCGTTTCGGCGAGCTGTATGAGCTGCGCGAGCTTATGCTGCGGCGAGACCGCATAGGTCTCGTCATTCAACGGGTCGATCACGATGCGTAAGGACTCTGATGACGTGGAGTCCGACCGGGAGAGCGCCTCCAGCTGTCCCAATAACTCGCCACCGGCCTGGGCGAACTCAGGCGAAAGCGCGATGAGCTTGCGCGCGCCCACCAGCGCTACGTCGTACGCACCCGTGCTCACCCACTCCCGCACCTGATTGAGGAGCTGTTGTGGTTGATCCGAGAGCGACGAAGCGTCCGGCACCGAACGCTGTGCGCGCGAGCGAATGTGATGCTGGATCTCCCGCATACGGGCACGCGCTTCGCGATTCGAACCGTTGATCGTGGCGATTCGCCGCCGGATGTCGAGCGCCTCGGCGTACTCACCGCGCTTCTCCAGGTGCTCGGCCAGAATCCTCGCGCACATCGTCGAGTACGGATTGTCGTACAGAACGGATCGTGATAGCTCGACGGCTTGCGGCTTCAGGCCGAGCTCATCACAGACCCGTGCCAACGATTCGGCGGCTTCAGGAGTCAGCCTGATCTTTGTCGTCTCGACGAACTGAACGAGGGCACTCCGCGCGGAGTCCGTCCCGGCATCGGCAAGCCAGGTCGCGTGGTGAATCAGCCACTCATCGAATCGCTCTGCCCGAGTGAACGCCTCGCGCAGAAGCGAGTGATCGAGCACGGGTGCGAACGCCGCGTAGTGTTCCGCGATCGCATCCAGTACCGGACACGAGCTTCGCCAAGGCGTTGAGCTCGGCGACCCGCTCGAACTGTCCAGATAATGCGCGGCAAGCGCGAGAAGATCGCGACACGGCTCGGACTCGTCCGCGGCGAACGCTTCCCGGATCAACCGAGCCGCCAGCGCGGGATCGACGAATGCCGTCTCAGGATACGCATACGGCTCCGTCGCCATCGAAACGGAAGACGCAGTCCCCCATCCGTCGGCTCCTTCCCCACACCGCGCCAAGTGGAATCTCCAGAAGCAGACATCTTCGAGAGTCGAAGCGTCCAGGGTCACCTCTGGCAGCAGCGTTTGCGCCTCCCCATAGCGACCAAGCTCGCAGAGCCAAACGAAGCGCTCGGGCGAGTCGGACGGATGTGACTCGATCAGCCCGGAGATCGCTTGCTCGATCCGCACCCAATCCTGTTCGTCGCCCGCCCGGCAACGAAGGAGGTTCTCCACAACCGAGAGGAATTCAGGAAAGTAGGGGGTGATGTACTTTCTGAGGACGAAGCCCATGCTGTATGCATCGCACGGCTCTCCATCCGGGACGCGCTCGTCGCCGCCGAGGTCGTTCCCATCCGGGAGCGGGAACGGGTGCTCGCGCGAGGTCGCCCACCCGAAGTCCAGCAGGACGGGCTGATCGCCCGAAACGAGTATGTTGTTCGCACGGATGTCACGATGCGTGACATCGCTGTCCGTGAGACAGCCAAGCATCCTGGCACACCCTCGGACGAACTCACGGGCGGTTTCGAAGCTCCATCGGCGGATCACCGACTCCGCCTTCTCGAGAGCGATGCCGTCGATGAACGCTTCGACGAAGCTCGAATGCGCGCCTTCCTCCGAATAGTCGGACACCGTTGGGAAGTAGGGGGTCTCCAGCGATTTCAAGACGTCATATTCGTGGCGCGCAAAAGACGCAGTTGTTTGCTTCAGCACTCGTCGCTTTGTCCCCGTTCCGGAAATATAGACGCGGGAAACGATCGGAATACCTTCATGCACCGCCAGGAAGCGGCTCGTCGCCACACGATCGGGAGGCTCGACGAACGTGAGAAACGGGCGCACGGTCTCGTCGTCAGGGATGACGGCCTCGATCCCCGCCCGGCGCAGAAGACCCAACGCATAGGACCACTCCCCCCCCTCGGACGGTCCGGAGAGCCCGATACGCTCGGCCAGCTTCGTCATCTTGAAAACATAATCTCCACTGACGATTCCTTTGTGATGGAGCATGTGATAGGCGAGCCCGAGCAAGTGATCCTCCGGGTGAAGCACCCAGAATCCACGCGCCTTCACGCGGCGAGCCAGCATTCGATCGGCGAGGTCATCAGGGTAGTAGGCGTCGCCGGGAGAGCGCACGTCGACGTTTACGAACGACGGCCCTTCCGGCCCCATCACATCCACGCGCCGTTGCACCCGATACGGCAAGTCGGTGGTCGGTTTGGCATCGAGCAGCTCGTCGAACGCATCCACGTGATCGGGGTGAACGAGTAGATCGAGATCACTGTGCGGGCCAACCTCGATGTGATCCGGAAGTGCCTCCCAGTTTCGCATGACGGCATAGACGATCCGCTCTCGGTCGAGGAGATCGAAGATTTCGGGAAGGGTCTTGAGCTTCCACGCCCGAAGCTTGCGCTGAGCGTCACGCACCGTGTCCGCCAGGCACAGGAACTCCGCGTTGCTCATCTCGAATCGAAGATCCCGCCAGTGCAGGTGAATGAACGAGTCGTCCGTATGAAAGCGGGAATCCCACCCGGTCGGCCACTTCTTGTAGAGGTTCTCGCACAGCTCGATCGAAAGCTCGTCGGGCGAGCTCTCGCAATCCAGCTTCGCGCGCCCGAGTTCCATGTGCGGGTGCTGATCCGGCTCTCCGGCGGCACGGTGATTGGCGGCGGTCTCTTCCATCGCCGCGCGCACGCGGCGGAAGTTCGCCGCGTCGAGATCGAACCTCACATTGCGATAGTGAAAGTGGAAGCTCTCGCAGCACTCGACGACGAAACGCTCGCCAAACACGGCATCCTTCGGGACTCTCGCCTGCGCGAGCTTTGCCAGCACCTTGCCCATTTATCACTCCTGGTCGGCTGTATGACGGATGAACCTGGGGAAGAGGGCAGCAAACCTTGTGCCAAAAGGAGGGCAATGAGCCGCCTCTGGACAGGCGCTTCGGGTAGTCGATGGACGCGGGTAAGACATTGTTATTTAATGGATTGGAACACTCGCTGAATCCCCGTCGTTGAGCACGTCCGGGCCCGATGGGATCGGTGAAATGGGAGCTGCAACGAATCTACCCGCCCGTATGATCGCTGGTCGCGGGACATCAGCCTCAACGCCTCCCGCGGCTCTCAACGAACGTAGACCGCCCGTCGCATGTCGCGGCCCACGGAAAGGTAGTATACGCCGGCGGGCAGTCGCATGCCGCGCCGATCGGTGAAGTCCCACGTCGCGACACTGAGACGGGATCCAATGCGCTTCACGCCCGTTCTCGTGATCCACTGTCCGGAGGCGGAGTAGATATCGACGCGGTCGGGATGCTCGCCCCCGCGAAGTTCGAGGGTCACCTGACTACGGGTCGGGCTCGGGTATAGATGGATCTCCGAATCGGATGACGGCACGTACCGAGCGGCACGATCGATGAGATTGCGCGTGATCCGCTGAACGATAGGATCGGCCGCGAGCCCCCAACACCACCCGGTCGTGCCGCCGTTGAAGACGAAGCCACGTCCGCTCTCGCGAACCGCCATCAGCCCGACCCCCAATCCATCCGTGTTGTAGAAGTTCCAACACGGTGCGTGCCCCAGAATCTCGAAGTCGGTTGGCGTTCCGCCTTCCGGATCGATGATCGGCCGGCCGTCCTGCCAGACGATGCGCGCGCCATCAACTTCGTAGCCGACAAACGCATACTCCCGACCGATCACGTCTCCTTCCGCGGCACCGGTGCCTTCGAAGATCCAGTGATCGGTCCGGTAGGCCGTGTAACCGCCATGCCCTTCCAGCCAGTCGAACTCGCACGGGCAGTCCGATCGCCGCGACGAGTTGACCATTCCACCCTGGCGCCAGGAAAGACCGAGGAAATCCGTGGCTGGATTGTTGAACGGCGGGGAGTCCCACAGCGTGGTGACGCGGCCGGGATCGATATCGACGTAAGGATCGTGCCGGAGAGCGCGTGTCTTGTAGCACACGAGTCGCCGGCTCGATCCGGGTTCCACCGGATCGTCGGTCTCGGCGATGCGGGTCTGCCACCAGCACGTGTTTCCGCTCAAACTGACGAGCGAGCCGCCGCGATCGATGAACGTCTCCACGTTCCGCCGCATCTCCCCCGACCAGTACTCACTATGCCAGCACAGAACGAGCGCCGGATACATGTCGAGCAGCTCGGGCTGGTCGTGAAGATCATCATCCGCCGCCATCGCGTAGCCGATCGTCTCACGATGCAGCCATCGGACGAGCTGGATGGGCACGTGATAGGCGCCTTTGTAGCGGTGTTCGGTAGGGCGCTCGAAGCTCAGCACGTTCGATGATGGGCTCGTGTAGAAGCTCCGCCCTCCCCAGCCGTTGTAGGCTTGATCGGTGTGCGTGGGCAGGACGACGAGGACGGAGCCCTCCCTCCCCTGCCCGCGAGGGTGTAAAACGGATTGTGTAAACGGTCATGCAGTAGACTCTACAAAGGAGGA
>CAZAMP010000088.1:0-5564 GCA_964486455.1 uncultured bacterium | reverse complement strand
TTCACGTATCGAGAACTCTACGGGCTGGCCGCGACCGCGTGCCGCCACTACATCTTTCTCAGGGAGAACCTGCTCATCTGGCGCAAGACCGAAGTGCTTCTGGCGTTTCTCATGGGCTACGACGACCATCCCCAGGCGGGGGTCGTGCGCCATTTCATCGAGCAGAGTCCGGCGCCGCGTGACGTGGACGCCGCGTTCGTCCGTGACGTCTCGACCCTTTGGCGGGAGCTTCACGGGGAGGTCACCGCATGAAACTCACAACGGTCCTCGCGACCGCATCGCTCCTTGCCGTTCTGCTGTCGGCCGATGGATGCGGCCTCATGCAGCGGACGGCCGTCAGCACGATGATCCCGATCATGGACAACGCGCTGGTCGCGGCGTACAGGAATGGAGACGTGGAGCTGGTCGAAAGCGGGCTGCCGTCGGGCATCATCATGGTCGACGGCCTCATCGAAACCTCGCCGAAAGATCCCAAGCTCCTCATCCTCGGAAGCCAGCTCTATTTTAGCTACGGCATTGGTTTTGTGGAGGAATGGAACCCCGAGCGCGCCTCCGGACTTTACGAGACAGCAATGGAATACGGGTTTCGGGCGTTCCCGGATCTCGCGCCCGAGAGCACGGCCGGACCGAACGGCCTGGCGGACTTCGAGGCCACGCTGTGGAGATACGACGAGAAAGATGTACCGGGTTTGCTCTGGCTGGCCGGCAGCTGGATGAGCTGGATCAAGATCAATCTGGCGAGCCCGAGCGCGCTGGTCGAGTTGCCGCGTGCCGAGCTGCTCGCGGAGCGCGTCGTCGAGTTGGACGGATCCTACATGCACGGGATGCCGTACATGCTGCTGGGCACCGCGCTCGCGCTTCGGCCCGCTCCGATGGGGGGCAATCCGGAGCGCGCGCTGGAAATGTTCGAGGCGGGGTTCGCCCAGTCCGACAGGGGCTTTCTGATGATGCACTTCTTCTTCGCGAAGTACTACTGCCGTCAGGTCTTCGACGAGGAACTCTTCGATCGGACGCTCAAAGAGCTCGAGGAAGCGGATCCCTTCTTGATGCGCGACGCCGTGTTGCTCAATCGAGTCGCGCAACGCATGGGGAAACGCCTCGCGGACAACAAGAACGATCTCTTCTGACAGCCGGAGGTGGGGCATGAACCGCTCTCACGCGATCAAACTACTCATGATCGGCCTCATTGCCGTTGCCGTCTCCATGGCCGCGACGACAGAAACGGAAGCCGGATCCAAGCCGAAGCATCTGTTGAAGATCGCCACGCTCGCGCCGGACGGATCGACGTGGATGAGGGTCATGAACGAGATGGATGAAGAGATCCGCACCGCGACCGGCAACGCGGTCGGCTTCAAACTCTATCCCAACATGGTTCAGGGCGACGAAAAGGTCGTACTGAGACGAATCCGCAATGGACAGCTGCATGGCGGCGGGTTCACCGGCGTCGGGCTCGGGGAGTTTGCGCCCGCCGCGCGGGTCCTGGAGCTTCCGTTCCTGCTGCGCACAAATGAAGAGGTCGACCTCGTCCACCAAGCGATCGACGAGGAGCTCGAGCGGATCATGCTGGAGAGCGGCTACGTTTTTCTCGGCTGGGCGGAAGTGGGTCCGGTGTATCTCTTCACCAACATTCCGGTTCGATCTCAAGAGGACATGTCATCGGTCAAGATGTGGCTCTGGGAGGGCGATCCGATCGCGGAAGCGATGTTCGACGTGTTCAAGATTCCGCCGATACCGCTCTCGATTCCGCATGTGATGACGTCGCTCCAGACACGGATGATCGATGGTGTCTACGCGTCGCCGTATGCCTGCATCGCGCTCCAATGGTTCACGCGGGTGACCTACATGAGTGACATTCCCGTCTCCCACGCGACCGGGGCATTGGTCGTGAGCAAGAAGAAATTCGACAAGATCCCACCCGAACACCAGGAGACGGTCCGTTCGATCGCGCGTCGCCACCTGGACGCGCTCGTACAGGCGACCCGAAAAGAAAACGCCGACGCGCTCGCCGCCATCACGGAGAACGGCATTCAGATCGTCTCACCCGACGCGGAGCAGCTCGCGACGCTCATGGAGCATGCCGAACGCGTGTGGGATCAGCTTGCTGACGATCTCTACCCGCGCTCCCTTCTCGATCGCGTCATCGCGACGCTCGAGTTACGTCGCGCGGACGCGACGACGCCCGAATGACCGGCTTCATCGACTCGGTCGGGGCGCTTTTCTTCACGCGGATCTCACCCGGCTCCACCTATGTCGTCGTGACCGGGCTCGCCATTCTCGTTCTCGCCGTCGTTCGGCTCACGGCCGGCAAGCGTGGCTGGATGCGCGCGTGGCTCAAGGGTGTGGCCTGGTTCGAGCGTGGGACCATCACACTGCTCCTGATCTCGATGGTGCTTTTGTCGCTGACGCAAATCATCCTGCGGAACTTCTTCTCAACGGGGCTCATCTGGGTGGACCCGCTTCTTCGTCACGCCGTGCTCTGGATCGGCTTCCTCGGGGCCGCGCTCGCGACGGCGAGGGACCGTCACATCAACATCGACGTGCTTTCACGACTCGTCCGAGGTGGGGCGGGCCGTGGCATTCATGCGCTTCTCCGGCTGCTCGCCGCCGGTGTGACGCTCGCGCTCTCGAGCGCGTCGTACCGGCTTCTCGTAGACGAGTTCGAATTCAAGACCACGTCGTTTCTCTCGATTCCGGTGTGGGTACTCATGAGCATCATGCCATTCGCAATGGCGCTCATGAGCTATCGCTTCGTTTTGAACGCCTGGCGCGGCCCCCAGGATGTGCTGGCTCCGGCTCCGGTGGAGTCTGAGCTCCCCGCACCGTCGGGCGAGAAGGCGGTGTCATGAGCGCACTGCTTCTCGGAGTCGGGATCGGCCTGAGCGCGCTCTTCGGAGCCCCACTCTTCGTGATCTTGGGGCTCGTGGCGCTTCTCGCGTTCGCGGCCGCGGACATCTCGGCGGCGTCGGTCGCGATCGACATGTTTCGTATCGCCGAAGAGCCGATGCTCATCGCGATTCCGCTCTTCACGTTCGCCGGCTACCTCTTTGCCGAGAGCGGAACGCCGCGGCGGATCGTTCGCGTTTCAGATTCTCTGCTGGGTTGGTTTCCGGGTGGATTGGGCGTCGTCGCACTCCTAGGGTGCGCGCTCTTCACCGCGTTCACCGGCGCGTCCGGCGTGACGATCATCGCGATGGGCGGGCTCTTGCTCCCGGCGCTCCTGAAGAACGGTTATCCGGAGCGCTTCTCGCTCGGCCTGTTGACGACGTCCGGCAGCCTGGGCCTGCTCTTTCCGCCCAGCCTCCCGATCATTCTCTATGCCTACATCGCGTCGGTCAGCGTCGATCAGATGTTCGTGGCGGGGCTACTACCGGGCATGCTGCTCATCGTGCTGCTCTCGGCCTACGCGCGCGGGGTGGCGAAGCGCGCCGGCATCCGACGCAAGCGCGTCTCCTGGCGGGAGGTCTGGCCCTCCCTCAAGGATGCGGCGTGGGAGATCCCGCTGCCGTTCATCGTGCTGGGCGGGATCTACGGTGGAGTGCTGAAAATCGTGGAGGCGGCCTCGATCACGGCCTGCTACGCGCTCGTGGTCGAAGTGTTCATCTACCGCGACATCCCGTTCCGAAAGCTCGGGGACATCGTCAAGGAAAGCATGATTCTCGTGGGCGGTATTCTCGTCATTCTGAGCGCCGCCCTGGGGCTCACCAACTACCTGGTCGACGCCGAGGTCCCGATGAAGATCCTCGCGTGGATCCAGCAGTACGTCACGTCAAAGCTCATGTTCCTGCTGCTGCTGAACGTCTTCCTCTTAGTCGTCGGCTGTCTCATGGACATCTTCTCGGCGCTTATCGTCGTGGTGCCGCTCATCGTGCCGGTGGCGGTCGGCTACGACGTGAACCTCGTGCACCTGGGGATCATCTTCCTCACGAACCTGGAGATCGGATACTCGACACCGCCGGTGGGGCTCAATCTCTTCATCTCGTCGTTTAGATTCCAGCGGCCCGTGATCCAAGTGTATCGCGCGTCGCTTCCGTTCCTCGGAATCCTGGTGCTGGCGCTCGTGATCATCACGTACTTCCCCGCACTGAGCCTGTGGTTGGTGAATCTGTTCGGGGTGAAGTAGGGAGCAGCAGGCGGTTGCGTCTGTGCAGCTGTACGTGAGTCGGCACTACCTACCGAGGAGAATTCCACTCTCTGTCTTCGTGTCGTGCCGCCTTCGGACTGAAGGACACGCAAGGCGATTTCAGGAGGGAAAGGGGGACATCAGTTTCCGGTCGCTACAGAGAAGGCGCAAGGTCAAGATTCGCTACAAGTGTCAGACGTGTGGTCGGCTACAGCACGAGCAGAAGCTTGAGACCGAGTTGAGTTTGCGGAGCGCTCTGTTTGGAGACCGCGAGCCAGCTGAACTTCCTACTACCGGCACCGATTTGACAACGCATCATTATGGACGTTATGTGCCCCACATAATGACAATCCGTGCAGGTAGCGGTGCTGGTCGCCGACGGTTCGGTGTAAGGCCCGGCCCCCCGAAAGGGGCCGGGGCATTTCGCGAATGGAGGCGAGGAATCGGCGCTCCTATGTCGCCCGTGCCTACGTGTATGGGTTGTTCACCGCGGGATCATGTGAACTCTCCGCAAGGTAGATGCTCTCGACCGGGAGAGGGCTTTCTGGTGCGAACGATGGATCGTGGCTAGACTCCGAACAGAAAGCCACATCGTCTCCAGGATCGTTCTGATCCACGGATGCCACAAGAGTGTAGTCCACCGAGACCTGCCGTACGGGTTCCGAATTGTCTGCATCGTTGAGAAGTGACCCAGCGACGAGACTCGCGATGAGTGCCGGGATCCAAATCAGGGACCGCAGACCACCTGAGGAGTCGGGTTTCTTCCGAGGCGCGTCGACGTCTACCCAGGACATGCTGAACGTGAACTCAGATCTATCACCATCTCCTTTGCGCTCAGCCCGATCGAGGATCGCTGACAAGCGGCGCTTGATCTCAGGAGCCCCCTCCTTCTGGAATTTCATTCTCATGTCGGAGGTATACCCCTCAGTTGACTTCATCAAGATGGCATCTTCACCGTCGACGTAGCTCTGCATCAGCTCCGTGGGCACTGCTGACGCTCCGGCCAAAAGAGCGAGAGCGAAGTTCGTTGCTGGGACCAAGGGGTCAAGTTCACGGGATTTCTCGTCCAGAGGATCCGTCACTTCCGCGTAGAATGGAATGTCATTCATGCCCCGGATCTCACGGATGGCGTAGCGATACCCGGTGCGCGTCAAGGCACGGCTGCAAGTGATCGTGTTTGATTCGGTGACACGCCCGAGTATCTCCTTCTCGACGACGGCGGCTTTTGCCTTGCGCTCCTCGTACGTGAGAGGTCGTCGCCAAACGAAGGCCGCACCAGTTGACTTGTACGTAGCCGCCATCCCAGTTCCCTTCTTCTCAAAGCAGCTCTTGACCTGAGCCATTCCAAGCTTCAGCAGCGACCGGACTTTTTCCTCGGTCCAGGTCGCCTCTGTCCGGCGACAACTATTTCTTCCCTCTGACGACAGCTATTTCTTCCGTTCCC
>CAZAMP010000087.1:0-5635 GCA_964486455.1 uncultured bacterium | reverse complement strand
GTCAGTCAGGAGGTTACGCCATTTTCAATTTCCACAGAACTCGGGACGGATCCGCGCATGGCATCGTCGTACACAATAAGGATCACGTCGTGATTTTTCACGAAGATGATCCGAGACGGCCCGGGCCTTGAGAGCAGGCAGCAGACTTCTGGAGAAAGGAGGTTGCTTGAAGGCGAAGGGAGCGAAGAACCTCTGAGAAGGAGGTGGCTTCGCAGACGGTCACGACCGCGTCCAGGGTCGCGAAGTGCGCACGGCGCGAAGGCAACGATAGGAAGTGCCCGCCGCCAGGGCAGTCGCCGTCGGTTCCCACACGGCGGTGGGTGAGCTGAATGGGCTTCTGATCTCGTGCGCGATTGCGACAATGGGCATCGTGAGAGCGTTGCGCCTACCTGCGCTCGCAGGCTTGAAGGGCGCTAGACAGGGGCTTTGTTATGAAACGGATTTGGCTACTCGCCTGTTTCTGTCTCCTCTTCATACAGGCATGCGGAGACGACAAGCCATCCACCCCTCCCGTGGGTGACACGACTGCGCCGGCCAGAGTTCAAGACCTCGCGGTCGAGAGCGCCGGCGACGATAGGGTCACACTTCGCTGGACGGCGCCAGGTGACGACGGGATGGAGGGGCAAGCCTCTCGGTATGATATCCGCTACGCAACATCCCCCCTCACGGATGAGGAGTGGGATGCCGCTACCGTGATGGAATCACCTCCTGAACCAAGACCGGCCAATGAAGCCGAGACGTGCGTCATAGCAGGACTCTCATCTGACACGTGGTACTTCGGTCTGAAGGCGATAGACGAAGTGCCGCGCTGGTCGGGGCTTTCGAATGTCGTGGACGCGACGCTGGCGGATCATGAGGCTCCAAGTCCTGTGAATGATCTTGAGGTTGACTATGCGACGACGGGGAGCATGACGCTGACGTGGACGGCTACCGGTGATGACGGCAGTCAAGGCCAGGCTTCTGAGTACGATCTTCGCTACTCCCTCTCCAACATCACGGATGAGAATTGGGATGCCGCGACTCGCGTGGACGGCGTGCTGCAACCCGCCGGTGCCGGAGCGCAGGAATCTTTCGCTATCATCGGTTTGTTGCCCACAACGGAGTATTCATTCGCGCTCAGAGTCGCCGATGAGGCATCGAACTGGTCGGAGATTTCGAACGTAATCGATGAGCCGACGCTGGCTCTCTGGCGCCTCACCACGAGCCCGGGCCAGACTGGGGCGGATCACCCTGCCTGGTCACCGGATGGTCGTAGCATCGTCTTCAACGCAGACTGGATTGTCAGGTTCCATGACGAGCTTTACATGGCACCGGTAGAAGGCGGAGAGGCAACGAGGCTGACGAATGATCCGGTAGGGGCGGTCCGCCCCTCATGGTCTCCCGATGGAAACCAACTAACACTTGTCTCTCATAGGTCGGGCTCAGGAAGGCAAGAGCTTCACGTAATGGATGCAGCTGCGGGCGCGGAGGCGACCCTTCTGGCGAGTCATGGGAATGGAGAGCAATGGGTTGGCCACAACTCCTGGGCGCCGGACGGAAGCCGCATCGTCTACTCGGTTCTTATCTCTCGCGATCCATACTTGAAGAGCATCTACACCATCCCCTCGGGGGGAGGGCCACCCGAGCTGCTGGTCGAGGGCACGTCGGCCGACGCATGGCCGGCATGGTCTCCGGACGTGACCCAGATTGCGTTCAGTTCTGATCGAAGCGGTGGTAACGATATCTGGGTCACACCGGTTGACGGGGGAGGTGCCGTTCAGCTGAGCTTTGAACCCGCATTTGAGACCCACCCGGCTTGGTCTCCGGACGGTAGCCGGATCGCGTACACATCCGAGCAGACCGGCAATTCCGACATATGGGTCATGTCTTCGAGTGGCGGAAACCCGACTCAGTTGACCTTTGATCCGGCAAACGATGTCATGCCGGCTTGGTCACCCGACGGAAGCCAGATTGCCTTCTTATCCTGGCGTTCGGGCCAACCTGAGATATGGATCATGTCTTCGACAGGTGAGTTGTAACGTACGAATCGGGCGGCAGTGTGGAGCGCTCTTCGATGCGGCACGTCTTGGAGATGGCGTCCAGTCCGGGGAGTCGCGTTTTCGTGGCCCGCTCCGACTTCCGCCCCGTCTCAAGGACTCAGCGCATACTACGATCGTGTGCTAGAATCCCCACTTGAGATTTACATCTTCTTAAGATGCGGCCGAGCAACGTGCATTTGAGTAGAGGTGTACTCGTGGGAATCAAGCTCAATCACTCGTACGGATATCTGGGAGTGGACAGGAGCTTCTATCTTGTGAGTGTGTCGCTTCTGACTCTGTTTGTCTCGGCCCTTTTGGCTGCCCCGGGTAGCGCGTTCGAAATCAGCTTTGCTGAGATTCCCCAGTCACTCCAGCTGTTCGCGCGTGGCGCTGATGATTCGGCTCGGGTGGTTGTGTCTGGAGTCGTTTCACCTGCCGGGTATGACTCGGTTCGCCTCGAGCTGGACAGGAACGGCGAGCCGTGGGGCATTGCCTCGGCCCCAATCGAATACGACTTTCAGAACGAAGGCTCATTCGAGGTTGCTGTCCGCATATACGCCGAGTTGGCCGAGTACGGAATCCAGTTCTTCGTCGATGATTCGCTGATCACGGTTCGTGAGAATCTGGTCTGCGGAGATGTGTACTTGATCAACGGTCAGTCGAACTCCGTTGCAGCAGATTACGACAACCAGGCCCATTACCAAAGCGAGTGGCTGCGATCATTCGGCACGAGCGCCTATTCCGCGGGCGAAGTCGAGGGAGACACCGAGTGGGGAGTGGCCCAAGGGCATTTCGCGTACTACCACGCCGCCGTTGGCGTGTGGGGACTATGGCTTGGAAGCGAACTCGTCGAGCGTCATGGTACTCCGATCGCCATCCTCAATGGAGGGGTCGGCGGCACGCCGATTGTGCAGTTCCTGCGCAACGACTCGTTCCCGACGGATCTCAACACAATCTACGGCAGACTCCTGTGGCGAACGGCTATGGCGGGGATCCAGGGCGATATCAAGGCGATGCTGTGGCATCAGGGGGAGAATGATACGAATGAGCAGCACGCGCACTACCTCTCCAGGTTCACCAGCCTCTGGAACGCCTGGCATGAGGACTTCTCCTCACTAGAGCACGTCTACGTATTTCAGATTCATCCGGGCTGCGGCTGGGACCGCCAATCCGAGATCCGTGAGATCCAACGGACGCTACCAGATGGATTTCCGAATCTCGACGTTATGTCAACGGTCGGACTCGTTGGACACGACGGCTGCCATTATTCATTCGAAGGCTACAATCAAATGGGGCTGTGGGTTTCGCGGTTGATGAACCGTGATTTCTACGAGAGCAGCGACACGCTACACATCCGCCCGCCCAATGTCATTGAGGCATGGTTCACTGATTCCACCCGCGACGAGCTTCGAATTCGCTTCGATGAGCAAGTCGTGTGGCCGCCTGATACGCTGGGAGCGTCGATGGTGGACTACTTCGCGCTCGACGGGGAGTGGGGTCACGTTCTCTCAGGGTACGTGGATGGGGATGGGCTGACCGTGGTCCTCGAATTGGTTGGTCCGACGGAGGTGGAAACCGTGACCTACTTGCCGAACAAGACGTATCACAACTATCCCAACTTGGTCTATCAAGGACCGTGGCTGCGAAACCCGAGAAGCGTTGGCGCGCTATCGTTCCTCGAACTCCCGATCGCCCCGGTCGTTGGAGTCGGGGCGGAGAACCATGAACTGCTGCGCACAACGCTGACATGCGCGCCGTGCGTAGGTGCGTCGTCTGTGCGGATGACGCTCACCCTCCCGCTCCGGGCGCAGGTCCGTCTTTCAGTCTATGATGCAGGAGGACGACTGGTGAGTGCTCTTCATGACGGAGCGATCGCGGCGGGTACGCACCAAGTCATATGGAATGGAGAGGGCAATTCGGGTGCGTTCGTTGGAGCCGGAGTCTACTACGTTGAGCTCAATGTGGATTCTCAGCGTCGAGCGACGAAACGTCTAGTCGTTCTCAGGTAGGCGGGGAGACGGATTCTGTCCGATGGCGACCTCTATGTTCGAGAAATCTCTGAATCGCTACAACACGGACCATCGCTCCGCTAGTCGCCTCTGTAGTCTGCGCTAACCAAACAACGTACAATGTTCTGCATGAAAGCTCCGAAGCTCGCACCTCTCGCCGCCCCCACGGTTCGGCCAAATGCAAACCTGCCTGAGTAAGGGTAGCTAGGCGACGCGCCGAAGCAGATCGGCGAAGCTCGTCAATGCGCGGTTGCCACCGAGCCCTCAGCGCTCGGCGATGGAGACCGGAAGCCTGGGGGCAGATTCCGGGATCAGGCCAGTATCTAACGTTGCTGCGTGTGATAGACTTTGCAAGGTGACAGCGCATCTTCTCTCGCAGTGACAGGGGGGTGGCCATGACACGCTCGGTATTTCTCCTCGGGCTGGTTTCATTCTTCCTTGCCGGCGCGGCATCCGCCACCACGTGGCACGTTCCCGCCGACGCACCGACGATACAGGCTGGGATTGATTCTGCGTCGGCCGGCGACATCGTGCTTGTAGCATGCGGCACCTACTATGAGCACGGAGTGTCGATGAAGTCCGGTGTCTGCTTGCGCAGCGAAACCGGCGAACCTGACTGTGTAACCATCGATGCAGAGCAATTGGGTCGCGTCATCATCTGTGAGAACCTTACCGGCGCGACGAGCATCGAAGGCCTGACCATTACAGGTGGACTGCTTCCACCGACCGACATAGGCGGGGGCATCCTCTGCTTGGATTCCGAGCTCGCCATGACGGACTGCCTCATCACCCTAAACCAGGCCGGGGGCGGTGGCGGTGCTTTCTGTGCGAGATCCTCGGTCACGATTACCGGCTGTGTGTTCAGCGAGAACATCGGGGACGGCGTGGGAGCGGGCGGGCTCAGGCTGAGCACCTGTCAGGGAACGGTCTCCGATTGCGTCTTCGCATCGAATTGGTCGATAGATGGTGGTGGCATATACATCCGCGCCGGATCCACGCCCCTCATTACTCACTGTCTCTTCGTCGACAACGAAGCCCAGTTCTGGGGCGGAGCCATCGCGTGCGACCAGTCGGCTCCCATAATCCGCCATTGCACCCTGGTGGACAATGAGGCGGGTCACACCGGCGGCGGGATCTGGTACACCTACGAGGTCACCATAACGATCGAGAACACGATCGTCGCGTTCAGTCGCGAGGGTGGCGGCATCTGCGAATTCCCAAACACCGGCCATCCGAGCGAGTATGCGATCAGTTGCTGCGACGTGTTCGGCAATGCCGAGGGCGACTACACGGGCGATCTGGAGAATCAGACGGGGATCAGTGGCAACTTCTCATTGAACCCACTCTTCTGTGACGTTGCGGGGGGGGATTTCACAGTTGGTGAGAACTCACCGTGTCTGCCTGGCAATCATCCGTATGGGTATGAGTGCGATCTGATCGGCGCCTACGGGCAGGGATGCGGTGCTGTCAGTGTGAGCGACGGCGCGATGGCATCGGTCAAGCCCATCCTTCATGCATCCCCAAATCCGTTCCGGAATTCCATTGCCATGACGTATCTGGCGGGCACACATGGATCGGTTGTTTCGATCTTCGACATCTCGGGTCGCC
>CAZAMP010000086.1:0-5868 GCA_964486455.1 uncultured bacterium | reverse complement strand
TGCGCGAGGAGATCGAGCTCCGGGACATGGACGCGCCGTCGTGACGGGCTAGAAACAGCCTAGAACAGATCGCGAAGCGTCAGCTCATGATCGCTCCGCACGCCGTCTCGCCGGACGGTGATGCGATACGTCGTATCCACATCCTTCCTCATCAAATCCCGGATGGCCAGGAGCCCACCCAGATGCTCGACATCGATTCCATTGATGGAGAGAAGAGTGTCCCCCTCCTCGAGACCCGCCTGATCCGCCGGCGTACCGGGGGATACGAAATACAACTCATACGCGCCGGTATCCGTGCGCCACGCGAAAAGGCCGCCCTTCTGGAGCGGGAATTCCGTCTCGAAATCAGCTCCCTTTTCGAAGATCACCTGCTGGTGCCCGTAGTCGAGGTAGAGGACAAAGCGACGAAAGAGATCGTTGCCGAGATTGCCGCTGATTTCGGCGCTGCGGAACGCGCCCTCGACCTCGCTCGTGGGCATGGAAATGATCGGCATCCCGACCTCGTGTCCGCCGACCTTGATGTTATCGTAGCGCGAAGCGCGTCCCTCGATCCGGCCGCCGGCCCCGAAGCCCGCACCGATGATCCCCTTGCGATCCAGGAAGCCATGCTCCCTACCGAAGGAATGACTCATCGACAGCCCGCTGGCCCCCAGGTCAAGCGTCCACCTCCCCTCAAACCGATCATCGAGCGTAACCGGAACAGCGAAGATGTTGCCGCGAAGCGGAGCGTCCACAACCTCACCATCCCCTTCATAGGTGAAGTGGTCTGGGTCGTAGACGGTGAGCGTTTCTTCCCCGATGTCGATGCGGGAGACGAAACGGGAAAGAAAGTCGTATCCAAGGATTCCCGTGACCTCGAGTTCGTACACGCTCCTCAGAAGCTCGCTGAACTCGATGGAGGCTATTTGCTGCTCGGCGAATTCTATTCCGCCCACGCGCATCCCGGGAAGCGTCACGAAGGTCACGTCGACGGCATGCCCCGCGCCCTGCCCCTTCATGCTACCGCCCGATTCGAGCCCCAGCTCGTCGGCGAACGCGGGATCGATGACGCTCACACTGGCGCCGCTGTCCAGGATCCACCTGCTCTCGACGCAATCGACTATGACCTTGACGAAGATGTGATCCCCGATGAACTCGAAGGGAATCACCTCAGAGTGCCCCCCCGCGGTGAATGCGAAGTCGCGGACGTCCTCACCCGGTGGTTCGAAAAGTGACGCGTCGATCGCCGGGTTCGATTCGTACTTCGTTATGGAAAGGGTCTGTTTCTGCCCGATCGGGAGGATCTCCTCCTCTTCCACAAACGGAATCAACAGCTCCCCGACCCGTCTGAAGTCTGAGAAGAGTGCGTGCTGCTCCACATCGAGACGCGCGGTGATCGACTTCCGCAGCAAGTAGTCGGACGTGCCGATGAACCAGGTCCGGACGGTGCTCTCGAGACTGTTCGTGATCTTGAGCACGTGACACTCCTCACCCTCGACCGTCGCGAGGCCCTCCAGGGCAAGGGTGAACACGTCCGACTCCGGATCGAGGTGCTCGTATTTCGCCAGGCGAATCTCCACGTCCCGTCTCGCCAGCTCGTTCTCATCCTGCTCGATCCGAAGCTTCCCGTTCGAGTCGACCTCCCATCTGACCGTGCCGTTATCCCCCATCGTTTGTGTGAGGATCTTCAGATCGATCTCGGTCCGCCTCCGATCGGGACGAATCTCCCAATGCGCGATGGACCCGCTGAGTCCAGCGATGGAAAGGGTAGCCTCCAGATGGACCGATCGTTCGTCCTTCAGGTTCTCAAGCCCCCCGACGGCCTCATAGTGACGCCCCAACACCGTATACGGGTCGGGGGATTCCGCCCCCGTCGCCACGGCAACCGTGAACGCAAGAGCCCCGAAGAGCGCCGTACCGAGCCGCGCCCAGCGTCGTGGACCATTCACGTCATCCTCCTCTGCTCATTGACGGAACCGATTGCATCTCAGGCGATACCGTGTGGGCGCGCCGTGAGTTTCGAAGAGTGTCGACGGCTCTCTTCGTGCTACGATACTTTGTTCGCTCGGATGGCTTGGCGGTCCGCCGTTGCCACGCACCCATTCCCGTGTAAACGGAGGAGTCTGATGAAGGTCAGCAAATTTATGACGACAAAGCCGATAACGGCGAGCCCCGGCATGAGTGTTAAGGATGCCTTCCTGATCATGCGCAGCCGCCGCGTTCGCCATCTACCCGTGGTCGACGGTGACAAGCTCGTCGGGATCATCAGCGACCGGGATCTCAGGCGACCGAGGTGGGCGGACGCGCTGGACGATTGGACCTCCTACTACCAGATCACCGACGACGTTCACGTCAAGGACGTGATGACGTCGAACCCCGAGGTTGTTCACACGTACGACAGCATCCGCAAGGCCGTGAACATCCTCCGCGAGCATCGCTACGGCGCGCTTCCCGTTCTGGACAAGACCGGAGAGCTCGTCGGGATGCTGTCCGCGCAAGACCTACTCACTGCGCTCTGGGAGCTCATGCTGAAACCGAAACCGGCACGACCGCGGAAAAAGCGCAGCGAATAGCCCGGAGGAGATCGGAGACCGGTCAATCGCGACGTGTGATCTCCTCGATTGCCTCGGCGGCAATCTCGGCGACATCCTCAATAGGGTCTTCGAGCAGCGCGGTGAGCGCAGGCAGCGCGGACAAATGGCCGATCCGACCGAGCAGATCCGCCGTGTCACCGCGAAGTGCGCCGTCATCCGATTCCAGTGCCGGCAGGAGATTGGAAACCGCAGAGTCCAGCATCGACGGGAACTCCTCGAGCAGCGTCTCCGCTGCAAGCAGAAGTCCCATTCGAAGTGACGTCGTACTCTCACGCCATTCGGAAACGAAGCTCTGACATCCCGTTCGGGATTGCAGGTGTCGTACAGCGGTTTCGATTCGTCCGGATTCCACGTGCGCACGAAGGACGCGGGCTTCATAGGCGGGAGTTCCGCGGGCGACCAGCTCTTGCTCGAGCTTCGTCGCGTCGACGACCCCGGTGATCGACAGCCGACCGTCCACGATCGTCATGGGTACCGATCGGGCAGCGTGGCGCTCCGCGAGCTCGGGGAAGAGCTGCGCATCGACGATCGAAACCGTGATTGCACGGCGATCGATAGCAAGACTGATCGCCGCCCGCACCGCCTGCGGACAATGCGGACAGGCGGAGGCGATGAAGACAAGCAGCTCCGCCTCGCCGCCGAGGGCGTCGCGATCTGCGGCGGGAGTATCGTCGGAGACCGGGCTTGGATTCGCCAGACGCTCGAGTGCTTCCAGAAATGGTGCGGTTTCCGGCCCGGCGGGCGCCGCAAGGTAGTTGATTGCCCCACATCCCGCGGCCGTGATCGTCAGGCCGGGTCGGGCCGGAAGCCCACTCCCGTCACCGCTCTCGAGCGTGGCGGCTCCGTCCGCGGCGGCGAGAACTCGCTCGGCGGTCTCGGCCAAGAAATCGAAGAGCGGCGTTGAAGAGTCCGCGGGATGGAGAGTCAGGTCGACGCGACGCACGCGGTTTCCGAATGCGTCGCGCAGGCGTTCGCTGTCGACGATTTCTAACGGGTCGGCCATCCTCGATCAGTTCTCCCGGAGGACATCCTCGTCGTACTCCATCTCGAACCGGAGCTTGTGCTTGGCTTCCTCTTGGGCGAGCGCCAGCATGACCGCCTTGAGATCGGCGTCCTCAGCCATCTCGGCCAGCCGCGTATAGAGCCTGAAAGCCGCCTTCTCGCGCTTCATCGCCAGGATCAAGGCGCTTTGATAGTCCAACTCTTCATTCTGGTCCACATCCGCGAGGTAGTCCGCGATCTTCAGATCCGCAACCTTCTGAGGCCTCGGCGTGAAACTGCCCTGCGACTTGACTGCCAGAAGCTTGGCCTTGTGGCCGATCTCTTCCCTGGCGAACTCCTCGAAGACACTCCGCATCGGGGAATCCCCAACCTTCTTTGCCAAATCACCGTAGAACTTCGCCGCCCGCTCTTCCTGCTTGACCGCGAAGTCGAGTATCTCCTCCGCGGAACCCCACCGCTCCATCTCATGCTCCCTTGCGTGATGCTGAGTACGTCCTGAATCGAGATGGGTCGCATTGTACGACCGTCATCCTTGTCAATGCAAAGCATCCCATCTACAGTTCCGGACAGTCGCCGGAGGAGGTTCGACGACAGTTGAGACCCTTGGACCGACCGGGGAGCAGGATGAACCGGCAACCCCGACCTGTGTTGGCGCTTCTCCTGAGCGTCTGTGTCGGAGTGCTGCTATCGTCTTGCTTCGATAGCTCCATCGGCCCGCCGACACCGTCGCAGCCATTCACATCCGACGACGTTCCCTTCTACACGTATGACGTCGTTGCGGAGTATCCGCATGACGAGCAGGCGTTCACACAGGGTCTCCTCTACCTGGACGGGCTGTTCTACGAAAGCACGGGGCAATGGGGTAGCTCCTCCATCCGCCGTGTCGATCCCGCGACGGGAGAAGTCCTTCAATCCCATCCGGTTCCCGAAGAGCACTTCGGTGAGGGCCTCACAAACCACGGGACGCGCCTGATTCAGCTCACGTGGCTCGAGGGGATTGCATTCGTCTATGACCTCTTCAGTTTCGCTGTCGAGGACACACTGGTCTATGAAGACGAGGGGTGGGGACTGACCAGCAACGGGGTTCACCTCATCATGTCCGACGGCTCGGACACCCTCTTCTTCAGAGATCCAGACTCGTTCGATATCCGACGGAAGGTAGCCGTCAAGGACGGTGACTCCCGCGTCTCGAACCTCAATGAGCTCGAGTACATCGGTGGGCGGATCTTTGCCAACGTCTACCCCACCAATCGGATCGCCGTCATCGATCCGGATAGCGGCGCGTTGACGAATTGGATAGACCTGACCAACCTGATGCCGGTGCGCCGTCGCGAAGAGAGGACCGGGGCGCTCAACGGCATTGCCTTCGACCGCGTCGGCAGGCGTCTTTTCGTCACGGGGAAGAACTGGCCGAGTCTCTTCGAGATCGAGCTCGTCGCCGCCCAGACACGCCGCTGAATCCCCCCCCTCAGACCCCTATGCCTTCCCGGCTTCCTGACAATCTGATATCATTAATAGGTTTCCATATCCATACCGCATTTACATCCACTACACCTTCAATGAGAGGGCAGATGATGACCACTCGATACGTCATGTGCGGCTTGCTTGGCATCTTCCTTGTCGCGGGAAGTGCCCTGGCCGATCAAACCTCGGTCCAGCTCGGACCCGAGACGTCCAGCATCACACTGCTGTCACAGGAGCATGACGCCCTCCACTTCCGCGTCGAAGTCGCCGAGCTCCGCGGGCTCGACGTGTTGACGGCGGAGGGGGCCTTCACGCGGCTCCTCATTCCCGGCTTTCACAGCTCGAAGGAAGTCGGTGCGCCTGAACTACCGATGATGAATCGCCTCATCGAGATCCCATACGGCGCCACGACCCGGATCGAGCTCATCTCGGTGGAGAGCCGTGAGATCGACCTGAGTGAGTATGGGATCACGAACCGCCTCATGCCCGCTCAGCCCAGCATGCCGAAGAGCGCGGTCCCCGAGACCTGGCCGTTCATCTTCGAACCCGACGCATACGATGCCGATGTCGTTGCGCGGAATATCGTAGACACGGAGTCTATCGGACGCCTTCGCGCGGTCGACATGGGACGGGTCGAGGTCTCCCCCGTCGAATACATGCCGCGTGAAAACCGCATACGTGTTCACGAGAAAATCGAGTTCCGCCTCGTCTTCGAGGGGGCGGACCACGCCACCGGTGATGCGCTCAAGGCCGGCACCAACAGCCCGTTCTTCACGCATCTCTATGGCCAGATCGAAGGCGTGCGCAGCGAGCATGACGATCACCCGGA
>CAZAMP010000085.1:0-6685 GCA_964486455.1 uncultured bacterium | reverse complement strand
GAGTGTCCATTAACAAAACGCTTGACCGAGTCCCGCGCGCTCTGACGGGGAACATCCTGAGCTATGAGCATTGCGTTGTGTTCCCCGAGCCGTGTGCCCAGGAAGGCGGCATCGCGTGGTTCTCGCCAGTGCTGATCTACTGCCGCTCACAAACTGGCTACGGCCAGTCGTGGGTCGAGACGCACACGCGCGCGAATGGCAACCAGGCCTGCTTCCGCTCGGTGTACTTCGGTTATCCGGTCTGGACACCCGCCTCGGTGGTGGGCTGGGGTGACTTCGACCATGGCTTTGAGCTGCTCACGGAAGGCGGAACGCCGACCGAGCAGTCCAGCTGGGGCACGCTGAAGGATCTGTATCGCTAGGAATTCTGGCGAGTCTGTTTTGGCAAACGGGGGTTCGCCCCCGTTTGCTTTTGTTTGTGGTCTAACGACTGCGTCTTTCGGCGTCACATTCTGGACGCTCGGGACGGCCTCTCGACACTCCGCCCCATCCACTTGGCGCCTAACCTGTTGATTTGACCCCGTCCGCGCATGGCCCGCCTCTTGCCTCTTTCGCTCCCCGTGAATGCGATGGCTACTGCCCCCTTTGAGCCGGGGCCCGACTTCATACCACTCTTCTGTCCCAACCCCCACTGCCGCCATCACACCAACCATGGCGGGTGGCACTGGAAGAAGGTCGGGTTCTGGACCCGATCCAGTGATGCGAAGCGCATCCAGCGCTATCGCTGCTTGGCCTGTGGCCGCTACTTCTCCGAGGTCACCTTCTCGGTCTCCTACTGGCTCCGACGACGGGACATCCTGCTGATCATCGCCCGCCTCTCGGTGACCTGTGCGTCACTCCGCCAGATCGCCACCCTCGTCGGGGTCTCCCACACCACCGTCGCCCGCCACCTCGCCCGACTCGGACGACACGCCATGCTCTTTCACCGCCGACGCCTGTGGAACCATCCCCTCACCGAGCCCATCGCCTTTGACGGCTTCGAGTCGTTCGAGTTCAGTCAGTTCTTTCCCTTCCACTTCCACCTGGCCGGCGGCAAGAAGAGCTGGTTTCTCTATCATTTCACCGACAGCCCCCTCAGGCGAAAGGGACGTATGACCCCGGAGCAGAGAGTGAGACGCGAAGTGCTCGAAGCCACTTACGGACGCCCCGATCCCAAGGCCATCGAGAAGGACGTCGCCGAGCTGCTCGAGACCACCCTTGCTTCACGCCACGACGACATCACCCTCCACAGTGATGAGCATCCTGCCTATCCCCGAGCCATCCGGCGACTTCTGCGCGTTCAGCCCGACACCCCGGCGATCGACCACCGAACCATTCCGTCGACCGCACCCCGAAACGTTCAGAATCCCCTCTTCGCCGTCAACCTCGCCGATCTCCTCATCCGGCACACCGGAGCGAACCATAAGCGAGAGACCATCGCCTTCAGTCGCCGACGCCAGGCCGCCGCCGACCGAAACGCCGTTTTTCTCGTCTGGCGCAATTACATCAAGCCCAGGAGGGAGAAGAAGCCACCGGCCACGCCGGCGATGGCGGCGGGGATCGAGGAGCGACCGTGGAGCTGGAAGGAGGTCCTCCGAGAGCGGCTCTTTCCCTCGAAGATCGCGCTACCGCCCCGGTGGCGGGAGTACTACCGGCGAGTGGTCAAGACGGCCGTCTATCATCGACTGACGCCCCATCAATGCCGCTACGCCTTCTAGCCCGGAGATGTCGAATGTTCGACCGCGGAATCGCGGGTGGGCGCTGTCGCAAGCGCCAGAGATGACCACGTATCCACTTGTGGGTGCAAAGCATGTGGCTCTGGCTCAACTTCCGGGAGCAGTCCTCGGACCACAACCCTCGGACCACAACCCGCGGACGCACAACCCGCGGACGCGGAACCTAGGACCGGTAGAGGCGGCGGGCAGCTTCTAGGGCCGCCTCCTCCGAGACGCTTCCGCCGTACTTCTCCATCAAGCGTGCGACGACCTCGTCGAGACGTTCATCCCGCTTGAACTGGAGAACGGTCTTGTCCAGACCTGCGCTGATCGCCTCTTCAAAAGTGGCCGCTCTCGACTCGAGCAGGCAAAGGACGTAGTGATTCCCGGTCGAGGTGGTTGCGGGACCTCTGACGTCCCCCACGGACATCTCCTCCAGAACGGGGTCGATCTCGTATCCCATCGTGCCGTACCATTCCTCGCCGCCGTAGTAGTAGAGATCCGTACCGCGGCGCTGACCCTCCACGGCGACGGAATCGCGAGAGAGACCTTCGTTGAGAGACGCGAGGACCCACTCCGCAACGGCCTTGTCGGTCGTTCGGAAGAAGGCGACGCGCCGCTGCGGGTTGGCCTCATAGAAGGAAATGTGATCGTCATAGTACTTCTGGATGTCTTCTCGCGTGACCTGCACGCTTCGCTCTATCTCGTAGTAGTAGTAGCGCTGGACATGCTCCCACGCCTCGGCGTTCGCGAGCTTCCGCGAGAGTGTCGGCTCGGCCGCGGGATCACCGGTAGACCTCACCTCGGTGGCGAGAAGCCAAGTCTCGATTTTCCTGCTGATATCGTCTTCCAGCTTCGCCAAATCGCCGCCGGGGGGGCGGGCACCGGGGAAGTCGACGCGTAGGTCTTGCAGGTATTCCGCGATCCGATAGTCCGGGGCTCCGTCGAGCCGCGCGAGTGGCAGAAGCAGCACATCCGGTTCCGGTGTGGGCGTGCTCATCTGTAGTATCCGGAATCTGTCGCGATCCCCCGCGCTCCGGGCTTCCTCGATCGCGGTCTTGAGCCACACCACGTGACCGGCGATGAGCGAGTCGAGCACGACGACGTTCTCGCGCACGATCCCCACGGAATAGCGCGGCCATAGGACATCGCGCGCGTAGCCGGATACGCGCGTCGCTTGTTGCGATTCGGCGTAGCGTTGGCTGAAGGCCTCGAAGCCCAGCTCGTCGCTTTCCCGGTCCGCCGGGACTCTGGTATCCACGTGGGCCACGGCGTGGCCTTCGGTCAGTGTGAATGGTTCGCTCCAATCACCGACATCGAGAGTATCCAGGCTTCCCCGAAGGAGACCCGCTTTCGAATACAGCAGAGACTGCGGCCGTACCGTGAAGTCCTTCGGCTGTTGCTTGAGCGCGGCCAAAATCTTTTCCGGATCACTCTCAAGGATGAGTCTCTTGCGCGTGGAGATCAGGGTCTCGAAGTCCCGAGCAATGACGAGGGTTAGCTCGATCGTTTCGTTTTCACGATCGTAGGCGGCGGCGATTTGATCCTCGGTGACATCAACCGTATCCCCGATGGTGCTCCGCATCTCGTCCGCCATCGTTGCGCGCAGACGGGTGGCGATGATCGCCGAGAGTCCGGATGTGTCTCCCCAGGCCGCGGAGCGGGCTTCGGCCTCGAGCAGTTTCTTTCGCAAGAGATCGTGCGCAAACGTCACCGCGGCGGCGTCCAGAGAATCCGAGGGAATGTCGGGGCCGTAAGCGGCCAAGAACTCCGCGATGAACTGATCCGCGCCCATGCGCTCACCGTCGTACTCGAGAACGATTCCGTCCGAGCCCTGTTGTGAACAGCCAATTCCGATCGTGGCGAGTACGATCGCAGTCGTGAACATGATGGTTCTTACTCTTATCATGATCTGAGAGCCCCCTGTGAGTAGTCAGATCCAATCGTCAGGCAAAGCGTGTATTCTACACGAGCGGTGCCGTTCTGCCACGCGTGTTTGGGGGGACGCCGGCGCGTGATATCCTGGATCGTGGCATGGAATAGTGGAAACCGCAGACACGGATCCCGTGAGTGGGGGGACGCCCACATGGTCCACGCAGACCGACCTAGACACGCCATCGCTCGTTTCGTGTCGATACACGCTTTCGGTCGTTCGGTGTCCACAGTCGCGCTGCTCCTCTGTACGGTCGTGGGGCTCCGATCCGCCATGGCGGAGCCGAGCGTCGTGATAAACGAGTTCGTCACGACGAACATTCTTGGGCTTCACGATGAGGACGGGAGCTCCGAGGACTGGATCGAGCTCACGAATGTCGGACACCAACGGGTCGCAATCGGAGGCTACGCACTCACCGACGACGAGAATCGACCGATGCGCTGGCGCTTTCCCGATCTCACGATCGAACCCGGGACATTCGTCCTCGTCTTTGCGTCGGGGAAGGACCGCATAGGGCCCGAGCTGCACGCGAGCTTCAAGCTGGGCGCGTCCGGCGAACAGCTGACGCTCCGCGACGCGAACGGGACCATCCTGGATCAAGTCGATACCGATGGGCTGCTCTGGGACACGTCGCGCGGCCGGCGGGCGGATGCGTGGCAGAGCTGGTGTTTCTTCTACGAACCGACACCTCAGGCGCCGAACGAGGCGGAAGCGTGTAACGGGATCACCGATCCGCCCACGATCGAGCCGACCGGTGGGCCATACGATGCCGGCGTGACGGTCACATTGCGTGATCCGGACACGGAATCGGTCGTACGTTTCACCTTGGACGGCAGCGAGCCAACCACCGGTTCGACCCTCTACACGACCCCGTTTGCGGTCGATACCACAACCGTCGTTCGCGCGCGGGCCTTCGCTTCCGATCGTCTGCCAAGCAGCGTTGCGACGACCCTGTATCTAATCGATGATGAGACATCTCTACCTGTCATGAGTCTCGCCACCGATCCCGAGAACCTGTGGGACAACGAGACCGGGATCTATGCGTTCGGCGACGGCTACGACCCCGACTTCCCGTATTTCGGGGCGAACTTCTGGGAAGGCTGGGAGCGCCCCGTCCACATTCAGTTCATCGACGAAGACGGTCGGTCGGGCTTCGGTCTCGATGCCGGTCTGAAGATCCACGGTGGGTGGAGCCGTGCCCTGCCACAGAAGTCGTTTCGACTCATTCTGCGAGAGGGCTACGGGTGCCCATTGCTCGACTACGAGCTGTTCGATGACACCGAAGTCCACGAGTTTCGCCGACTCATCCTGCGTAACTCGGGAAACGAGTGGTCCTCAACACATCTCCGAGATGCGGTGATGCATCGACTCGCCAAAGGGGCCGACCTTGGGGCACAAGCCTATAGACCGGTTGTCGTCTACCTGAATGGCGTGTACTGGGGTATCTACAACCTCCGCGAGAAGCAGGACGAGCACTACCTTCGATCCCACCACGGTGTGGATGCGGAGGACGTCGATCTCCTCGAAGGACGGTGGGAGCCGGTTCTGGGGAGTTCCGAGTCGTACGAGGAACTCCTGACATTCATCAAGGTTTACCCGCTCGGTGACGAGACTTACTTCGCCAGTGTGCGTTCGCAGGTGGATACGGATAACTTCGCCACCTACTGCTTGTTCGAGATCTACTGCGCGAACCGGGATTGGCTGGACAACAACATCCGCTTCTGGCGCCTGGCGCATCCGGGCTCACGATGGCGATGGTTGCTCTACGACCTGGACTTCGGTCTCGGTTGGTGGCACACGGCCGAGTTCAACTCACCCGCCTTTGCGATCGACCCGGACGGAGAACCGGGCTGGAACCCGCCGTGGTCGACTCTTCTGCTACGGTCGCTCATCGAGAACGACACGTTTCGTCGAGACTTCATCAATCGATACGCGGACCTGCTGAACACGACGTTCGCCGCGGACAACGTGGAATCGCTGGTCGATGAGATGAGCGGCCTCATCGAAGCGGAAATGTCACGGCACATGCCGAGATGGGGGTTCACGGTCGAGGCTTGGCGTGACGAGCTGGATGTCATGAGAGCCTTCATCCGTCGGCGACCCGATGCCGAACGCGAGCATCTCCAAGATACGTTCGGTCTCTCCGAGACGTACACCTTGAACCTGTCCGTCGATCCGCCGGGGAGCGGTCGCATCGATCTCGCCGCCGTTTCCGTCGAGTCGGACTATGCGGGGCAGTACTTCGTCGGGAATCCAGTGGCGCTCACAGCCGTACCGGCGGTCGGACACAGATTCGCCCGGTGGTCTGATGAATCCCTCCCCGCGATCGCATCTGTAACTATTGATCCGTCAAATAGTTACGGCGTAGTAGCCGAATTCGAGGCGGTTACAGGGCCGGATTTGTCCGTGGTGATCAACGAGATCAACTACAACTCGTCGACACAGTTCGATCCCGATGACTGGATCGAACTCCACAACTCGGGTGCTGTGACGGTCGACCTGTCGGGCTGGGTGTTTCGGGACGGCGATGACGATCACTCGTTCGTGTTTCCCTCGGGCGTGGTGCTGGAGCCGGGCGGCTCGGCGGTTCTCTGTCGCCGACTTGTCGAATTCCGCGCGCACTTCCCGCATGTGAATGCGGCGTACGGTGACATGACGTTCGGCCTGAACCGCGACGGCGAGCGCCTACGTCTTTGGGACGCCGCCGGCCGTCTGATCGACTCGGTGCGGTATCGTCGCGACGGCGCTTGGCCGGCGCGAGCGGACGGCAACGGGCCGACGCTCGAGCTTCGTGATCCCGATCTGGACAACGCTATCCCGGGAAGCTGGGGAGCGTCGGCGCTACACGGAACGCCGGGCGCGCCGAACAGCTTGCTCTATACGATGCAGGGCGCACCGACTGAACTGGTTCTGTTGAGCGCGGGCCCGAATCCGTTTGCCGCGGCGACTACCTGCCGATTCGGACTCGCAGACGTCGCGCCGGTTCGCCTGGCCGTCTACGATGTCGCCGGGCGGGAGATCGAGACGCTGCTTGACGAGGAGATGGGTCCGGGATGGT
>CAZAMP010000084.1:0-6715 GCA_964486455.1 uncultured bacterium | reverse complement strand
CTTCATCCCGGTTTGCGAGGCCGTGCATCACGGCCATCGTCAGGGGGTCATCCACCGCGATCTGAAGCCCTCGAACATCCTCGTCGACGGGGAAGGCACGGTGAAGGTGATCGACTTCGGTGTGGCGCGGGCGGCGGATTCGGATCTCACCATGGCCACAATGCGTACGGAAGCCGGGCAACTGATCGGCACGTTGCAGTACATGTCGCCTGAGCAATGTGAGGCGGATCCTCAGGGGGTGGACACACGGAGCGACGTGTACGCGCTCGGGGTGGTGCTCTACGAGCTTCTGTGCGAAGAGCTTCCGTACGATGTCGAGCAGGCGGCGATCCTCGAGGCGTTGCGTCTGATACGCGAGGAACCGCCCCGGCGACCTTCGACGATCCGTCGCGCGCTACGTGGGGACATGGAGACGATTGTCCTCACGGCGCTGGAGAAGGAGCGGGGGCGTCGCTATCAGAGTGTCTCCGAGCTCAGCGGCGACATTCACCGGTATCTCGGAGGCGAGGTGATCCTGGCGCGGCCGGCGGGTCCGCTTCGGCGCACGTGGAAGTGGGTGAAGCGTAACCCGGTGGTCAGCAGCGCCGCCGGAGTGGCCGCCCTGGCACTTCTGGCGATCATTGGCCATATGTTGCTCTGGTCGTATCCCAGGATCATGGATGAGCAAAGGCGACTGACCGCCGCCTACACACAGATTCTCAGTCTTTCGGATGTGAAGCGGCTGCAGGATCTGGAGGAGGAGGCGGAACAGCTATGGCCCGCGTTCCCCGAGAGGATTCCCGAGCTGAACGCCTGGATCGGCCGGGCCGAGAAGCTCATCAATCGTCTCCCCATGCAGGAAGAAACCTCGAATGCCCTACGGGCCACAGCTCGACCCACGGAGGTGGAATCAACAGACTCAATCGACAAACAGGCAGGTGTGGACCACACATGGGAATTCGAGAGTGACGAAGCCAAGTGGCAACACGACACGCTCGCAGAGCTTGTCGAGAGGCTGACCTCGTTTGCTGATCCGAATACCGGTCTGGCTCGGAATGTAGAGGCACGGCTTGATTTCGCCATTAAGCTCGGGAGAAGCACGACGGCGTTCGAGGAAGCGTGGGCCCGCGCCATCTCGGCCATCTCGGATTCGATATCCTGTCCTAAGTATGCGGGATTGCGGATCACGCCCGTGACCGGTCTGACTCCAATTGGTCGCGATCCAGACTCGGGGCTCTGGGAATTCGCGCATCTTCAGACCGGTGAGATCCCCCAACGGAATGAGAAGGGGCGACTCATCCTCACGGAGGCCACCGGACTCATCTTCGTTCTGGTCCCAGGAGGAACATATCTCATGGGTGAGAATGCCCCCATGGTCTTTCATAAGTACACCATGCCCAACATGGCGCCTACGGATCAAGCCGGCTACGGCGAGGCACGGTGGGTCGGCGTGCAGCCGTTTTTTCTTTCGAAGTACGAGATGACCCAGGGGCAGTGGCTTCACTTCACAGGTCATAACCCGAGCGTTCGAAATGCTCCGGAAGTTTGGGCGGACCGTGAGATATCTCTCCTGCACCCGGTTGAAGCGGTAAGCTGGAACGATTGCACTCAAGTGCTCGGACAACTCGGTCTGAGGCTGCCCGAGGAGATGGAGTGGGAATATGCGACCCGGGCGGGCACACGAAGCGCGTGGTGGACCGGAGATGAACCCGAGAGTCTCATCGGGGTTGCCAATCTTCGCGACCAAAACTGCACGAGATACGCGAAGGTGAAGATTCCCTGTGAACCATGGGATGACACATTCGCCACTCATGCTCCGGTCGGCTCGCTGCGCCCAAACGCCTTCGGACTGCATGATGTCTGCGGAAACGTCTATGAATGGTGTCGCGATGCCGCCAAGGTTTCTCTGACCGCGTCAGCCGATACGAGCGCGGCTACTTCAGTTGGCTCCAATCAGGAGCACAAGCTTCCCCGAATTCACCGGGGTGGCAGTTGGCTTCATTACGCCGTGCACTGCCGATCCGCGTTTCGCGACGCCGTGGGGGCCAGCAACGCCTATCAGGACATCGGTGTCCGTCCCGCCGTAAGCCTGCCGTCGCCACACTGACAGACCGCACGATTCTCCGTCGAGATACCCCTGACTCTTCTTGGGGATTCGCTGCACAAGCCCTTGGCGGCTGTTTGAGTCGTGATCGAGGCTTAGCTCAGTTCCTGCTTGAGCCAGGCCTTGGCCATCTTCCAATCGGACTTGGTCGTACGGGGGGAGGTGCCGATCACCTTGGCGGTCTCATCGACGGTCAGGCCACAGAAGTAGCGCAGCTCCACGACCTGGCACAGGCGGGGATCGAGAGCTGCCAGTTTGGTCAGAGCTTCGTCGAGGGCAAGGTGGTCGATCGTCTCATCGATCTGGATTGCCATTCCCGGATCGAGTGGCACTCGGGCAGCTTCCCCGCCTCTCTTTTGAGAGTACTTTCGGCGGGCATGATCGACGAGCACGCGGCGCATCGCACGTGCAGCGAGACGCATGTAGTGAGCTTTGTTCTCCCAGGAATCCTGTCTCGAGCCACAGAGGCGGAGATAGGCCTCGTGAACCAGTGCGGTGGTCTGAAGGGTGTGACCCGTCCGTTCGTTTCTCATGAAGTATCGCGCCAGCGCGCGGAGCTCATCGTAGATCAGAGGCAGCAGTTCGCCCTCTGCCCCTTCCTTGCCGGCGCTGAGTTCGTTGAGAAGCAGTGTGACGTCCCTTTTCGCGGGCTTCTCCGACACAGTGCAACCTCCATCTGCTGGGAGCCTTCTTGGGCGCGCGATCAACCCACAATGATTGAAATGGTATATCGATAGCGGCCGGATAGGAAGCTGGAACGATGCTGTGTCAATGCAAAGCACGATCTGGGTTTATTCCTGAGATGTCGGCGTTCCATGATGATCGACAATGCCGGCGTGATTGACCAGCTAGGTGTGATCGTCGAGAATCTGTGGCTAGTATCGGGCACTGTCGTTTTTCATCAGCCCGCGCGGCCATCCGCAACGTACACCCCGACCAAACGAAGTAGCCCGCGTCTAGCCTTTGACCTTCTCCATCTTCGGATCGTACATCGGACGGCTGGGGATGCCCACTTCGAGAGGGTAGCGCGCGCAGGCGATGTCGATCTCCCACTCGCCGTTCTTCATGTAGGCTTTGTTGACGGGCTCGCCGGCTTCGATCATGGCCAGGCCAACGGCCCCACCAAGAGTGAAGCCGTAGCTCGCCGCGCGCACGTAGCCGACCGGCTTGCCGTTTCGATGGATGACCTCGGCGTGGTAGAGGAGCGGCTCGGGATCCTTGACAAGCACTTGTAGCAGGCGCCGATTGTAGGCGGGTCCCTGTGCCTTCTTCTCGACGCAGAACGCCTTTCCGAGAAAGTCCGGCTTCTCCAGGTCAACGAAGAACCCGAGACCGGTCTCGTACGCATCGTCGGTGTTGTCAATGTCGTGACCGTAGTCCCGATAGGCTTTCTCCAGGCGCAGGCTTCCCAACGCTCTCAATCCCGCATGACGCAGGTTGAATTCACGTCCCGCCTCGACCACGCGATCGTAGACGTGCACGGCCTGCTCCGCGGGGATGTTCAGCTCGTACCCGAGTTCTCCGACGTACGTGATGCGGTTGCACTGAACGCGCGCGAACCCGATATCGATCTCGCGAGCGGTGCGGAAGGGAAACGCCTTGTCGGACAGGTCCGCCGACGTAATGGACTGAAGCAACGCACGCGATTTCGGACCCTGCACGTTGAGCTGACCCATACCTCCCGTGATGTCGGTGACGAAGCAGTGCGCATCGTCGGGGATGTGCCGCCTGATCCATGTCTCGACGTGGCGGTGCATCGTGTCGGTGACCACCACGATGAATTCCTCCTCCGTCAGCTTGGTCACAGTGACGTCGGCTTCCAGGCGGCCGCGCTCGTTGAGGAATTGCGTGTAGGTAATGGTCTCGACCGGGCCGTTGACGCGGTTCGCCGAGATGTAGTCGAGCAATTTGCCGGCATCGCGCCCCTGCACCCGGAACTTGCCCATGAACGACATGTCCATGACGATGACGCCCTCGCGGCAGGCCCTGTGCTCGGCTTCCCAGTAAGGGAACCAGTTCTGGCGTCCCCAGGAGAGTTCTTCGACCTCGAGCTCTTTGCCTTCGGGCGCAAACCAAGCCGGACTCTCCCATCCGCTCACGTCCGTGAAGTACGCGCGCCGGGCCTTCATGCGATCATGGAACGGCGAGCGTTTGCAGTCGCGCGCGGTCAGTGGCACCCGGGTGGGGTAGTGGCGGCGGTAGACGAGCCCCAGCGTTTCGACCACGCGGGTCTTCCGGTACTCGGGATTGCACTGGTAGTGGTGAAAGCGGTCGACGTTGATGCCGGTGATATCGGCGCCCGGGTCCCCGGTCGTGATCCACTGGGCCATGATCTTGCCGAGACCGCCGGCGGTGATGATGCCGATGGAGTTGAGTCCCGCGGCGACGTAGTAATTCCGGATCTCCGGCGCCTCACCGAATGCCACGCCCATGTCGGGCGTGAAGCTCTCCGGGCCGCAGAAGAATTTCTTGAGGCCGGTCGACTGCGAGACGGGAACGCGACTCATCGCCTTTTCGAGGAAGGGTGTCATCCGATTCCAGTCGGGGGGGATCTCGCCGAAGGAGAAGTCCTCGGGGACGCCGTCCACTTTCCACGGGGCGCAGACCGGCTCGAAGAGGCCGATCATCAGGCCGCCGCCCTCTTCACGGTAGTAACCGTGGGAGGAGGGATCCTCGATGATGGGAAGCTCGCGCGTCATACCCTCGATGGGCTCGGTGATGAGGTAGTAGTGCTCGGTCGGCTGGTTTGGGATGCTCACGCCATTGAGGGCACCAAGCTGCCTGGCCCACATCCCAGCGCAGTTGACCACGAACTCCGCCTTGATGTCGCCCTGCGACGTGGTCACGCTCGTCGCACGGCCGTTCGTGGTCGTGATCCCCGTGACCGACACGCCCTGAATGATCGTCACGCCCTTTCGGCGCGCCCCTTCCGCCAGCGCCATGGTCGCATCAACGGGATTGACGCGTCCGTCTTGTCGCAGGTAGAAGCCGGCCTCGATGTCGTCGACTCTTGCCAGCGGGAAGAGTTTCTTGATCTCGTCGGGACCGATCTCCTCGACGTCATTCCCGCAGAATCGATTGAACGCGGAGACGCGGCGGTATTCCTCCACGCGGTCTCTGTCCGCGGCCAGCTCGATGAAGCCAAGCGGCTCGAAGCCCGTGCAAACTCCTGTCTCCGCCTCGAGGCGCCCGTAGAGATCGCGCGTGTACATGCGCATCTCGACGGAGGTCTCCGAGGTCGAACCGAACGTCGTCATCAGCCCCGCGGCGTGCCAAGTCGTGCCGGAGGTGAGCTGGTTCCGCTCGAGGAGGAGCACGTCGTTCCAGCCGAGGTGGCCGAGGTGATAGGCGATCGAACAGCCGATGACGCCGCCGCCGATAATGACAACGCGCACGCTGTCAGGAGCTTGGCCTGTTGTCATAGGATCCTCCTGCGCGTGGGTTTCCCTTCGGCGCAATACCAGAGTTCGCCTCCCTAGGCGCCTATTCCTAGGGCGAGAACCATCCGTGCACGGACTCTATCCAAGGCAATGGAACTGTGGGACTAGAGCCCGCTGAAGCGATTCATGTAGGTGATGAGCGGGTCGATGATCTTGAAGGCTCTATCGGTTCGGAGAGTCACAACGCCGATCCTCGTCCAGCAGGGAGAGTGTGGTCTGACGTCATTGGCTGCGCTGCCGAGCCTGATTATACCCATGCACAGGCGAGTTCGTAAGGTGCTCTCGCCTGCCGCGGCCGCTACCGGAAGATCAGATCGCCATAGAGCTCGGGATTGAGATTCGTCTGGGGCGACGGGGCCCACTGAAGCACCTCATGCCGACCGCTCGTGAGTCGATTGCGCACGAACATCAAACCCATGCGCTCGTCGGGGGTGGGTGGCTCCGCGCCGGTCGATTTCCAGGGGATCGCGATCTCCACGGTCCAGGCGTCGGATTCTCGGCCCGTCGCGCGCACGAGAGGACGATCCCATGCCGTGTCAGACCCCATCGAATCGTGGATCATGCCGTTCGCATTCACGATGCACTGATAGTAGGTCTGCCGGTCCAGATTGGTGTCAAGAATTACCTCGACGCCATCGTCTTGCCACACCCCGTGATCTCGATGATCCGCGTCGGTTTTGAGCCGGTCCAGGTGGGGTTCCGTGCACCGGGCCGCGACGTACAAGTTGTCACTGTCCCAGGCCACCCATGCGGAAGTGGGAACGTCGGCTTCGGCGTCGAGCGTGTAGGAGACCAGCCCGTTCAGATCGGGGAGGCGTTGCCAGAGGTCCTCATCCAGCATGCCATCGATTGTCGGTGGGGAGTCGATCCGGCGGCAAATCGCCCGGCGCCGATGGTCAAGCAGATACTTCCGAATGTCGATCGGAACGACGCTACGCTTCTCCAGCACATCTGAATCTGGCAGCTCGACCCGGATCTCACAGGCGGGGAGTGGAAGTACGCTCGCCTCATCGCCCGCAAAGTGCGCTTCGAACTGAACAGCCTGTTCACCTTTGCCCATCACATTGATTGACGCCTCTCGTGGCGAGACCGACCAGGCGGACTCCACGGCGATCTCCCACTGGGCTGTGCCGGTCACCTGTTCCCCGTCAGAGCGCGCGGGACTCGGTCAAGCGTTTTGTTAATGGACACT
>CAZAMP010000083.1:0-6854 GCA_964486455.1 uncultured bacterium | reverse complement strand
CCCAATGTGCGCATGCCATGGAGGAACTCGTCGCAGGCGAGCTGAAGGATCTCGGCGCCACCAAGGTCCGCCCCGCCTACCGCGGCGTCTACTTCGTAGCCGACTCCGCCGTACTCTATCGCGTCAACTATTGCTCGCGCCTGCTCACCCACGTGCTGGCCCCTCTTCTCACCTTCGACTGTCACTCGGACAAGTACCTCTACAAGACCGCACGCAAGCTCGACTGGGATTCGCTTCTGGGCGTGGAGCACACCTTCGTGATCTCCGCCAATGCCTCTGACAGCAATCTGCATCACTCGCAGTTCGCCGCCCAACGCCTGAAGGACGCGATCGCCGACCACTTCGTCGAGAAGCACGGCAAGAGGCCGAGCGTCGACCGCCGCGAAGCCGATCTCTGGCTGAACCTCAACATCCATCGCGATAGGGCGATCATCAGCGTGGACTGCTCCGGCGGCTCTCTGCACCGACGCGGCTATCGCGTCAGTGCGCGCGAGGCACCGCTGCAAGAGACTCTGGCCGCCGCCCTTCTCCGCCACAGCGGATGGCGGGGTGAGACGCCGCTCGTCGATCCCATGTGCGGCTCCGGCACGATTCTGGCCGAGGCGCTGATGGTCGCGGCGCGAATTCCCGCGTCCACCATGCGCATGGCCGAGAAACCGCCGTTCGCTCGTTTGCCCGACTACGATGCGGCCATATGGGCGCGGGTGAAGCGCGAAGCGGACGAGGAGATTCGCGATCTACCGGCCGGTCTGCTCAGCGGGGGCGACATCGATGACCAGGCCGTTGGTGTTGCGCGGGCCAACCTGGCGCGACTGCCGAGGGGGCGTGAGGTACGTGTCGCCACACGCGACTTCCGCACCTACGAGCGCGTAGAGGGCGCCACCATCGTCACCAACCCGCCCTACGGCCATCGACAGAGCGACCGTGAAAAGGTGAAGGTTCTCTATCGCGAGCTGGGGGACTTTCTCAAACAGCGCTGCACGAACTCCACCGCCTGGATCCTTGCCGGCGACGTGGAGTTGGTGAAGTCCATCGGTCTCAGACCGAAACGGCGCATTCCGCTCTTCAACGGTCCGCTCGAGTGTCGGTTGGTGGAGATCCCCATCTATTGAGTGCGCCGGGCGGCGGAAACTTACCCTGCCAGGCGTCCCGCCTCCGGTTCACGTAGAATCTCGGGATAGAAGCGGCTACACTTCTCGAAACATCCGGGTGCATCAGATCACACCCTCCGACTTCCAATCACCATTCTTTGAGGAATCGATGACAACAAGTGATCCCGTGCCGAAAAGGTCTGGGCTTCTGCCGGAGCAATACCGCGATCGACACATCCGGCTGATCGCCGATGAGCTCGCGCTGTCCGCACAGCGCGTCCAGGCCGTCGCCGCGCTGCTGGATGATGGCGCCACCATCCCGTTCATCGCCCGCTACCGTAAGGAGGTCACCGGGTCCCTCGACGAGGTGACGCTTGGCGAGATCCGGGATCGGCTGACCCAACTGGCGGAATTAGACAAGCGTCGCGAGGCCATCTTCACCTCGTTGGAAGAGCGCGATCTCTTGACCGATGACCTTGCGGCACGGCTCGAAGCGGCTCAAACCTTGGTCGCGCTCGAAGATATCTACCGTCCCTACCGCCCCAAACGCCGTACCCGGGCGACCATGGCGAGGGAGCGCGGCTTGGAGCCTTTGGCCGCTCTTCTGCTGGACCAGGATCCCGGCACCGATCCTGAGACCGCCGCCCGCCAGTATGTCGACCCCGAGAGGGACGTTGCCTCGATCGAAGATGCGCTACAGGGTGCGCGGGATATCATTGCCGAGCTGATCAGCGAAGACGAGGATGCCCGGGTCGCCCTGCGTCGCCTCTTCAAGCAGCAGGCCCGGATCAGGACACAGGTCATCAAGGGGCAGGATCAGGCCGGCGCCAAGTTCCGCGACTACTTCGATTGGGAAGAGCCCGCCGCCTCCGCGCCATCGCACCGCATCCTTGCCATGTACCGCGGTGAGAATGAGAAGTTGCTTCGCGTGCGGCTACAGCCGCCGGAGGACGAGGCTATTCGTGTTCTGCAGCGACGCTTCGTCCAAAACCACTCCCCGGCGGGCCGTCAGGTTTCGGAAGCCGTCGAGGACGGCTACAAACGCCTGCTCTCGCCGAGTATCGAGACCGAGCTTCGGGGTGAACTCAAGAGCCGAGCTGACGCCGAGGCGATCACGATCTTCGCCGAGAATCTGCGTGAGCTCTTGCTGGCCGCCCCGCTCGGGCCCAAACCGGTGCTGGCTATCGATCCCGGTTTCCGCACCGGCTGCAAGCTCGTCTGCCTCGACGCCCAGGGCGCGCTGCTGCACCACGACACGATCTACCCGCATGGAGGCGCCGGCGGCGGTGCCAAGGCAGGCAACGCAGTCCTCGCGCTGCTGAAGAAGTATGAGATCGAGGTCATCGCGGTCGGAAACGGAACGGCCGGCCGTGAGACCGAGCTGTTCCTACGTAACCTCGATCTACCCGGCAAGACGACGATCGTGATGGTCAACGAGTCCGGAGCCTCCATCTACTCGGCCAGCGAGATCGCCCGCAAGGAGTTTCCCAACCACGACATCACCGTGCGCGGCTCGGTCAGCATCGGTCGCCGGCTGCAGGACCCGTTGGCCGACCTCGTGAAGCTGGATCCCAAGTCGATCGGCGTCGGTCAGTACCAGCACGACGTCGACCAGACGGCCCTGAAGCAGAGCTTGGACGACGTGGTCACGAGCTGCGTCAATGTGGTCGGCGTTGACCTGAATACTGCCAGCGAGCAGCTACTAACGTACGTCTCGGGCCTGGGCCCGGGGCTTGCCGGTAACATCGTGACTCATCGCGCGTCAGAAGGTCCTTTCGCCAGCCGAAAGGAGCTACTGAAGGTGCCTCGTCTTGGCCCCAAGGCGTTCGAGCAGGCCGCGGGTTTCTTGCGAATCCGTGACGCCGAGAACCCCCTGGATAGGAGCGCCGTGCACCCGGAGAGCTACCCCGTTGTGGAATCCATGGCCAGAGACCTCGACTGCGTGGTGGAAGACCTTCTGAAGGATCAGGTGAGGCGAGAGCAGATCGATCTTCAACACTACGTGACCGACAGCGTCGGCCTGCCCACGTTGGAGGACATCCTGGTCGAGCTGGCCCGCCCCGGCCGAGATCCGCGCGATCAATTCACGGCTTTCAGCTTCGCAGAGAACGTGAACGAGATCGCCGATCTCCAGGAGGGCATGCGGCTGCCGGGGATCGTGACCAACGTGACCGACTTTGGTGCCTTCGTCGATGTCGGCGTGCACCAGGACGGCCTCGTGCACATCAGCGAGCTGGCCGATCGTTTCGTCCGCCACCCCGGCGACGTAGTGAAGGTCCAACAGCAGGTCACCGTGACGGTGCTGGCCGTGGATCTGGAGAGAAAGCGGATATCACTCTCGATGAAGGAGCCCGGACCTATTCCGCTCCCGGGGGCATCTTCGTGACGACTTCCGTCATCCGAATCTCTTCCTTCTCCAGCTCCGCCAGGATCGGTCGGTAGATGGACGGATGCGTCGGGATCTGACACCCGACGAGCGGCATCCGTTCGGTGAGCATCAGCTTCGCCCCGATGGCGGCGGGTAGACCAACCGTTCTCGCCATTGCCGTGAAGCCTCCCGGCTCACCGTACGCCACTAGAGTCGCTACGATGCGCTCCTTGCGATCGCCTTCGGACGGGTAACGCACTTCGAAAACGTGCTGCAGGATGACCATGTCGCGATCTTCCGAGGTCAGCCTGAGCTTCCGATTGAGAAGCTCCACCATGGCCGCGGCGGCCGTCTCATCGGCTACCTCCGTTTTCTCCTCGGAGAAGAGCCCGAGCCACTTCAGGTTCTGAATGATCGACCCGGTCGGGCTGATGCCCAGATAGTTGGCCACGCGCGTGGGAAGATCATCCCCCGCGACCGGGGTCGGAATGAACATCTCCACGAAGTCGGCCCAGGTGAGATCCGCCAGGTTGGGGATCCGCAGGCTCTCGTTGGGCAGGCCGAGACGTACGATCTGCGTCCACGTTTCGCAGAATCCCGGATAGCGGATCGTGCCGCGTATCATGTTGCTCACCTCGGGAATTCCGTACAGCCTGCGGTACGTGAGGGAATCGCGGTTGGGATACGCCTCCATGTCACCGATCCCCGGCACGACGACGTGCCACGAGTTCTGAAAGAGCTGGTGATAGGGAACGATGCGCAAGTTGCCACGGTCGAGGAACTGTGCCCCCTTCTCGCCCGCCATGACGACGTTTCGCGGATTCCAGGTGATGACGTAGCCGAACGGATTGTCCTCGGCGTCGGGCGCCGGAAGCCCGCCGCCATACGACTCGAACGACTCCACCACTCCGCCCTGCTTCTTGACGCGATCGATGACGGTCATCGCGGTCATGTGGTCAATGCCCGGATCGAGACCAAGCTCGGTCAGAATCAGGAGCCCCTTTCGCTGAGCTTCGCGATGATAGTGCCTGAGACTCACGTCCCGATACGATACGGAGACCATGGGCCGTCCGATCTGAAGGCACTCCACCGCGATCTGCGGCTGAAAGGTGGGGGGCATCATGTTCACAACCAGGTCCGATTTCCGGATCTGGGACGTAAGCAGCTCGATGTCGTTGACGTCGAACTCGATGGCATTGCCGAACTCGTGGGCGCCCACGCACCGATCGGCCGCCGCCAGATCGCGGTCCCCAACCGTGACGAACCAATCGTGCTTCTGGGCGTTGCGGAGCAAGTAGTCGATCAGACAGGGCGTGCTGGCTCCCGCGCCGAGAACGAGTATGCGGTGCATTGCGTTTCTCCTTACAGCCAAACGATGATCCGAGAGAGAAATGTAATCGGCGGCGTTGTCAGATGCCAGGCCTGATCGAAGAACCGGCCACGGGTCGAGGCTCCCGAAAGCTCTATCTCCTTACGGGCAACGGGAGTCGCCCGGCGGTTCGGGTCTGCGGGTCCCACAGTCGAAGAAGTCAAATGGCGTTCGGCCGTCCGTGAGTCGCTCTTCGAGAGCGACGGGCCGATTTGCGTCTCCGGGATGCCCAGCCCGGCGCGTCTCGGCGGACATGGATCTCTCCCCGGCCTGCGATTTGCTACAATTCAGTCATCAACGCACATCGGATGTTTTGCACCCCAGACGGACATGAAGGAGCGTCTCAGATGAAGAGCGTAGTGGTTCTCATGGCGCTGATGACGATGGCCACGACCGCCCACTCGGAGATCATTGCCGATCACAATGCCGTCGCGCAGTTCGACGATATCCCCAGCGCGCTATTCGACAGCATTCGTGACGACTACCGGTTCTTCTACGGGCATACATCGCATGGTAGCCAGATCATGACGGGTCTGGACATACTCGTGGATGAGGATCCCATTCTCTATGCTCGGCCGCAGTTTCACGAGTACGGGGATGATCTCGGCCACACCGGGGACACGAGCTGGGTTCAACCCACGCGCGACTGGTTGGATGCGCATCCCGAAACCAATGTGGTGATGTGGTCGTGGTGTGGTGGGTGTTCCGACAACAACGAAGAGGGAATCGCCACGTATCTGGCCGCGATGAGCCAGCTCGAGATCGACTATGCGGCCGTCACCTTCGTCTACATGACCGGGCACCTCGACGGGTCCGGTCCCGACGGGGATCTCTATCGCAACAACAACCAGATCCGTGACTACTGCGTGACGTACGACAAGGTGCTCTTCGATTTCGCGGACATCGAGAGCTGGGATCCCGACGGCAACTACTATCCAGATGAAACCGACGCCTGCTACTGGTGCTACGACTGGTGCGCCGAGCACAACTGCCCCGACTGCGGTTCATGCGCGCACTCACATTGCTTCAACTGCTACCTGAAGGGAAAGGGCTTCTGGTGGATGATGGCGACCGTGAGCGGTTGGCTCTCCACCGGGGTCGACGATCCGGTGTCCCTCTCTGCACCAACCGTTCGTTTGGAGCAGAACCACCCGAACCCTTTCAATCCCACGACGGAAATTCGACTGACGGTGCCCGAGAGCGGTTCGGGATCTCTGTCTGTCTTCAACCTTGCAGGCAGGCAGGTCGCAGTGCTTCACAAGGGCCGCTTCAAGGCTGGCGAGCGGATCTTCCGTTGGTCCGGGAACGATGACCTGGGTCAGGTGCTACCCTCCGGATCCTACTTCTGCCGGCTACGGATCGGCAGGCATGAAAAGACCTTGAAGATGACCCTTGTGCGCTAGGCGGACGATCGCTAGATCGACGAGTGTGCCCGATGGCGCACGCGGAATCTCAAACTACGCTGCCTATCGAATCAATAGCAGCCGCTGCGTCGTCGTGGCCGCGCCGGTTCTCAGACATACAAAGTACACGCCTGGGGCCGCGCGATGCCCGGCTCCGGTCATCCCATCCCAGGTGATGGTCCCACGTGATGATGTTGGGTGATAGACCTCGACCAGTTGTCCGGACGCGTTGACGATGATCACCTCCAACTCGGCATCGAGAGGCGCATCGAAGGCAATCCTCGTTACCCCGGTCGACGGATTGGGCCGGATCGAAAGCGGATCCGTCGCTACGAGTGGGCCGTCTCCTATGCCAATGATCCCGCAGCCAATTCCATGGACTCCGATCTGTCCGCATTCCGGATTGTTTTCTGCAGCGCAAGGCGAATCGCAATCGAGAGTGTAGTCGCCTCCAGGCGCGTCACAGAACAACGGATCCTCGGAGATATTGCCGGAGACGCCATACAGACCGCTGAGATTGCCGACATAGTCACCGCCGACGTTTCCATAGAGATCACAGCACGTCATGATCGGGACACTCACCGACGAAATCCACCCGCACCCGGAAATAAAGGCCGAAAAAC
>CAZAMP010000082.1:0-7353 GCA_964486455.1 uncultured bacterium | reverse complement strand
GAACTGTCCATTAACATCGAGCCTGAAATGTCCCATTCGCTCTGACGACATACACTCCGATCCGTACGCGGTGCTGCAACTGCTCGCGACCGGTCGGCTGGTGCCGGCGGCGCCGGCCCTGATCGGCGCGGCCATCGTGCTCATCATCTATGCGCTGCTCGGTCGGCTCTTTTGCTCGTGGGTTTGCCCTGTCAATCTGGTGACGGACCTCGCGGGCGCGCTCCGCACGCGACTGGGTCTACGCGCCCCCATGCGCATGTCCCGTGCCACGCGCTACTGGGTCATGCTCATGGGACTCGCGATCTCCCCCCTCGTTGGCGTGGCGGCCTTCGAGTGGGTGAGCCCGATCGGTATGCTCCATCGGGAGCTGATCTTCGGTATCGGGCTCGGGTTGCTGGGTGCGGTGGCGATCCTCCTTCTGGACCTCACCGCCGTGCGAAACGGATGGTGCGGACGAATGTGCCCACTGGGCGCCTTCTATGCCCTCGTGGCACGCGCGGCCCGCTTTCGCGTCGCCTTCGGTGCCGCGGCATGTGACATGTGCATGGACTGCGTCAAGGTCTGTCACGAACCACAGGTTTTGGATTTCGACAAGATGAAAAAGGTGGGCTGGGTCGCCGCCGGGGAGTGCACGAATTGCCTCCGCTGCGTGGAAGAATGCCATGGCGACGCCCTCATTCCCGCCTTCCGACTTTCATGGAAGAAAACTGGAGATCATTTCACTCGGAGGTCACGATGAGAACCCGGAAACAGCTTTGGATGCCTTTGGTATCCGTGGTTGCCCTGGCAGCAGTCCTGATCGCGGCGGGAGGCGACTCTGCCCCCGAGACGGAAGCCGACGATGGACTCGACGTCTACTTCCGCGACGTGGATCTCATGGCGTTGAGCGACCCGGAGCTCGCCGAGTACAGTGACGTTGAGCCCGGCGAGGCCGGCGTCTTCGAGGAATCCTGGGTCGGGGCCCCGCCTCAGATTCCGCACAGCGTCGAAGACCTTCTACCGATCGCGTCGGACGACAACGCGTGTCTCGACTGCCACTCCGGCGACGATGAGGACGTAGTTGCCGTCCCCGAATCGCACTTCCTCATGGCTCAGGTCTCGAATGAAGAGGCCGAGACCGGAATGCGGGTCACGATCGAGGGATATGAGGCGTCCGAGACGGTTGCCGGCTCCCGATACAACTGTGTTCTGTGTCACACGCCGCAGGCGCTCAACGTGAGCGAACCGGAGAACGAGTTCGAGAGCGAGAAGTAGACGCCGTTCACCCGTATCAAATCGTCCCTCAAACGCTCCGCCATGCCGGGTGCGCGCACCGCGCCCGGCATGCTAGAATCCGCCCTCGCTCGGACGCGATGAAGCCGTTGGTGTCATAGGTTCAGAGGGAGGTTCACCATGCGCGGGCCCGTTCTCATCCTGGGTGCGATCTGCATCCTTTCCGCCCCCGCCTCTTCGACCACGTTCATCATCAACCCCGATAGAACCGGTCACACGTTGACGATCGGGGAAGCTATTGCGGCCGCGGCTGACGGCGATACGCTTATCCTGACCAACATGGGCGGCGATTTCCGGGGAGACGGCAACCGCGACCTCGATACCCTCGGCAAGAATCTCGTCATTCGCTCCGATACCGGCAATCCGGAGATGTGCCGGATCGATTGCGAGGGCGCCCCGGGTGACCCTCACCGTGGCTTTCTGATCGACGGCGGCGAGGGACCCGACACCGTCATCGAAGGCATCACCATCATGAACGGCTACGTGGAAGGCGTCACGCCGCTCGGCGGCGGGATCTCGATCAGTGGATCATCGCCGACGATCATCAACTGCCGGTTCATCGACAACCGCACCGACACCGCGGACGGACTCGGGGGTGGGCTCTACAGCGGGTTCGGTAGCCCGACACTGACGGACTGCGTCTTCTCCGGCAACACGGCCAGCGAGGGCGGCGGGGTTTTTCTGAGGCAATCGTCACCGACCTTCACACGGTGTAGCTTCTCCGACTCGGCAGCCACCAATGGCGGCGGTCTCAACTGCTTCAGCCAATCCTCGCCGACACTCACCGAGTGCAGCTTCGTCGACTGCCGAGCGGGAGGGCAAGGTGGAGGCCTCTACGGTGAATCGCTGTCGGGGTTGACCGACTGCACGTTCTCCGGAAACTCGGCGTCCGAAGGAGGTGGCGCCTACGTGAAGAACGTGGATCCGATCATCGACGCCTGTGTCTTCGTCGCGAACTCCGCCACCACGGGCGGCGGGGTCTTTTTCCAAAACTCATCCCCCACCATCTTGAACGCGACGATCTCCGCGAACTCGGCGGATAACGGCGCGGGACTATTCTGCTTCGCATCTTCATCCCCGCTCGTGTCCGGATGTACGTTTACCGGCAACGCCGCCACCGCAAACGGCGGTGGGATCGCCTGTGCGTTTGGATCATCTCCCGCCATCGAGAGCACCATCATCGCGTTCTCGGCCGCCGGCGAAGCCGTCTACTGCGACGATTCCTTCGGTGTGAACAACCCGACGCTCTCGTGCTGCGACCTCTTCGGGAACGTCGGTGGCGATTGGACGATCTGCATCGACGACCAAGCGACGATCGACGACAACTTCTCGGTCGATCCGTTGTTTTGCTCGACGACGCCGGGCGCCGATCGGAACTGGACGCTTCAGAGCATCTCGCCGTGCATTCCGGGAAATCATCCGGATGGGGCGAACTGTGGGCTCATCGGCGCTTGGGACGCTGACTGCCTAACCACCACACTTGAGACCAGCTGGGGCCGGATCAAGGAGCAGTTTGCGAAGTAGGCGCGGAGCGCACGCAGCCGAGATAGGAGACGAAGGCGACGATGTAGCACCCTACACCCCCCCAGAACGCCGCGGAGATCCCCCAGGCCAAGGCCAGCACCACCGCCAGCACAGACGCGCTGACAGATGCCGCACCGTTGATGCCCCACAGCCACGGCGTGAGCCGGCGAGAACGCAGGTTGGCCACTGACATTCCGAGCGGAAACGCCATCCCCATGAAGAGGCCGGGCGGCGCGAGAAGAGCGGCCGCGACCGCGATCCGCACGCCGTTGGTCGCTCCGCGGAGCGCGCTAGTGATCGGCGGCGTCACGAGCCCCAATACCACGAGAACGGCCACAATCGCGATGAGCCGCCACGCCGACCGTGAGGCGTGTGACGTGTCCCTGCACACCGGCGTCAGGTAGCTTCCGATCCCGCTCGAGAGCAGAAGCGAAAAGAGGACAACCGATAGTCCGTAGGTCGGGTGTCCCAAGAAGACGATGAGTCGCTGGAGCTGAGAGATCTCAACTAACATGAAGCCGAACCCGATTGCTCCGAAGAAAAGTATGTAGCGGGCTGCGCCCATAGGACGGGATCGCCTTCGGGTCAGCACCAGCGGGACGATGATGCAGAGAAGCGTCAGTCCGAGAACGATGACCAGAAGCGAGCCCAGCGTAGTGACCGCCTTCAGGTTGAACGCATTGACGTGCCCCTCGATCCGCCCGGGAGAGAAGACGTCCTGAATCCGTAACATGTTGAAAAAGAAAGGCCTATCATCAGTCGGAGGCGAGATGTCGAGCGGAAACGATGATGCGAACTCGTCCAGGTCTGTGCTCCGTGCGATCTGCGACAAGACGGGATCGCCGGGAAGACCGGGCGCGTATAGCACGCCGAATTCGAGGCGTTCCACTGCGTCGGCAACGGCGGCGAGATCCTCTTCGGTGAATGGCGTTCGGCACACCAAGAGAGTCCCGATTCCGGCGAGCATGTCCGCCCCCTCCGGAATATTCGTGACCATCACCATGTGTCGGTCGGGTCGCTCGATACCCGCATCCCTGAGCGCGGCCGTTGCCAGCGTGAACAGCCGCTGCACCTCCGCCGGATCCGAGGGCGTGTACCAGCGCGAGAAGCTCATCACCCCGCTCTCGGTAAGACGATCGAGAAAGACACGCCATGCTTCGACCGTATAGAGCGTGTTCTCCGTGAGCACGAAGGCCCCCGCCGCGGTCGCCGCAAACGTATCGATCATCGAAACCTGAACGATGCCGTACCGATCTTCCTGACGCGTGATGTAGCTGCGCGCTTCATCCGCCACCAGCCGAACGCGAGGGTCGCGATCGAGATGGCCCGTGAAATCACCGAAGCGTCCGCTCACGACATCGAGCAGGTCACCGTTGATCTCCACGCCGGTCACGGATCTCTGCTCGAATGCCAGGGCGGACAGAACATCGCGGCCACCCCCCACTCCAACGACCAGAACATCGGCGTCCCGCCTCACGTAGTGGACGAAATTGGTAACGTCATATCGCAAGTGGTCCAAGCGATCAGGATCGCCATCCCATCGGGTCAGATATGTGCCCGCCCAGGCATCGATGAAGACACCGATCTGGGGAACGCGATGCCACCGCGGTTCAAAGGTCGTGCTGAATCCCCATCCGGTGGGGACTTCGGAGTGACGATACATCCGGAAGTAGGCGAATTCGTTCCAGTGCTCGTAGATCGGCCTCGCGGTTTCGGTCCCCTTTGAATAGACGAGTCTGACGAGCGGAGCCTGACGATGGGCGAGAATCGCGTGCCCCATGGTGAAGATGCCCAGTGACACGAAGACCGTCAAGGCCGCCGTGATCAACCATTTGCGGGGTTGGTCGAACGCGAATGCCAGGGCTCCGAGGGCAGCAAAGGCAGCCACCATAAAGACGGCCGTCGGGCCGTCGGTGACCCGAAGGGCCAGTATGAAGCACACGCAACCGACCGCAGCTCCCGCCAGATCCGCCGCGTACAGACGGGCCACCTGACCGCGAAATCGCGTGAGGGCAATGCACACACAAATCCCCGCAAATACAAACGGGATCGAGATCGAAACATAGGTGAGCGACAGGTAGGCAGCGGTCGAAATCCAACCGTCGGCCTTTGGGGCACCGGTCGGCTGCGGGACCCCTTCGCCTCCCCCAACCGAACCCGTGCCGGTCAGATAGGGAACGTAGAGATGAATGATGAAGCCGGCAATGATCGCTACCGCAAAGAGCAGGGCATGCAACGAGAGCTGCGTCTTTGCGTGCTCCTCCGGGAAGTGTCGCGGTTGAAGATATACGATTAACGCGCCGAGCGTCATACCGAAGAGGGCGATCGACACCGCCATGAAGGCGAAGTGATACCACATCGTCACGCTGAAGATTCTCGTGAATAGAGTCTGCAGCATGAGAGTCGAGAGGCTCACCATGAACAGCCCGGTGTACGTGTTCCGCGTCGCTCCCAATCTACTCCCTGCCCGGCTGAAATGAGTCCCTTTACGCCCGGCGCCTTATGCATCGCCTCATGAAGCGCGCCTCGCGTTCACAAAAAGGCCCCGCCCGAAGGCGGGGCCTAGTGTATCGACTCGTATGCCGATGTCGACTACTTCAGGACCACCATCTTCGTGGAGGCCTGGAAGCCGGACGACGTCGACAGACGTGCCCAGAACACACCGCTAGCAACCGACTTGCCGGCATCAGTCGTGCCGTCCCAAGTCATCCGGTAGCTCTCAGGTATCTGGACCTTGTCAACCAGCGTACGGACGAGACGGCCGCTGACGTCGAAGATCTGCAGTTTCACGTGCGTCTTCTCAGCCAGGTCGTACCGCACCGTCGTCTGCGGGTTGAACGGGTTCGGCGCGTTCTGGAACAGCATGGTCTGCGCGACCGGCACGCCACCCTGATCACCGACACCGGTGGCCAGAATATCGTCAGGCGGGCAGCCCTGGCTGCTAGAGACCTGGAACCAGCCCAGAACGTCCTCGCAACGGCGCGTGATGGCTGTTGCGGTCGTTCCGCACTGCGCGATGGTCCAAGGATCCTCGACCCACCGCATGTAGTGCAGGCTGAACGCGTCGGTCACAACGCGGTAGTTCGCCGGGTTGCCCGCGCCAACGCTCTGGTCGTTCGACACAGAGGCGTAGTTGGCGATGGCTCCACCAGCGTCCTGATCCTCGTAGGACATGTTCGGCACGCCGCACTGGTCCGTCGGGAGAATGACGTTGGCGCAGAGCATCGCCGGGCAGCCGAGCCCACGCACGGCCGAGTACGGCTCAGGGTCCTGCAGACCGAAGTCCGCACCGATGACGCCGTTCAGACGCACGCAAACCGACGTGTCTGCCGCCGACCCGCTCGGGCAGTCCGCCTCGTTGAGGCAACCGCAGTCGAGCTGCGCGCACGCATAGAGCGACAGAAGCGCCTGCGACTTCGGGCGAACCGGATCGTCGAGGATCTCGACGATCCCGTTTCCAGTCAGCCACAGCCCCTTCAGGAAAGTCCAACGATCGAAGTCGTCCGTAAGGATGAAGTGGATCAGGAGATCCGCGTCACCGTCACGTAGACCCTCGTTGCGACGCGAGCCCGTGTTGTACAGGATCGACTTGTAGATCATCGACTGGTACTTCGTCATCCCGTTGTCGCCGAAGCGCTCGCGCGCCAGCGGGCCCGGAATGTTCGAAGACGCGGCCATATAATCGTAACGATCCCAGTTGTCATGAGAATCTGTGTTCTCGTCGATAAGCTGACCCATGACCGGAGTGAGCCCGTAGTCCTCGATCGGCACCTGCGCGCCCGCATTGAACGCGTCGACGTAGAGCAGACACGGCGCCACGACGTCGTCGCAGCTCGGATCGCCGCCCGCCTCGAGCAAGTAGCCCGGAAGGACCTCATACTCGAGATAGAAGCCGTCCGTCGTGTCCGGCCAGACGTCCATGTTCAGAGCGTTGTACGGATTGCCAGTGAAGTGGGACGTGAAGAAGTACTCCACCATCGTCCCCGGCATGAAGAACCCGTCCGGAAGAATCTCGTTGTCCCGGTTGAGTCTCCAATTCGAGCCACTTCCACTGCCCTCTCCGCCAGCCTGGTCGAAGTAGCGGCTGTTCTCGTGGAGGAACGTCATGAACCGGCCCGGAAGCGGGGAGTTGCCACCCTCACGCTCGGCCGAGTCACAGCGCGCCGCCGCCCAATCGTCGTCGCCGCGCGGGTCAACCACACTGCCGCCCTGTTCTTCACCGTCGTTGTCGTACCAGTCGCCACCGTCCATGCCGGTCCGATCCCACCAGTCTTCGGTCCCGGTCATGCAAGGTCCAACTTGCGGGACGCGGAAGTTGAGGTAGACCTCGGAGTTGGCGTAAGTACCGCAGTCGACCGTGGACGAGTCGCCCATGTTCGCGTTCGTCTGATTGTTGTCCGAGTAAGCACGATCAAAGAAGCAGTTCACGTTCGCCACAGCATCCGGTCGAAGCGTCTGGCCCAGAGGGTACGCATCCTGGAACCACGTGTCTCCCGAGAGCTGAGGCGCGTTCACCGGCGTCAACAGACCCAACCGGATGTTGTCCCAGTACGGCGA
>CAZAMP010000081.1:0-7416 GCA_964486455.1 uncultured bacterium | reverse complement strand
TCGGAAGTTCGTTGTTGGCGTGAACGTCTTCGATGAGGGCGATGACGGTGCGCAGGAGCTCGAGACGCTGAAGATTACCCAGGAGACCGAGGACGGACAGACCGCAGCGGTGGCGAAGCTTCGCTCCACGCGCGATCAGGCGGCAGCCGAGCGAGAACTCACGCGCCTTGAGAACGCGGCGCGCGAGAACGTGAACCTGATGCCGTTTTTCATCGACGCATCAAAGGCTTACTGTACCCTGGGTGAGATGGTCGGGGTGCTCAAGGGCGTTTACGGGGAGTATCTCGAGCCCGCAGTCTTCTAGCGCATCACGACGCGGGTTCATGAGGAACATCGGGAGGATGGGGTGAGTGAGAAGCCGATCAAGGTCCTGCTGGCAAAGGCGGGGCTAGACGGGCATGACCGCGGCGTTCGTGTGGTCGCAAACGCGCTTCGCGACGCGGGCATGGAAGTCGTCTACGCGGGGCTCAGGCAGACTCCTGAGATGATCGCAGAGGCCGCGTTGCAGGAAGATGTGGACGTCGTCGGCGTGAGTATCCTCTCCGCGGCCCACATGACGCTTCTCCCGCGAATTCAGAACCTTCTCGTGGAGAGGAACCTCACCGACATCGTGCTCACTGCGGGAGGGATTATCCCGCCCGAGGACGCCGCGACGCTGGGCGAGATGGGTATCGGTCCGCTCTTCGGACCGGGCGATCTGATGAAGGAACTGGTGGTCGGTATCCGCGAGGCGGTCGCGAAGCGAAGGTCCGCCACGGAGAAGGGGTCACAATGAGCGCGCGGCCGATACGCGTGCTCGTCGCCAAGCCGGGCCTGGACGGCCACGATCGCGGAGCCAAGGTCGTCGCGCAGGCGCTCCGTGACGCCGGCATGGAAGTGATCTACACGGGGCTGCATCAGACTCCGGAGATGATCGTCGAGATCGCGTCCCAGGAGGACGTGGACGTCGTGGCTCTCTCAGTTCTGAGCGGCGCGCACAACACGCTGTTTCCGCGCGTGCGCGAGCTTCTTGATGAAAACGGAATGGACGACGTGGTCGTGACGGGTGGCGGGATCATACCGGCCGCCGATGCCCAGGCGCTCGAGAAGAAAGGGATCGGTCGCCTCTTTCCGCCGGGGTCGCCGCTCAGTGAGATCGTCGCATACATTCAATCCGAGGCGAAGCAACATGCATAGAACCGGGAGAGGGGAGGGTTGATGGGTACGCACATCGCTCTGTCGGATGAGCATCTGATGCTTCAGAAGACGATACGCGAATTCGCCGACAAGGAAATCTCACCGAAAGCGAAGGAAGTAGACAAGTCCGGCAAGCTTCCGATGGACACCTACCGCGGGCTGGCGGAACTGGGCTTCATGGGTGTCTGCTATCCGGAGGAATACGAAGGCGCCGGTTTTGACACGCTGTCGTACATCATCGCGGCAGAGGAAATCGCTCGCGCCTGCGGCTCGACCGCCCTGGGTTACGTCGCGCACATATCGTTGGGGACTTATCCCATCTTCGCCGACGGAAACGACGAGCAGAAGAAGCGCTGGCTTCCGGATCTCTGTAGCGGCCGCGAGATGGGCGCGTTCGCGCTCACCGAGCCGGACGCCGGATCGGACGCGTCCGCGACGAAAACGATGGCGGTTCGCGACGGCGACCACTACGTCGTGAACGGTCAGAAGATCTACTGCACGAACGGCAAGCAAGCGAACACCGTGGTCTTCACCGCGATGACGGACAAGGAAAAAGGTTGCGACGGCATATCGTCGCTGGTCGTCGAAAAGGGCACACCCGGATTCACCTACGGCACCAAGGAAGACAAGCTCGGCTGCCGCGGATCCGAGACGATGGTGCTCTTCTTCGAGGATTGCCGGATCCCGGTCGAGAACCGGATCGGTGACGAAGGGCAGGGCTACCGTCTGTTCCTCAAGACGCTCGACGGCGGACGCATTTCGATCGGCGCCATGGCCCTCGGCATCGCGCAGGCCGGCTACGACGCCGCGCTCCAATACTCGAAGGAGCGAAAGCAGTTTGGAAAGCCGATCTCGGCGTTTCAGCTCGTCCAGTCGCATCTGGCAAACATGGCCACCGAGATCGTGGCCGCGCGACACATGGTGTATGACGCGGCGATCCGAAAGGACCGAGGCCTGCCGTTCAAGAAGGAAGCGGCGATGGCCAAGCTCTATGCGTCGGAAGTCTCCCAGCGTGTGACGAACGCGGGCGTTCAGATCCACGGTGGCGTGGGCTACACGACCGACGCCCCGGCGGAGCGTTTCCTCCGCGACGCAAAGCTCACCCAGATAGGTGAGGGGACTTCGGAGATTCAACGAATCGTCATAGCACGGCAGCTCTTGAACGAGTAGGGAGGTGCGGAAGATGGATAAGCGGGATGCCGTCATCATAGGCGCGTGCCGGACCGCCATGGGACGCTTGAGCGGCGGGCTCACCAGCATGCCGGCCACGGCGCTCGGCGGGGTCGTAATTCGCGAGGCCGTGACTCGCGCGGGTGTCTCTTCGGATGATGTCGACGAGTGCATCATGGGACAGGTCCTGCAAGGGGGTGCCGGGCAGGCGCCGGCCACGCAGGCGGCCTTGGGCGGAGGGCTGGCTCCATCCACGTCGTGTCTCACGATCAACAAGGTGTGCGGTAGCGGGCTCATGTCCGTGATCCTCGGCGCTCAGGCGATCAGGCTGGGCGACGCGGACGTCGTTGTCGCGGGCGGTATGGAGAGCATGACGCAGGCTCCGTACTTCCTCTCGAAGGCGCGTGGTGGATTCCGGATGGGACACGGCCAGCTCACCGATCTCATGATTCACGATGGGCTCTGGTGCGCGCGCGAGAACTGGCACATGGGGAACGCAGCCGAACACATCGCGAACAAGTTCGGCGTGACGCGCGGACAGCAGGACGAGTTCGCCGCCAACAGTCACGCCAAGGCCGTTGCCGCCATGGAGGCGGGCAAGTTCAAGAGCGAGATCGTCCCCGTGGAGATCTCGCAGCGCAAGGGTGACCCCGTCATCTTCGACACGGATGAAGGCCCGCGAGCCGGTTCGACGGCTGAGAAGCTCGCGCGACTGAAGCCCGTGTTCGTCAAGGACGGAACGGTTACGGCCGGAAACGCCCCGGGCATCTACGACGGCGCCAGCGCGCTCGTCGTGACCTCCCGCGAGAAGGCGGAGGCTCTCGGGAAGAAGCCGCTCGCGCGTGTGACCGGCTACGCGACCGCGGCGGTGGAACCCAAGGAGTTGTTCTACGCGCCCGTGGTTGCCGTGACAAAGCTCAATAAGCGTCTCGGCGTCGACATCCAGTACTGGGATCTGATCGAGGCCAACGAAGCGTTCAGTGCCCAGGCGCTGGCCGACGGCAACGAGCTCGGATGGGACTGGAACCGCGTCAACGTCAACGGCGGCGCGGTAGCACTGGGGCATCCGATCGGGGCGAGCGGCGCAAGGGTGCTCACGACGCTCCTCTACGCTCTCGAGGATCGCGGGTTGAAGACGGGAATGGCCACACTTTGCCTGGGCGGAGGCGGAGCCGTGGCGATGGGTGTGGAAAGGGAGTGATGACGATGAGCATTTCACGCGTAATGGTCGTCGGTGCGGGAACGATGGGAAACGGTATCGCGCAGGTCTGCGCGCAGGCCGGCAGGACCGTCACCCTGGTCGACACGATCGCGGATCAGCTGCCCCGCGCGATGGGCACGATCGAAAAGAACCTCGGCCGGATGGTGAAGAAGGAGAAGATGACCGACGAGCAGGCGAAGGCCACTCTCGGGAACATCACGACGGCGAACGATCTCTCCGCGGCGGGAGATGTCGATATCGCCATCGAGGCCGTGCTTGAAAACCTGGATGTCAAGAGGGCGCTCTACGCGGACCTTGCGCCGAGGCTCGCCGACGGGGCGATCTTCGCGTCGAATACGTCGTCGATTTCCATCACCGACCTGGGGTCGGTATCGGGCCGTCCCGATCGTTTCATCGGGATGCATTTCATGAATCCCGTGCCGATGATGAAGCTCGTGGAGGTCATCCGCGGCCTCGCGACGTCGGATGAGACGGCGCAGCAGGTCGTTTCACTCGCCGAAGAGCTGGGGAAGACGCCGGTCGAGGTGAACGATTATCCCGGTTTCGTTTCGAACCGCGTTCTCCTACCGATGATCAATGAAGCGGTCTATTGCCTGATGGAAGGCGTGGCCACGAAGGAAGCGATCGATACGGTGATGAAGCTCGGGATGGCGCACCCGATGGGACCGCTGACGCTGGCGGACCTGATCGGCCTCGACGTCTGCCTCGACATCATGGAAGTGCTTCATCGTGATTTGGGCGACTCCAAGTATCGCCCGTGCCCGCTTCTCAGGAAGATGGTTCAGGCGGGTTACCTGGGCCGCAAGTCCGGAAGAGGATTCTACGAATACTAGGTGGTGACCGTCCGCCATCGCGACTGACTGACACGGGCCACGCGTCGCCCGGTCGGGAGGGTGTGGGTTGACATACGAGATCGACACGACCAGCGAACAGAAACTGCTGGTTGACGCAATTCGGGACTTCTGCAAGTCGGAGGTCCAACCTCACGTTCGCGAGTGGGACGAAGCAGAGATCACACCGGTCGACGTCATCAAGAAGATGGCCGACCTGGGGCTCTGGGGGATGCTCATTCCCGAGAAGTACGATGGGAACGACGTTGGCTTCTTGAGCTACGTGCTCGCCGTCGAAGAGCTTTCCCGCTGGTCACCGGCACTCGCCATCGCGATCAGCGTGCACAATTCGGTGTCGGCGGGTCCCATCCAGAAGTTCGGGACGGAAGAGCAGAAGAAGATCTACCTGCCGCGCTTGGCCCACGACGACTTCGGCAGCTTCTGCCTCACGGAACCGTCGGCCGGATCGGATGCGGCGGCACTGAAAAGCACGGCGAAGCGTGAAGGTGATCACTATCTTCTGAACGGAACGAAAATCTACGTCACGAACGGCGACATCTCCGGCATCTACATCGTGATGGCGAAGACTCAGCCGGACGAAAACCATCGCGGCATCTCGGCCTTTATCGTCGAGCGTGACGCGCCGGGGTTCACGATCGGCACGAAAGAGAAAAAGATGGGGCTCCGGGCTTCGGGCACGGTCGAGATCGTGCTCGAGGATTGCCGCGTGCCGGTCGCGAACCGGCTCGGCGAGGAAGGCCAGGGCTTCAAAGTCGCGATGAGCGCGCTCGACGAGGGGCGGATAGGCGTCGGGGCACAGGCCCTGGGTCTCGCTCGTGCGGCGTTCGAGGATGCCCTTGGCTACGCGAAGACGCGCATCCAGTTCGGCGAGCCGATCTCGAAGAAGCAGGCGATCCGCTGGAAGTTCGCGAACATGGCCACCGAGATTTCGGCCGCCCGGCTTCTCGTCCTTCGTGCCGCGGAGCTGGCCGATCGTGGGGAACGCGTGACGCAACAGGCGGCCATGGCGAAGGTCTATGCCAGCGAGATGGTGCAGCGTGTCACGAACGAGGCCGTCCAGATCCACGGCGGATACGGCTACATCCGGGAGTACTCCGTCGAGCGCGCCTACCGAGACGCGCGTGTCATGACGCTCTATGAGGGGACGTCGGAGATCCAACGGCACGTGATCGCGCGGGAGGTGCTGGAGGACTAGGCGTCTTCTGAGAATGCCAAGAGGGGCCGGTAGGTCGGGCGGGATCAGACAGCCTTCGCGCAGACGCGTCATGCGTCACGGCTCGACGCGCTGCGGAACTCACCGGCGGACCTATGGGCCTCTGATGTTTTGTTCCGGTCGCCGACCATCCCCGCCGGCAATTCCGCGAGCGACTTCACCACCGACGTGACCAGCGACCCCACCACCAACTTCAGCTGCGACGCCACATCGACTCTCGAGAAGCCGTGGGTCGGCGTCGTGTCATCCTTGTAGTTTGTACCCGGGTACAAACGCACACCTAATCCATTTGAATAAAACGGGTTAGCGATTGGCATGCAGTGTCGGGAATCGGACAGTGTGGCAAGGCTCGATGCGAAGGCGCCGCCCGGACGGATTCTCCCAGGAGTTGGACGGATGCTCCGAAGCACTTGCCGGGTTCTCATCGCGTCGAATGTCGGGCGCGCCGCCAACGCAGCAGAAAGATCGCATACGCATTCGCGGGCAAGAGGGTGAACCAGAGATAGCCGTCCGGCCAGCCGGCGATGAGGAAGACGCAGAGCGCAAGGAGCTGACTTCCCAACCCCAGTGCGCTCGCCGCCGTGAGAAAGCCGCGGGGGAGTGGGTGATCGATCAGCTGACCGTCGATCGCCGCGATGAGGCGATCCTGCCACGCGTATACGAGGAGATAAGCGGCGTACATGACGCGAAGCCGCCAATCCTGACCGCCCGCGCCTGCCGATCGCTCGTCCGTCCGGCTCGTTCGGTCGCCTCCGACCGCGAGGCGATGCGCGACCGAGAAGTACGAGTAGATCGTTCCCTGGAGAAGTGCGCTCACGAGCCCCGCCGCCGCGAGGATGAACGCGCCGCCTCCGAGCGTGGGCATCAGACGCACGCCGATTACCGCGAAGATCGCTGCTCCCACGAGAAAGTCGCAGAACGAATCGTAGAAACGTCCGAGCCGAGAAGGTGTCCGTCGCGCCCGCGCGAGTGCTCCGTCGACCGCATCCAAGACGTTCTTGATCTGGACGAGAAGCGCGGCGGCGATCCACGCGGCGTGTGAATCGACCGTGATGAGCGTGGCCGCGAGAATGCCCACGACCAGAAAGCTCGACGTGACGCTGAGTACGCCGACGGGGCGCTCGAGAAGAAACGCGACAACGCGAAGCGCGACGGGGCGCGCGTAGTCACTCAGATCAACGAACGCATGCTCCGGAGGGAGCTTCATTCCGGTTCCCGTTTCTGTCATGATCTCAGTCTAGGTCATTTCCCCGGCCCAGCAGGATGAAATCGGTTTGTGGATCGATGAGCTAGTTGTGCGCTGGGATGAATTCATGGCGGGCCCTGTTGGATTCTTGCTTGGGCACAGAATCGAGTGCCGTGTCGCAGATTGTCTCCCCGGGGATGTAGGTCTTCGTAAACGATTGAGATGATGCCGCTTTCGGAATTCGTTTCTCACAGCTGTCCCGAGCATCATGACATCGTCTCGACTAGTCAATCCCGTTGCAGGTCTCAGCTCAAGAATTCGCATGTGTGAGAAAGGTGAGGTCCGCTGGATTGCCGGTTCGCAGCAGGTGCTGAAGATGTGCCTGCACCAATGGCGAGAGGTGTGTGGTCGAGCGGCATGACAGCGTGCTGTTGACGTCTACTTTGCATAGGGTAGGCTTCGTTCCAGGATTGATGACCGCACCAGCGGTGCACGGCTGGGAGGTTCACATGTTGGCCCGAGCGATCAGACTGTTGATTCTTGTCTGCCTGACGATGGCCACGGCCGCTTCTCTGAAGGCGAGTTCCCTCGAAGTTCA
>CAZAMP010000080.1:0-9793 GCA_964486455.1 uncultured bacterium | reverse complement strand
CGGTCGCGCCGACATCGTGCTCGTCGATGAAGAGGGAAGCTGGCCCTCCTACCAGAACCATCTCAGGTTCTACAGGGAAACGTCCCATCCGGCGGAGCTCTCGGCGCGTCTGCTGGAGCCCTCCGCGGGCGACACGTATGTCATGGGATCCATCCGTTTCATCGATTGGGCCGCCGGACGCCCATGGCCCGGGCCGGCAAGCGCTCGTCTGGAACTGTCCACATCCGGTCCCGACGGTCCATGGGCCCCCATCGCGAACGACCTGCCGGAAAACGGTCGGCACCAATGGGACGTTCACGCGCAGGAGGCATCGAGCGACTGCCACGTGCGTCTGACCGTCAGCACCGCTCTCGACACGGTCGTGGCCGTCTCAGATGTGTTTATGGTTGCACCGCCGGAGGTGGTGGGCGTTGTCGCTACCGGCGACGCCACGCCTTCCCTCAAGTTGATGATCTACCCGAACCCTAGCCGGCTCACCGCGCGGTTAGCGGTAACGCTCCCCGATCGAGAGAGCGTGTTCCTCGAGATCTTCGACGTCTCCGGGAGACGAGTGATGAGCCGTTCCACCTCGATTCTCTCGTCGGGAGACCACACGCTCCACTGGGACGGGCGGGATCCGGACGGACGAGCGGTTCCGAGCGGCGTCTATCTGGCCCGCCTGCGAGCGGGTGCGCACGATCGGACGCGGATCTTCTCACTCATCAGGTGATTCGGTTCGGCGCGCGGATTGCGTGCGGTCTATCGCGAGCGCCGCACTTCGCGCTCCGGCGGCGACTATGAACCATCCCGCCTCGTGGTCTGGGCCGCCCGCCGTCCTATCCGGTCTCGTTGGGCCGCTCACGGCTCCCATCCTGCACGAACCCATCGAAAGCAACCGGTCCACAGCCCGGGCGCCGCGCGCTAACACCATTTCCCGCTCGGACCGATAGACCGTCCATATGCATTCATAAGGGTCTCCCCATCTCTCGGAGGTGCCATGATGCGGCTCGTATCCACTGTGCTGCTCGCGCTGAGCGCGCTCGTCCTTACCGTTCCTGCGACTGCCGAGGAGGAGGCAAGCGCGGGTGGAGGAATCGGACGAAACATGACGATTCCTCTCAGCGTCGCTCCCGGCCTCGAACGTCCGATCCATCACGATCTTCTTCTCCTGCGTAGCGGCGAGACCCTCAAGGGGACGATTCTCAACGAAGGGTTCAGCCTCCACACGGCGTACGGCGCGGTCGGGATCAGTAACGACCTCATCGCGGCAATCGATCTCGGTGAGCGCAAGGGGAACCAGGAAACCTTCATCACGGCGAACAACAACCGGCTCAGCGGATTCCTCGAGGATCGCGTGGTTCACTTCCAGATGCGAAGCGGGGCGCCGATCACGATCCGCCGCGACAAGATTCGACGGGCGGTGTTTCACCAGCGAAGCGCCGATCCGGCGGGCTTCGCGGAGAGTCAGTTTCTTCTGCTCCGCAACGGAGACGTCATCAGTGGCAGGATCACGAACGAGAGTGTGGCCGTCATCAACTCATACGCCCGGATCCCTCTCAGCATGACCGATGTCAAATCGATCGCGCTCGACGACGCAAGAGGCACCGAGATCATCATCACGATGAGCAATGGGGATGTCATTCGCGGGGCGTTGGAAGCTCAGCGCATTGAGGTTGCGCTCGACATCGGAGGAACGATCGAGGTCTGGGACGATCGCGTGGAGGGAGTTTTCACGCAGGACGGCATCGGAGAGGCATTGGCGGAGCGTGGCGCGCAGCCGCCGCTACAGCTCGGCATGGCGGACTAGCGGCTCGGCGCGATCCAAAGGGACTCTCCGCCAGCTCCGCGCTCGCAACGCTCGCTCACGCAGACGTGAGTCGCCTTGCGGAGAGCCCCGTCGGACCGGCCTCGCTGGAAACGTAGGTGAAGGAAGCGGGCAGGACGATACGTGTGCCGCAGGGATTAGGAAAACGCCTCGTGGCCGGTGATGGCATTGCCAATGATCAGCGTGTGGATGTCGTGCGTACCTTCATAGGTGTGCACGGACTCGAGGTTCAACATGTGACGCCCGGCGCAGTATTCGTCGGTGATGCCATTCGCTCCGAGGATGTCCCGGGCTTTGCGCGCGATTTTCAGCGCTTCCCAGACGTTGTTCCGCTTCGCGAGGGAAACCTGGACCGGCGAGACGCGCCGCTCTTCCTTGAGGCGCCCGAGTCGGACGTTCATCAGCTGTGACTTGGTGATCTCCGTCGCCATCTGCGCGAGCTTCTGCTGCACGAGCTGGAACGACGCGATGGGTCGACCGAACTGAATCCGCGTGCCCGCGTACTCGCGGGCTTCTTCATAGCAGGCCAAGGCCGCGCCCGTGACCCCCCACGCGATGCCGTAGCGCGCCTGGTTGAGGCACTGAAGCGGCGATCGAAGCCCGGAGGCCTGAGGCAAGATGGCGTCGGCCGGGACCTCACACTCATCGAAGAGAAGCTCCCCCGTATCCGACGCGCGGAGGCTCCACTTATGGCGGATCTCCCGCTGACTGAAGCCTGGCGTACCTTTCTCGACGAGGAAGCCGCGCACACGCTCTTCGTCCGCCTTCGCCCACACGACGGCGACGTCGGCGATCGAGGCGTTGGTGATCCAGGTCTTCGCCCCATGCAGCACCCATCCGTTGTCGGTCTGTCGGGCGCGCGTGACCATGTTGCCGGGATCCGAGCCGTAGTCCGGTTCGGTGAGACCGAAGCAGCCGATCTTCCGGCCGGCGGCGAGCTCCGGAATCCACCGTTCGATCTGGGCCTCGGAGCCGAAGGTGAGGATCGGGTACATCACGAGTGAGGTCTGCACGGAGACGAAGGAGCGTAGCCCTGAATCTCCGCGCTCTATTTCCTGATTGAGCACGCCGTAACCCACATCCCCGAGGCCGGCGCAGCCCGGTCCGTCGAGATTGGAGCCTAAGTAGCCGAGCTCTCCCAAACGTGGGACCAGCGCGATCGGAAACGTGCCGGCCCTCCAATGCTCGCGAACGATCGGCATCAGCTCCTTGTCCACGAACGTCCGAGCGGCGTCGCGCACCATCCGCTCTTCATTCGTAAGCAGCTCCGAAACCCGGTAGATGTCCGATGCGTCGATCGGCGGCATGTTCCCCAACTCCTATGGAATTCCCGAAAGCGCGGAGAATAGCAGAATGCGCGCGGCGGCGCTTCGGGAATCCTCTGATCATGACTTTGCTTTCCCGAATCGGGACGATTCGATAAAGTGCCAGTTATGGATGCACTGGCACTGGCCATGTGGGCCAACGAGATCACAGCGGATCTGACGCGTCTCGCCATTCGCGAGACGGGGGCGCACGGCGCGTGGCGAGCGGGGCTCGCCCTCTCCGACGGACGCTGGTTGACCATCTCCATCGAGCGGTTTCATCCCTCGATCTTCGTGGAACCGAGGCGTCCCGGAACGCCGTCCGGTGGCCTTCCCGCGCCGCTCGCCGAGGCGCTCGTCGGCCGGCGATTCACCGGAGTCGAAGCGCTTCCGGGCAACCGCATCGTTCGGCTCGCGCTTGATCGGGGTTCGCTGATCGTTGAGTTGCTCTCCCAACCGGCGCTCATCCTCTTGGACGAGGCGAAAGTGGTTGTCGCCGCTCACCAGAACACAAAGAAACCGACGTCCCGCCTCCGTATCGGCGCGGACTACTCTGGGCCGGCAGCGCCGCCGAACACCCCCTACCCCGGTCTCAATCGTCGCATCGCCACGGCCATAGGCGTGGACACCGGCATCGACTGGCCGTCCATCGTCGCACGCGGTGCGGCGATGGATGAGCTCATGGTCGTCTCGGTGGGATCGCGGTTTGTCGTGACGCCGACGGAACTGGCCGGTGGAGAAGTTGCCGCCCGTGAGCCGACCGTCAACGCCGCGGCGCGCGCCGCGTTCCTCCTCGCGCTGCGACAGGAGCGTCACGCCCAGCGCGAGCGCGCGTTCCAGAGTCGCGTCAGATCTCTCGCCGGAAGACTCAAGCGCACGCACGAGGCCATCCGTCGAGATCTGGAGAAGGCCGAGGCCTGGCCTCACCAGGAGCGCTGCGGGACGGCACTCCTCGCTCACGGCGCGGCCGTGCCGCCACGTGCCGACGAGGTTACGCTCCCCGATCCGTTCGACCCGGACGGCGCGACGATCACGATCACGGTCGATCCCCGGCTGAGTCCCGCGAAGAACGCCGCCGTCTACTTGAAGCGTGCTGCCCGTGGCAAGCGCGCGATCGAGACGATAGGCTCACGCCGGGAGCGCATCGTGGAAGACCTCGCGTGGATCACACCGAGACTGGGACGTCCGGAGTCTGATTGGGAAGCGGATGAACTGACCGTGCTCCGCACGCTGATCGCCCGCTATCGAATTCGCACGGCGGCACCGTCCAACAAGATACGACGGGGGCGGGCGGCCGAGAGCACCAAGTTTCATCCGCGCCGCTATCGTTCGACGGACGGATGGACCATCCTCGTCGGAAGGAACAACGACGAGAACGATTGGCTGACACATCGGCTCGCAAAGCCGGACGATTTCTGGTTTCATGCGCAGGGTGTAGCGGGCGCGCACGTGGTGCTTCGCCGGGAGGGCCGAAAGGACAACCCGAGCCGCCGGACGCTCGAGGAGGCGGCGGCAATCGCGGCCGCGTTCAGCAGGGGGCGTCACTCGAAATCCGTCCCGGTGATCTACACGCTGGCCAAGTACGTTCGTAAACCGCGGAAGGCCGCACCAGGACTCGCGGTGTGCACACGGGAGAAGACGCTCATGGTCGAGCCCGCGGATCTGGACGAGGCGACACATGCCGACGAAACCGCGTAGCCAGGAAGACCCATCTGCGCGGCCGTCGCCAGGTGACGAATTCGAGCTCGAGCTCGACTCGATCGGGCATGGTGGAGAAGCCGTCGGACGGGCCGAGCGGCTCGTCTGCTTCGTCCCGTTCGGCGTCCCCGGCGACCGCGTCAGGGTGAAGGCGACTGAGGTAAAACGTTCGTTTGCGCGGGCGCAGATCACCGAACTTCTCCGCCCTTCGCCCGAACGGGCAACGCCCCCTTGCCCTCACTTCATGAAGTGCGGGGGGTGCCATCTTCAGCATGTCTCCGACGCCGTGCAGCTGGCGAGCCGACGGCGCGGACTCGAAGACGCGCTTCGCCGCATTGCCGGGGTGAGCGAACCCGAGGTCGCCGACGTCGTTTCCGAGGAAGACCGGCTGGGCTACCGCCATCGAATCACCCTTCATGCGGAAACCTCACGCCGAGGTGGGACAGGACCGACGATCGGCTTCATGGCCATGCACAGCCACCGAATCGTTCCGATCAGCGCATGCCCGATCGCGCACCCGGGCTTCACGCCGGTCATCGAAGGCCTGCGATCGGTTTGCGGCGAGGTCGGGACCGCGACAGGGCGAATAGAACTGCGTACCGGACATCCCGCGGGCGATGTCCATGTGTTCTTCTCGGCGGGAACGGAGCTTCTCGTCTCGCCGCTGTTGCGCCGCCTGCAGTCCACGGGCGCCGATCACATCGTGCTCTTCTGGACCGAGGGCTCCGTTCGAAAATGCGCGCCCCGGGCCCGCCCGTCGCCGCTCACGTTCGAGACGAAGTGGGCGACGTGGCATCTCCCACCGCGCGCGTTCTATCAAGTCCACCCCACGCTCGCGATCCGCTTGGCCGAGCAAGTGCGTGACTGGGCGGCTCTCGGCCCGGGCGATCTCGCGGTCGACCTCTATGCGGGAATAGGCTTCCTCGCGGCGGCGTTCGTCGGTGAGGCGAAGTCGGTTTGGTGCCTAGAAGGACACTTCGGATCGGTGCGCGCGGGCGAGGCGGCGATCCGGCGCGCGGGGATCCAGAACGTCAAGTTCGTTCCGGGGCCGGTGGAGGCACGCTTTCCGACGATGTACTTCCCGGACCGGCTCGCGCTCGCGGTCCTCGATCCGCCGCGCGACGGCGCCTCCGACAAGGTGATCAAGGCGCTCGTCCGCTATGGCCCTCCGCGGATCATCTATGTATCGTGCGATCCGGCAACGCTGGCGCGCGATGTCAAGCGACTCGCCGCCGCCGGCTACAGGCACGTGCGATCAACGCCGTACGATTTCTTCCCACAGACCTATCACTTCGAGAGCGTGACGCTGCTGGAGAGAGGCTAGATGACCCGGAAGACACTGACACAAACCGGGGGGGCGGATTCCAGGGATTGGCTCATCGCGGCGGCGTTGGTACTCGTATCGCTGCTGCTCCGGTTGGCGCTTCTGAACGACGGCCTCTTCCATCATGACGCGATCAAACTCGCACAGGCGCTGGAGACTTCCCGCGCCGAAGGTCAGCTCCAGCCATTGCTCCTTCACGATCCTCCGGTTGGCGGACGCTACGGTCTCGTCTTCATCAACTCGATATTCCACGGGACGGCCGTCACACTCTTCGGCGTGACGAGCGCCGAATCCGTGATTCTCTTCACATCCGCGCTCTTCGGCGCGCTCGCGGTTGGAGCTTTGTTCTTCCTTGCCCGTGAGTTGGATCTCGAGCGCCCCGCCGCCACGGGCGCCGCCATTCTCCTGTCGCTGAGCCCGATCTTCTTCTCGGAGACGGTGGGTGCGAAGGGGCACGGGCACGCCCTCTTCCTTGCGATCCTGGGGATGGTGTACGCGTTTCGGGCGGCCCGCCGGGGATCGATCATCGACGGGCTGGGGGCCGGTCTTCTTCTCGGCACGGTCGGCCTGGTACGGGTCTCGGGCCTTCTGGCGCTCGTGCCGGCCGGGCTCATGCTGCTGACACATGGGGCGGAAAGCCGGCGCCGCGGTTTCCCGCCGTTTCTCCTCGCCTCGCTCGCGGGGATTGCGCTCCTTCTTCTACTGCAGTGGGATTGGATCCAGCGACTCGCGACGGTCACCGGCTACCAGGGGTGGAACGCGGCGATCGTGGCGGAGGCGCTCAAGGACCTGGTCTTCTCGTGGACACCGGTCGGCTTCGCGCTCATCGTCTTCGGGATCGTCGCGACGACGGGACGGCGGCGCGCTTGGTGGCTCGTCGTATGGCTTCTCCTCGTCTTCATCTACGCGGCGAACCTGGCCCAATACTCTCCGCGTTTCCTCATCGAGGCGCTCGCCCCCGCATCGATCCTGATGGCCGCCGGACTCTTCTTCCTCGTCGGCCGCTGGCGACCGCTCGTCTGGATTCTCCTGATGCTGATCGCGTTGGTGCCATTCGTCATGGCGTGGAAGGTCATCGCCTATCGCCACGACCGAGTCGGAAACAAGATCGTCGCGGAGATGGTGAGGGAGAAGACGCCGGAGACCGCCGTCATCATCGCGATGGACGACGCGCCGTTCATTCAGTACTACGGAGACCGGCAGACCCTCGCGCACCCGACGTCCGGTGACGCGGAAGAAGTCGTCGCCTTCGCGCGCGTCGTCGGAAACCTGCTCCAGTCCGGCCGCCCCGTGTACATCTTGAGAACCGGCTTCGCGTACGACCCGGATCGACTCGTCCGCAAGGTGATTGGCCAGAACTTTCAACTTGCCGAGATCACCCGGATCGAGAGCGAGGACTACCACCACGCATCGATCAAGCAGAACATCTACGAGCAGGTGTTGTACGAGATTAGGTTGAGAGCCGCTTCCGAAGAGCCTTAGCCGAGGCCCTGACAGATACACGAATCGCAGTCCGACCGGTTGATCTACCCTCCCCATCCAACTGTGGCCAATACCTAATGCACGGCCCGTGTTGCACTGTTTTAGTATTTGGCATATCATCCACGCAGTTGATGCTTTCAGGGAACGTGCTTTGGTGTGGACATTTCGCGTCCAGCGATCCGGCGGTGCTCACAATGAAAGTCCTGTGGCTCTTCATCCTTCTCTCGCTCGTCGCTACCTGCGCGTTCGCCGAAGTGCTCCATGTGCCTGCAGAATTCCCTGAAGTGCGCGATGCACTCCAAGCGGCGAGTCGCGGTGACACAGTACTAGTTGCCCCCGGCGAACACGAATTGAGAACTCCGCGCGACCTTGAACCGGACCTCACACTATTATCTGAGGCCGGGCCGACGTGCACTTTCCTGAATAGCAGCAGTCGGGACGGAATGTGGTTCATCGGGTGCGGCACACATATTGAGGGATTCACATTCATGGGGTCCTCAGGGTATGGCGATGACACTGATCGCGTGCTGAGGATCCACAATGACCACGACGCGTGCTCGGACGACCCGCCCCGAGTTGTGAACTGCATGTTCACCGGTCTCGGAAACCGGCGTAATCCAAGTGTCAGGCTTATCCTCGACATCGACGGATCCGCAATCGTTGAGAACTGCACGTTCGTTGACAACTACACGAGGCACGCATGTATCTGGGTTTTTGATTCGGAGGCGTTCACGCTTCGTGGCTGCTCGTTTCAGGGGAACTACAGCGAAGGTACCGGCGTCCTGTACGCAGTCCGCGCGACCGTCCGCGTCGAAGGCTGCCTGATTGCCGGAAACCACGGACAGGAGTTTACCGGCGGAGTTCGCTTGATTGACTGCCAAGCAACGTTTCTCCAATCAACAATCGTGGGCAACCTTTGCTCTCCAGGTAGCTGGTGGGAGGGCTGCTACTCCTGCGGTGTGAGTGGTGCTTTGCTGATCCATGACGGCTGCCAGGTCGCCCTTGAGGAATGCATTCTGGCTGGGAACAGATCCTCGGCGAACGGACACGATGCGACGATCGTGCGAGACTCCGATCTGACGATCGAGTGCTCAGCCGTCAATCCGGATGGAATCTATCCCGGCGAGGGAATCGTGACCTATGCCGGAGAGAACGTCTTCGATGATCCGATGTTCGTCATGTCGACTCCGGCTGACAATGCGCCAACGGCTCTGGGCGACTATCGCCTTCAGGACTCATCTCCCTGCCTTCCTCTGAGCAACGGTTGTACGACGCGCATAGGCACCCTAGGTCCGATATCGGAATCGCCGGCGATTATGAATCTACTGCTCAGTACTCCGAGCTACTCGGGATGCAGTGATCCTGCTTTCGATTGGATCGATCAGAGTCGTTGTGAGGACCTCTGGTCGCCCCCAATCGACGGACCTGCGTTTCTCTGGATCGTGGCCAACCGTGTCGGGGGCTTCTTGGAAGGGATCGGAGGTGCGGAGTTCGGCATCAGCCACGAAGGGAGCGTCGAAGGTTGGACCCTATGCACGGGTGGAAGCGAGATCCCGTCGGAAGGATGGCCCGATTCCGGCACAGGCAACGCCGTCACATGGCCCGGAGGATGCTACGAGCCACCCGCGGAGACGGCACGGATCGGCTATCTCAGCCTGTCCGGTGGCAACTCGGGTGAGTTCTCAGCACGACCGGATCCCCGTATCGGCGCGGCGCTGATCAGCACTTGCACACCGACGTCCGAGGAGATCTGCGCCACCCATCTCGGGTCGGTTGATCTGGCACTTGGGACGGAAGCCTTCTGTGGACTCCCGGCGGTGACTGATATCTCCACATGGCAAACAGACTGTACGGCACACCTCGGCTGGATCCACACAGGAGACGATATCGCCGGATTCGAGGTGATCAAGGCCGGGCGGACGATTGCCCTCCTCGACCCCGACAGGCGCGAGTACGCTGACAGCCTCGCCAACCCGGGCATGGCATTTGCGTATGGCGTCGCCGCCGTGAACGGATGCGGTCGTTCGCAGGTTCCTCAGCTGGTTGTCGGAGGGGTGCGCCCATGGGCGCCCACAAACCTCCTCGCCACTCGCTACAACTGCGACGCAACACATCTGAGCTGGGTCGACAATGCGGACTCAGAAGACGGCTACGATGTGTATCGCTACCTGCATCCAAACG
>CAZAMP010000079.1:0-10160 GCA_964486455.1 uncultured bacterium | reverse complement strand
ACACCACCCGTCGCGACACGTCGCCCTGCGGCCGCCTGCCGGCCGGCATCATTGGCGCACTGGCATTATCCGGACCACGTCCCAACTGAAGGATCGGCAGGGTCACGAAAACGCTTTAGACTGACCGGCTATGGACAACCACCGGATCGATTCTCAGGTGCGCCCGCAATTAGCTGCTGGATATGCACTTCTGGTGCTGACCACGCTCATGTGGGCGGGCGCCTGGCTAACCGCCCGACTTGCCGCCCATGACGCGCCAGCACTGACCGTTTCGGTGGGACGCTTTGCCGTGGCCGCGGTGGCGCTACTCCCGATCTGGCTCGCGACGGACGGCCGGCGGCGCCCGAAACTCTCCCGGCAAGACTGGATGGTGGTCATCGGCATGAGCCTCACCGGCATGATTGCCTACAACATCCTCTTCCTCGTCGGGATCCGCCTGGCACCTGCGAGTGACGGGGCGGTCATCACGCCGGGGACTGCCGGCTCGTTCGCGGTGCTGATCGCGTTCATCTTTCGCGGAGAGCGTCCGGCACGGCGCGCCATGCTCGGGGCCGCTCTGGCCATGACCGGGGCATTTCTCGTGGGTTGGTCGGCGATCCGCTCGGCGGGCGCCGAAGAGCAGCGGCTCCTGGGAGACGGATTGTTTTTCATCTCCGCGTCCGCGTGGGGGGCCTACACCGTCTTGGGCAAGCAGCTCGCGGGAAGGGTTTCCGCCACGACCGTCATCTTCCTGACGTCTCTCATCGGGGCATTGATGCTCGCGCCGATCGCGTTCTGGGTCGACGGCGTGCCGAACATCTCGGCGTGGTCGGCGGCTGCCGTCTTCAACGTGCTCTACCTCGGCGTAGCGGCCACCGCCGTGGCGTTCGTCACGTACTATCTCGCGGTCAAACGGATCGGGATCGATCGCATGGCACCGACGTTGGGACTCGTTCCGCTCTTCGGGGTCGTGGGCGCGGCAATCCTTCTCGGCGAACGGATCACGCCGCTACACGCGCTGGGTGGTGTAATCGTCATCACGGGGATCGTGATTCCGGCCCTCCGGTCTCCTCGGCGCGGCCGCGAATGACACATCTCTACTTCAGGCGAACGCGTTCCGGACGCCGATCCCCTTGCGCCCGCTCACCGTCCAGATAGACGATCTCCATTTCGATACCGTCGGAGGCGTCCACATCGAGGATGGCAAACTGATTGGCCTCATCGCCGATCATCGCGTCTTCCTGTCGCACGCTCCACCGCGCCATGTCGTGCCATCCGTTGTCTCTGAACCACTCATCCTCTTTTGCTCGGATATCCTGGCACCGTCGACCTCCGTCACCGAACCAGAGGAAGCTGGTGCGGGGACGGCCGGAGAGATTGACAACGTGCATGACGCGACCGTCGTTGCGCTCGATCCGAAAACGTTCGTAGGTATGCGTGTGCCCGGTGATCACGACATCAACGCCACCATCCATCAGGATGTCGGGAATCGTGCGCCCCTCGAACGTAGTGCGCCAAAGATGGCGCGCGGAAGATCGGTACTTCTTGGAGGAAACCACAATCGGATGATGCATGACGACGATCGTCGCGGAGTCGGGAGCGTTCGTCTCGATGCCCAGTTCACGCACGAGCCACCGCAGCTGCTCTTCCGTGCGGCTACCGGGTTTCGGGGCACCGGCGTCGCGTAGTTTCCCTCCCTCTCCGTAGACGAGATCGTTCGTATCCATGAAGAGAAACCGGACCCGGCCCGCGGTCTTCGCGTAGTACATGCGATTTGATCCGAGCTCCGGATCGAGATAGCCGAGAAACGCGGCCGTGTTGTGTCTGGCAACCTGTGATCGGTTGCTGTCGAGCTCGTGATTTCCAACGGCCACGAGATATGGAAGATGGCGAACGGGCCTGAGGATGCTCCGCAAACGATCGAACTGATCCGTGTGCCTGCCGCTATGAACGAAGTCCCCCGTATCCAACATGAAGAGCAATCGCTCATCGGACTCGGAACGCATGGCAAGCCGATCGACGAGGAGCTGAAACTCCCCATCGGCAAGTGCGCGCTGATCACCAAAGAGTGCGAAACGGTATCCGGATGCCGGATCCCATCCGCACTCCGACACGCGTTCTTCGAGTGTCGGATGATCGAGCGGCGTGACGGGAATGCGCGATGTGCCGGGCCATCCATGGTTCATCTGCCACGGCCAGGTAAACCCCAGGCAGGCGATGACGAGAATCAACAGCCCCGAGCGCGCGACCCCAGTCGTTACGGAGCGCGGGCGTGGGTTAGACGTGACGGGAGGCCGATCAGTGGCCGGACCTGAGGGACGGCGGGCATCCATGGCGCACGTGGGAGATCGCTACCGGCGCTCCGGCGGCTCGTCGTGACGACCGCCTCTGACGCAGGCGAGAACCATCACCACCACGAAGGCGATCGTCGTGGCCAATATTCCGTACCAAACGTTGTTCATCGTGTCGAACGTCCTCGTGGCGGAGTGAAACCGCTAAGCTCCTGAATCCAGGACCATTACTCTACGGGCTGACGCCCCCGATCGCAATGCCGGCGTCGTCATCGGCCACCCGACCGAGATCTCTACTTGCTTCGGTGTGCCGTTTTGCTGTAGCTTCCGCGGCGGTTTGTTCGGGAAGCCCCTTCCAGAACCGGAAAGGACGCGAATGCCCGCCATCCTTGCCCTCGAGACCGGCCTCACATTTCCGGGTCGTCTCTTCGGCGCATTCCACGGCGCCGGCGGCGAGGTCGTCTTTCACACCGGCATGACCGGCTACCAGGAAATCATCACCGATCCGAGCTACGCCGGACAGATCGTCGTCTTCACCGCCCCGCACATTGGAAACTACGGGATTCACGCCGGCGATGACGAATCGCCCCGCGTGCACCCGGCTGCCGTCATCGTGCGCGACCATTGCCGGAGAACGTTCCACCGCCGCGCGTCGCGATCACTCGACGACGTACTCCGCCTAGCGAACGTCCCGGGCCTGACCGACGTCGACACCCGCGCGCTCACGATCCATCTCCGCGAGCAAGGAACGTGTCGCGGATACGTCGGAACGGGAAACCCGGCCGAGCTGGTGGCGCGCGCCCGGGCGCTTCCTCCGATCAACGAGACGGATTGGGTCGAGAAGGTGACGGCGCGTGAGGCATGCGAGTTCACGACCACGACAATGCCACCGGAGGGCGATGAACCGTTTCGCGTAGCGGTCCTCGATCTCGGAATCAAGCGGAGCATCATCACGCGGCTTCAGGCCGAAGGATGTCATGGCACCATCTATCCGGCCGGCTCGCCGCTCGAGACCCTCATCGCGCCGCCGACCGAGGGCGTGTTCCTGAGTAACGGCCCGGGGGATCCCGCGTCACTCTCGGAGATCACGACAAAGGTGTGCGGACTCCTCGACACGGATCTTCCGGTCTTCGGAATCTGCCTCGGGCACCAGCTCATCGCGCGTGCGCTGGGTGCCGAAACGGAGAAGCTCCGCTTCGGGCATCACGGCGCAAACCACCCCGTGAAACGCCTGAGTGACGGCAAGGTCGAGATCACGAGCCAAAACCACAATTACGCGGTCCCTGCGGAGTCGCTGAACCGCGACATCGCTCAGATCACACACAGAAGCCTGAACGATGGCACGGTCGAGGGGCTCGAGATGATCGGACGGAACGTCTACTCGGTGCAGTTTCATCCCGAGGCGGCGCCGGGGCCCCGCGACAGCCACTACCTCTTCAGGCGATTTCGCGCGGACATGGCGGCTCGCCGATCAGATGGAAGTCCGCGGCGGACCGGCACGATGCCTCGTCGACCCGACGCTGCCTCCCCCCCGAGCATGGAAGGCTGACGCATGCCGCGCCGGACGGACATCGACACGATCTTGGTTCTCGGCTCGGGCCCGATCGTGATCGGGCAGGCATGCGAGTTCGACTACTCGGGAACGCAGGCCGTGAAAGCACTCAAGCGCGAGGGCTACCGCGTCGTACTCGTCAACAGCAATCCGGCCACAATCATGACCGATCCCGAACTCGCCGACGCCACGTATGTCGAACCGTTGGCCCCGGAAGTCGTGGAACGGGTCATGATGCGCGAGAAACCGGATGCCGTGCTGCCGACGGTGGGCGGTCAAACGGCGCTGAACCTCGCCATTGCGCTCCACGACTCGGGCGCGCTCGAGCGCACCGGAGCGGAGCTGATCGGCGCCAGTGTCGATAGCGTACGCCTTGCCGAAGATCGGCTGCGCTTCAAGGACGCGATGACGAAGATCGACCTTCGCACGCCGCGAAGCCTTCTGGTCCGTTCGATGAATGAAGCCGACACCGCGATCGAGGCAATCGGATTCCCGGCGATCCTTCGCGCGAGCTTCACGCTCGGCGGATCCGGCTCGGGCATCGCACATGACAAAAGCGAGTTTCGCGTCATCCTGGACGAGGGTCTTCGTCTGTCACCGGCGAACAGCGTGCTCGTCGAAGAGAGCGTTCTCGGATGGAAAGAATACGAGCTGGAGGTGATCCGCGACCGGGTCGGGAACGGCATCATCGTTTGCTCGATCGAAAACGTCGACGCGATGGGCGTGCACACGGGTGACAGCATCACCGTCGCCCCGGCACAGACATTGACCGACCAGGAATACCAGCATCTCCGCGACGACTCGCTCAAGGTGCTCGATGCCGTAGGCGTGGCAACCGGCGGATCGAACGTGCAGTTCGCGGTCAATCCGGTCACCGGGGAGCGCGTCGTGATCGAAATGAACCCGCGCGTGAGCCGGTCGAGCGCGCTCGCCAGCAAGGCCACCGGATACCCGATCGCGAAGATCGCCTCGCTCCTGGCGGTGGGATACACGCTCGACGAACTTCCGAACGAGATCACGGGGACGTCATCCGCCTGCTTCGAGCCTTCGATCGACTATACGGTCGTCAAGGTGCCGCGCTGGTCGTTCGAGAAGTTCCCGGGGACCTCAGCTCTCCTCGGCACGACGATGCAGTCGGTCGGCGAGGTGATGGCGATGGGTCGAACGTTCCGCGAAGCGCTCCAGAAGGCGCTTCGAGCGCTCGAGCTCGGACTCGACGGATGGAGCTCCGACACGAACGGGAGTGATCTCGAAGCGCTCCGGTCCCGCCTCGCCCGGCCGAGCCCCGAGCGCCTATTGGAAATCCACGAGGCACTCCGGCGGGGCCTCGATGCCGAAGAGATCCACTCGATCACCGGCATCGACCCCTGGTTCCTCGACAACCTCGCCCGTCTGATCGAAGTAGAGGGGCAGCTGCGCGGCTTCTCCGAAGCCGACATCCCGGTCGAAGTCCTGCGCGGGGCCAAACGTGAGGGGTTCTCGGACAACCGGATCGCTACACTGCTCCGCCCATCCAGTCGAGATGAGCCGGTCACCGGCGCGGCGGTGAAGCGGCGCCGAGAGGCGCTAGGGCTTCATCCGGTCTTCAGACGCGTTGACACGTGCGCCGCTGAGTTCGCGGGGCGGACACCTTATCTCTACTCGACGTGGGAATTGGGGCCGTGTGAAGCGGAGCCCACGGATCACCGCAAAGTCATCGTGCTCGGAAGCGGACCCAACCGAATCGGTCAGGGAATCGAGTTCGACACCTGTTGCTGCCACGCGGTGATGACCCTTCGAGAGCAAGGGATCGAGGCCATCCTCGTGAACTGCAACCCCGAGACCGTGAGCACGGACTATGACACGTCCGATCGGCTCTACTTCGAGCCTCTCCGCTTCGAGGAAGTGATGCACATCGTCGAGCGCGAGAGACCGGACGGCGTGATCGTCACGCTGGGCGGGCAAACACCGCTCAAGCTCGCGCATGACCTGGACGCCGCGAGCGTGCGTCTTCTCGGTACACCTGTCGAGGCCATCGATCGGGCGGAGGATCGCGATCGCTTCGGCGCGCTGATTGATAATCTGGGCATCCCCGCGCCGCGCTACGGGACCGCGCGCAGCATCGACGAAGCGTTTGCCGTCGCGACCGAGATCGGCTACCCGGTCATGGTTCGGCCGAGCTACGTCCTGGGCGGTCGGGCCATGCGCATCGTCTACGACGAGCGCGAACTCCGACGCTACTTCGACGAAGCCGCCCACGTGGCCGACGAACATCCCGTCCTCATCGATCGTTTCCTCGAAGACGCGGTGGAGTTCGATGTCGACGCGATCTGTGACGGCAAGAACGTGATGATCGGCGGCATCCTCCAGCACATCGAGGAGGCGGGCATACACTCCGGGGACAGCTTCGCCGTGCTCCCCCCCTATCGCGTCACTCCGATCGAGATCGACGTCATGCGCGACCACACGGAGCGACTGGCGCGGGGACTCGGTGTTGTCGGCCTCGTGAACATCCAGTTCGCAAGCTTCGAGGGAACGGTGCATGTGCTCGAAGTCAACCCACGAGCGTCGCGCACGGTGCCGTTCATCGAAAAGGCCACCGACGTGCCACTCGTGGCGATCGCGACGCGATGCATGCTCGGCGAATCACTCGATGCGCAGGGCGTTCGTGAACACGGCGCGTTGTCGCGGGTCTTCGTCAAGGCCCCCGTCTTCCCCTTCCGCCGATTTCCGAAGACCGATCGCCTGCTGGGCCCCGAAATGAAGAGCACCGGGGAGGTCATGGGCGTCGGTTCGGGGTTCGGAGCGGCATTCGCGAAGGCGCAGCTCGCGACCGGCCAAGGACTCCCATCGGACGGCACGGTGTTCATCAGCGTTAACGACCGTGACAAGTCGAGCGCACTGCCGATCGCCAAGGACCTTAACGACCTTGGCTTCGGATTGCTGGCAACCGGCGGCACGGCGGCCTATCTCCGGCAGCACGAACTTCCGTGCGAAGCGATCGCCAAGGTCGGCGAGGGAACGCCGAACATCGCGGAGAGGATCCTCGCCGGCTCGGTGAAGATGGTCATCAACACGCCGCTGGGCAAGATGAGCCGCTACGACGAAGTCGCCATTCGCCGTTCGGCCACGCAGGCGGACATCCCGTGCATCACGACGCTGTCGGGCGCGCGAGCGGCGGTGGACGGGATACGCGCAATCCGCGACGGCCTCGAGGAGGTCGTCTCGTTGCAGGCGCTGGCTCCGACCGACCGCTAGCGCTCGACCCGCAAGTTATCCCCGATGACCGGCGATCCCTCTCCTTTGGATTCGAACCGCCATTCGGATATTGTACCCGGGTACAAAGTTATCTTGTTGATATACAACAAGATATAAATCGAACCGGTGTTCGATGCGCACACGTTGGCGCGCCCCATCCCCTAGTCCACCCAGCTGTCGTGGCGCTTCACCACCGAATCATCACGTCGACTTCCTCGAACGGTTGGAGCAGATTGAACCGTTCATTCACGACCGCGTCGATTTGTAGCCCGGCCACCGAGTAACCGATGCCAAGGCGGATATCTTCGAAGAAGACTGCCGATTTCTCTCGCACATCTCCGGCGCGTCCGCCGTACCAAGTGTCTTCGCGAGTATCCTGCCCGAATCGCCACGCTTCGTGCGCCGTCGGTGCCGACCACCCCGCCTGTATGCCGCAGCGGAGCGCCAGTCCGTTCGCTGCGTGCGCCTCGATGCCGACAGCGGCTGCTGTCACCCGCTCTCCACTTACGTCTTGATGAACTTGTGGGCCGCGATAGTTCGGCGACACAACGATAGCCTGCGGCTCACGGTATTGAGCGTGCCACCCACCGACGTGCACGCGAATCTGGCGGTGTGGAGAGATACTCCCTCTCAATCCAACGAAGTGATCACTCCCCTCGTCTCGTAGGCCCGTTATGAGCGTCGACGTGTCATCCATATCGACGAGCTCAACCGTTCCCACAGGTTCGCTTCGTTCCTGCCATTTCGCTACAGCACTCCAGTCCCAGGATCCGATCCCGACGGTGGTCCGAATCAAGAGCCCGATGGCAGGACGGCTCCACCCTTGCGCGTAGGATTCACCTCCCGCCGTGTTCCAGTACTCGGCGTGCCGTTGTGAGACGGTCCCGACCATCCAGAGCGCGTCCCCGGCCTCGGAGTGCCACCCCACGGTGAACCCACCACCATAGTCTTCCTCATCGCTCAAGATGATGGGTATGTCAGGAGAGGCGAGATCCGAAGCATCGTGCTTCCGAATTCCCGCCCAACCCATGATGCCCACCCTGTACGTCCCGCCCGCGGACATCCCGATCAGCCATGCGTCGTGGGCCAACCGATCGTCTCTGGACAAGACCGATAGCGCCCAGTGTCCGCCGTTGACATGCGCTCCGGGAACGCCATTCGCGGAGAAGATCATGCTTGGCTCGTCGAGCGCCCGTGTGAGATGAGCGGGAAGTGCAGCCGGTTCATCGAAGAGCTCCCCCGGCAGCCCCAAACCCGTGCTGATCGCACCGGCAATGAGCGGCAAAGGCGTAATCACAGCAAACAGCACAAACGCGACGAAGCACCATCTCCAAAGGGAGGGGATCGCGTGCGTGGCGCTCACAATATCACCCCCACGTCGAGCGCCAGGAAGACCTCTTCCAAGTCGAGCGTCGCATCCATCGATCCGACGAGATGCAGACTTCGCCAGGTCGAAGCTACGCCCCACGAGAAGTAGTCAGCCATTGCTTCATCTCGCCTGCGGTAGGAGCCCGTGAAATCAGAATACTCAAACCTGCTGACGGAGCGATCGAACTCGTACGTCTTTCGCGCGCCCGCGTGAAGCCGGAGCCAATCCGTGAGCATCTTCTTCAGTGAGAGGCCGAGCATGGCGACCCGTGTGGTTTGCTCGTTCTTAGCGTAGCCGGTCCCCTGGAAGTCCACACTCTCGTCAACGTGGTCTCCGTAGTGAGCGAATGCCGACAGCCAATCCACATGGGTTGTCCGAGTCTCAAACGAGACGCCCGCCGACCACATGCGTCCATCGGTGTCGATCTCGGTATGCTGAGTGGAGCCATCGGCTTCCCACTTTGAATACCAGGTTCGATCCCCATTCCCCCAGCGGCCGGTCACGATCATCTGCGACTCGTCGCCGACCTCAGCCACGGTTCGGACCGAGAGCGTGAACCAGAGCGGCGTGTGTGTGTCTAGACGAGAGCTTTCTTCGGTCAGGATTGAGTCTCTGATCGAGCGACTACGGCTCTCGGCCTCCACATCCTCAAATCGCGCGGCCACCGCGACATCGAGTGACAGCGCGTCCCTCATCAAACCGAATCCGAGGGATCCTTCCACCATACGTCGTACTGATTTGCTCGACCGGTCCTGAGTGTTGTGTTCGTTAGCGCTTTCGGACTCGTTTCGCAAGGATCCGACCGCGCCGCGCACAGCGCCCCCCACGTGCGCACGTCCGGGTGCGGTCGCCCACCCTACCTGAAAAAGATTCGCGTAGCGGTGAGCGGAGGAGCCTCGCCCCCAACTCGTGAGCGGTTGCGACAAGAGAAAGAAGCGACTGCCTCCACTCTGCAGTATCGCCCCACCCCCAAGATCGCCGCTGCCCGATGCCTGCGAGAAACCAAGAAGCTGCGGTTCGAAGCGGGTCGCTGCCGCGGGGAATTCGAAAACGAGGCTCGGATGCTCGAGGAACACCGGTGGGATTCCCAGACTCCGCGAGTTCGCCGATGCCGGGATGTCCGCATTCACTTCACCGCAAACACCAATCGTCAGCGCGAGCAGGATGACCGCGCCGATCCGAAGCCTCCGACCGTGGATGCCGTGCATGGCTCCTCCTTCGGATTTGTGGGAGGGGTCACCAATGAATTGTCTTGGCAGCATACGAATAATACTTTTAGTAACAGCGATCGGCAAGCGGCCGAAGGAGACCGCCGCCCCCGCGGGCCTGAGTCCAGGTGAAGTCTTTTGCGGTTCATTCCGCGTGGGTTAGCATGGCCTGGCTTCGGATCGAGTAGCGATGCGCAACGTGGTCGGCCGCACGGGTGTGACCGGTCGCCACGCATCCACGTGGAGGCGTCCAGAGGACATGTCGCGACATCACCTCATCGTCATACTGGCCTTCGCCATTCTCGCGGCCGGAACCACCGCCCACATCTTTACCGGCTACTCCGGTGGACGGGCGACCAATTCCGTTCACGCGGCCGGGACCGACGACGCGTACATCACCTACCGGTACGCGCAAAACCTCATCGAAGGAAACGGCCTGGTCTTCAATCCGGGCGAGAAGGTCGAGGGCTATTCGAATTTCCTCTACGTCCTGGCCATGGCCGTGCTGCACGTATTCGTTCCCC
>CAZAMP010000078.1:0-10440 GCA_964486455.1 uncultured bacterium | reverse complement strand
GGGAACTGTCCATTAACATCGAGCCTGAAATGTCCCATTCGCTCTGACGACATACGATGGTGACTGGTCGAACAGTGGCGGGCTGGAGACGAACGAGGGATGCGACATCGATATCGTCTCGGCGTTTTCCAACACGGGAGCGGTCCTCGTCCGCGACACCTCCACCATCAGCGCCGCCGGCGCATACGTTCAGACCGCAGGAACCACGACCATCCGATCCGGTGGAGTTCTCGACGTCAACGCGGGGATCGACGTGCAGGGCGGCTATCTCAGCGGCAATGGCACGATTGAGGGCGACGTTCAGAATACGGGTGGCTCGGTGGCCCCGGGCACTTCGCTCGGTCTCCTCACCATCGATGGAACATATGACCAGGGAGGTGGAGGAACGCTGGAAATCGAGGTCGCGAGCACTGATCCGGAAGACATCGATCAGTTCGTGATCACAGGAGCGGCATCGTACGCAGGGACACTGAGCTTCCTGTGTATAGATTCCTTCGAACCCGCCCTCGAAGACTCCTTCATCGTGACGCATTCGGACACGATCACTGGGGTGTTCGACACCATCGACTTCCCGACCGTGCCGGGGGATCTGGGTGTGGCCGTCCAATACAACGAGCACGACATCCTTGTCTGGGTCAACATGCCATGGCTCGATGTGACGACGGGCGCTCTCGGTGACGGCGCGGTCGGGCAGGCGGTGGCCTGGGGAGACTACGACGACGATTGGGATCCGGATCTCTACATCACCAACAGAGGTGGTGCGAACAAGCTGTTCCGTAACGATGGCGACGGGGGGTTCACAGACGTGACGTCGTCACCTCTCGATGATGTCGGCGACGCGCGTGGGGCCGCCTGGGGCGACTACGACAACGACGGCGATCTCGATCTCTACCTGGTCAACGACCTCGGCGGGGCGAACAAGCTCTTCCGCAATGATGGCGACGATCTGTTCGTCGATGTAACGTCGGGACCCTTGGGTGATACCGGCGACGGACAGGCCGCGGCATGGAGTGACTACGACAACGACGGCGACATCGATCTCTATCTAACGAACAAGAGTTCAGGCAACAAGCTCCTCCGGAACGACCTCGGGGACGTGTTCACCGACGTCACTACCGGACCTCTTGGTGACCCTCTGGCCTCGACAGGGGCCGCATGGGCCGACTACGACGACGACGGTGATCTCGATCTCTATGTGGTCAATGGCGCAGGGGGTGCGAACAAACTCATCCGGAACGACCTGGATGTATCGACCTTCGTCGACGTGACCGCCCCGCCTCTGGATGATACAGGCGACGGCACCGCAGCCGCTTGGGCCGACTACGACGGTGATCTTGACCTCGATCTGTACGTGGCGAATCTGGGCGGTGCGAACAAGCTGTTCCGCAACGATGGCGGCGGTGTCTTCGTGGATGTCACGGCCGGTCCAATCGGCGACACGGGAAACACCTCCGGGGCCGTATGGGCCGACTACGACAACGACGGCGACCTCGATCTCTACCTTGCGAACGAGGCGGAGGACAGGCTTCTCCGAAACGACACCGGTGGCGTATTCACCGACGTCTCGTCCGATGAGATCGCCGACCCGACACGGAACAGTGCCGGAGTGGGTTGGGCCGACTACGATGGTGATCTTGACCTGGATCTCTACATCGCCAACGCGTCAGGAGAGAACGTCCTACTCCGGAACCTGATCTCCAACGCGAAGAACCGGGTTGGCTTCGATCTGAACGGCACGATCTCCAATGCGGCCGCCATCGGTGCGAGGGTTCTCATATCGATCGACGACGTCTGGCAGATCAGGGAGGTTTCAGGCGGCAACTTCCTGTCGCAGAACTCGCCGCTCGTCGAGTTCGGTATGGGCACCGCAACGATCATTGACTCGATCATCGTCCAGTGGCCGTCGGGCTATGTGGACGCGGACGGATCGTTCTATCCCAACAACGGCTTCGTCATGATTGAAGGGTATGGAGTAGTGGGTGTGGACAGTGAGATGGAGACCGAGGTGATCACGCCCACTCGGTACGCGCTGCACGCGGCGTACCCGAATCCCTTCAATCCGACGACGACAGTCGAATTCGAGCTGCCGAAAGACTCACCTGTCCGTCTCTACGTCTTTGACGTGACCGGGCGCTGGGTTCGATCACTCGCGGATCAAGGCAACTATCGTGCGGGATTCCATCGTGTCATCTGGGATGGACAGGATGATGCGGGGAGATCGGTCGGGTCCGGTGTCTACTTCTATCGCTTGGAGGCGGGAGCGTTTGATCAGACGAGACGCGTGATTCTCTTGAAGTAACCCGTAGCGGTGCTCCTCTTCTCAGAAGCCTTGTTTGAACCGGCGCCCGGCAGGGCGCCGGTTCGTGCTGGAGGTCGATCGGTCATCCTGTGCGCGCTATCGAGCCATCCTCGCCATCTCAATGATGGCTCGAACCTCCCAAGGTTCATCGGCAAGTAGACCGGGCAGATACGCAGGTTCCCTGTCTACATCGTATGTGGCGTTGACTGGATTCCCGTGCTGCTCGAGATTGACCCGCACCCACGGGACACCGCCATCCACGGCGGCGTTCACCATCATCGCGGTGTGCCGCGCCCGCCACCAGATCGGTGGAAGATGAAACGTGTCGACTTCAGCGGGGACCGATGGGGGTTGGGAGTGATCCCATGTGGCCTGCAGTCTGAGATAGCGTCCTCTGAACTGACCGACGGTCCGTACGGCCTCGCGCGTCTCCCAGAAGTCGCGATTCGCGGCAGACGTGTCGCGGGCGGTGCTGTAGTGGCCAATGATGCCGTACACCGTCTCGTGCTTGTCGTTCGTCGAGTCGGAATCCAGCGCCCACGGCTCCTGGCAGGTGACGAAGCTGTTTGGAGGACCCTCACCGTCAACGAGGTACTTGACCGGAAGATCGGGATGTCGCGCCAGGCATCCCGTGCCCATGGTGATGCCGAAGGACTGTGTCTTGACGCCGACATTCTCCGGGTCGACGTAATCGAGATCGGCGACGTACTCGATGATCGCCGCGAGCCCGTCCTGGTTTCGGTGGCCGTTGTAGTCCTCGGTGCCCTCGGAGAGGATGTCCTCCCCGGAATCATCGGCACGTCCCTCGGCGTTGAAGGTGGCAACGACCATCCCTGCCTCCGCCATCATCCGCACGTTGGCGCCCATCGCGTAGAGTCGGCCGGGATTGATGCCGCCCGGAACGAGCACGACCGCGGGAAAGCAGAGACCCGGGTGAACGGCGGGGTCCGGATGCGCGACCATCCCGTAGAGTCGATTCCCCGAGGGTGTGACCAGGCTGAACTCCTCGATCACAATCGTATACGGATCGCTCGGCTCGCCCGCGTAGGGAAGAACCGGCGTGCATGTGTCATTGTCCGTGCTGACTGAGTCACTCGAGCAACTCGCCAGCAGCAAGGGCAACAAGACAATCATGCCGAGCGCTTGGGGCGGGCTCTGATTCCAATCCATCGGTCTCTCAATCCCCGCCGGCGCTTGTTGAATGCGTCGACGTCGTATTCATCTGAATGAAGTGTCTCCGGACGCGCTCCACCTGGAGCCGAAACACGAGAGAGAGCCCCTCAGGAAGAGAGTCTGGATGAAACGATGCTCTGTCGGGCGCGCGCAAGGCCGCCAGCGTTCCCATGAGTACCGCCCGCGCATCGCCCCAGTCACCCATTCGCGAAGCACAGTGACTGTAGCGGGCGCTCGCTATGTCGAGCTTGGGCATCACCGCCAATAGCGCGCCCGAGTAGGCGCGCGCCTCTTCACAGCGATCAAGCTCGGCAAGATGCTGCGACAACGGACCCAGGTAGACGCGCACGTACCTGTCGTAGAAACGCCAGAGCCCGCGCATCCAGGCGGCCGGCCTGCCATCCCGACTCCAGACCTCGCCTCCGGTCCGAAGGTGCTGAGGAACTCCAATCTCTTCGATCGCTAGTCGTATTTTCTTTGGAACCCCATCGACCCACCAGTAGGGATTGAGCGCGCGGGCCGTCTCGCCCGATCCGCCCAGCCTGATCTCGGGCATCCGGTAGATTCGGATCTCCGAGCCGATGATGGTTCCGTGCGGGGTGAATCGAACGACCTCGTCGGCCGAGCGCTCGAGGTAGTCGTAGAAACGTCGCTGGACCTCGAAGCGTTCGGGATTCGCCTCGTACCGACCTCGAACGGTGCTGCTCGTCAGCATGATGTCCACTCCGGCGTACAGCGCGGGATCGTAGTAGATGGCATTGAGGTCGGCCGCATGCGCGAACAGGATAACGCTTTCGCGATCACCCGAGACGGACGTCAATCCGACACGGATATCGCCCTGCGTGGCAAGCGGAAGCACGACCGATCGATATTGTGGGGAAGAGGTGTATGCCTCGCGCCTTTCCATGCTGGCGCGGGAGAAAGCCGGTTGACTGGATAGCGCCCGGATGTCCCGTTGCGTGCGCAATCCCGCGCCCCAGGACTCCTGGACGATGATCGTCTCTTGATCGAAGTTGGCCTCACACCAGCGCCGCGCCTGCGAAAAGGTCGTGTCACTTCCCGCCGCGGCGGCAGGAATGCCTCCCCACATCGCGGGCAGCACGACGATCGCTGCGAGCACGACCGCCAGCCCGGCGCGATGGCGGGGTGGACGGAAACGTGACAGGTAACGATCGGCGGCGGCGAGGATCGCGATGGCTCCACAGAGGGACACGAGGGCGGCCAGCGGCACCGAGTACCGGAGCGCGGCCATGCGGGCGCCGGATATGCTCATCGCGTAGGGTGCGAGAAGGGACCAGAGCAGGATGAGCGTGTGGCGGGGCTCGCGATGGAGAATCCGCGTTGCCAGGAGGAATAGCGAAGCAAGCGCCAGGGCAACAACGTGCCACCCCAGTACGTTCCCCAGCGTTTGCAGATAGTATGAGGCGCCTCGGTGCTCGAGCATCCCCAGGTGTCCTCCGGCCATATGACCGCGTTCGTAGGTGAAATCGAGCCAGAACTCCTCGAAGCTCAGAACGATGAACGGTGAGGTCATCAGGAAGACCATGACGGCCCCCGCGACCGCTACGCGCCACCATTTCAGCCCGCCGCGTCCGTGGCGGTTCCAGAGCGTCCAGGCGAGCGGCAGGACCAGGAACCCGGCGGGGTATTTGGTCCCGGCCGCAAGCCCGATCAGAACGATAGCCTGTAGGAGCGTTCGGCGGGATCCGCCACGCCCGTAAGCGAGAAGTCGTTCGAGCGACCACAAGGCGAACGCTGTCATGATCGGGTCCGTGAAGATGAGGCGCGAGGTCTTGATCGAGGCAGACGCAAACACCAGCAGAATAGCGGCAACCATGCCGGATCCCGGTCGGGCCCGCTCTCCGATCCGCCACACGGCAAGCACGCTCAGGACATCCGCGACGACCGACAGCATGCGGGCCACCAAAACGTGAACGGACGGATCCAGGTGATAGTCGATCCAGTAGTCCGAGGTGCTCGAAAACCAGCCAAAGAGATGACCGATCGCGTAGTGCGCCTGCTGAGCGAGAAAGTGCAGGTAGATCGAAAGCGTGGGATAGTTGAAGAAGTCCGGATCCAGATCGATTCGGCCCGTATCCCATCCCCACATCTCGAACGCCTTCTTGAACGGAACGGCTTCCTCTATGAAATCGGGCAGACCCGAATCCAACTGCCACGCCCGCAGCGCGAGCGCGACAACCGCCAGGATGGCTCCGACTACCGGATGCGATGTCCAATGACGAAGCCCGGGTTTTCCCGGCGGCACGTGTGTGGGGATGTTCTGAGAGTTGCTGTCTTTGTCGTGCATTGACATTTTAGTATCTGACGCGTCTGACACCATGTGTCGATAGGAGCCTCCGTCCGCCGGCGTGCGCGAATCCTCACCCTCTCGGCAGTCTAGCACTCACGACGCAACGGGCGCACAGCGTGTGTCGCCAAAGTGGAAAATGGCCACAGAGGTCCATCGGTTCGGGCGTATGCTTGCGCGCGTCAAGGAGCTGGTTTAGCCTGCGGAATTGCTGCCAATGACATCTCACGGGGGGATTCGATGGTCGGATCATCAGATCGTCTCAAGGCGATGGGTCCGGGATTGCTGTTCGCCGCCGTGTCGGTCGGCGTGTCCCACCTCGTTCAATCAACGCGAGCCGGCGGCGGATACGGGCTCTCGCTTGTCTGGATCATTGTTCTCGTGCTCTTCCTCAAGTGGCCTCTCTTCGAGTTCGGACAGCGCTACGCGATGGCCACGGGAACGAGTCTTCTCGAGGGTTACCGCCGACAGGGGAAATGGAGTCTGATCCTCTACACGATCCTCACGCTGAGCACGATGTTCACCGTCCTCGCCGCCGTGGGAGTCGTCACCGCAGGGTTGGCTATACAACTGACCGGCCTTTCGTTCGGCGAAGGCCTGACGTCCGTCATCATCTGGACCGCGATTCTCATCGTGGCATGCGGAGTCCTGCTCGTGGTGGGACGCTATCCGCTCCTCGATAAGGCCATTAAGATCATCATGGCGGTCTTGGGTTTGTGTGCGGTTGCCGCCACGATCATGGTGATTCCAAGGCTCGGGGGGATTCCCCTCTGGGGAGCGACGGACTGGAAGGATGCTGCGTTCGTCGCGTTCGTCGTCGGTCTCGTCGGCTGGATGCCGACCGGGATGGATGTCAGTGTTTGGCAGTCGTTCTGGTCGCTGGCCCGACGGCGGGAGACCGGACACACTGCGTCACTGAGCGATGTGCTCTTCGACTTCCGTTTCGGCTACGTCGGGACGGGGATTCTGGCGGTGATGTTCTGCATCCTGGGAACGGCGACCCTGTTCGGCCCGGGAATCGAGCCCGCGAAGGGGGCATCAGGCTTCGCCGCGCAGATCATATCGCTCTTCACGTCGAGCCTCGGGGAGTGGAGTCGGCCGATCATCGTGGTCGCGGCGTTCACGACGATGCTCTCAACGACACTCACCGTGATGGACGGATTCCCTCGGGGCCTTCAGCTCGTGATGCGACGGTTCCGTACGCCTGAGGATGCCGCCGAGGTGTCGTCTAGCGCCGCGCGCTCTCCGGGCTACTGGGGCTGGATGACCGTGCTGGCGGCGGGGGCGATGGTGATCGTGATCTTCTACCTGTCCGATCACCTGGCACGTCTGATCGACCTGGCGACGGTCCTTTCCTTCATCACCGCGCCCTTCCTCGGCATCCTGACCTATAGGGCCATGATGGCGGATTGGGTCCCGGAGGAGTTTCGACCCGGGCGACCGCTTCGCGCTCTCGCTTTGTTGGGGATCGTGTTTCTGACGGCGTTTCTCGGCTTCTTCGCCTACTCGAGACTCTTCATGTAGGAGGCGCAATGATGGCGCGCCTTCCCGACCTTCACCGGCAGGTGGTGTTCGGCCGCTCCGGCGGCAAGATCATCTGGCAACCGCGTATCGGCTGCTGGTACGAGGACAAGATGTTCTCGGGGGAGGGGCTGCCCGAGCCCTACACCGGCATGAGCCCCTACGAGGTGTATCGGTCCCTCGGTTGCTCCGCCCGTCTCTACGAGTTCAACTCTTGCTTTCGGCGCATCGAGCATCCGGGGGTCACGTTCAGGCAACGCGACCTGAGCGAAACCGACGTCGAGACGGTCGTGGAGACACCGGTTGGCAAGCAGACCGCCGTTCATCGTAAGTCGTCCAACAGCCCGCACAGAATCACGCTCAAGTGGGAGATCGAGTCACTCGACGAGCTGAAGGTCGCCACCTGGCGCGAGGAGAACGCCACGTGGGAGTGGGACCAGGAGCAGTACGACGGGCACATGAACGCCTGCGGCGATCTGGGAGCCCCCACGATGTTCATGCCGCGGATGAACGTGCAATGCCTCTACATCGAGAAGATGGGGATCGAGAAGGGGGTGTATGCACTCTTCGAATGGCCCGCGGAGCTGGGGGCTTTCTTCGAAGCCCTCGACGGATGTCACGATCGTCTGATCGACGTCATCAACCCGTCGCCCATCGAGATCATCAACTTCGGCGAGAACATCCACTCAGGAACGCTTTCACCGGATCTCTTCCTGCGCTATCACCTGCCGGCATGCCAGCGGCGCTGCGAGAGACTCCACACCGCCGGGAAGTTCGTCTGTTCCCACTGGGACGGTGACACGCGCCCGTTGCTTCCCCACGTGAAGGAGACCGGGCTTGACGGAATCGAGGCGATCACGCCTCAGCCGCAGGGAGACGTGACGCTCGATGAGATCAAGGCCGCTCTGGGGGATGAGGTCTTTCTCCTGGACGGGATCCCTGCCATCTACTTCGACGATACCTATCCGGTGGAGACGCTCATCGAGTGCGCCGAACGACTGATCGACCTGTTCGCGCCCAAGCTTGTCCTGGGGATTTCGGATGAGATATCGTCGACCGGAGATATCGAGCGACTGCGCGTGGTTGGACGCATCGTGGATGAGTACAACCGGCGCGTCGATCCCGAAACAGGCTGAGGGACCAGCATGGATGAGCTTCTCGAGAAACTCGCGGTCTCGATCGCGCGCGGAAAGGTGGATGTCGACTCGCCCTATCCGCCGGAGCTGAAAGGGCAGGAGGGGGCGATCGAGCTGACCCGCCGCGCTCTGGACACGATGACGGCCCAGGACGTGCTCCAGGGCGGACTGATGGCCGGCATGCGACGCGTAGGTGATCGCTTCGAGAGAGGCGAGGCGTTCATTCCCGATCTGCTGATCGCTGCCCGGGCGATGACGGCCGCGATGGATCTTGTGAGGCCTCATTTCGAAAGCGGAGAGATCACGTACCGCGGCAAGGTCATCTTGGGAACCGTGGCCGGCGACCTGCACGACATCGGGAAGAACATCGTTCGTATGGTGCTGGAGGGTGACGGCTGGGATGTGACCGACCTGGGCGTGGATGTGAGCACTGAGAGCTTCCTGACGGCGCTGGCCGAAAGCCCCGGCAGTCTGGTTGGCATGAGCGCGCTCCTCACCACGACGATGATCAACATGGAAAAGACCGCAGCGGAGATCCGGGAGAGGTTTCCGGAGACGGCGATCTTCGTGGGTGGAGCACCTCTGACGGAGGAGTTCTGCGCGAAGATAGGGGCAAACGGCTACTTCCCGGATCCGCAGAAGTTCGCGAAGCACATCGCCGGGCTGATGGATGCGGGCGGTGGGGCGTAGCGATGCCGCAGTCCCCACGGGAAACGGTGCTGCGCGCTCTTCACTTCGAGCACCCCCAACGTCTGCCACGCGATCTGTGGACGCTGCCTTGGGCAAACATTCATCATCCCGAGACGGTGGTCGAACTCGAAAGGCGCCACCCCTCGGACTTCGCGTCCACCGAGTACTTCTATCCACCGTCGCGGCGCGCGAAGGGCGATCCCTACCAGATGGGTTCGAGCACCGACGCGTGGGGTTGCGTGTTTGAGAACATCCAACCAGGTTTGATAGGTGAGGTGAGGAATCCCATTCTCGCGGATATGGCCGACGCCGGGGCCTACGAGCCGCCCTACGAGCAGCTCCCCCAGGCCGGGAGCCCAGCGTGGTCGGCCGCGCGCGACGCGATCAACCAGTATCATGCCGGCACCGACCGGTTCGTCTTCGCGAACATCTGTCCCCAGCCCTGGGAGCGCTACCAGTTCCTGCGCGGCACCGAGAACGCGCTCATCGACGTGCTGATGCCGGAGCAGGGAATGGATGAGCTGCTCAAGAAGATTCATGACTTCTACCTGAGGGAGCTCGAGTTGTGGTGTGCCGCGGATGTCGACGCCATCCGCCTGGCCGACGATTGGGGAGCGCAATCACAGTTGCTGATTGAGCCCGATAGATGGCGCGCGTTTTTCAAGCCGCTCTATCGTGACTACTGCGACCTGGCGAAGTCGAGCGGGAAGAGCGTCTTCATGCACTCGGATGGCTACATCACCGACATCTACGAGGACCTGATCGAGATCGGCATCGACGCCACAAACTCCCAGCTCTTCTGCATGGACATGGCTGAGCTCGCACGAGTTGCCAAGGGTCGAATGACCTTCTGGGGTGAGATCGATAGGCAGCACGTGTTGACCTCTGACGACCCCGAGGACGGGCGGGTGGCGGTGCGCGAGGTTGCCCGGCACCTGTACGACCCGGCCGGCGGCATCATCGCCCAGTTCGAATTCGGCGCCGGCGCGAATCCGGAAACGGCGCTGGTCCTGTTCGACGAGTGGGAGAAGGTCCATCGTGAATCGTCCCGGTAACGTTGTCACCAACAAGGACCGGCTGGTCACGATCCTCGAAGGAGGCGTGCCCGACTTTCCGCCCCATTTTGAGATCGCCTTTCAGCTCGGCAACGAGTTCTTCGACATGGACTGGGGGGCGGTAGACGGAGCGGACTATTCGTCGGAGGCGACCAGGGAAGAGGCGCTCGAGGCCTTTCACATCGAGCTCCAAATGCGATTGATCGAGGAGTTCGGCTACGCGGCCGTGCAGCCCCCGAACAGCCTGGCGGGAATCAC
>CAZAMP010000077.1:0-10488 GCA_964486455.1 uncultured bacterium | reverse complement strand
CGGTTCGCTGGGACGGCCGCACCGAAGTAGGGCGCCTTGCGACATCAGGAATCTACTTCCTGCGTTTGGCCACGCGTGACGAACGAATGACCGACAGAATGCTGCTTCTGGAGTAGGACGCCAGTCTCCATTTCTCAGAGCGGTCGTGTCGGCCGGTCAGGCTGCGACCTTGTTTCTCGCTTGATATACTACTGGTGACGTCTAGCTCATGATACTGAAGCAAGTTCCAACACTAGACTGCTGGCGTAGCGAGGAGAATCGGCTTGCGACGACGGAAGGTTGCCAATGGCTCACGTGATGCCCTCGACAACAGTGCGGATACTGAGTGTACGAAGTGTAGTCCTTTCCATTGTGTAATTGGCGATGGGGCTAACGTCAATCGCTGCTTCCGCCGCGGCCGTTGACTCGCTCTTCTGGCCCGCGCGGCTCGACTACGCAGGCGGCAGCAATCCAAAGTCCATTGCCGTCGGCGACCTCGATGGCGATGACGTCCTTGACCTGGTCGTTTCGAATTCCGGGGTGAACACCACCAGCGTCTTCCTCGGCCTCGGCGATGGATCGTTCGCGACCGCAGGCAGCTACGGTGTTGGGGATTTCCCATACGGAGTCGCCGTCGGCGATCTCGACGCAGACGAAGTCCCAGACCTAGCCATCGTGAACAGCGGATCCGACGATGTCGCCGTGCTTCTCGGCAACGGGGATGGGTCGTTCGGCACCGCTCAGTTCTACGCTGCCGCCTCACACGCCAGGGCCATCGCCATCGGCGATCTCGACGGGGACGAGGTGCCTGATCTGGCCGCCGCTGGCTATGGCGGCGGGGGCGGAGTCACCGTACTCACAGGCAGCGGCGACGGATCGTTCGCGGCTGCCGAACGGTATTTCACGGGAGGCAATGCGTATTCCGTCGTGATCTGGGATCTGAACGGCGACTCGGTGTCGGACCTGGCCGTCGGAACGGATGGCGACATAAGCGTGTTCCTGGGGTCCGGCGATGGCACGTTCGAGATCGCCCCCTCATACGCCGTCGGGGAGCAGCTTACCTCCGTCGGGATTGCCGATCTCGACGACGACCGGATTCCCGATGTGGTGACGGCGAACTACATTGATGCGAATGTTGCAGTTCTTCTGGGAAACGGAGACGGTACTCTCGCAGCCGCAAGCTTCTACCCGGCGGATGTGATGACTCTTGGTCTTACGTCGCTGGCAGTCGGCGATGTAGATGGTGACGACGCCCTCGATCTGGTCACCGCCAACCACTTGGCGAGCTCGGTTCTCACGCTTCTTGGAAACGGTGACGGTTCGTTCGGTACCCCGACAGACATCTACATGGGCATGTATCCCACCAGTGTTCTACTTGCCGATCTCAACGCCGATGAAGTCCCGGATCTGACGACCGTGAATGGGGACTTCAGCATCACCACGCGTTTGGGGAATGGCGATGGGTCGTTTCCGGCAGCCCACTCACACTGGTTCCAATACGGGGTCTTCGCCGTGGCGATCGCCGACCTGGACGGCGACGCAATCCCGGACGCCGTCACGACACACGGCTGGTACACCGATGAAATCACGGTGCTTCTGGGTAACGGCGACGGGACATTTGGTGGCGCGACGACACACTGGGGTGACTCCCCTGATCATATCGCGATCGGAGACCTGAACGACGATCAGGTCCCCGACTTGGCCGTCGCCGGCTTCTACTCCGTCGTCGTGCTTCTCGGTCTCGGCGGTGGGTCGTTTGGTGAGCCAATGGTCTCCCACGGCGACGTGGGAACTGATCACATTGCCATCCGCGATCTCGACGGAGATGCGACCGCCGATCTGGTCATGGCGAACCGCCCGGCCAACAATCTGAGTCAACTCCCCGGCAACGGTGATGGGACGTTTGGCACTCGACGCGGCTACGGCGCGGGGAGTGGGCCCGGGTCTTTCGCGATCGACGATCTGGACGGCGACGGCGTCCTGGACCTGGTCGCCGCGAACAGAGGATCCGACGACGTCACGGTTCTGATCGGCGCGCTCGAGGCCAACGGTGACGATGGAGATTACGATCGCCGGCGCATCCCGGCACTCGCCCACGTCGCACCGAACCCGATCAGCTCCTCGGCGACGGTCACGTTCAACCTCCCGCTGGCCGGGATGGCGAGCCTTCGAATCTATGACGTCGCCGGTCGCCTGCTCCAAACGCTCGTCGATGGGCCCCACCCGACCGGTACGCATCGTGTGATCTGGGATGCCCGGAGCTCGGGCCTCCCCGTCGCATCTGGGGTTTACTTCGTGAAACTCGACGTCGACGGGATACGGTCGGCGCGTCGGATGGTACTCCTCCCGTAGCTGTGTGACGTGACGATATCACTCCGGTCCATCACCTCCAGGTGTCGTGGCTGCCCGCGGCGCCGGGCTTGCGTCCTCGGCCGATCTAGGAGATCATTCCCGCCCGTATCAGGCACGACACAGCCATTTGTGAGGGATTCATCGGCATGGACGAGAAGCCGATCGAACAAGACATCACGCTTACCGGTTCCGTTAGCGGCGCCGGCTGAGCGGCCAAACTGGGGCCAGGGGACCTGGCCCGCGCGCTCGCCGGACTGGAGCTGACCGAGCACCCGAATCTGCTCGTGGGCATCGAACGAGCGGACGACGCCGGGGTCTATCGTCTTTCGGATGACCTGGCGATCGTCCAAACGGTCGATTTCTTCACGCCGATCGTCGACGACCCGTTTCTATTCGGCAAAATCGCCGCCGTAAACGCCCTGAGCGACGTCTACGCCATGGGCGGAAAGCCGGTCTGCGCGATGAACGTCGTCTGCTTCCCCACGAAAAAGTTCGATCTCTCCGTTCTCACCGAGGTCCTCCAAGGCGGCCTGGCAGCGCTCCGAGAAGCGGAAGCCTTGCTCGTGAGCGGTCACAGCGTTCAGGACGAGGAGTTCAAGTACGGTTTGGCCGTCACCGGCACCGTTCACCCCGACCGCGTCTTGATGAATAGTGGTGCCCGGCCCGGCGACGCGCTCGTGCTCACGAAGCCCATCGGCACCGGCGTCGTCACGACGGCCGGGAAAAGCGGGAAGGCATCGACCGAGGCGCTTGACGCGGTCATCGCGTCGATGACCACGCTCAATCGATCGGCGGCGGAGGCGCTCGGCGACTTCGACGTGCATGCCTGCACCGACGTGACGGGGTTTGGTCTCATCGGACACGCTTGCGAAATGGTGGAAGGCGGAAGCGTCGCGATCGCGATCAACGCGGATGCCGTGCCGCTCTTCCCCAACGCGGAAGAGTACGCGCGAACCGGCTTCTTGTGTGGCGGCGTCGGACGTAACAGGACGTTTCGTGACGCGATGGTGATGGTCGGTGACGGAGTTCCCGCGCATCTCGCCGAGCTGCTGCACGACCCCCAGACGTCCGGAGGTCTGCTGATCGCGTTGGAGCGAGACGCGGCGCCGCGTCTCGTCGATATGCTCCACCTGGGCAGCGACCCGGATGCTGCGGTCATCGGCGAGGTGCTGGACTCGCAGGCGGCGGCGGTGATCGTCCGTTAGATCGCGCTAATCGGTCGGCTTCTCCGCGTAGATCTTCGCGCTCCAGATCTGTCCCTGCAGCGTCTCCACGGCCCGCTCGAGCATCTCAGGGCTGATGCCTCCGCCACAGCACGCCACCGCTTCCTGATTGTCCGGAAGCTCCGACTCAACGAACGCCTTGAGCTGCGTCGCATCGTAGACCAATCGCTCCCGGACCTCGATGTTCACGAGACCGGCGGCCTCGAGGCCGGCGATGTACTCCTCTTCGCTGATCGCCCCGGCGATGCACGAGCAGTAGAGTGCTTCATGACCGCGCACCCAATCCGGCAACTCTTTCACGACGATGTCGGAGACGAGCATCCGACCGCCGGGCTTGAGCACACGCGCGATCTCCGAGAAGACGCGGGGCTTCTCGGGCGAGAGGTTGATGACGCAGTTTGAAATCACCCAATCGACGGTGGACGAATCGACGGGCATCTCTTCGATGATGCCCTTGCGGACATCAACGTTAGTGAGCCCGGACGCCGCGATGTTCTTGCACGCCTTCTCGATCATCTCGTCGGTCATGTCGATACCGATGGCCCCCCCCTCCGGGCCGACCATCTTGCCGGCGATCAGGATATCGATGCCCGCCCCCGAACCCAGGTCGAGGACCACATCTCCTTTCTCGACGCCACTGTATGCGAGTGGATTGCCGCAGCCGAAGGAATTCACGACCGCCTCATCGGGCAGCGCGGAAAGCTCATCGCGTCCGTATCCGGCGAGCTTCACCACGACGCCCTTCTGAGCGGGTGATCCCCCGCAGCAACCGGACGGGGATTCGCTCTGAACGGCCTTCTTGTATGCGTCGCGAACGCTGCCGCGGACGTCGTCCGTCTTACTCATCGTCGGTATCCTCCCCCATTCGATGCCGGGTTCGTCTCGTTCTCCACCTGCAGGGAATCGTACATGCCGCTATGGAGGTCGTCCACCTCATCGTCGTCATCGCACACCTATCGCGCCAAGTCGGCATCCATGTTGACCAGAACATCGAGCGTGCGGTGGAGCATTGCCCTCACCTTGGTGCCCCGATCCGACCGGATTCCTGCTAGAATCAGAGATGATCCCTATGCAACCGATGGAGAGCAGCATGTGGAATGTAGTCTGGACTGACAGGCTCGATCGGAGGTGCCGCCCGACGGCGGCCTTTCTCTGCCACCTCGGCCTGATCCTCGGCGTCACCGCCTCCGCCGCGATCGCCGGCGATGTCGCCCGCTTGCCCAACGTCGAGATCGAGGGGCAAACACGCATCCTTCGCAACGACGTCCGCGACGGTTCGGTCCTCGTGATCTCGGTCACGATAGACGGTAACTTCTCCGACGCGGGACCGGATTGGGTGACGTCGGTGGAAGGTGCGGGATACACCGCCGACCTCTACTATGACCCCCAGCTCTATGGGTGGCCGGAGCTTTCCGGATACGGTGCCGTGATCGTCGCCTACAACGACGTTTGGTGGCACGAGGGGAGTGGCGGGTTCGGCGATGATGACGAGACGGTCCTATCCGGCTACGACGGCGGGCTGGCCATCATCGGCCAAGACTACATCAACTCCACGGGACACGGGGACGGACCGACGCCGTGGCTCATGGAACGCTTCGCCATCAGCGACGTCACCGAGGACGTCAACTTCGGCGACGGAACCGAAATGACTCTCATCGGCTCGTCCGGCGGACCCTTCGTCGGCCTTTCCGGAAGCGGACTCCCCTGCTTTGAATCGAACCAGTGGTTCACGGATGACGTGACGGCCGACAGCCTACCGACGCAGGATTGGACGACCGTCGGCGGCTACAGTGGTCACGGCGGAGCAGCGGTCCACGACGGTCTGTTTTCCGCCAACGCGTACGAGTGCTTCTCCGGCTTCGAGAACTGAGTCTCGGCGCTGCTGGATCATATCTACGTGGAACCGATCGATGTCCCCGGGCTACACGACCGGAACGTGACGCTCATGAGCGCCGTCTCGCCCAATCCGACCACGGACCGGATCGCCTATTCGGTGCGAGTCCCGGGTCCGACCCGGGTCCGGGTCCACGTCTACGATATCGCGGGACGGCTCGTCGAGACACTCGTCGACGATGAGCTCCCCGCCGGCTCTCACCCGCTTTCATGGGACGCCGCGGCGAATGGCGAGCGGATTAGCGGTGTGTACTATCTACGCGCGAACGCCGGTGGGTTGACGCAAACCCGAAAGATCATCATCATCCGATAAGGGCATATGTCCTTGGCCGCTCGCAAGACGAGCTTACGCGATGGGAGCCTCTGCCGGGCGGTTGGGAGGATGTGAGGAGGAAACGCAAATGCTCAAGCTCCGGATGCGACACAACTCCATGCGACCGCGTCACCCCGTCGCGATATGCGCGCTCATCGCGCTCATCGCGATCGTGTCGCGGCCCGACTCGCTTCGCGCGTCGGAAGCCGATGCGACGGCCGAGCCGCAAAGCGAAACGCTCGCGTGGAGCAACGTTGACGGCATTGATCCATCCCTCGCGAAGGACGCGCGTCGCAGCATCCGCATCGCGCTCGGCTGGCTCGACACGAAACAGAGCGAAGAGGGCCACTGGTCGGTCGCCGAGCACCCGGCGATCACCGCGCTGGTGGTGTGCGGCTACTGCGGGGATCCGAACCGGGCGGCGGAGACCAAGCTCCCGGAGGCGGCGCTAACCGGTCTGGCATTCATTCAGAGATGTGCGCAGCCGGACGGATCGATCTGGGTGAACTCCGAACATGGGGGCGGGCTCCGCCACTACAACACGTCGCTCTGTCTCACCGCCCTGTGCGCAACGATGGACCCCGCCTACACGACCGCCGTCGAACGCGCACGAAGCGCGCTCGTCTCCGATCAGCACATCGGCTCGGACGTCTACTCCGGCGGGTATGGCTACGACGCCGGTTCGGGTCGCGAATACGCCGATCTTTCGAACACGGTCATCGCGCTCGAAGCGATTCACATGGCCGAAAGCTATCTCTCGATGCCCGATGTCACGCCGGCAACGCCCGCGGCGACGCTCGACTGGGATGCCGCGATTCGTTTTCTGGAGCGGGTGCAGAACCGCCCCGAGTCGAACGACCAGACCTGGGCACAGAACGCCGACGCCGACGACGAGGGCGGCTTCGTCTATCACCCGGAAGCGAGCAAAGCCGGTGAGACGTCCCTCCCGGATGGCGGGCGTCAGCTGCGCTCCTACGGATCGATGACCTACGCGGGGCTTCTGAGCTTCATCTACGCCGAGGTCGATCTCGACGACCCGCGTCTGGTGGCGGCGGTGGATTGGATCCGCAGCCACTACACGGTCGAGGAAAACCCCGGAATGGGAAAGCAGGGCCTCTACTACAACTACTGCACGATGGCCAAGGCCCTGAACGCGATCGACGAGAACCCATTTAGACTCGCCGACGGTCGGACGGTCAACTGGCGACAGGAGCTGATCGAAAAGCTGATCTCTCTTCAGCGCATCGAACCCGAAACCGGCCTCGGCTACTGGATCAACGACGAAGGTCGATGGTGGGAGGCCGACCCCGTGCTGGCCACCGCCTACGCGCTCTTCGCGCTGGAGATCGCGATGACCGGACACGTTTCCACGGCGGAAATGTAGAAGAACCGCACAAGACAACGAAGTGCCCGGCCGGCCGCCCCGTTAGGAGCGACCCGCCGGGCATCTTCACATACCGAAAGCTCTCGGAGGTCTTCTACTTCAGGAGAAGCAGCTTCTTCGACTCCGTGAACTCCCCAGCCTTCAGCATATAGTAGTACGTACCGCTAGGAAGCGGGCGACCGTCGTCACCCCGTCCGTCCCACACGACCGTCTTGTAGCCGGCCGATTCCTGTCCGCTCACCAGCAGGCGCACCCGCTGACCCAGCGTATTGTAGATCGCGAGCTCCACGACCGCCGAATGTGGCAGGCCGTACGCGATCCGGGTGGCCGGGTTGAACGGGTTGGGCACGCCCGCGCCCAGCTCGAACTCGCTTGGAGCGTCCCGACCTTCCGGCAGCGAGACCTCCGTCAGAGCTTCGAACAGGAATATCCCGCCGCAGCTCGCCCGGACGCTCCCCGTCAGCAGCACGTCGTACATGCTGTTGCCGTTCATCTCGCCGAGCGCTTCCACCGAGGCCGCCCGGTCGAAGCGAACCTCGAGCACCTTGCCCTCGAAGCCCGGCCACGTATCGATGATCCGGTGCATCGGGAACGGTCCCACCGTATCATTCAGCAGGATCGTCTCCCAGTCGATGTCCTCGACGCTGAAGCCGGCTTCCATATTGCCGATGAAGCAACGCACCCAACCGCGCTCGGGGTTCTCCGTCCATCCCTCGTTCCACTCGTCGGGGATGAACATCGCTTCGCCGGTCGCGAGACAGCTTGGAATGATCGTAACCGTGGTCCACGCCGTGTCGCGGAGGCCGCCGAGGAAATCCTCGACGACGAGGCCGATGTCGTAGACACCCGGCGCGGCCCAGCTCCGCTCAACCTGCTCGCCCATCGCGTCGTCGAAGTCATACGGGAACTCGAGATCCAGCTCCCAGCCCCAACTGACGATATGATCGCCGACGTTGATGTCGAACGACCCGGAAGCATCGAGAAGAACGGGCTCGTCCGGACAACCGCAGTACGGACCGCCGGGCACCGCGTTCGGCGGATGCGGCGGCACCGTCACCTGCACGACGACGACGTCGATGCTGAAGAGGTCTTGATCATCCGTCACCTTGAGCGTGACGGGGAACTCGCACGGGTCCGGATACTGATCGCAATGAAACGCGTGCTCGACCGTCTCGTTCACGTCCCCGCTCGACCAATCGTACGTTCCATCGTCGTCGAAGTCCCACTCGATCAGGACGATGTTGTGGTCGGGAGAGTCGAGGTGATAGGAGCCCGACGCGTCAAACGTGACCGGAACATCTTGATCGGTCGGGTTCGGCGCCGCGTCCGCGATCGCCACCGGTCCGAGCTCCGTAGGAGACGGCCGGAGCATGACGATCGACCAGGCGGTGACCATGTCGTAGCCGTAGTAGCCAGGATGCGTAACCTGACTACCGGAGGGCCACTGGCCGCGCGCGCCGCCACTCTGAGATTGATCGTTGATGAGTCGCTCGGCGATACCGTACGTGCCTCCCCCGTCGCTGTAGTACCAATTGTAGCCGCCAGGGAACAACTCCGTGCCCGTGAGCCGCATCGCCTTCACGAACGAATACCATCCGTAGTACGCGCGGTGGTTGATGAACCAGGCCCAGTTGGACGCCACGTCATACCAGCTCATGCAGCCGTCCCACCGGTAGTCACCCACATCCAGACCGATGAACGCAAGCTGCACCATCCCCGACGGACGGGTGGCGATACTCGAATAGTTTCCCCAGTTGCCGGAGTATGAGTAGCCGAACATCTGGTAGGTGGCGTTGTAGCTGTAAGCGAGCCAATCATCGATCATGGCTTTCACGCACGGATCGATCGCGCAACCCCAGTTGCGCTCCGCCGAGATCATGCCGATCGCGGCCCACTGACACGCGGAGTTGTCCGAGTCGCCATACTCCCATTCGTAGCGCCAACCGCCGTAGCCCGGGTACGGATAGTCGCGCTGACCGTACGAGTACATATCGCACATGTCCTGAACGACGTCGAAGTACGTGTCGTTTCCTCCGGCCCCGTCGAAGTCACGACCGCAGTCGTCAGCCGGCATGGTTGCGGCCACGATCGCGTCCATGACCATACCCAGCGTGTACGGATCGGTGCCCTCCACGAGGTCGACCCCGATGCCGTTGCCGTTCTGATCGGGATTGAAATTGCCGCCCTCGCTGCACGGCTCCTCACCGATCCCGTACGCCTGAAGACGCGAGTTGACGACGTAGTCGAGACCCGCGATCACGGCCGGGACGTACGGATCCTCCGTCGGGTCACCTTCGGCCGTGTGGCCGTTCAGCGCGAATGCCAGAACGCATGACGACGTGACGGAGGCGTAGTAGCTGCTGTAGCCGTCGACCCAAGCTCCGCTGGGCTGCTGCGTCTTGTAGATGTACCAAAGGCCATCGTCGATGGCGTTGTTGGCCTGGGCGTTGATGAGACTGACCCGATCGCTGACGTCCCACATCCGCACCTTGTAAACGTCATTCATCGAGTCCACGCCGTCCCACGTCGAGAGGTTCGCCGTGAACGGGGTTCCCACGGGGCCCGAGTAGGTATGCGTGGTCTCCATGAAATACCGGGTCGCGCCGCTCAGAAAACCATGCTCCGTCGGCGAGCCGTCCCCGAGATTCCACGTGTATTCGATCTCGCTTGTGTCATCGGTGTAGATGACCGCCTTGAGAAGAATGTCTTTCCCGTCCCAGGCCGCGTGTGGCTCGTAGAACCACTGGCCCAGATCCTCTCTTGCCGTCCCGGGAATGCAGATGACATCCGTGACGACCGCGCTCACTGTGACGGGCAGGACGGCGGTCATCACCCCCACGAGAACAAGAGCCGGGATGAACGTCCTGAACCAATCATATCCACGTTTCACTTTCAGCTCCTTTGCCGCTGCGCCAGGTGACCGAAGATGCCCTCACAGAGGGTGCTGTGGTTTCGCTTCGGCCGTGGGGCGCAAACCGTGTCGGTCCGCTGCAGACGTGCACTGGTCGGGGTGATCGGATCGCGCATGATCAACCGGCCCGCGTCCGTCGACGAAGCCCGGCCAGCCCAAGCAATCCGACACCAAGGAGCAAAACCGTCGCCGGTTCAGGGATAACCTGTCCGCCTTCAGCCTCGATCAGGTAGTCTTCGACCTCACCGAAGTACGCCATACCGCCCATGAGATTGTCATTCGCCATGAGATTCTGGCCGAACGCGATGCGGCTGCGCATCCAGGTCGCGCCGGTGAACGTACCGGGCACAGCGATGTCGAACACGTGGGTATCGACACCGAGCTCGTACCATGTGTCATCGATGTCGATGACCTCTTCACCGGTGTCGAACAA
>CAZAMP010000076.1:0-10660 GCA_964486455.1 uncultured bacterium | reverse complement strand
GAGGAACGGAAATCCTAATTGTCGTTGGCCGGAAATTCTAATTGTCGCTGATCACCGTTGATGCAGAAGGCGCATTTGTAATCGCCTGGTCCGACTACCGCGAGGGGCGTTGCCCTGGCTGCAATATCTACGCTCAGCGCTACTCGTGTGACGGCGTCGCGCTGGGAGAGAACTTCGCCGTGAACAGCCTGAGCGCGTATATGAACTATAGTCCGGCAGTTGCCTACAAGAGCAATGGCGAATTTGTGGTTGCCTGGGGTGATGGCCCGCATGAAGCGAAGAGCGGGCATGAGCCGGGTGTTGTACCCGACAGGTGTGCTTCAGCGAGTGAGATGGCATCGGCTACTCGGGGCACCGAACCTGACATCTATGTTCAGCAGTACTCAAGTGACGGCATACCGATCGGGAGCAATTTCAAGGTCAATGACGATACCGGAAATACGTACCAGGAGCAGCCGTCTCTTGCGGTCGACGCCAACGACGACTTTGTCATCGCCTGGCACGACAATCGTAACGGCGAGTGGGACATCTACTATCAGCGGTATTCATCCGACGGAACGCCCGTGGGGGGCAATCACAGAGTCGAAGCCGGTGAATCTGGCGACGATCAGCGCAGTGCGTCCGTATCAGCGAGTGAGAGTGGGGCCTTTGTGATTGCGTGGAGTGATGACCGCAACGGGGATTCCGACATATACGCACAGCGCTTCGCCAGTGACACTGTTGCCGTGGGAAGCGATTTCAGGGTCAACAGCGACTTTAGTACTGCATATCAGTATTCTCCTTCTGTGTCGGCGAGTAGAACCGGTGAGTTTGTCATTGCGTGGTCGGACAGGGCCGATGGCGATTGGAATGTACATGCTCAGCGCTATTCGAGTGATGGGGGGCCGTTCGGTGAAAGCTATCGAATCACCGACACCGACGAGCTGCGGCAGATCGATCCCGTGGTGCTTTTGACCAACGAAAGGATATACGCGACTTGGACGGACAATCGAGGGGGACAGTCGGGATATGACATCTGGGCCAATGCCCTGGACTGGGGATTCACAGTGGGGATAGGAAACGACCTGCTCCCCTATGTCTCATCGATTCCTCGATTGCATCAGAATTCCCCCAACCCATTCAACTCAACCACAGCCATCACGTATGACCTTCACTCACCGGCCAGCGTGAGTCTGAGCATCTACGATGTTTCGGGGCGGTTGGTGTACACACTCAAGTACGGAGTCCAAGAAGAAACCGGTGGCCACACCGTGTCGTGGCATGGGCGCACGACCCTCGGTCGAGACGCCCCCTCAGGATCCTACTTTTGCAGGCTGAAGGCGGGGACGTACGAGACGACAAGAAGCATGATCCTGGCCAGGTAGTCTACCGATCGTGACCTGGTCCCACTCTCCGAATGCGCCAACCTCTTCCGCGTGCGCGCCGCGAATGACGCACTATGTCTTTGGAACATACGGGCATCAACGAATCAGTGTGATCGCGCTCGTCCTCTCTCCGCTCGCCGTCTCGAGGTGAACGAAGTACACTCCGGAAACCACCAGATGGCCGGCGCTGTTCCGACCGTCCCAGTCGACGCTTTGCGGACCCGCCTCCAGCTTGCTGCCCTCGAGAAGAGTCCGAACCAACCGCCCGCTGACGTCGTGAATGCGTATCGACACCGGACCGGCAGCCGGCAGCGCAAACGGGATGCGCGCCGATGGATTCATCGGGTTCGGCACGCACCTGCCCAGTGCCAGCTTGGCCACAGGAACGCTCCCGGCCTCCTCCAGCCCGGTCGTCGGCGGACGGACGATCGAGACCATTATGTCATCCACCGTGGCCTCGACCAGCGAACCCGGTGACACATCCGCCGCGATGAAACGAATGCGGACCGTGCTGGTGAGCGGAATGTAGGAACCAAGGTTGAAGGTGTAATACGTCCAGGAGTTGGCGCTGTCGGTGGTGTGCTCGAGCGACACCCACGTCTGCCCGTCATCGGAAGTCACGTCGACGTCCCAGTAGTCCTGGGAGGGGTTGTTCCCCAGGTTGTTGGTGTACCAACGCCAGTATGAAACCGTGGCCGAAGTGGCACCCTCCATGTTGAAGATCGGGGAGAGAAGGGTCGTGCTCCCGCCGTCGACGTCGTTCTCACCGGCGGCGCCACCTACACTGCCATTGCCGGTGACGAAACAGATGTGACCCGGGTCGATCGTGTGATCGTCCTCAGGCTGAACCGATTGGGAGTTGTAGACGGTACCGATCGGATCGGCTCGCTCCCACAAGCCGGTAGTGGCGTCGTCTCCGCTGACCCCCAGCGTCCACCCGAGATCGAACTCCACCGTGTCGAACCATGGCCCGACCATGAGGAACACGTCGACCGAGGCCTGATAGGTATCGGGCCCGGTCAGCCCCAGGGTCAGCTCACCGGTGTAGATCTCCGGACAATCCGGCGAAATCTGCACCGTGAAGCCGGGGACGCTTTCACTCTGTCCCGCCGGGATCACTCCTACGGCCTGCGGGGTCCCGTCGACCGCGAAGTACCCGCCGCCCTGGAGAACCGCGTCCAGATCGGGAGAGTCGGCGCCTCCCCCGTTCTCGATCCGAAGCGTCAGCTCAACGTCCTCACCCGGATCCGCCTGACCATCCGCATCACCGGTCGAGTCGTCAATCCAGCTCACGGTCACGTCATACGCGGGCGCTGCCGCCCCCAACGCCAGCGGCAGCGCGTCCGGCGCCTCGGTGACGTTGAGCACGAGGTCGAGCGGTTCGCCGTCCGGCACGTCGCTCGAGACTCCGAAGACAAATGGCAGTGTGTTCGCCACCGTGTCTCCAGAGGGAATGCCGCCGTAGTCGCTCACTCCGACGATCATGGTTACGTAGGGAGAGACGGATGTGAGTGTTCCGGTCACGTCGAACGCATCTGACAGGCCCATGTTGTACAGGGCCACGGTGAGTTCGATCGTCTCACCGTACTCGATCACGCCGTTGCCGTTACCCTGCGATGAGCCGACGTCATCGTCATCGACGATGATCTCGTCGACCATCAGGTAGACGCCCTCCAGATCGCCGAAGAGATTGAGGACATCGCCAAGCAAGGGCGGCGTGCTGCTGTACTGCGGGGTTTCATCGTCGAAGTCGTTCGCCTCCGCATACAGGAAGGCTTCGCGCATCGAGACGATGCCGTCGTTGTTCGTGTCGGCGTCCACCGGCTCGCCATCCGGCGTCTCCCAGCCGACGGCGCAGGTCCAATGGTAGACGAATGTGTCGTAGATGTAGTCGGGTGGCATCGCCCACGAGTACTCGTCCCAGTTGCAGGCGGTGGCGATGACTCGTCCGTCTGCCTCCAGATCATCGATCATGCCGCCGCTGAAGCACTGTTCGAAGGTGCAAATGATCGTCTCGCAGGGTAGCGCATCGACGTACCCTGCCATTTGATCATCCCTCAGCTCTTCGAGATTCCAGAGGTTCAGGTAGCAGTCCTGACCGGACTCCTGGCCGCCGTGGTCGGTCGTGTAGATGAAGAGCTGATCACTCGAGGTCAAGGTTGCCGCCAGCTCGCCGAATACCTGTCCGATGTACTGGAGTGTCGCCGGGTACTCGATGTCGCCATCGCCATCGCCGTCGAGGTCGGGAGGCGAGTTGGTGCCGTTCGAACGATCGGGGGCGGGGTTGGTACCGTCCGAGATGCAGACACGGATATGATCATCGGCATAGCCGTAGTACTCGACGAGTGCCCGGTAGATGAACGCGCAATCGTTCCAGTATCGGATGTGATTGTTCGACTGATTCGCTCCTCCACTGATGATGAAGGCATACGCGTCGCCACGCGACCCCGGCGGCTTGGGAAGCTGTCGTAGCCGCTCGCTGAAGCGCTCCAGACTCTCCTCGGAGACGCCCGGCGGCGGGTTGTCACGGCCGCTCGTGATCTCGTCGAGCTCCAGGAGAAGAAGCGGGGGCGTCGTCGCGTCGAAGCGCTGCACCTCGCCGGTCGCCGCGTCGATGAAGAAGTACCAGCAGGGGTGCTCCCAGTTCGCCCCAGGATGACGGTCCACAAACACGAGCCAGCCTGAAGATGTCGTGGCAAAGACATCCTTCCTCCAAGTCGCCACCGCCTCCCCTGCCGACAGCAACCGCGGGAGAACATAGAGACGCACACCCTCGAGCGAGCCGCCGAGCTGCGTTTGCGTGACGATCGCCACCGCTTCGCTCCGATCGACGACGACGGGCTGCTCACTGGCAATCGCCGTCAGCGAGACGGACACCAGCGAACTGAGCAGCAGCGACAGCAGAATCAGGGTGCGGGTCGCCACTTGCGACATTCGGTGAGAGGAATTCTGACTGCACATCGTGGTTGGCCTCCTAGCTAAGCGGCGCCCGAACGACCAGTGTCACCACAGGAACGACGATTGCCGACTTCACCACAGGATACGGACGAACCTGATGATCTTATCATATTGCGTAGGTGTGCGTCGCTGGGGGAACAGCCCGCATCTCTCCTCCGGGTGGGGTGAGCTTCGCGCATCCGGCGGCCGCGTTGCGAGGGAGCGAAGGATCTGCTTCTGCGTTGTCAATCTCACGGGGGAATTCACGGATTGTCCTCTCCCGGGGCTGAGTACCCCGGGAGAGAACCCGGCTTCAGTGTGAACCAGTCGACTAGATCTCGGGTTTGGCAAAGGCATCGGCTGGAATCGCGACGTTGAAAGCACGCTCGGTTGTCTCAACGGTCATGATCTTCTCGCCGTCCTTCCGAACCTCGACCGACTTGGGCAAGATGACGCCTTCGGTTTCCATGACGTCTTGGACAAGGTGCTCCAGCATGCCCTCACCCATAAAGGAATTGCCCCAGTACTTCTGGCAAACGATCTGGTGACTCTCGGCGGCCACTGCCAGGCGGCATATCTCCTCGCCATCATCATAGACCAGCGCGACCCAATCGACGGCGACCCCGCCGAATTCCTCAGACCCGGCAAACACCGCCCGGTAGTAAGGGTCATCAACGTGCTGAAGGATATGCAGCAATTCGCGCTTCAAATCCTTGTCCGCCTCTGCCAGGGCTTCAGCGCCGGCATCCTCGAGCAGCCCGGTCTGACCGGTCTGCCAGCCTTTCTCACCATCACGGACATCGAAGATTTGTCGGCCCATCATGTTCACGACCGAACGATGCTGGTTGGGTGGAACTTCCAGCTTCTCGACCGTGACAGGGAAGCTTTGACCGCCCATCAACACCGTCACAGTGGAATTGGTCCGGATGGCTTCGACCTTCTTCAGGTTCCCCTCCCCGCCGTGAGCCTCTGCTGCCCGTGCCAGGATCTCGCTCCCCCGGGCAATCGCCTCCTCATTGATGGTCAGCTCTGCAGCAGGCTTGGGGATTGTCACGTCGATCGTGTCGGGAATGCCAAATCCCAAAGCCTCTACCGATTCCTCGAACTCTTCGGTGTTGCCGCTGATGACAACCAGCAGCGAGTCCGGGAAGAGGTTCGCCTTGGCGGTCTTGACCACAGCCTCCGGCGTCACCCGCTCGACAGCCTGCTTCTCCAGCTGTAAGAAGTTCTCGGGCATGCCGTGAAAGTCGTAGGTCATGAGGCGATTCATGACCTCGCCCTTCTGATCGAAATTGAATACGAACGAGTTCAGGTAGCCATCTTTGCCCTTGGCCATCTCCGCCTCGGTCGGCGGGTCAGTGTGCATGCGGCCGATTTGCTCGATCATCGCCCTGGCCGCCGTGACCGCGCTCGCGTTGCTGGTCTGGGCATAGAGGAAGAAGTACCCAGGGTGGGTGTAGTTCGAAATGACCCGACCACCGGCCACGTAAGCAAGACCCATCTGGACACGGACCACATCCAGTATGCGGCTGCCGAAACCGCCGCCCAGGATTGCGTTCATGACGATTCGGTCGGCGTAGTCGGGATCGGAAACCAAGCCACCGATGTGTCCCATGCGCACGGTGGCCTGCTGCAAATCCGGCTTGTGAATCACATACACCTGCGGCGAGGCACAATGCCGCGGCACGTCTGGAGGAGGCAGAATCGATTGAGTTCCGCGCTCCCAATCACCGAAGTGGGCGTTGATCTTCTCAACGATAGCATCCGGATCGATGTCGCCGTAGATGGCCATTTGCACGTTCTCGGGCCGGTAGCACATGCTGTGGAAAGCCACGAGATCATCTCGGCTGATGGCATCGATGGTGGCGTACTCAGACTGACGGGCGTACGGTGAGCTGCCTCCGTAGAGCTTCTTGACCCATTCACGCCGGGTCATATCGTAGGGGTCTTCGTTCCGCCGAGAGATCCCGGATTTGGCTTGGGTGATCGCCAGGTTCATCTTCTCATCGTCGAACACCGGATATCGCAGCACCTGAGCCAGAACCTCCAGGCCCATGTCGGTATACTCGGTGAGCACGTTCATCGAGGCGCTGGCCGATTCAACGTCCATACCGGTCTCAACGCTGGCACCGACGCCTTCGAGCATTTCGTCGATCTCATCGGACGTCCATTTCTCGGTGCCGCCGATTCGCAGCAGATCGGAGGTCATTGACGCCAGGCCGACTTTGTTCGGCGGATCGAGATAGGAACCTGTATTGACACGCAGGCTGGCTCGAACCAGAGGCAACGCGTGATCCTCAAGCAGATACAGCCGCAATCCGTTGTCCAGAACTACCTGCTTGATATCGGGCGTTTTGATCTCATTCAGTTTAGGATATTCGATCTCGTCGATAGCCCCTTGCGCGCCAGCCGACACCGCCATACCGAGCATCAGGGTCAGCGCTACCAGTAGCGCACCAAGTTTCGTTTTCATGACATTCCTCTCCACGTGCTTCCTCATCCCTGCGTCGTGTTCAGATGCACGATTGTCCGGTTGGTCTCGACGAAATACTCCCGAGCCACCCGCTGGATATCCTCGGGGGTGAGAGCATTGATTCGATCCAGCTCGCGCAACACCTCTCGCCAATCACCGAAATAGGTTTGGTAGCGAGCCAGCGCATCTGCCATGCCGAGGTTGTTTGTCAGGCCATTGATGTAGCCGGCCTTTGCGCGGGCCTTGATCTTCTCCACCTCTTCAGATGGCAGTAGATCCTCGCGCAGCCTGTCGAATTCGGCCAACGTGACCTCTTCAAGAGCGCTGTTTTCGGAGCCAGGTGTGAGCATGGCGTAGACAATCGCCAGACAAGGGTATTTGTTGCCGGGCCACCATTGCATTCCGACGTCGGCCGCCAGTTGTTCGTCCTTGACCAAACGCTCGTACAGAGGAGCGCTTCGGCCGCCGCCAAGGTAATCCATGATCGCGTCGACCGCCGGCCAGTCAGGATGGGTCACCCCGGGCACGTGATAGGCGGCAAGGAACAACGGCTGAGCCGGATCTTGGAGATAAGCACGCTTCTCGCCCTGCTGCTCTGGTTCGATCGTAGCAAGCGGTGGCGGCTTTGGACGGTGCTTCAAGTCAGCGAAGTACTTCTCGGCCAGTTTCTTGACATGCTTGGGGTCCACATCGCCGACAATCGCAATAACCAGATTGGTGGGACCGTAGTACTTGTCGAAATGGGCCTGGACGGCCTGACGGGAGTAGTTGCGGATGTCAGACATGTGACCGATAACCGGCACCTGATACGGATGGGCCTCGAAGGCGGTTGATTGAAGAGAGGTGAGGGCCCTCATTATCGGATTGTCCTCAAGGACCTGTTTCCGCTCCTCGGCAATGACCTCCCTCTCCGTATACATCGTGCGAAACACGGGATTGGTGAAGCGATCGGACTCGATTGCCATCCATAGCTCAAGCTTGTTCGAGGGCAGCTCCACCTGGTACGCCGTGTAGTCCTTCGAAGTGCCGGCGTTGATAGCCACGCCACCGTGCTTCTCAAGCAGGCCATTGATGACGTTCAACGATCCGAATTCTTCAGCCACGGTCACTGCAGCGTCGAATTTCGCCTTCAGTTCTTCCACACGATCAGGGTCCGCTAGGGGACCTTTCTTCCGTTCCGTGTTGTAGGCTTCCCAAGCGACGTCCTCGGCATCCATGGCCTCAAGCTCGGCATCGATGTCGGTTGCACCGAGCGTTTTGGTCCCCTTGAAGGCCATGTGCTCGAGCATGTGGGCGATACCCGTGTACTCCAATGGGTCCTGACATGCCCCCACGTCTGCCCAAGTAATGAGCGACACGACCGGGGCGTCGTGACGTTCCATGACGATGAACTTAAGACCGTTGTCCAAGCTGAACTCCGTCACGGAATCCTCGAGCTTGGAGAAGTCGAACGCGAATGCCTGAGCTGTGGATAAGGCCACAGCGACGGCCACTATCAACTGCCAAAGTAATCTTCTTCTCATGCCACCCTCCAATGTCCCATCGCCCTGTATCCGCCACTTCGTTCGTCGAACTGGATTGATGCTCCTGACGTACCTTCTAGAGCCAACTCACTCGATCAAAGCGTACCAGTTGCTCGACACTCAAGCTACAAACGTGCGCCCCCGATCTTGCGCCGGCGCCGTACGCTCGCCGCACAAGATAGACGACAGCCCCGGGCGCAGAAAGATCGGCCTCCTCTGTCGCAAGGGATCGTCAAACTCGTTCTCCTCATGATCCTGGAGAATCCAGATTCGCTCGCGGCCGGACTCCTCAAAGGAAGAGTTGATCGTCCGACGATCTTGGACATACGGACACAGAAGTCTGATCTGGATCGATGCCGGACGATTTCGAGTTTTCGGGACCGTCAGACAGACGAGGCTCGCGAGTAGCCAACCATCGAAGAACTCATGCAGCTTTGCATTTACCCGAGGGATAGACTCCGACCCTCGGGCCATGACCTGCCGGGCGCAACCTCGATTGAAGACTGATCTCTTCCAATCGCGTGATAGTCTTGTGTCCATCGGTTTGGCGCTCGGCGGAGTCTCTTGACGCTACGCGCCAGGTTACCGACTCTTAGGGCATGTGTCCTCTGACTTTTTGTGCAGTGCTTTGCTGTCTGATTTGTTCAGGTTTTTGAGCATCGGATCTATCGGCTCAGGCGGGAGGGCTGCTCCCGACTTGGTCCGCTTGCGACGGGCTGCCAGCCACTCACGGTGCTCCTCGAGCAACATGTCCGGATGATGGCACTCGACGATGGCCAGGTACTGGGCAACCGTTCGAGCTGCCCGACCGGTTACCTGGCAGATCGTTGGAACATCGAACCCTTTCCTCAGTAGCACCTTGATCCGCTCGTAGGTGCCCAGGTAATTGTCGACCGACGACAGCGTGTGACTGGTTGCCCGCGCGATGTCCGGCGGACTCATCCCTTCCTCGAACTTCCGGCAGATGATCCCCTTGTGCGTCGGGGAACTCCCCATGTCCAGCACATACCCCTTCAGCGGTAGCGCTTCTCCCGTTTCCTTCTCGTAGGTGCGGATGTAGTCATGGATCTTCATCAACGATCGGTTCATCAGCACTGACAGCTCCGCCCCCGTCAGCAACCCTCCCTGCTCGGCCGCGCTCTTGACCAGGCGAACCATCGTCGCCGTATCCCGGCGGAACTCCTTTCGCCGATTGTCTTTCGAGGCACGACCCGGGCCCGGCATCATCCGAGACTCGATCTCCGTCTTCGTCACCAACGGCAGCTTCACCAACCGGATCCCATAGTCCTCCGAGCGTTTGCCCCAGCTCACCTTCGCCCGCTCGTCCGCCTTCGTCGTCGCCCACAGGATCGTTCCTGGCTCCAGGTATTGAGACTCCGGATAGAACTCCCGATGCAGCTCCACCATCGCCGACGCAATCAGTCGGATCACGCGATGGCTACCAACGATCTTGAACTCCGTCTCCAGCAAGTGCTCGATCGCCGACTGAAAGTCTCTCTTCCCGACGGTCTTGTACCGATCCGGAAGTGTTTTCATTGGGAGCCCCTTTTTTCGTCGCTCCCACCACCCAATACCCGTCGTACCTGTCGTGCAATCTCTTCCAGACGATCCCGGTACTCCAGCCGATCGTAGCGCCGGCGAAGCCTGAGATACTCCCGCGCCAGCCGGGGACTGATACCTACAACATAGGCAATCTCATTCGCCTCACGCACCCCCTTCTCCCACAACACCACCACCCGGCCAAACGTCTCCACATACCGCTTGATCGAACTCGCCGCGTGACGGGCCTTGCGACAGATCTCCGTGTAAGTCCTCCGCTGAAGGTACATCTCCACGATCTTCGCCTTGTGCGATTGACCCGGACCGATGTCGCGAACGCTCCCACGCGTCGGAACCCAATGCCCCGTTGATCGCAACCTTGAGATGGCACGCCGGATCGTCCGGACGTCCGTCTGGAGCAGCCGCGCCAGATCCTCCTGCGTCAATACACCCCCCTGATCCACCGCCTCCTCGGTCATCCGAAGCAACCGACTCCGACGAAGACCCGTCGATCCAAAGCGCTTGAATACCTCCAGATCCTCCATCCCCCCGTCCAGTGTCACCACCACCCGAACCTTCGCCATCGCGCTCAGAGGCTTGCCGCTCGGCTCCTGCGTACTCACCACCGTGATCGGCATCTGACCTTCACGAACATCGCCGTTCGACCGAACACACAAAAGCACCTGCTGCGCCGTCTCAAGCACTGAGCGCGACGTAGCAGGTGCTAACTCAAAATCCGTCTCGAGCTCGTAAAGGAACTGACGCTCGACCGTCTTCTCCGCGAGCCGTTGCTCCCGCGTCCGACTCATGGGCGCCCCCCCTCG
>CAZAMP010000075.1:0-10982 GCA_964486455.1 uncultured bacterium | reverse complement strand
GCATCCTGGGTTGTTGGATGGGGATGTGGGGGATGTGGTTGGGGCGGTGAAGGATGTCATTTCCAGCACTGAGGCTTCCTGAGCGATATGGGTAGAATCCTCCTCATCGCAAGTTATACACCTTCGCTCATCAATTTCCGTGGCCCATTGATCCGCAGCTTTCTCGACCGGGGACACGAAGTCGTTACCTGTTCACCCAGCAACGATGAAGCGACCATCGGCCGGCTACACGATATGGGTGTGGCTCATCACATCTATCCGCTGAAGCGTACAGCCACAAATCCCATTTCGGATTACAGGACTTACCAGGCTCTTAAGGACATCATTCGTCAGGTTGTACCCACTCATACATTGGCATATACGATCAAGCCGGTCGTGTACGGCTGTCTCGCAGCCCACTCCATGCGGGTGCCACATATCCATGCCATCATTTCAGGCCTCGGCACATCATTCCAGTCCACGGGAATCGGCGGTTTTGCTCGTCTTCAGATAGTCCAGGGGTTGTACCGCAAGGCGCTTTCCAATTGTGAAAGTGTCATGTTCCAGAACCCTGACGATCAAGAGCTCTTTATTGAGCGTGGGCTTGTATCTAGTTTGGTCGCAAGGCTCACGAACGGATCCGGCATCGATCTGTGTCATTTTCAGCAACATCCGATCGTGGAGCGTATGCCTAGATTCCTGCTTATCGCGCGGCTCATAAACGAGAAAGGCGTGGCCATCTATGCGGAGGCAGCCAAATACGTAAAGGCCAAGTATCCTGAAGCCGAGTTCAGGCTGGTCGGTTACTTCGAAGATCACCCCGACTCAATTCGTCCCGCCGAAGTGAAGGCTTGGGAAGACTCTGGAACGATCGTTTTCCTGGGACAGCTAGACGATGTCCGGACGGAGCTTGCCGGCTGCAGCGTCTATTGCCTTCCCTCCTATTACAGGGAAGGCGTGCCACGCTCGGTCCTGGAAGCCTTGGCGACGGGGCGGCCGATCATCACGACCGACGCGACTGGTTGTCGCGAGACTGTTACGCCCGGTATCAATGGTTGGCTCGTCCCACAGCGCGATCATCACGCCCTGGCGAAAGCCATGATGGACGCTTGCCAAGATCGGGAGCAGTTGGCCCGGATGGGAGAGCAATCTCGAATGATCGCGGAGTCCAAATTCGATGTCGACATCATCAACAGTGATATAGCCGAGTTTATGAAGCTATGATTTCTGCGGGATCGCATACGATCTCATCACGATATCGATCCACAAACGCCAGGATCTTCTCGACATCCTTCTTCTTCACCCCTGGATGCGTCGGGAGATTGATGATCATGTCACACATACGCTCGGCCAGGGGACATTCCTTCTGCCGATAGCCGAATGCAGACGCGTTCGCCTCCTTGGGATGCAGAGGCGCATCGAACCAGCTCCCGATCTCGATTCTCCGGGATCTCGCCTGCTCCAGCAAGGCGTCACGACCGCGAACCAGGAGCGGATACCGCAGAAAGACAGATATGGCGCCGTCGGGAATATCCTGTGTGCGGATATCCCGACCGCGGCACCAGTCGTCGTACATTGCCGCGGTGGCAACCCGATGGGAAACGTTGTCGGCCGCCCGACTCAAGACCCCCTTCAGATGTTCCCGCCTACGGGCCCCGAACAATTCCCGATAGCCCCGAGGCATGTCGGAGCACATCAGCTCCTCGTCCGATGACGACCCCTGGATGAGCCCCAACCCGGCAGCCGCACGGTACGAGGCTTGAGCCCTCCAGTACAATCCCGGTGAGAAAAACCGCTGATATATTGAACTCAGGACCATCAGGGAAATGGACTTTACGAGTGAAGGCTCATCGAACTCCTCGTTTATGACTGCAGGCATCTTTGCCAATAATTGCTCATCATTCAGGCGTGCGAGCCCGCCCAATCCGGTCGTGACGGTTTTCGACCATTGGAAGCTGGTGAAGGCCGCATCACCGATCATGCCTGCCCAATTATCGGCATATCGCGCGCCCAGGGAGTGAGCACAATCTTCGATCAACAGGATGCCTCGCTCGCGACACACATCTACCAAGTCGGAAAGAAATGCGGGCGCCCCGAAGGAGTGTTGGATGATGACGGCCTTGGTGGCCTTGCCAATTGAGATCTTGGCCAATTCCGGATCGCCATTGAACGATCTCGGAGAGATGTCATAGAAGACCGCTCGCGCTCCGACATACCGAACAGCGGCCGCCACAACCACACATGTAAAACCGGGGATCAGGACCTCATCGCCAGGTCCAATTCCTGCAGCACGCAGGATGGCATAGAGAGCGACCCGCCCCTTGATGAACGGAACGACTCGCTCGGATTCACCCCAAACAGCACTGATATCGCGATGAAGATCCGTCATACGCCATCCTCGGTCGCCGTCGGTTCGTCCCGGGGGACGATGTGCTTTGTGTATCTGGACATCTCGTGCTCGTGGTGGTGGAATGTGTCGAACAGGTCGAATCCGAGCGCCTTGTAAAAGGCGTTTGAACGGGGGTCTGTTGCATCCGTGACCACCCGATATGGACCTTCGAGACCAAACTCGACCAGGGAGCCCTCCAAGGCATTCACGAGTTCCCTGCCAAGCCCCGCACCCCGCGCTCGATCAGACACGGCTATCGACAGTAACTCGGCGATCGGGAGTGCTGGGGACTCCGATGTGTCTGCGGCACGATCGCCACGCCTTAACGGATATAACAGGGTCTGGCCGATCCTGTGGGCTACGGCCGGCTTGATCAACGATGGCAGCACACTCCACAATAACGGGATCGCGCCGCGAAAAAGCACATCGCGGTAGCATGACTTGATGTCCAGCGCCCCGGAAACGAATCCGACGCACCGGTCATCCGCGTCCGCACCCACCCAGACAACGACTCGCTTGGAGGTCGCAAGCAAACGATAAAGACAAGCCAGAAACGGTTCACCTAATGTCGAAAGGAATCCCTTGGGCAGAGCCTGCCTGTGGAGATTCGCCACGATAAGGTCATCCTTGTTCTTGAATTTCCGGATCTGGAATTCCATCACACACTCACACGCTGCGCATGAACGGTCTCGAACACGGCTGCCATTTTCCTTGCTATCTCGGTCCAGGAGTATTCCTCGGCTGAGGCTTTCGCGGGCGGCACGGCGGCTCCTGGGCAGGCCAGGGTCTTCAGGGCATCAGCAAGAGCCGACGTCTCGTTCCGAACGACCAGCGAGCGACCGACGCGATCCAGAATTCCAGCCGCAGCGTCTGTGCCGGACTCACAGGTCATGAACACGGGTCGCCCGGTACCAATATATTGGTATACCTTCCCCGGCACCTGGATCTCTCCCTTGTTGCCGAACAGGAGCAGCCAGTCCGCCGATTTCATGATCGCAATGCTCTCCTCCACGGTCACCCATCCGGAGAACACGAAGGCCCGGGCCGCCGGCGACGCTTCGATTCTGCGCCTGATCGAATCCTCCACTTCGCCCAGAAGCAGGATGCGCAAGCGGCTGACCTCTTCCGGAGTATCGCGGTATAATCGACTCATTGCATCGATGAGGGGGCCGGGGTCCCGAGCCTCACCGTAGAGTCGGCCGGCGTGAACGAGGAGTTGTGTTTCCGCGAGATCATCAGGTCGAGGGGACGGCGGGACTCCATCGACGTCCGCCGCATCGTACCCCATTGTCAGGACATGAAGTTTTTTGTCCAGGATTGGGAACTGGCGTCTGTACAGATCCACAGTCCGCTGGGTCGTCATGGACACTGCGTCGGCTCGGGACAGGGCCTGTTGCTCGATCCGGCGATCGAGAGCTTGGCGCCAGCGAGGCAAATTGAGTTCCGTTACCGGCGACCCAGTCCAAGGGTCTCCGTAATCCGCAATCCAGACCAGTTCGGTGTTCCTGCGCTTGAGTGTTGAACCTGCGAGTGTGAAAGTGAACGGATAGGAAAACGTGAGCAGAACATCGGGTCGCCAGTCATCGATCACCCTTTGCGCCCTTTTTTCGAATGATCTGCGCGCCGCGATGTGAGGATCGGGAATAACGAGTGAGGATAGGATGTTGCTCGTTAGTTTCCGCTTCAACTGCAGGGTCGAGGACCCCAAGGACCGCGAGCGCCCGGTCAGCCTGTGAAGCAGACCGGCCTTGAGCCTGATTACTTCCACGGCATCTGGGACTTTCCGATCCAGAGACTCGTCCTCTGGCGAAAAAAGCAGCTGCACATCGCGGTCATAGGTTACGACCTTCAAGTCATGACCGAGGGCCGCAAGCCCCTGAACAAGATGAACAGATCTAACCGAAGCAGAAGTCCCGCGTGGAGCAAAGTTCGCTGTCAGGACAAGAACTCTCACGCCCCCCCCTCCGTTTCATCTTGTGTCCGAGGAGGAGCGCAGAGGCCGCGCAACCAACCCAGGGCACGGCCCGCACGAAGGCACATGGCGATCACAAATGCCATCGGCATGTCGCTGACGGCCAATCGGCCCTGGGCGTTGAACACCAGCAAGGCAGAATAGGCTGGGAACAGCAATAGCCAGAGAGGAGTCTTCAATACCGCAAGGATGATCGAACCGAAAACAACGCCCGCGTTGATCACATGGGATGCCGAGACTCGACGGCGTTCGCCGTCTCCAAGAGCATAGTGATAATACTGCTGCACTGCCGCGCCAAGATCCCTGCGGACCTCCCAATGGACGATGGCATCGGGGGCCACGACATACCGGGCACCACCCGCTATACACCGCTCGTTGAACAACGTGTCTTCGCCCCACATGAGCCATTCGGGATAGCGACCGGCGGCAGCCCAGGCCGTCCGCGTGAACGCGATCGACCGACTGGACGGCATGAACCCGGCCGGAGGCGCATCGGCAACCGTGAGATTTGCGAGAACGCGCTGGAAGTCCGTGTGGTGAACCGGGCGATAGAAACCGCCCACGAAATCAGCCTCGCCGGCCACGATCGGTTGTGTGACGGCACGAACCCAATCCCCGTCAAGCCGGCACCCGGCGTCGGTTCCGCAGATGATCTCGCTGCTGGCGCTTTCGACGGCTATATTGCGCCCCTGTGATATATTCGCACCAACCTCAATGATCAGCTTTAACAAGACGCCCTTACCGTCGAATTCATTCTGGCGCGAACGGATCGCCTCGATGGTGCCGTCCGTGGACCCGCCGTCGACGATGACGACTTCATCGGGCCGACGAGACTGGTCGAGAATATCGTCGAGCAGGCGGTCGATCGATCCGGACTCGTTGAGTAATGTGACGATCAGGCTAATCAAGACGTTTCGCTCCGATCTTGATGCTGTACATACGCAAAGCCACGACGACGACTCGCAGGAAGACCAGAATCACTAAAGCCTGGCCCAAACTCGCGACGGGCAAAGCCACATTGGCGGACAGTGAGTTCATCATGACGAGATAAGTACTCGCGCAGAATATGAGTCCCCAGGACCCCACCGCCATGGAAGCACGATAGATCACGTGCAGCAGCACGATCCAAAGTCCTGGGATGATCAGGGCCCCCATCGTGCCGAAATTCAACAATGCCTCACCCCAGACCGTGACTCCCGCCTCGGAGCGACTCTCATCGCCCCAACCCAGGTATTCCGTTGCGAACCATCGGCCCAACGACATGGACGGCTTGTCCGGCCATACGGAGCGGGGGATGAACCAAAGGAATGCGGACAGGTAGCTCTTGCCGTACCACAGGGCCGGATCTTCCTTGTGATGCCGTGCGGAAATCAGGAGGAATCTCTCGGCCAGATTCAACCGCTCGCTGACGGATGTGCCGACGAGCTGGATGTCTCGAGCATCGATCTCGATGTCGTTGATTGCGTCGAGCGCCTGGAATTCGCCGTATCCCGATCGTGCGACCTGCTTGGCGACCGCGACCCGATAGCCGTGAACCAAAACAAAGGAACCCAGGAAGGCAAAGAGCAGGAAGATCATCACGAAGACAAAGCGGCGGTTGATCAAGATGATCCTCTTGCGATAGAGCACCATCAGGAACGGGAAAAGTATGTAGAGAATTGCTCCCTTCGAGCCCGTCATGAACAGCCAGAACGTCTCGGCGATCACCAGGGGAATTACCCAACGTAGTCGACCGGAGAAAACCGCGAATCCCCACATGCCCAGTCCGGCCAAGGCGTTCAACGACCCCAGAATGTTGCTGACCCCGGTCAATTCGAGCCGCGTACCGATGAACGTACCGTAGAGCATCCCCTTGGAGAAGGCGTAAACCCGCCATGACCAACCGGCGAGGCAGAGAGCGAGAAAGAACCGTGACTCCATGGCGGACGAGACGACGATACGACCGCGCTTGGTGAAGCGGGGAACGAGCAACACACCCACGTCCGCGACCAGCAAAGTCGCGAGTGATATGAACAGGGCCTCGAGAATCATGTCCTCATTGCCCGCCTCACCCGGAGTCGACACGTAGACGCAACTGAACACGAATCCGAAGAGCAACATTACCTTGGCGATAACAAAGATGGCAAAGGGATCGCGTGTGATATTCTGGCGCGGATGCAGGAACAGCGAACCAGTCGCATAGGTCGCAACGAGGATAGCGACCATCCTTGTCTGCGACGTAGCGTCGTAGACAAGGACGACGAGCGCCAACAATGCGGCAATACACGTAGCTGACGCAGCCTGTGTTATACTGGTAAAGCCCCACAAGCCCCTAGGCACAACAATACTCTCCGATGAAGTGCTCGACGGCCGCCTCTGCGGATGCTGCCTCGCTCCGCAGAAAGGCGCCAGCGCCTTGCTCATTTGCCGTCGTCATGGCCACACGAAGATCCTCAACATCGATGGGAGCGCCTAGGTCTTTGACCAGGGCATCGACATTCAACCCCGCCTTGGCAACGAAGGCCTTCACTTTTGGGCTGTAGTTAACGGCCAGGAAAGGTGTTCGCCGCATGCAGGCCACCACAGAGGCGTGCAATCGAAACGCCACTACGACATCGGCCGACGCCAGGATGGATTCGGCCTGTTCGACCCGATCATAGGATGCCACCGTGACGCGATCTGTGGGTAAGCCAGCCACGATACGTTCATGAAAAGCGTGATCTGAGCGCGTGCCCTGATGGAACGGGAGAAACGTAACGCGCCCTACACCCGCTGCTAGCCAGCCCCGCGCACTATCGGTGTATGCCTTGATCAGTTCCTGCGAATCGGCCTGTTCATGTGTTCCGCAAAAAACAACATGTCGAGGCTCGACCCTTGGCGCACGCTTGTCTTCAGAAGGATGCCAGTTAAGAAGAGAGAGGTCGCCACAGGTGCGTGCCTTGTCATAACCACAGATTTCGTTCACGATCCCGACGGAGTCGACGTCACGGCAGTAGATCCCATCAACGCTTCGGACAATATTCGACAACAGGCGACGACCCTCATCCGTGTGAATCTCGCCAATGCCCACGCCAAGCATTACATACTTGCCAGCGGTCGCATGGGTCAGGCGCATCACCTTTGCTATTCCACGCAGTCCCTGTGTGCCGCCGGGCCCCGCCTCGTAGAGACAAGTTCCGCCACCCCAGACAACGACATCCGATCGAGCGATGGACCAGGCTTTGGCCAAGCGACCCCGGATGCCGCGTGTGACAAGGGCTTGAACATGGGGGAAAGAGTCGAGAGCAAGATCCGCAACGGCACTGATGTCGACCGAAGCGATATTCTCGCTCAGGCTGAATATGCCCAGCAACCGGTCCAGCATGAGATCATCGCCCAAATTGCGATACCCGTAGTAACCCAAGAGGTGCACACGGGAGCCGCGACGTCCGCTGCCTGCCGTCGTTAGCGTCATCCCGCTCGCTGATCCAGGCTAAAACCATCATTGTTGAAGTCACGCACGATGATCACTACGCACCCCAGAACGAATACAAGGAAGGCCCCGACAACACCCATACTGGCCCGCCGCGGCTTTGTCTTATTCAAGGGAGGGACAGCACGATCCAGAACTTCAACCGAGAACATCTCCTCGTTATCATCCATCTTGGCTATCTCGTGCTGCCTGACGAGCTCGATCCAGACAGCCGTCAAAGCCTGTACTTGACGCTCTTTCACTCCTACCGCCATCTTGAGTTGAGGCGATTGGTCGATAGCGCGATTTTCCATGAGGAACCCGGCTAGATCCGTCTCGGTCTCCGCCAACTCCTCGGCAACATCGTCAACACGCTGCTGGATGTAGCTCAGCTTGCCATGTGTTCGGTTTCTGTTGAAATCCTCCACGAACCGTCCCAGTTCGTCGGTGAACAAGTTGGCCATATCGGCTGCAATGACGGGCGAGCCTGGCATGGTGACAGACACGCCCATTACGCCGGAGTCTCTGTCCCGCCTGAAAGTTAACACTCTTTCCCGTAGCACCTTCTTAAGACGGCGTGCCGCAAGTAGCGAGTCGGAATCCGCTCCCCCGACCTTGAGCAAGCCATAGAGATTTACATCCAAATGTCCGGCCTGGCGATCCTCGGTGATAACGCGATCCAGGAGCTGGTCGGACCTGAGTATGGCTGGGTACAAATCCTCGATACTCAGCTCACCTTGCACGGGAAGATTCGCAAAGCTACCCAAGGCAGCCAATAGACCAGACTCACCGGCACCGAACCGCGGCAGAATCGTGGCGGTAGCACTGAACTGCTTCTGCACCAGGAATGAGAGGGCTATCGCGAAAACGCCACCCATGAACGCGGCTGCTATGAGGATCTTCTTGTTCTTCCATAGAAGCGTGATCACGTGGGCGGCCGAGTCTCCACCACAATCAACATCAAGACGAGCATTCGAATCGGTCATCACACCACTCCCATTCAATCATTCTGGATCAGTTTTCTCGAAAAACCCTGCTCCGCCTTGAACTTCATGTAATACGCCTCTTGGCCGATCAGGCGCATCAAGAGCTCTGGGTCACGGCTATTAACCACACGGGCAGGGTTGCCCGCGACAATGCCGCCAGCCGGGATCGTACCAGTGAGAACGGCCCCCATGCCTGCGACAACACCGTCCCCGATGACAGTTCCGGGTGCAACCAGAACATGATGTCCGAGCCAAACACCCCGTCCGATCCGGACCGGTCTGGCCTCATCGCAATCACTGTAGGGCAGCATCCGATCCTGGCTATACTCGTGTGTGCTGCTGTAGATCACGACCTCAGGCCCGAATATCGTTCCGTCACCGATCTCGACACCACCTTCCGCGCTTATAAAGCAGCGGGGCCCAATCCTGCAATAGGCCCCGATCTCCAAACTTGCGTGGTGTTCAAACAAAGCCGTCGACTCGATGACCGTCCCCATACCGATCGAACCGATGGCGTTAATTCGCTGCCTCTTCTTGCGGTACTTGTTTAGCAGAACTCCTAGCATCTTCACCCTCTACGCTGTTAAGCCGCCGCCGTACTCCGGCGTTTGAACTCCCTCTCGACCAGAATTCCTTGTGCGATTACCGAAATCGGATGCGATACGAGCAACGCCATGGCAACCCCTGGTGCGCCATGGGCGGTAATCAAGGGACGCCCCAGAATCACGGCCACCACACTGGCGCCAACGGCGCATAGAAAGAATCCGCGATCGAGCCGCAGATTGATCAGGAAGGCATTAATCACGCGAGCCCCCCCGTTGAAAACCACCCAGATACACAGATACTTCAAGGGTGCCAGCGAAGCTTGAAACTCCGCAGGATACGCTAAAGTGATTAGCCGGGGTGCGAGCAGATATATCGGGATGACAATGGCAAGCGACAGTCCGGCGCTGAAAAGCGCATACCGAGGCATAGCGGATCTGGCCTTGGTGAAATCTGCCCCCTCGCTTGTCAGAGAAGCGATCTTGGGGAAGAAGATCCTCAGTATCTGGTTCTGAAGCAGGGTTACGATGGCTATGATCTGAAAAGCCAGAGCGTAATACCCCAAACTCGCCGAGGAGAGCTCATGCTCCAACACGAGTTGATTCCAGTGGGAAATCATCAGGTTGGCCAGCGCCGCCAAAACTATCAGGACATTTCCCGACGCGAGCCACTTCACGTTCCTCGATAGTCCCGTCACATCGAATCGTACGGTACGTCCAACCACAAACAACTGGAAGACTGTCGAGGCGGCTCGTGTGATAAATAGAAATGTGATTACGGACAATGCAGCCCCTGTACTCCTGTCTGTCATGGCAAATACGATCAGAAGGCCATAAATCAACCTCTCCACGAGTGTGATAGAGGCGTGATGATGCATCTTATACTTCGCATCGAACCATGCTACCGGAGCCGATGCCCAGAACAAGCTCGCCAACGCACTCACCAACACTATGTGAATCTTCTCGGGTTCCGAGATGAAAAGGGGAAGCACTAGGAACAGAAGAATTGTCAACAGTAAACCCAGAGAGAACCGAAAGAGAAGGCTGGCTGTCAGTATGCGTTGGGGATCACTTTTTTGTATAAGATCACGAACCAGGGTCCGTTCAGCTCCGAAATTAACGACTGTATAGACGATCGAGCCTGCGACGATGCCATAGCTGATCAAACCGTAGACCGCGGCCCCAAAACGCCACGCCAAATAGAAGTTGATCGCGAAGCCGACGGCAGCCTGAGCGTAATTCAGGACGGACAGCGTCAGACCGATTCTCCCGATACGTGAGTTCAAGCGAGTAATGAGTGCTCGAACCAAACCGGACCTCACAATTAAAAAGCCAACAATCCATGTTCGGCCTGATCAATTCGTCCGATCAATAACCAACCATACCGTCGCCACACTAGCCAAAATGCTAGCAATCTCCTTCATGGTCTCCAACTTCCCAGCCCCATCATCCGGACCCTTAACCGGCACCACAATCGTAGACCCCGGCATAACCTCCGGATCCCCCCAGACCCTCTTGATCTGCCGCGACATCCCATTAGGATAAACCACATGCGTCTTCCACTTATCCGCCATGTCCGCATACCCGCCGGCCCGCGACACATAGTCGCCCAGGCTCTTCCCTCGCTCATAGACGATGCTCGTCGGGAAGCCCACCGCGCCGGTCACCTTCACCGTGTAGGGCA
>CAZAMP010000074.1:0-11466 GCA_964486455.1 uncultured bacterium | reverse complement strand
CCCGGGATGCACTCCCGAGGCCAGATCAGATCCCCTGGTGAGAAGTGCGGGCTAGTGGGCACATTCTATCACGGGCACACGGCCGGCAATCCCCTAACTGCCTGCGGTCACTGAGATTACGATCATCGACCCTTAAACGGAGTGGTGGACGACATGGAGCGGGTGCCGGTTTTGGGCGGGTTTGTTTGTCCTCGGCACCCTGAATGGAATAGGCTCCTCGGTCATTGAAGCCGCTCAATTCGTGGAATCGAACTCAGAACAGGAGCTACAAACCATGACCCGTTTCTTCACTCGGCGTCGGAGCGCGCTCGTCATCCTCGCGATTTTGTGTCTCGCGGGGATCGGCGTCGCGGGCGCCACAGACTATAGCAAGCTCTCGGTGAAGCCGTCCGAGACGGCGGCCAAGCTGAAGGATTGCGCGGTCTCGCTACTTCAGGCAACGGAGGTCGCTCAGAAGCATGTAGGTGGGATCGCGCGCTCAGTGGAGATCAACCTGACCGAAGGCGGGGCATCGTATCTCGTGAGCGTCTTCACGGATGAGATGGAATTCAACATCACCGTCGACGCAACATCAGGTGAAGTCACGGCGAGCACAGAGGTTCCGTACAAGGAGCTCCCCGGCGATCCCGTGAGCGGCGAGATGACCACCACGTCTTCGGGACTCTCCTTCTACGAAATCACCGAAGGCACGGGCGAGATGCCGGCGTCGTCATCGACCGAGGTCGAGGTGCACTATAGCGGCTGGCTCACCGACGGCACCAAATTCGACAGCTCCGTCGATCGCGGTCGCCCCACGACGTTTCCGCTGAATCGCGTCATCTCCGGCTGGACGGAAGGCGTCGGCAGCATGAAGGTCGGCGGCAAGCGCAAGCTGATCATCCCCTATGAGCTGGCATACGGCGCGGGCGGGCGGCCACCGACAATTCCGCCCAAGGCGCTGTTGATCTTCGACGTGGAGCTACTCCGCATCGTGAAGTAGCGCCGCGACGGTTGTTCGTCGTGGAGCGGAATTGATACACTAGTCGGATGAAGCTCACTTGCAGCATCGGACGTCCGTGCATCATCGCTACCGGGCTGGCGCTATGCGTCTTGCCCGCCGCGCTCCACGGCGCGCCACCCCATACGACCTACCTCTGGCACATGCACCAGCCGATCTACTGGCCGGATCGGTCCGTGTGGGATCCCATCCGATACGAAACCGCATACGAGACGATCACGCTCGGCCACAGCCAGACCGACGTCTTCGAAGTTTTCGACAAGGATGACCGCGTCGGCGACTATCAGTGGTATCCACGCGATGCGATCGCCAGCGTGCTGGACCTCCCGGACGCGGGCGCGCAGGTCAGCTTCGCCGCCTCCCTCATAGAAAACCTCACGAGCCTCGGGGACGCGGGATGGAACGGTGGTCGATACGCGTGGGACTGGTATCGCTGGTATCGAGAGGCGGCCGGCTGGACGACGTCCGGCGGCCGGTCACGAATGCAACCGCTTCTCGTCGCCGCGCACCATCCGATCGCGCCGCTCATGGATGAGAACGCGTTTCGGAAAGAGCTTCAGGTCGCGAAGGCCGCCTACGTCAGCGCGTGGGATTCGGAGCCGGCGAGCTATGGTTATTTCCCGGCCGAGATGTGTTTCTCGGAACGGCTCATCCCCGTGCTCGTCGAGGAGAACGTCGATTGGGCCATCGTACCCGACGTCCACATCTCCCGGGCGTGCGCGGACTATCCGTGGGACCCGATCGAAGATCTCTGCGATCCACCCAACCGAAGCGACCAGATAAATCCCGCACAAGGGTACTACCACGGCATCTACATCAGTCGCGGCGTGACGGTGAAAATCCCGCCGCCGTTCGGGCACCAACCACACCGCGCGCAATGGATCGATCCCGACACGGGCGTTCCGTCATCGCTCGTCGTAGTCCCGGCCGCAAACGCGCATGGATGGGACGAAGGGCAGTCGACCTACGGCACGGGACAGATCGACGCCGTTGCCGGGTACAACGACCCCGCCCATCCCATGATCTTTCTCTTCGCCCACGACGGCGACAATCATTGGGCGGGCGGCTATTCATACTACTATGAGAACGTCACGAACTTCTGCCACGCCGCAGCATCGGCCGGATATGAGCCCACCACAGTCTTCGAGTTCCTCGCGGATCATCCGGTGCCGGTCGACGACATCGTTCACGTCGAGGACGGCGGCTGGGTGAACGCGGACGGCGACTTCGGCTCACCGCAGTACATCAACTGGAACTGGCCGCTTCACGACTCGGGCGGCGGCTTCGACATCCCGAACGGGTGGGCGACGGACGAGAGGAACTGGGCGGTGTTGACCGCCGCGCAAAACCACGTCGAGACTGCCGAGGCGATCGGCGGCGCGCCCGATCCGTCCCGGATCTACGACCCGACGCTGGGCGCGACGAGCGTGGAACGCGCTTGGCACTTCCTCCTCACGGGGTACGAGAGCGGGTACATGTACTACGGGAACGCGATCGACATGGAAGTCAAGGCCACGCTCGCCTGCAATGAAGCCGTCCTTCACGCCGATTCGGTCATCGCGGGCGGCGGTGACACGGTGGCGCCCACGATCTGGCTGCCGCAACGACTTCCGTGGAATCCGGGCGGCAAGGGTGGCGGATCGCTCTGGGGCTACCCCGGCGGCGACGGGGCCGACATGGCGACCGACTTCTGGGTTTGGACGTTCGCTCACGACGTATCGGGTATCGCCCGCGTCGAGTTCAAGTACCGTCTGGATGCCGACGGCGCGAATCCGATCGAGACCGTCGAGAACGAGACATACGCGGGTGGACCCGGCGTCGGCGAGTGGCAGACGCTCGACATGACCTACCGAGATTTCCCGGACGGCAACTACCTGAACGATCCCAGCCTCGACTTCTTCGAGCTTCCGACATACATCGCCGACGAGTACTACATTCATGTGACGGGGCTATCGGATGTGCTCGCCGACTACTACGTCGAGGCGGAAGACACGCAGGGAAACGTGAAGCGAAGCCCCATCCAGCACGTGTGGATCGATGACGCGCCCGCGCACGTCATCGACGGAACGCTCGATCAGAACGCGACCCTTCTCACCTCGGGCGACGGATTCGACCTCTATGTCGACTGGGACGGCGAAGAACTCTACGTCGCGACACAGGGTGTCGGATCCACGACGGAGATCGACCATTTTATCTTCATCGGCGTCGATCTCACGACACCCGTGTCGGCGCCTTGGGCCAAGGCGGGAACCGTCGCCGATCGAACGCTCTATCTTGCGAACGAGAACGACAACAACTGGAGCGGATGGTTCGACGCGGGCGAGACGGTATTGTCACAGGGCGTCGCCAACGCATCGGGGAGCTATCTCGAGGGCTCGGTCGATCTGGCGCTCTATCTCGGAAGCGAGCTACCAGAAACGATCTGGCTCTGTGTGGGAGGGTATCAAACGCCCGACGGTGGAGCGCTCGTTGCGCAGGCACCGACCGGAAACGGGGACGGTGATGTGGATGCGGCCGAGTACGTGGCGTTTCCGTTGAGCGTGGATACGGTGGATCCCAGTCATCCCCATACACCCCAACTCGCCCTGAGCTGCGCTCCGAATCCCTCTACGTCGAGCGCGACCATCTTCGTCGGCGCACCGTCGAACGCCCCGGTGTCACTCTCGGTCTACGATCCGAGCGGGCGCCTGATCGAGAAGCTCATCGAAGCTCCGGTCGGGCCCCATGGCCAGACCATCAGGTGGGAGACGGAGCATCTGCCCTCCGGTGTCTACTTCCTCGAGCTTCGCTCCGGCTCCCGGCTGGCCACGAGACGCGTCACCGTCATCCGCTGATATGGAACGACCGCGTCAAGCACGGTTGCATTTCGGGATTGTGCTGTCGCTGGAGAGTACGTACTGTATTGTACAGCATTTGGTTTATCAATGATAGATCGTGTATCATTTGTGTCCAATCATCCAGTATGAGCCTTGAGTCATGGACGCTCTCGCAGACATCCTGGAGACGGTCCACCTGAGCGGCAGCGTCTATTGCCGCTCCGAGCTGAGCTCACCCTGGGGCATGGGACTCCCCGCGAGCGACGCCGCGCAATTCCACGTGGTGCGTCGGGGGCGCTGCTGGCTGCGGATGGAAGATGAACGGCTCGGTGAGCCGCTTCGGATGGAAGCCGGCGACATGGTGATGCTTCCGCGGGGGAACGCCCATGCGTTGGCCGATGACCCGGCCACCCCGGCAACGCTGCTACCGGAGCTCATCGCCACCCATGCGAAGAGTCCCGGTCCGATCTGTTCCCGCAGCCCCCTCACCTTTGGTGGTGGCGGCGAGCCGACCACCATCATCTGCGGATACTTTCGCTTCGATACCGGCGCGGTGCACCCACTGCTATCGGTGCTTCCGCAGGTCGTCTACTTGAGAGGCGAAGGCGGGCGCGCCCACTCCTGGCTCGAAACCACACTCGACCTCATTGCCGCCGAGGCCACCTCGGAGCGAGCGGGTGGAGAGGCGCTGATCAATCGGCTCACCGAAGCGCTCTTCATACAAGTGGTCCGCGCGCATCTCGAAGAGCAGACGCAACCCGATCCGAGCTGGCTCGCTGGACTGCGTGACCCACAGATCGCTGACGCACTCGGTTTGATCCACCGGGAGCTCGGCGCGAACTGGACGGTGGACGCGCTCGCCGCGCGCATCGGGATGTCCCGCTCGGGGTTCTCCGCGCGATTTCGCGCGCTGGTCGGAGAACCGCCACTGCAGTACCTGACCCGATGGCGAATGCAGGTGGCGGCGAACCATCTCCGACATGACCGTCTGAGTCTCGCGGAGATCGCCGAGGCGGTGGGCTATCAGGCAGAAGCCAGCTTTAGCAAAGTCTTCAAGCGCTTCGCGGGTGTGGCGCCGGGAACGTATCGGCGGCAATCGGCGCAGTCGTGATCGGTAGACACAACTTTTGCAGTAAGCGACAATTCCGAAGTCTCGCGGTATGCGAGTGTCGAGAGGCGCCGATCGGCGGGGCGCTTCACAGATAGGTTGACCGAACTGAACGGAGATTCGCTCACGTGGCTCTTTCACGCGTGTCGGTCGGCGGCGAATCATGAACCCGCAGCAGTTCGCGCGCCTGAAGAGGATTCTGCTTCAGGCCGCCAAGCTGCCGGAATCCGAACGCGCGGACTTCGTGGCCGAGGCGTGCGCGGATGATGCCGAGCTTTTGGCCAAGGCCCAATCCCTCCTCGACTCTGATCGTGCTCTCCCCGAAGTTCTCAAGACCGGAGGCATAGGCGAACTGCTCGAGGGAACGGAGATCTCTCCCACCGACTCGGATTCCGTAGGGGACCTGCCTCAAGAGATCGGCGGATTCAAGATCAAGAGTGTCTTGGGCAGAGGGGGAATGGGAATCGTCTATGAGGCGGAGCAACGATCCCCTCCCCGCCCGGTCGCGCTCAAGGTGATTCGAACCGGTTCCTACGTATCCGAGCAACACATCCGGCTCTTTCGGCGCGAACAGCTCGCGCTCGCTCAGCTTAGCCACCCGGGGATCGCGTCGATCTACGAGGCGGGCCGGACCGATGATGGTGAGCACTTCTTCGCCATGGAGCTGGTGCGCGGGAAGCGGCTTGACGACTATCTCAGCGCGCGGTCCGTTTCCGGCGAGCCCGTCCAGGCGGAGCTCAACACGCGACTCCGCATCTTTCTGCAGATCTGCCACGCCATCAACTACGCCCATCAACGGGGCGTCATTCACCGCGACCTGAAGCCTTCGAACATTGTCGTACACGAGACGGAAGGTGTGGGCGGCGACACGTCGTCCGCCCCCGGGCCGCGTGTGAAAATCCTCGACTTCGGTATCGCCAAGATCACCGAATCCGACGTCACGCTGACGACGATGGCCACCGGCGCCGGCAAGATACTCGGCACGCTGAACTACATGAGTCCCGAACAGGCGCTCGGCGACCAGCATGGCATCGATTTCCGAAGCGATGTCTATTCACTCGGCGTGATTCTCTACGAGATGCTGACGGATCGACATCCCTATGACATACGGGACACATCGATTCCCAGAGCGATCCAAATGATCTGCGACGAGGCCCCATCGCGTCCAAGCGTCGCGCTGCGAACACTTCGCGGAGACCTCGAGACGATCATCCTGAAGGCGCTCGAGAAGGCCCCGGATCGCAGGTACCAAAGCGCCCTGGCGATGGCCGACGATATCGAACGCTTCCTCACCAGTCAGCCAATCCTGGCCCGCCCCCCGAGCGCCGCGTACCAGTTCCGAAAGCTCGTGAACCGGCATCGGGCACCGTTTGCGTTGGTCGTTGCATTGTTTGTTTTGCTGGTCGCTTTTGGCATCACGATGTCGGTGATGTTCACCGAGCAGCGCCGGGAACACGCCCGTGCGGATGCCGAGGCGGGCAAAGCCACACAGATCAGCGGTTTTCTTCAGGACATGTTCGAATCGCTCGATCCACGGCTGAAGGGACGGGACGTCAAGGTGAGCGAGGTGCTCGACGGCGCCGAAGAGAGGATTGCCGGGCTTTCGGATCAACCGGACATTCAAGCGGAGGTGCAGATCGCGATAGGTGGCGCCTATAGTGCCGTGGGCGAAAAAGAGAAGCAGCTCAAACACCTCCGTGAGGCGCTGGAAACGAGACGCAGGATCCTACCGCCGAGACACCCTGACATTGCTGAGTCCCTCTACGGCCTGATCTCTGCGCTTCGGGGCAGGGATGGGCGCTCCGACTTCCAGGAAATGGAGGACCTCTTGCCCGAAGCGATCTCCATCCACGAAGAACTATACGGAGAGAAGGATGCCAGGGTGGGTTTCCTCTACGGCAATCAAGGGTACTCCAAGTACTTCCTGAACTACGGCCGCCCGGAACGCGAGGAAGCCGCCGCCCTCATCCGCAAGTCGGTGGAGATTCTGGAAGCGGTTTCTCCGCCGGGCGATCCCACGCTTCTAAGAAGCAAGAGATGGCTCGGCATCATTCTCTTTACCTTCAACGAGAATGACGAAGCCGAGCGGTTGTTCCGTGAGGCCGTCGAGGAGTCACAACGGCACAACGGTGAATACGACAGTGCGACGGCGCACTCGCTCCGTTACCTCGGTTCATTCCTGCGCTACCGAAAACGGTTCGAGGAGGCTGCGGAGGCCCACCGCGCGGCGCTGGCGATCTTTCGGTCCATCTATGGAGAGGATCATCCAAACTCGCTTGATGAGTTGCGGAATCTGATCCTGGCCGTGAGAAGCGACAAGCCGGAGGCAGCCGAACCGCTGGCCAGGGAGTACGTGGAGCGAGTACAGCGAGTTCTTCCCAGCGGCGACTTTGAGCGAGGAAGCGCCCATCTCGTCCTGGGCGATGTGCTCATCAAACTGAACCGCTTCGAGGAAGCGGAGCCCCACATCATCCAGGCGAACGAAATCATTCAACCCAGTTCCGATTCGTCGCTCACCTACAAACGGTGGGCCCTATGGGTGGCAACCCGCGTGTATGAAGGACTGGGCGACGAAGAGCAACGTCTACACTGGCAGTCGCGATTGGATGAATTCAATGCACAGCATGAGGACATGCCATAGAACCGCACGACCGCGGAGTCTACATCGGCGCCAACCGTATCGATCGCCGCCGTGGAAGAGTCTGACGACGTACAACGGATAGGAAGGGCGAGTGGAGTCGTGCTAGACTGGCTCATGGTGATTCCTCCAGGCCCACTCCGGGCCGGCTGACTTGTTCCAGTCAGGAGGTTGCGCCGTTTCCCGTTTTCACAAACCTCGGGACGGATCCGACTCTAGGAGCATTATGTTCCCCCGCGAAGTCCGAAACCCACGTGCACGGCGACTGATTCCCCTTCGACCCGGCCTCGCATTCGGCTTCGTCCTTCTGGCGTGGATCAACGCCTTCGCGGAACCGGTGGGTGATCCTTCAACACCGCCCTGGGACCTCCGGGCCGAGGTGGAGCAACTTGTCGTCGAGCAGGATCAGGTCTCGGCGTTCTCTCTGTCCGTCGAAGAGCTTGAGTCCGCTCTCTCCACTCACGGACCCCATGACCGCCGGACGCTGACCGCACTTGCCACCGTGGGGCGTGTCGCGCACCTGGGGGGAAACCAGGGACTCTCCGCCGACCTCTTGAGATTGTGCACAGACCAGCAGAGGCACCATCTTGGGCAGAATCACGCTGATCTAGCGTGGACACTGGTGATTCGTGGTCTCGCCAACCGCTTCATGTGGGCACGCGACGAGGCCGCCCAGTGCTACGAGGAGTCCCGCCAGATCGTCGATGAGACAATCGCCGGAAGAGCTGAGCCTACCGTCCTCGAGGCCATGCTGGCCCTCGCCGAAGCGGATTTCGCACGTCATGAGGGATACGACATCGCGCTCCCACGATTCCACTCCGCGGTAGAGCTACTCCGGAGATCGGAGGCGTCAGAGTTTGCACTGGCCGACGCGCTGACCTGGTACGGTTGGAACATCTGGCACAGCGGCGACCGCGAAGGTGCGCTGCCCGTGCTCCGCGAAGCCGAGTCGATCCTGCGTCGGATCGGTCTCAACCGGCATACGCGATTGGCTACGGTCCTCGAGCTTCTCGCCGAGTATGCGGTGCTGCAGGGGGACCTGACCCAGGCGGAGCAGCTGTATCGGACCGGTGCAGAGATCTTCGACACGGCCCGATCTGGTCTCTTCCCGGGACTCTCCCGGCGCCTGATTCCACCGGTGGGACGGGCCGAGTTGGCGCTGATTCTCCTGGAACTCGGGCGGGAAGAGGAAGCGTGGGTTGAGAGCCAGAAGAAGAACGGCTTTCTCAGCGATGAGTACATTGCCCTCTCGCGCTGGTCCGAATGGGATCCCGAAACCTACCCGCGCCATGCCTCCGCCCGATCGGAGTATCTGGAGGCTAGCGAGGACTGGCCCGACACACTGGCGAGTACTGAGGACTGGGAAACTCTCCATCGGATCCTCGATCTCCGCGCGCGACTTTGGGCCCTCGAGCGCGACTACCTCGAGAAACATCGCCCGGAGGTCCCCGATCCCGTCGACGTGGCGTCTGTGCTGGGGCCGGACGCGGCGATGATGGGCACGGTCGCGGCCTGGTTCGGTGGTGACAAGCGGCGGCCCCGCGCAGGGATTCAAGCCTGGAAATGGAATTACGTGCTCCGTGGGGACGGTGAGGTCCGCTGGGAACGAATCTACCGGTTCGAGCGTGATGAGGCGGTGCGTGTGGTCCGCGAGGGGGCGGGCTGGCTCCAGAATGCACTTCTCCGGGCCAGCACCTGGCAAGTGTGGATCCCGGAGGACCAGCGGATCGACGCGGCAACGCGCGAATGGTCAGAGCTGAGTCTGCACCCTCTATCCGATCACTTCGCCGGGGTGAAGCATCTCATCGGCGAGGGTGCGAGCGAGTTCCTGCCTCTCGAGATGCTGAACCTGCCAGACGACAAGAAGCTGATCGAGCTAGTCTCGATCTCCTACACCCCGTCCGCGACCGCCTTCCTCATGCTCTCCGAGAGCAGAGACACGGCGATCCCCCGGGCGTTGGTGGTCGGCAGCTTCAGCGATGCGACGGTGGACCCGATCGAGGATCACCGGATGCGTGATTCGGAGTTCTTTCCGGTAGAACCACACTCAACCGATGAAGGCGCACGGCAGCTCGCCGAGCTTTCGCACCTGCACGATGAGATGAGGACAGTACTGGATGCTATCGATGGGGATGCCCTCATCGGAGATCCGGAGACCTACGACAAGCTGCGTTCCTGGTCACAAGACGGTCGGCTCGAGCAGTACGGTCTCGTCCATATGATTGGGCACGGCTACATCCCCACCGATCCCGAACGTATGGGGCTGATACTCCCCTCCAGTGACGGTCGTCCCCGAGTGGCCACGAGCGATCGCATCGTCTACGGATGGCAGTTCGACAACTCCTTGGTGGTCCTGAGCGCCTGCCGAATGGGTCGCGGCACGGGCTATGTGTGGGGGGAGTTCCTCGGACGTCAGGCGTTCTTTGGAGCAGGAGCTCGGGGGATCATCGCGAGCATCTGGCCGGTCGATGACGCGGCCACCTATATTCTGATGAAGCGCTTCTATGCGCACCTCACCGGCACCACCGACGACAACCGGGTCCTCGCACCCGCCGCGGCACTGATCGCGGCAAAGCGGTGGTTGCGCAGTCATTTGGACGAGAGCGGCGTGGCACGATACGCCCACCCAGTCTACTGGGCCGGGTTCCGATTCATTGGAGGCGCCGGCTACTGAATCACGGGTGTGAGAGCGCCTGCGCGGCAGTTTCACCCAGCTCACCGCCATCATCTGCGACCCGCCGGAGGGCTTCCCGGGCCTCATCCTCGAAACCTCTGTCACGATAGGCCCGATAGAGGATCCAGTGCGTGTACTGCCTCCACGGAGCCGGCAACAATCCGGCGCTCAGACGGGAGATCATAGTGATCGCATCCTCAGCCCTGCCCGCTCGTACCAGACAATCTGCGAGATAGATCGGAAGGGGATCGTTCCAGCTCGGGCCAACCCCCATCTTCTCAAGCTCGATCAAGGCGGTACTCCAGTCGTGCGAGTCGTAGGCCTCGAGCGCTCGTTCTTTTCTCGCTTCCAGGGCTTGATCGACGCCCGGGCGCCGAAGGTGCATGATCTCAAGATCCGTCGGGATCCAGAAGCTCGATTCCTCAGGGTTGAGCGTCACTACATCCGTTCCGGGCCTGAGTAGAGCGATGGCGAACACCGCCGCCACCGGCAGCAGTAGCAGGGCCCGCTTCCAACGTCCCGAGCGACCCAACGATGGATCGTGCGTCCCGACAATCCTCTCCCTGGGAGTGCTCTGGTCGCGGGTACGCGACAGCACACGGGCGTACTCACCCACTTCACGCTGGAAGCGGTGCTCACAATCCGGACACGACCGCACATGGTCGAGCACTCTGTCGCGACGGGGGGACTCCAGCACGCCATACGCGAGTTCAACTAGCTCATCGTCTGGCACGTGTGTGTCGTCGTGGGTGGGTGTCGTCTCTTTCGTCATCGCGGCATCTACTCCTCACCGGATGCCTTTGATCGTCTGAGTTCTCCAGCGCTTTCTGGCGTGGTCATGCTCTCCCTCGGGTCACATCGCGATCATCACTGTCGCTGTCATGGAACCTCCGGCATCTCATCCATGCCAGCCGATCCGACCCGATCTTCAGACCGCAGGACGAGAGAAAGCTGTTCCTCCATAGTCACCGAGCCGGTCGGGACCGACGCGACCATGGTCTCCCAGAGCCTGACGAAGGTGCCCGGCGGAATGTCCCCGGAATCCATTCCCTTCCGTTTCATGCATGCTGCCAGGCTAGCGCGACATCGAGAAATCGCCATTTCCACCGCCGCCGATGTGGTGTCCACTTCCGGGTGGTTTGCGATCTCGCGTGCACTCAAGTCGTGAAACGTGCGTAGTGTTGTCGATCACGAACAACCGTAGGATTCTGGACACCCAGCCGATCTACCGAA
>CAZAMP010000073.1:0-13529 GCA_964486455.1 uncultured bacterium | reverse complement strand
CCTAGGATACGCCGCCTTTTTTCAGGCTTCACACACAACTTTCGAGCTTAACTCCGATGCTGGTGGCGATGCCGGCATCCGCGTTCATCGTGGACATCACTACTGCCGGAGCGTCGGGCACAATCGGTGACGCCTACTTCGTGCAGATCGACGAGCAATCCACGGGGACCGGGGTTATCGATCCGTTTCTTCGCATCCAGCACAATCGCACCGAGATCGGCGTGAATTCCGATGGCCCGTATGCGATGAACGAGAAATCCGGCATCTGGACGCATTCCATCCTCGTCAGTGACTTCGGCGTCGTCGATCTGAATGGCGTTCCTTCCATCCGGTTCATGCTGGACATCAACCAGCAGAATCACAAGCCCCTTCTGTCCCTCGACCAGCTCATGCTGTTCGTGGCACCGACGAAGGACTACAACTCGCTCGGTGATCTCAATACCTTCGGCACGTTGCTGTACGACATGGACATGGGTGGAGACAACACCGTCTACATGGACTATAGCCTCGAGTCGGGGAGTGGGTCGGGAGACATGCTGGCCTATCTGCCCTACGACATCTTCGAGTCGCACACCGACCAGTACCTGTACCTGATGTCGGAATTCGGGGCGACCGGCGGCGCGTACGCCTCGAACGATGGATTCGAGGAATGGGCGCGTGTCGACGGAGAACCTACTGACGTGATTCCCGAGCCCGCGTCCCTGCTGCTTCTGGGCAGCGGCCTGATCGGGGGCTATCTCGTTCGCCGGCGTCGATCAGCCTAGAACGACTCGAGCACTGAATCCGCAACCGGGGCGGTCCACTGTCGGGCCCCCCCGGTTTTCTATGCCCTGGATTTGCCCTGAACCACCTCTCTGGACCGCCAATGTGATGATCAGGGGCGGTTTCCTTTCCCCTGAGGGCTGGAGGGGTTCCCGGCGTCGCACGCGCCAAACGGTTGCGCGTTCAGATATGAGGCGATTCTGGCGAAGATTCCCCTAGATCTGTGTCAACTACGGTTCCCGAGGCCGGCGGCATGCTGCGGCACGGTGGACGTGAACCGTCTGGTGGGTGAGAATCATGCTTCGCTTCGAACGCCGATCTGCAAGAGATCACGAACGGGCCGTCGCCCGAGCAAGAGCGACGGACGATCCCGAGAGGTTGTTCGAGGCGGGAGTGGCCCTGCTCAGGATGCGGAACAGATCCGGCGACTCCGAGCTCTTCTTCGAGAAAGCCTGCAAGCTCCAGCCCGACTCGGCGAAATACAAGTCATACTACGGACTGGCCTTGGGGCTTCGGGGGAGACGACTGACGGAAGCGGAACACCTATGTGAAGAGGCGGCGGAGCGAAAGTACTACGATGTCGATGTCCTCGTGAATCTCGGGCGGGTCTATCTCTTTCGGAAGAAACGGCGGCAGGCATTCGAGACGTTTCAGAAAGCCCTGGCGATCGATCCGCGCAGCGAAAAGGTCCAGGTTGAGCTGCAAAGGATGGGCGTCCGGCGCCCTCCCGTCCTCGTCTTTCTCTCTCGAGGCAACTTCCTGAACAAGTACCTGGGCATACTCCGCAGCCGGCTGGAGCGGAAGCTTTCCAGATAGGCGCCGGATCCCGACGAGCCGCCCCGGCTCTACCGCATGCTGCCCTCGTAGTTCGCCGTGAGCTGCTTCTCCTTCACGTGTTCCAACGTATAGTCAGGCAGAAGGAGCGGAGCGATGCGGGTCGGGGGGATGTCGATCCCCTTCACCTCGTTATTGTAAGCTTCGACGTGCGCGAGGCTCAGAGCGGCGTCTTCCGCTCCATTGGCGGCGTAATGGCCCGCGGCCTTCCCCGCGATGCGGCCGTAGACCATGATATCCAGAAGCGAGTTGCCCATCAGACGGTTCTCGCCATGGATACCGCCACCCACCTCGCCCGCGACAAACAGGCCGGGCACGCTGGTCTCGCCGGTCGACTTGAACTCGAGCCCACCGTTCTGGTAGTGGAGCGTCGGGTAGATCAGCATCGGCTCCTTGCTGATGTCGATCTCGAATCGCTTGTACATGATGTACTTGCCGGGGAACTCCTTCTTCACGTAGCCCTCACCGAACATGAGTTCCAGCATCGGGCTGTCGAGCCACACACCGAACTTGCCGGTCGGCGTGGGTACGCCTCTGCCCACGTCTGTGCATTCGCGGATGATGCACGCGGCTTCGATATCGCGGGGCTCGCGCTCGAAGACGAACTGATTGCCCTCGACATTGACCAGGTTGGCCCCCGCGCCGCGGAACTTCTCCGTGATGAGGATGCCTTCGGCCTGTTCCGGGAACACGACGCCGGTCGGGTGATACTGAATCGTGTGCAGGTAACAGACCGGCACGCCCGCCCGGTACGCCATCACGATGCCGTCCGCCGTTGCCCCGTAATGGTTCGTGGTCATGAAGCCCTGGACGTGGAGCCTGCCGCTGCCGCCGGTCGCCATCACCACGGCCTTTGCCTTGACGAGGAGGTACTCCTCGGTCTCCATGTTGTAGAGAACGGCGCCCGCGCAATGCCCCTTTTCGTTGAGCACCAGCTCGACGGCCGGTGAGAACTCGACGACGCCGATATCATCGGCGCGATTACGGGCCTCATCGCGAACTGTACGCATCATTTCGGCGCCGGTGATGTCGGCCGCGAAGTGCATGCGCTTTCGGCATGTTCCACCACCATGCATGGTCTTGAGCGTGCCGTCGTCGTACTTGGAGAAGTTGCAGCCGAGATCCAGCAGCCACTGCATCACGCTGGGGGCCTCCTTCGCCAGCGTCTCCGCCAGCTCGGGGACGTTCGTGAAATGGCCGCCACCTATGATGTCCAGATAGTGGTAGTAGGGGGAATCCTTCCAGCCCTTCGTGGACGCTTGGATTCCGCCCTCCGCCATCATCGTATTGGCGTCGCCGTGACGGAGCTTCGTGGCGATGATGACCCGCGCGCCCTGCTCTTGGGCGAGAAGCGCCGCGGCTGTTCCGCTACCGCCCCCGCCGAGCACGAGCACATCGGTCTCGAGGTCGGGCTTCGTGAGATCGACCTTCGACGGCTCGACGCGGCTGTAGGCCTCGAGAAGGTCCACCATCTCGTGGCAGATCCGGTAGCCCTTGGTTGGGCCCACGCGGATCTCCCGGCGTCCCTCTTCGTTCACGTCCGGGTGGAACTTCTTGAGCACCACGTCGCGCTCGTCGAGGCTCAGCGCGGGAAACTCCTCGCTGGCCTTCTTCTTCTCCACGCGCTCGGGTCGCGTCTTCTCCACGACCTTGATGAGTTCTTTCAATCCCTCTGGATATGGCACTGTGTTTCTCCGCGTTCTAGTTCTTCAGAGTGGCGAAATCGTCGTCGGGCGTCCAGCTGTCTTCAGCCGAATGCGGCTCCATCTGACGTTTGACGTATAGTTCCTTCATCTCCTTGATGGCGTCGCTGATCTCGTGCGTCGAAGGATCCACGAAGCCATAGTCTTTCAGCTTGTTCACGGGTTCGTCATAGGCGCCCGCCGCGATCGCTTCGACCTGCTTGTCGCAGTGCTCACTCGGCGTCGCGAGGAACTTGCCGCGCAGCCGCCGCGCCATCTGTGCGATGTGATATTGCGATGCCTCGGCCATGCAACGTGTCGTGCAGAGTCCGCACTGGATGCAATCGAAGGAAAGCTCGGTGGCCAGCTCGAGATCGCCCCGCTTGATCGCGGCGACGTAGTCCATGACCTGGACATCCATCGGGCAGACCTTGGTGCAGGCGTTGCACGCGAGGCAGCGGAAAAGCTCAGGGTAGAGCTTCCAGATCTCTTCCGCCGTCCCTTCGAGCTCATCGATGCTGAAGACGGCGCGCGTGGACGGATAGAACGGGATTTGGGTCAGATGCATGCCGGGCTCGACCACCGTCTGGCACGCCAGGCCGACCTTGATGCGGTAGTCGTCCGGCAGGCGGTAGACGGTGGCACAGGCGCCGCAGATACCTCCTCGGCAGCCGGCGCCGCGGATGTACTTGTAGCCGGCGTACTCGATCGCCTTCATGATCGTGAGGCTGTCGGGCACGTCGTACTTCTTTCCCATGATGAAAATGGGGGTCATCTCCGACTTCACGGCCTCGGCGGCCGCGTCGGGTGTCTGAGTGGTGCTCATGCAAACCTCTCTTGGCGGAACCGAATTCGCCAACCTAGGCAGACACCAGGAGCTTGCGCTCCTCGAGGAATCTGCGCGTTGCCTCCGGATTGATATCAAATCTCATGGCTTCAGGCCCCAGTCCGAGGGCGAGCGCCAGAAGCTGGGTGAAGTAGAGGACCGGAACCGGTGAACCGTCATCACTGTTCTTGAGCGCGTCGTCTTGCCGACGCCCCAGGTTGTAGTCACAAAGCGGGCAGCTCATGACCATGGCATCGGCCTGCTGTCGCCGCGCGTCGCCGACGATCTCGGCGACGGCCGTGAGTGCCGCCTCTGGGTTGGAAAGGATGTTGTAGGAGCCACAACACGTTTGGGCCTCGGGGAAATCCACCGCCGTCGCCCCCAGCGCGCTGAGAAAGTCCTCGAAGACCCGAGGGGTCAGGCCCTCGTCGATTCCAATCTCGCGCGGACGGGTCAGGGTGCAGCCGTAGTAGGGGGCGAGCTTCAGATCCTCGAGCGGGACCTTGACCGCCTCGCGGAGACGATCCCACCCGATCTGATCCCGAAGGAAGGGGAGGAGGTGGATGACGTTCACCTCACCGGTGTAGTCGCTCTCCTCGTCCATGAAGGCGTTAAGCGCCTCACGCTTCTCCTGATCCTCGCGCATCATCAGGTTCGCGCGGGCGAGCGTGTTGTAGCACATCGAGCAGATCGTGACGACGGCGTCGAAACCCTGGTCTTTCGCCCGGATCAAATCCCGCACCGGCGCTAGAAAGTGAACCAGGTCATCATCGGCCAGGTTGTAGACCGCGCCGCAACAGTTCCATCGATCCAGCTCCACCAGCTCGACGTCGAGCGTCTTCAGCGAGTGGATCGCCGAATCCTCCAGGTTCCGCGCCTTGGCTTTGAGTGTGCAGCCCGGATAGTATCCAATCTTCATTGCGGCTTCCTTACGCAGTGTGTTTGCGGAGAGCGCTCACGATCGCCATCTGAGGGACTTCGGCGATCGTCTCCTTGTCGAGACTCTCCGGGCGAATGTAGTTCTCGTTCTCACGCAGAAAGAGCTGCCTGAGACTCTCCATCACCCGCGGGATATCGATCCCGCGTGGGCACCGCACCTCACAGGCGTGGCACGATGCGCAAATCCATGGCGTGTTCGCTGCGAGAAGCGTTTCCCTCTGTCCCCAACCGGTCAGATGCATGATCTTTCGGGGTGTGAACTCCATGCTCGTTTCCATTGGGCAAACGATCGAGCACGTCCCGCATTGCATGCACGTCTTGAACGGCTCACCGCTGATCGACGCGATCTTGCCGATGAACGCCCTGTCTATTCCCTGCTGTGAAAACGGCACCGACATGTCCACCTCGGACGTTGAGTGGCCAGCATTAGAAGATCTTATAACGCCTTTAATTCCGCTAACATACGGACGTGAGCGTCACTGAGAACAAAAAGGATAATGACATCACAAACTCGTGTCAACAGGCAATCTGGGCCGCCAAGGTCGCCTTTCGGGGACTCCGGAAGACACGGGGCGACCATCGGACGCTGGGTCATTCAGGAGGCTCCCGGTGGCGCCGAAAGAGAGAGCGTGGGGCGTGTCGACGGGGACATCGTGCTGACGCGCTCGTCGCAACTACCTGCAACTCCAGGAGGTTTCGCGATGCGGGCCGCCGCGGGCGTCAGAACAGCCCGCTCTCCGGTCACGAAGGACCGGTTCTCCGGGGAGACGTACGTTCATTCAGGACCGGCACCCAAATGGTCGGTGCGCCACCTGGGTCTACGGGAGACGCTGCTTCGCGTGCTGTCACGCTTGCGGATTGTCCGAAGCGTGCATTCGTTGGATGTCCATGTCCGGGATCTGGATCTCACCGACTGTCTGGCGATCAACCGGCCTGAGGCGCGATCGGACGGTGTGCACGCCGAAGAGGTGCGGCGGAGAGACGTGGGTCAGTTGCGGTTCGCCGCCGGCTACCGCGACATGGAAGTCCTTCCCAAGCTCTTCGGCCGAAAGTCCCGCCTCATCGCCGCCTTCGAGAACGGAGAAGTCATCTCGACGATGTGGGCGAATACCGAGTACATCCATCTCGGGTATGCGGGACCGGAATGTGTCCGGCTCCCGGAGGACGTGGTGTATCTCCACAACGTCTTCACCGTGCCGGCCGCCCGGCACCGAGGTCTCGTTACCCTCATGCGAAACCACGTCATCGATATCCTTCGACCGCAGGGGCGTCGGTATCTCATCAGCGTCGTCCACCTCAACAACGTGTCGGCCACACGCGCACTGCCGTCATTTGGATACCGGCACTGGGGGCGGCTGACGCGCTTCCGATTCGCCGGGCGCACCATCCACTGGCGGCGCTCCGGTGTGGCCGGACCCGACTATCCGAATCTCCTGGCGGACGAGTTGCGGGTCAGAAGTCGAACCAGCGCGTAACTTTGAGCATCACAACGTCATCGCTCGGCGCGTTCAGAAGATCGTCCGCGTCGGCCCGTAGATCGAATCGTCCGGGTCGATCGAAGTTCGTTCCACTCCGCGTCCACACGAGATACAAGGTCGATCCGGGGCTGTACTCCCAGCGGAGCACCATGTTCAACCGCAGCGACTTGAAGTTGAAGTCCGGATTGGAAACCGTGAACGCCTCACCGCCTCCACCGGGCGTGACGGCGTATTCATCGGCTTCGGGATCGAAGTCGATGGACGTGCCGGCGGCCTCACCGTAGACGTCGAACTCGCGCGTGCCGGGCTCGGCGAACTCTTTGATTCGTCGGTAGTCACCGACGGCGATGAGCGGCTGCACGTACGACTGGAGCGTCAAGAACGGCGTGAAGGACCAGTCCACCCGCATGCTGGCGGAGATCTCCTGGTACAGGATGTCGGCAAAGACGTAGCGGGAGCCGAAGGTGTGCGTCGCGAGCGGATCTTCGAAAGTCGTGACGTACTGAGCCCCGTAGCGATCCCAGCTGAGATGCGGGCCGACGGACAGCTTGAGCGCGCTCGTCGGCTTCACTTCGAAGTCGACGCCGCCCCAGGCGCTCCTTTCGCCCGGCGCGCCCCAGTTCTGGCCGCCCCGTGCCGATAGACCCCATGACTTCCTGGAATCCGACCGTACGCCGAAGCTGTACTCACGGCTGATCGCCGTGCGCATCGTCGGTCCGCCGCGGGTCGTTCGCGTGTCGTCGCGCTTGGGATTGAAGAAGACGCTTCCGTCGATCGACCAGTAGTTCGTGAAGTGGGCCCAGTAGAAAGCGCCTGCGCCTCCGCCGGTTCGCGTGCCGCCGAAGTCCCACGTCCAGTAGCTCGCCAGATCGAAGCCGCCTCGGCGGAGAATCCCCACCGGGTCGCTCCAGCGCTTTCCGGCGGCAACGTGGGTATTGATGTTGTCCGATCGTGACTGAAAGCCGAGGTCGCTCACCTCGAAGCCTGGAGACACCGCGCCGAACGCCGCATTGATCCGGTAGTCGCCCTTCTGTTTGTTGATCATCAGGCGGGAGATCCAGCCGGCGAGGTCCGTCCGGTCGGGGTTGTAGTCGATGTGATCGGCGTCCGGCCGCTGGAAGTAATGCCGCGACGAGCGCTGCCGGCCGTCGATCGCGTCGGCGTCGCCCTGGATCCAGCTGCCGGCGACATAGCCCTTCATCGCCCATCGTTGGTCGCCGTCGAGGTAGGTCCATCCGTCGATGCCGCCCGCGTACGCCCGGCGGGGGAGCGCGTCGCGGCTCGCCGATGTGGAGAGGTTTCGCTCGGTCCCCGTGAACATGACGCCGAACTCGTGGTCGGCATCGTCGGACGATCGTGTGGCCCTGACGACGTTGTAGACCGTCGCGGGCTCCGCGAGTTCCTTCGAGAATCCGCCGTCGAGGGCGAGCTGGTGATGCTCGCGGGCGGTCACTGCGCTCAGCGCTCCAACGGTCGTGTTGCCCGTCTTGCCGGTAAGCTTAGCCGCGCCGAGAATCGTCGTTCCGCCTGGCGATTGAACGTAGTCGGCATCGCCGGAGAGTCCGAGCTGCGGTGACCGACCCACGCGGCGGCTGTAGAGCAGCATCGGATCCATCCAGTTGAAGTTCCAATTGTTGTTCGTGCCGTCGCGCCCGAACCGGAACGTGCCCGCGTCCTGAACGAAGAACGGTCGCTTCTCCTGGAAGAACGTCTCGAAATCCGACAGATTCACGACCGCCGGGTCGACCTCCACCTGACCGAAGTCCGGATTGATCGTCGCGTTGAGCGTCAGGTTGCTAGTGAGTCCCCACTTGAGATCGCCCCCGACGTCATACTCCAGCTCGGATCCGTCGTTGAAGGGATCGCCTTCGCTTGCTTGCAGGTATTCACCCTTGCTCACGCCATAGACAAGGCCTTCACGACGCGTGGTGGGCTCGATGCCGTTCATTCCGACGAGATCCGGGTATCGGCTGACGTATCCGGACTCGTCACGCGGCCGGTGGAAGAGATAGTCGGTCGATTGGTAGCGCTTGCAGTTGCGGACGATGTTGATCCCCCACACCTGTTCGGTGTCGTCCGGGAAGTTGAGCTGAGAGAAAGGGATTCGCATCTCGGCGATCCATCCGTCGGCGTCGACCCGCGCGGCGGAGGACCAGACCGCGTCCCACGAGTTGTCCCACCAACCGTCGTTGAACATGACCGCGTCCAGGATGTATCCACCCGCCCCTACCACGAAGAGGTAGCCGTTTCGATCGTCATTGAAAGTGTCCAGCTCGAGATAGACCTCGTCTGTCAGAAGTGGCGCGTCGCGCCGGGCCACCGACCTGTCGATGGAGTCGGGGGCGGAGTCATGGAGGCGAAAGGCGGCGTAGAGGGCTTCGTCGTCATAGCTGATCCACCAGTCGGTCAGATGAATCGGGTGGGAGCCGTTGTCCGGTTCTTGCTGGATGAGTCCGTTGTTGGGTGGACGCTGCCAGGCGTCGTCGTCCAGGATGCCATCGATACGCGGTGGCGACGTAACTCGAACGGCATGTACCTGCGTCGGGGTCTCGAACGTGGGTGTCGCCGGGGCCGCAAGGGGCCACAGGAGTAGTGTGGTCAGCATGAGGCCACGGAGGACAAGGGCGCAGCGCCCGTTGCGCGTCGCCGGCGCGGCGACGGAGTACCGCTGGTATGACATCGACCTGCTCCTGATCTGAAAGGGGACGAAGTGATTCGCGCTCAATCTCTGCGCTATGTAGTTGGACGGTTGAGAGCCGTGAAAGGTTGGCAGGAATTCGCAGAAAAATCACCTAACATACTGTCATTTAATGTGTTACTTCGTGAAACCTGACACCATCTTCGCACGTAGTAAATGGATCTCCAAAACGCCGTGGGCCGTCACCACGCGTCTCCGCCGGCCTATCTCCCCGCAATGTCTCGATTCACGTTATTCTTGTCAGTACTACGTTCGAATATCCGGCCGGCCGCATCCGCTCTCAGGGGGGCGATATGCCAGGTTCCATGCTTCCGAGGCGCATCGCGTTGTGTTTGCTGGTCCCGGTAGTCGCCCTGATGCTCGAGGTGGGATGGGCGGAGGAACAGGTCCCCAACCCCGACAGCTACGAGGTCTTCGCTCAGCCGAAGGAGTATCCGGACGACGGGCCGCGAAGTATTGAACTGGATCCCGCGCTCGACGGTGGCGACGCATCCCCCTTTGGTTGGCACGACACCGACGGCACGCCGGGCGCCGAGTTCACCATCACGCGCGGAAACAACGTCTATGCCTACACCGACATCGATGCGAACAACGAACCCGATCCCGGAAGCGCGCCCGACGGCGGCCCCCTACTCGAGTTTATCTTTCCGCTCGACCTCGGCCATGATCCGGCGGCGTATCGTCCGGCGTCGGTAACGAACGCGTTCTACTGGCTCAATGTCATTCACGACGTTCTCTACGGCTACGGCTTCGACGAGGCGGCCGGGAACTTCCAGGAGAACAATTACGGAGCGGGAGGGATCGCCGGCGATCCGATTCTCATCGAGGTGCAGGACGGTTCGTTCACGAACGGGATCACCGTCGTGACGCCACCCGACGGCGGCTCGCCTCGCATCCAGTTGGGGCTCTTCACGCTCACAAATCCCCGCCGTGACAGCGCACTCTCGAGCTACGCGCTGTCGTATGCGGTCGGCCGCGCGGTGACGTTGAGACTCGTGGGGGGACCGTCCACCGTCGACTGTCTCGATACGCAAGAGTCGACCGGGATGTCGGTCGGCTGGTCCGACTGGATCGCGCTCGTCTTGACCGCGGATCCGTCCGAGACCGCGACGACGAGCCGCGGGGTTGGCACGTACATCTTCGGTCAACCGCCGACGGGGTCGGGCATCCGCGACGCGCCCTATTCGACTGATTTCGTTCTGAATCCCCTCACGTACGACTCGATCAAATCGCTCTCGTATCCGTTCGGGACGGGAAACGTCTGGGCGACGATGCTCTGGCAGGTCTACTGGGAGCTCGTCGGGGAGCATGGTTTCAATCCCGACATCTATGGCGACTGGACGACCGGCGGAAACAATCTGGTCCTGCAACTGGTCATCGACGGCATGAAGCTCGCCCCATGTCATCCGGGCTTCGTCGACGGGCGAGAGGCCATATTGCTGGCGGATGAAGAGCTGACCGGCGGGGAAAACCGCTGCGCGATCTGGCGCGGCTTCGCCGCGAGGGGCCTCGGATTTGGTGCCGAGCAGGGAAGCGCGGGGTCGCTTACCGACGGCGTCGAAGCGTTCGATCTGCCTCCCGAGTGCGAGAACACGGGGGTGGACGGGGAGCATACCGACACCGGAAACGCCGCGTGGGTGAGTCTAGCGGCAGCGTCGACGCCTAATCCGGTCGGGACTACGGCCCCCATTCGATTCAGCCTGCGGCGCGGTGCCGACGTTCGTCTATCCATCTACGATGCGCGCGGCCGTGAGGTCGTGACACTGCTGGATGAGTGGACCCCGGCGGGAGAGCACGTCGCGGTGTGGGACGGTGCGCGTGGCGATGGACGATCCGCCGAGAGCGGCGTCTATTTCGTCAGGCTACGATCGGGCGATCGGTCAGCGATGCAGAAGGTCGTGTTCGCGCGGTGATATCGGGCCATCGTCGGTAGATAGCCCTCCCGATTTCGAGACAACAAGAAGAACCCGGACCCTCCAAGAGGATCCGGGTTCTCTACGTTTGGACTTACCGCACCAGGTGCAGCTTCTTCGAGATGTCCACGCCCTCACTCTTCAAGCGATAGACATAGACGCCGGCGGGCAGGTGATTGCCTTGCGCGTCGGTGAAGTCCCACACGAGGCTTTGCGGACCGGCATCAACGGCGCCGTCCAGGAGCGTTCCCAGAAGCCGTCCGTCCATACCGTATACCTTCAGGCTCGCGTCTCCCGCGGTCGGGAGATTGAACCGGAGCGTCGCCATCGCCGTCGCCGGGTTCGGCGCGCTCGTCAGGTTCGGCTTCGGTACCGTCGTGGGCTCTTCCGCGCTGAGCGGAGGCCCGTAGGTGAGCCAGTTGATGACGCGGTGCATGGCGTTTCTACGGTCGGCGGCGTTGTCGATCGCCTCGAAGCCGAACGCCATGTAGACCAGGCGATACGTGCCGTTGTCCGCCTTGATGGCGGCGTTCCGGTTCGCATCATAGGTCCAGATGACGTCGGACGAGCCACCGTACGGATCGATATCGCTTGGGTACTCCTGATTGCTCGCGCCGTCCCCGCCCTGAATGTAGAGATCCAGGCCGTTGGATACCTGATCACCCGGGACACCTTCTAGGCCGTAGTGGTTCGTGTCGTCGTTGATGAAGGTGGCGTGCAGGTAGTTGCGGTACCACGTGTACGCCGCGCCGCCGATGTTGTTCAGCTCCCAGCCGATGTCCTGGCCGGTGATGAAGGCCGACCCGCCGGCGTCCATGAAGGCGCCGAGGGCGTCGCGGTCATCGTCGTCGAGCGTCGGAAACGCGAGGGCGGTTGCCCAGATGACGACCGGGAAAGCGCTCAGGACCGGGGCCGGGGCGGGTCCCGCCATGCGGTTCCACACGCCGAACGTGTAGCCGTTGTGGGCGAGCGCGTCGGCGAAGTAACTCTCGTGCGTTTCGCCACCGTCGTCGTCCACCATCAGCACGTCCAGGTCGTCGGTGAAGTAGCCGTACTGGATTTCGCGCGGATGCTCGTGGGCCAGGTTGTCCTGCCGCATCTCGAGCGTCAACGAGGCGAAACCGGTTGATGCCGGGATGACCATGACGTGAAGGTCCATGTACTCGCCCGGTGCCAGCACCTGCGAATAGGTGGTTCCGTAGCACGTCGCTTCATCGCAGACGCCTGTGGACCAATCGCCGGGCATGGTGCCGGTCACCTCGACCGTGTAGTTGTCCGACACCGCGCCGAAGTTGTAGACGCGGAACGTGTCGAAATCATACTGATCACCCGCCGGACCCACGACCTGGCGGTCGCCGAGCGCATAAAAGCGGAGGCTGTAGTCCGGCGCCGGGTGGTTCGAAATGCTCGCGTGAACCTGCTGGCCGGTGTCGTCCTGCACGAACGCGACGATCTCGAGATTCTCTTCCACCCAGCTCCCGTCGACGGAAAACGTTTGGTAGACGTTTTGGATCTGCCCAAGCGTGCTCACGGTAACCGGAACCTCGATCATGGAACGTGTGGCATCATGATGCGTGTCCCCGCCATAGAGGAGCTCATCCTCAGTCAGTAGGATCCGGAGCATCATGTCGGTGGGATCGGTCCCGTCTTCCATGACCTCGATGTCCATGTCGATATGGCCGTCGGGGGCCGAGAGATCGAACGAGTTGATGGTGAGCTTGAAGTGGGACGGGTCATCCAGAAGGCTCATGATGAGAGCCCGGTAGGGCGATCCGTCGATCAGATCGGTGCCGGCACCGGCCTGACGGATCGTGCCGTTCCACAGCACCGTGGGGAACGCGCTGATGGCGTAGTAGCCGAGACGCGTGGTGGATGCGGTGGATCCGAGGCCACCGGAGCTTGCGAAGTAGGCGATGGAGGCGAATTCATACTTATCGTACCAGGTCTTGTTCGCTTCAATCCCGGAAGCGGCTCTTGGACAGTAGCCTCACCAGGTCGCCGTACCGAATTCTATCTGAGGGGTGGACGGGAACCACGCATATGCCGGGCTCGCCAGAACGGCGATGACCGCGGATAGCGCCAGGAAACGGAGACCGCTCTTCATCGTTGCTCCTCCTCTTCGGCAGTCTTTGGGCCCTGTCATGAGATCCCCACGACACGGCCCCGCCTCGAACTCATGGATGTCCATCTAACCTAACTATTAACAATAACATACAGTGAGTCGGTCCCGCAAGGAGAGTTCGCGATGGATTTTTCTCTAATCGGCCGGAAGACGACCTCCTCGGCCTAGCGAAGGAGGTCGTTGGACCCGCACGAGCCCCGATGCACGCGGACGAGCCCGCCTAGACAGTATGGAACGACCGGCTCGCGATCGTAAGGTCGTACCTGTGAGGGTCG
>CAZAMP010000072.1:0-14811 GCA_964486455.1 uncultured bacterium | reverse complement strand
ATCGTCGCGCCACTCCCATCCAGCACATTGCGGCGGCAAGAAACCATGCGGCCAGCCCCATTGTGCTGACACTGAAGAGCAGCCGCACGCCTACATAGATCAACCCTTGCATGCGCTCGGTGTGCCAGAAGAGATGCGTCGTGAACCGCGATAGACTGGTCTCGCCGAGCGTGTGGGCGATGTAGAGCTGCCAGAGGACGAGAGCCATGAGGCCCGGCACGGGATAGACGAGGCGAAGCCACACGGGGATCCGGCGCCTCCCGAAGAGAAGCATCGTCGCGAACGCGCCCACTAAGAACGCAACCGCATCCGATCGCGTCCAGAGACACAATGTGATGGCGATGACGGAGAGCCACGCCTCCTCTCGGCTCCGATCTCTCAGCGCGACGAAGAGATAGAGAATCGCGATGTCAGCGAATATCACCAGCGGCAGATTTGTCAGCGGCACCGGCAGAAACCCATAGAAATCAGGAGAGAGAAGGCACGCGGCCATGAGCGCATAGGCGCTCGTTGCTCCCATCTCCCGTCGGGCAAATCCAAAGATCCAGATGACGAACGCGATGAACGGCAGCAGTATCGCTTGCGTCGCGTCGGTGAGTCCCGCCTGATAGCCCCACGCGAAGGTGAGCGCGGTGAATGGGGGATAGCTTCCCCCGCGGGCGAGATTGGTGTGGTCGAACAGGCTGACACGAAACAGCTCCTCCGTCGCGATGGTTCGCCCCAGGAGATCGAAGGCCACCAGGGAATCACGGGTCGTGTTCGGCAAGAGAACGCATCGGAGGCAGATCGTGAGCAGGACGAACAGAATCACAATCAAGAGAGGTGTCACGAAGTGGGGATGACGGGGGTGAAGAAGCTCGATCACCGTCTGCCATCGTGCGGACCACTCGCCTCGTGACATGCGCCACCGACCTTCCGTCACGATGCGACGGATCCCGTCCAACGCTGGGATCGCCAGCAGTGGCAGGTATGTCGTGAGACGTATCGGCAGGCCCAGAAGCCCCGCGAGAAACATGAAGAGTGTCAACGCGCCCATACCCAGAAGGATTGAAAGGCCGAGGCGCTCGATCACGTTTCGTGTTCCACCAAGTAGGCCGCTCAGCGACCACCCGGACAAAGCGATCAGTGTGAGAACGAGTACGGTTATCACGACGGCGGCCTCATCGTTTTTTCGGATGCCCGGAGGGTGGGCTCGGGGGAGCGTACTGAAGCGGTATCCGCCCGGCGCGGACCTGCGAGAGATACCACCCCATGTTGAATGGAACGCAGTCGGGTTGCTCCGGATCGCGTCGGATGTCGAACTCCGGTGCGATCCAATCGACCGACGCCTTACCGTCGGTGATGAGCCAGCGCGCCTTCTCGTACCACGGGATGCCCTGCTGGTGCAGATAGAGCACTCGGCGCGGGTAGAGGAAGTACGTTGTCCACAGCTGGCTCTTTGCCATGAGCGAATTCAAGGAAGACGGCGCACTCTGGTCCGTCATGAGAATGACCGCGTCCCGCGAGGTGAGCTCCCTGACGCGCCTCACGAACTGATAGTCCGAACCGAGCCGAAATTCGCGTATGATGTCGGCGTCGTAGCCTTGCGTCAGAACCGACGTGGTCTGACGCAAGTGCGTGTAGACGTAGGATCGGAGAAGCTCGCCCGGGGGAGTGAACAGAAGCACAATGGCGCCCCCGACGAAAAGCACGATGTACTGGAGCCAAACGGGCAGCGGCTGGCGAGATTGGACCATCATCCGGGCAGTGTACAGTGGAGAGGGGCCGTGGGGAACAACAACCCACTAACCGCCTCTTCGGTTTGAGACCTTTCGCGATGACGTCGGGTGAGTTCGTTTGGTAATCTCAACAAGCTGGATTGAGGTCGTTCGGCCTCTGGATCATTCAAGCGTGCGCAGAGCAGGAGAGTAGAGATGGGTACGAAGGGCAAAAAGGACAGAGGTAAGCGCGAGGAGCAGAAGAAATCTCAGCTTACCCCCAAAGAGAAGCGGAAGCTGAAGCGAGAGAAGAAGGAGAAGAAATAGCGATTGCGGCCACCCGTCGCCTGCGCGGCTGACCCTGCATGATCCCGTCGGGCGCCGGGTCTGAAGGATCGCGGATGGCTCGATGCGCCCGTCTGGGCGTACAGCCGGCGAATTCTGGTCTTGAAGTTGACCGCGACTCCGGCTTCATACCTCATGCTAATCAATGCGCGGCTTCTTGCGCGCTCGCACCCCGGGATCGATTACCATGATGGCCTGCGACATGATGGCGCCGACCGGTCGGCGGCCGTTCTCCCGTTTTGGTGAATGAAAGGATGGTCAAGGTGTTGTTTCGTACGATCGCGCGCTTCGGCGTGTTCATGATTCTTCTGGCGCTCCCTGCGCTCGCCGCGTGGGAGGGGGAAGAGGTCGTAAGAGACGGTGTGACGCACTTTCTCAATCCCGAGACAGCCGTGGAAAGCATCGAAGTCGATCTCGAAGAGGTCTGGCGGGTCGGTGGGTACGACGACGAGGAGGTTCTCTTCGGCGTCATCTCCAAGCTCATCGAGGTCGAATCGGGAGATGTCTTCCTTCTTGACGGCCAGCTTTCCGAGATTCACGTGTACTCACCGGACGGGGAGTATCAACGAACGATCGGGCGCGAGGGCGAGGGGCCGGGCGAGTTTCGCGGATCTTATGACATGTTCATTGGGTTCGGCGAGACCGTCGGCGTGCTGCAGATCTTCCCCGGGAAGATCGTACAGCTGACCACGGCCGGAGATCCGGCCGGCAACTTCCCGCTGCCGGAGCCGGAGGGCGGCGGGTTTCAGCTCGTCTTCGTCGGAAATGCGCTCGAGGATCGCCTCCTGCTGGCCGGTGCGCGGATGCAGCAGGCGGAAGGCAAGCAGGTACAGATCACCTATCTCAAATCGTTCGATGCCGACGGTAACGAACTCGCCCACTTCGCGGAACGATCGCGTGAGACGCAATATGGCGGCATGAAGTTCGTCGAGCAGAGCTTCTCGGGTTTCGAGCGGCGCTGGGGGCTCAGCACCGACGGTCGTGTGGCGGCGTCGCTGGATTTCGACGACTATCGGATCCACGTCTGGAATTCGGATGGCGAGCTTCTCTACGTGATCGCGCGCGAGGGCTACGAGCTCATGCCTCGGACCGAAGCCGAGAAGAACCGCTTTCACAGAATGTACACGGGGATTACCCGCTGGAATCCAGGCTCCACGTTTGAGGTTTCCGAGACCCACATGACGGTCAATCAGGTTGCTTATCGCAACGATGGAAGCCTTTGGGTGCTCTCCAGCCGCGGAATGTACGACCGCGCCGACGGTGTGTTCGCGAGCCTCGATGTGTATGACCCGGAAGGGCACTACGTCCGCCGGGTCGATCTCAAGGGTGAGGGAGATCCAAACGAGGACGCCATCTTCTTCGGCAAGGATCGGATCTACGTTGTCACCGATCTGCTGAGCGCCTTCATGGCTCAGCTTGGTGGGGACGAGGCAGAAGAGGCCGAAGAAGAACCCGAGCCGGTGTCGGTCATTGCCTACCGGATGGGGCAGGAGAAGATCGCCAGCCGATAGGTACTACCAGGCGCCAACATGCTATGAACGGCCCGACCGTGCACACGCCGTGTCGGGCCGCCCGCCTGCAATCCGTTCGCGCACCCGCAGTCGTTCTCCCGGAACGTCGATCCAGCCCACCTCGATCGATGTCCCTGCTTTAATGATCAGCCCCGATCCAACCGACGAATATCAGGACGGGCACCGATGTGCTGCATCGACGTGATTTCCAGGACCCGGCGCGGTCCTCGTGTCGGACGGCCGGTTTCGTTGGGGCGGACAAACGATGCAGCCAATACAGCAGCAGAAGCCAATTCGCCGCCGGCCCATTCCCGGGCTGGAAGACCTTGCCGCGCGCTCGTCGCTCTCCGCCAATCTACTCGCCGTCATGGACGAAGCCGGTGACAGCATCAATAGCAATAATCGGACGCTGGCCGCGGTCGTGGAAAAGGCCCCGGATCTGGCATCCCGGATTATGAAGCTCGCAGGCTCACCTGTTTATCAGACGCGCGAGCCCGCGACCGACATCGAAGCGGCCGTTCGAACCCTCGGTCGCCGCGTGATTCTCTCATGTGCCCTCCAGCAAGGCGTCTGCAGCTTCGCGTCAAATGGTGGGGAGTTGGTGAGACGTATTGCCGCGCACCTCCTCGTGGTCGCCGTGATCTCTCGGTCGCTCACGCGCGTCGCGCGATGCGTCGCACCCGAAGACGCGTTCATGGCTGGGCTCCTTCATGACTATGGAAAGCTCGCCATCGCCAGTGCAGAGCCGAATCTCTATCAAAGCGTTGTGGATCTCTGCCGATCGGAAGGGTTGCGTGCGGGCGATGCCGAGCGGCGAGTCCTTCGCGCCGAAATCACGCGTTATCCGGTTCATGCGCAGATTGGAGCCGAGATTCTGGAACGGATGGCTATCGACGCCGGGATCGTCGAAGCGGTCCGAAGGCATCATGACGACCATCGCTCCCACGTTCGATCGTGGGGGGACTGGTCGCTCAGCGGTATCGTTCACGTTGCAAACGAGCTTGCCCATCGGGTGGGCCTGGGCGACGGGAGCGGGTCGGCATCACTCGGGGAGTACCTGACGCCGTCGCTCTGGGACCGTCTCGATCGGCCCGCGCATGACCTGGATGCCTTCGTACGCGAAGCGCTCGACGAAGTTTCGCCGCTCCTGGCACACACCAACCTTGCCATGCCGCCGCATGCCTTGGAGGACGACCGGAAACGCTTGTCCGAGAAGGTGACGATCGAGCTTGCCCAGGAGGACGTCGAAGCATCGGACCCGGTTATCGATGCTGACGCGGCCTCCGGCGCCGAACGGATTGCGATCGACACGAACGCATTCGGTCCCGTCACCGACCTTGGATGGTCGCCCTTCGGCGCCACCTTGGCGATGACGTTTCGGGATGGCTGCGTCCGTACTTGGTCGGCCGAGACCTGGCGAGAACAGGGCCAGTCCGATGCGCTCGACGGGGCGGCGACCGGTCTGACCTGGTCTCCGAACAATGAATCGTTGGCGGTAGGGGGAGACGATGGGAGCGTCCGGCTTCTCGATCGCGAAAGCCTTCGCCGCCTCCGGACGATCGTCGTCGACGACGTGGGGATACACGCGCTGGCCTGGTCGTCCGACCACCGTTTGATCGCGACCGGCGGGGCCCGTGGGGCCGTTACGCTCTGTAACCGGAGCGAAACCCGACCAGAGGAACCGTCAAACCCTCTAGGATGGCAGCGGGGGATGATCACCGACCTCTCCTGGGGGCCTGGTGGTCACACACTTGCATCCGCCTCGGCCGACGGCTCCATCGCGCTCTGGGACATCGCCACGCGACAGTTTCGCAGGGCCTTGAGCGGCCATGCCGCGCCCGTTTGCTGCGTCGATTGGGCACCCAGCGGAGAATACATTGCGTCCGGTTCCGAGGATTGCGGCGTTCGAATCTGGGATCCGGGGGACGGGAGCTGTAGAGAGATCCTCCATCGTCATGCGGACGGTGTGGTTCGGATCTCACATTCGTTCGGCGGTCGCTTGCTCGCGACGCTGTCGCGCGATGGACACGTCTACATCTGGCGCTGCGATTCGTGGACGTGTGTGGGAGATCTCGAGTTCGCACCGGACAACGACCGATATTGCCTGCTCGGAGCCGGCCTCGCCTTTCATCCCCAGCGCAGTCTCTTGGCGTGCACTGCGCCCAGAGAGGGTGTCGTGCGCGTGCTCGAGATCGATGGGGGTGGAGAGATGCGTGATCCTAGGCGCCGGTCCCGCCATTCGTAAGACGAGACCGGTGGGGTCAGGCCCCTTCGGCGTCGAGGGTGAACCTCCATTTGCACCAATACCCGTCCGGATGCTCGTCGGGCGGACACGACACGCATTCGGTACGTATGCGCGGATCGACCGTCGCGGCGAAGCCCGCGTACTCCACGAGCCCGACGGATTTGCACGGAAAATCGGGAAGTCCTCTTCGCTTTCGCGCGTCCTGCACCCGGCACCCGTTCATCTCGAACTCGAGCGTCTTGTCGTCCACGCGAACAGCGGTCTGCTCGTTGAGCCGCGCGTAGAGTCGAAATCGGAGCGCCGTATCGAGCGCCTCGAGGCCTCCGCTCGCCTCGATCGCCTGTCGCTTCATGATCCGCTTGGCCTCGATCTTGGTGAAGGTGCGCCACGCCTCCGCATCCAGCTCGATGGCGGCCTCCATTCCGTATCGCCGCTCGACGGCCTGGAACCAGAGCCCATCATGCGCGAGCCAATTCTTCGCGGAATCCTCCAATAGGCCGATCAGTTCGTCCTTTGTCAGTGCTTCCAGAGCCGTTCTGTCCGGCATCTACTCCTCCTCGAGCGGTTCCGCGGCGATGTCCCGAAGCGTCGCCACATCTCGGATCAGCAGGCCGTGCCGATCCGAGGACAAGATCTCATTCTTCTCCCATCGCGAAAGAATGCGAATGGCGGTCTCGGTCGTGGTTCCCACCATCGCGGCGATCTCCTGGCGCGTGAATACCACGGGGATCCGCCGTCCGTCTGTCCCCGGGCGGCCCAAGCGTCGGTCCAACGCCAGCAGAAGATGCGCAATCCGCTCCTCGACCCTCTCAGCGGCCACGTCCCGGAGCCGGCGGGTTGTCTCGCGCAGAAGGCCGGCCAGTCGCCCGATCGTCTTGATCGCGACCTCTGGATGCCGTTTTAGCAACTCCGTGAACTCGCGCCGGGGGATCTCGACGAGTCCGGTGTCGTTCTCCATGGCAATCGCCGTGGCCGGGTAGGGTTGATGATCGAAGATCGCGACCTCACCGAAGCTCTCGCCCGGCCCGAACTGCTCCAGGAGCACCTGGCGTCCAGAGCTTCCGTATCGGACGACCTTGACCCGTCCCGAGGCCACGACGGGAAGCGTGTTCGCGGCGTCGCCTTCGTGGAAGATGGTCTCTCCTCGCTCGAAACGCCTCATTCGGCAGCGTGGTGCCAGATCTGCGATCTCATCGTCCGGCACATCGGCGAAGAGAGGCATTCCTCTGAGCGCCGACTCGGCATCTCTGGTGGGCATCGACCCTCCGTTCGTCCATTCGCGCCTGATATGATCCAAATCATACCAGCGCGACAAGTGGAGATGTAAGATGAAGCCAGCTATCATAAAGGGGAGGTTGCGATGAGTCACTTTCTGGGTCCAATACACGTCTACATGTACGAGAAGATCCGCACGAATTGGTTTCGGGCGGGCGCGATCTTCTCGGCGCTGGCGGATGCGTTCGGGCCGGATGTGGAGCGCGTTGCCGGGATGACGGCGGCCGACTTCGAGACATTCAACGACGATCGGCCGCTCGAGGAGTTGGTCGAGGGGTTCGGCATCCACGATTGGCTGCAGAATCAGATCAATCACGTCGAGCAGGTCGAGGCCACCATCGTATCGGCCGGTCTGGAGATTGCCGGAGAACGAGCCGCGGAGGTCGCGGCGAACGCGGCCGCCGGGTTCGGCCGGACGATCGGGATGCAGGTTGCCGAAGGGAATGGCGGACCCACGAGCGACGCGAGTATGCTTTTCAAGTTTCTCGATAGTAGCCATCTGGAGACGATGCCGTGCACGCAGATCGCCGAGTTCGGTCAGAACGACGGCGGGCACGTCTATCGGCATGTGTCGTGCCCGCACCTGGAGAACTGGGAGCAAGGCGGCGGTAACGCCAAAGTCATGTGTGATGTGGTGCGTGCGTGGTTCAACGGATTCTGCAAAGGTGCAGGAAGTGGAATCGTTCACAAACCGGGTCCCCGCATAGTGGATGGGGATCGCCACTGCGAAGACTACTTCGTAGCGGAGGGATGAGAGATGGAGGAGGGGAGCTCAATGCGAGAGAAAGTCGCGCAGGTAATCGAGAAGATCCGTCCCATGCTGGTCGCCGATGGAGGCGACGTGGAGCTGGTGGACGTTGAGGATGGTGTCGTGAAAGTGCGCCTCCGTGGCGCATGCGTGGGATGCCCGGCTGCCGCCGCGACGCTGCACGGAGGCATCGAGAAGATGCTGATGGAAGAGGTCGAGGGCGTCGTCCGGGTCGAGTCGGTGGAATAGGGAGCCACTATGGATCACGTTTCGAAGCCGTCTAAGATTCCACTGCCGGAGCCGGGGGCGCTACTGGCGCTCAACCGTCTCTGCGCGCGGTTCATCTGGGCAAGTCTCATCTGCCTGGGAATCGGAATCGTCTTCGGCTTGCTGCTGATGCTCGAGGTTTCTGACATCAGCGTGTTCGCCCATGTCCACCTGACGCTCATCGGTTTCGTGATCTTCTTGATCTACGGTGTGGGCTACAAGCTGGTGCCGACGATGTTCGCGGCGAAACACACGATCAGAAGCCAGAAGATGGCGGACACTCATTTCTGGCTGTCGATCATCGGCATTGTGTTGATGATCGGCGCGGAGCTTCTGAGTAGCCCGCTCGGTGCTGCCGCGGAGCCGGCTTTGATCATCGGCGGTGTCCTGCAGGTCGTCGGGGCATTTCTCTTCATCTACCAGATGGGGATGATGCTGAAGTAGACGCCATTTGTTTTGACGAGTCCCGCCTCGGGGTGGCTGTCACCCTGGGGCGTTTCTTTGCCTCGCTGTTCCCGCCCGTGCCCACGTACCGCGCCGCTGCTGCGCGTCACGCGTGTCTCCCAGAACTGGTGCCGAAATCAGTCCCAGTGGCGAATGCGCTCCATGGAGCCTGCGTAGTCGAAATCCGGCGAGTATTCTTCGTTGTGGCACCTCACGCACGTGGCTTTTCCGACCTTCTCCGTCTCAGGACGGCGCATGGTGTGATCCGTGCCGATGGCGTGGCACGACTCGCATTGCACGGAGGACAAGATGGGGAAAACCCACGGGTGCATGAACCCGGTCGGCTGCCCATAGCCAACCGTGTGACAGCCTAGACATTCAGGTGCCGTGTCCATCCCCAGGTTCACCAACGACTGGAACGCGTTCGCGTGGGGGCCTGAGAGCCATGTCTCGTACTGCGGCTGGTGACACCGTAGGCACATGCCGACTCCGATGTAGCGGTCCATCCTGAACTGAGCTTCCCACTTGAGCTGCTGGGCGCGTCGGAGGTTGTAGGGATCTCTCTCGATGTCATGCTTGAGGACAGTGATCAGCCTGAGAATCTGTGGATCCTGTTCGACGTCCGGTCCCAGCGTCAGGTGGTCAGACTGGCAGTCGACGATCTGTCCGGCGCGATCGACCTCGAGGATCGTCTGGGTGATTCCACGACCCCACCGCCCGGGCTTGACGAGTATCGTCGAGTAAGGATTGCTTTCCCAAAATGGTAACGGTCTAAACCGGTTGGTTACGGCGACGTCGATTTCCGGAAAGCGTTCCAAGACGGATTCCGACGTCACTCGATCAAGCTCCATGAGAAGGACGCTGATGTCGATATCCAGCTTCTCGAACTCGGCCAGGATTGTAGCCGTCGTCTCGATCGGATCGTGGAAGACGTAGTCGGGGACGCTGTCTCCGACATCAATGCTCATTGCCGGATCCAGCAACGCGAAGATCCCGAATCGGATCCCCGCGACTTCCTTTGTCACGTAGCGCTCCGCGGCCGGAACGCTCTCACCTCCCAGAGAGCGGGTGACATTGGACATGACAATTGGAGTCGTGTTCGGATCGAGAGATGTGAAGTGGCCATGCCCGTGGCCCAACTCACGCTCGCCAAACGTCATCGCGTCGTAGCCCAAGCGAAGCATCATCTTGAAGATGAAGAGATCACGCAGGAGGTTTGGCCTCTTGGCGCGGCCGCTGAAATCGCCGCCATCGACGAGGAGGCAGTTGGAATTCAGGGCTCGGAGTGAGTCGATCATCGTCGCCCGTCGTGGAAGCCCGCCGGTCCGTCCTCTCGGACAGCACCCGCACGTCTCAAACTGGCCTTCCGTCTGTGCCGTGCTCAGGATCTGAATCGTCACGGTCTCTGGGCGTGAGGGGCCTGCCGCTGAAGATCCCGCGGCCTCGCTTGTGACTGACAGGGAATGGGTGATCAGGAGCAATGCGGTGATTGTCGCTATGATGCCGGGCCGCGTGCCCGCCGAGGGTGTGTCGTTCCTCGTCCGTGCGTCCGCCTTCTGAAGAAAGGGCACGTTCGTCCTCCGGAGAGTCGTTGCGGGGTCGGACACATGTCAGTCTATCAACGTTTTCTAGGCGATTCCACCTGAAGAGTGGTGTTATGGAATCGGGGAGAGGCACGCCACGAGTGGTCTGATGATCAGGGAGACCGGGCTGACGAGATCCAGACGGCGGGACGGACACGACTGAGCCGAGCGCTGGACCTCGCCGGCAAGAAGAAGCCCCACGACCCTGAAGGGATCGCGGGGCGATGGATCAGTTGTGTTTGCGATTGATCAGTCGTGCCTTCTGTCTGTCTCGATCAGCTCCTACCAGTGCTTGATCTTCGCCATGTAGGACGCGAACTCGAAGTCCGGCGAGTTGTCCTCATCGTGACATCCCACGCAGGCCTCGACACCGACCTTCTCTCTGTCATCTCGCGCCATGTTGTGCTGTGAGCCCATGCTGTGGCACGACTCGCACTGGACACCGCTCAAGTCCGGTTTCACCTTGGGATTCTCATACCCGGTATTCTCACCGAATCCCACCGTGTGACACTCCAAGCATTCCGGGGACGCGTCCATCCCAAGGGCAACGAGCGATTCGAAGGCGCCCGCGTGCGGGCCGTCCGTCCACGTTTCGTGCTCGGGCTCATGACACCGCGCACAGACTTCGCTTCCAAGGAAACGATCCGTCTGCTGACGGCGTTGGTGTTCGAGCTGCCGGGCGAGACGCTCTTCGCGTTGGGCCTTGTCGATCTCGCTCTTGACCTCATTCACGAGCGAGAGGATCGCTGGGTCCGGCACGATCTCATCAGCGACGACGTGATCCGTCGTTTCCGGCTCGATGATATTGCCGGCCGGGTCGACCAAGAATTTGCACTGCGTCAGCATCTGCCCTCTTCGACCCGGGTGAACGACCACCGCGGGGTGATCGTCGTCCTTGACCCGTTTGTAGGCCTTTCTGTTGCCGATGACGGCCACGTCGATCTGCGGAAAGGCCTTGAGGAGGGAATCCGTGTTGGCACGCTCGAGTTGAGACAACAACACTGTTACGTCGACGTTCATCTCGTTGAATCGCGCAAGGACCTCCTCGGCCTTCTCGAATGGATCGTCTAAGTCGTACTCCGGTACGACGTCGGAGACGGTCTTCATCATCGCGAGATCGAGAAGGGAGAAGAGGCCGATCCTGACATTGCCGATCTCCTTGATCATGATCGTCTCTTCCGGGGGCATCCGGATGCCGTCTTGTTTGTGTGTCACGTTGGTCATGATGACCGGTGGTCCGTCCGTGTTCGCATCCGTGAAGTGGCCATGTCCGAACTTCAGCTCCCGCTCGCCGAACGCGATCGCGTCATAGCCGAGGCGCCCCATCATCTTGTAGAGAAAGGCGCTCTTCGGTGGGCCGACCGTCCCGGTGATCGAGCTGAAGTCGCCCGCGTCAACAATCAGGCAGTTCTCGTTCTGCGCCCGCAGCGAGTCGATTAGGGTGGCCCGCCGGGCCAACCCGCCCTTCTTCTTCTTTCAGCCGCAGGGCTCCAGCTCTCCCGTTGTTTGCGCGGAGGCGAGGATATGGATGGCGACGTTTTCGGCTCGAGTCAGCTTGTCGGTGGGCCATGCCTTGGCCGCCACCGCGCGATCGAGCGCTGTGGTGGGCTCGTCGGCCGTCGTCCCCCGGTGGCACGAGACGAGCGCCAGCACCGCCACGAGGACCAGCACGGGCCCCAGTATCCGTCTATCTGGCACGGGTTTTCTCCTTTTCCCATATCTCAATCGGATGCCGTTTTGAAACCATGAGTAAGAAGCGACGAGTCTATCACTCCCGTTCTTGGCCTGGCAAGGACACGCGAACGGCACTCGTGAGTGACCTCCCGCTCGAAAATGGTTGCAGCCAACGACCTGGCGCACTGTGCTACCATACCCGGCTCGCGAGCGGTGGTTCCAACCGTCTGATGAGGATCGAGGACGATGCGTGGAGTAGATCAGGAATCCCCGATTTCAGCCGGGAAACGGCATGCGCCGGGTGGGACCGCGGAGCTATGGATTCTGGCGTATCCCGTGATCGTGGCCACGCTTTCCCAATCGATGATGGGCGTCGTCGACACCTTCTTCATGGGTCGGATCGGCACGGCCGAGCAGGGAGCGGTTGGCCTCGCGGGAGTCATCTTCTGGACGGTGCTGTCATTCTTCAGTGGTACCCTTCAAGGCGTTTCGACCTTTGCGGCACAGCATTTCGGAGCGGGCGATCATCGACGATGCGGCCGTGACGGATGGATGGGGCTCGCCGTTTCGCTTCCGTCGGCCGCGATCATGGCCGCCATGGCATTCCTCTCGTCCTCCATCTTCGCGTTCATCGGAACGGATGAGTCAATCCGCCCGCACGCCACGGACTACATGTTCATCCGCATGGCGGGTTCGATCTTCGTTGTGATCAACTTCTCCGTCGTGAACTTCCTGCGCGGGATTGGTGATACGCGGACGCCGATGTACTTCACGTTGGGCGCCAATGTCCTCAACGGCTTTCTGAACTATGCGCTGGTTCTCGGCAATTGGGGTGCCCCACGAATGGGGGCGTCCGGCGCGGCGCTCGCCTCGGTCATCGCGACGGCGGTCTTCTCGATCATCTATCTGGTGTTCTTCTTCACGGGCGAACGCAATCGCGTCTTCCACACGAGGGTCATCCGGCCGATTCCCGTGAGGGACGTGCTTCGGTTCCTCCGCATCGGCGCACCGATCGGCGGGACGTGGATGCTCGAAATGGTGTCCTGGAGTGTCTTCATGTCGATCGTGAGCCGGCTCGGAAATGTCCAGCTCGCGTCGACGAACATTGTCTTCCAGGTGCTGCACTTCTCGTTCATGGGGGCAGTCGCCCTCGGCACCGCCGCCACGACGCTCGTGGGGCAGTACCTTGGCGCCGAGGATCCGGCCACGGCGGAGAAGACGGCTCGCTCCACGATTCGGTCGGGCGTTGCGTACTGCGTGTCGATGGGGGTCGTCTTCTTGGTCGCCAGGCACCAGATCGTTGCCATCTTCAACTCTGATCCGGCCGTGATCGAAATGGCGGGGCGACTCTTCATCTATGCCGCCGTGTTTCAGTTCTTCGATGGTTTGGGCATCTCCTCGAGCGGCATCATACGAGGCGCGGGCGATACCCGCTGGCCCATGATCCTGACCGTGATCCTGGCCTGGGGCTTTTTCATTCCGTTCACGTACGTGATGGTGTCGTACGCGGGACTCGGGATCGATGGTGCATGGACGGCCGCCACGGCGTTCATCTGCACGGTCGGCTGCGGCATGTGGCTCCGGCTGAAATCCGGTAAGTGGAAGTCCATGCGGGTGTGATTTGCGGTCGGGGGCCCGTGCGCCCGCGCGCCCGTGCGCCCGTGCGCTGTTCCGCCGCGTCACCGCAAGTTACCCTGCAGCTGTTCGCCCACCGCAACACCGGAGACTCCGGCCGGTGGGCGGAGGGCGGCACCGGACGCACTCGTGCCGCACGTCTCCTCGCCCAACACATGCCCACATCGACTGAGCTGTGGTTTCGCCTGCCTGGCGCGCGCCTTCAGGCCGGCGGCCCGGCTCCGTTGCGGGGAGATCGTCCCCGGCCCTCCGGTTTGCCGTGCCCGCGGCGGGTCGCTCGCTTCTTCGTTCGATTTTGTACCCGGGTAGAATCGCGTACGGCCTTGCGGATGCCCTTCTTACCTCGATTTTGTACCCGGGTAGAATCGCCGGACACCTTGCCGATGATCTTGTCGGCTGCCTTCCGGGTGGTCTCGCCGGCAGTCTTGCGCCCCGCTTTGGCGGCGGTTTCGCGTGCCGCCTCGCGCATGCGCCTCACCCTCTCCGCCGTCCACTCTTTTCTGTGAAGCCATCGGTGACACGACCCGCACATCGTCCGAAGGTTCTTGATGTCGTTGCTACCGCCGAACTCGACCTTGTCATCGTGGTGAATGATCAGATCGTGGGTCGATCCACAGCCCGCCACCGTGCAGCGATAGCCGTCCCGCTCGAAGACCCTCCTTCGCACGCTGGGCGGGATGGCGGAGCGTTTGTGGGTTCCGGGCGCACAGATCTGCGCGTCGCAGAGCATCGCCTCGAGCGTCGCCATGTCGACCGTCCTCTCGCCCTGAGAGGTGGGGACGTGGGCCTTTCCGCACGACTCACACCGGTAGACGACGACCTGATAAGGAGAGTTCAGATACACGACATGATCCGGGGCGGCGTCACCGTCCGAGCCGTGGGAGCGGCGCGTGTCGGTCGACTGAAGGCTGCCCTTCGCTCGGTCCGTCGCACTCGATGTGGCCGTCGCCTTCGCCCGGCCCTTCGCCTTGGCCGGGTCTTTCGCCCCCGCCCGGCGGCTTGCCTTCGCCCTGCGCGCCGCCTTCGTCCGTAGCGTTTGCGTCGTCACGAGCGACTCGAGCCCTGCCAGGATAAGCTCCTCGCGTGGCTCATGATGGCCGAGCTTGCGGGCCTTCTCGGTTAGCGCTGCGAGGCGCGCGTACTGGATGGGCGAGAGACGAAGCTGCACCGTGACCGGCACTTCAGTCGCCATATCGGCGTCCGGCACGCCGCTGTTCATGGCGGCGTTGGTCCCAGGCTCAGTGATCCCATCCGCGGCCCCGCCATTCGGTCGGGAGCTTGCCACCGCTGAACCGCTCGTCGCCGAGCCCAGGGTCGCCGAGCCCGCGGCCGCCGAGCCCGCGGCCACCGAGCCCGCGGCCACCGAGCCCGCGGCCACCGAGCCCGC
>CAZAMP010000071.1:0-15806 GCA_964486455.1 uncultured bacterium | reverse complement strand
CGGATGTGGTGCGTTGGCTGGCCCATCCCTGTGCGTCTTCTCTCAGGACATTACCCCCGTCGTCCTAAAGTTCTTCACGGCTGTGCCCACGGCTGCCGGCATCTCACTCGAATGGGAAACGAGCACAGAGCGAGAAGTGGCTGGCTTTCGCGTCTACCGCCGGTTCGCATCGTCATCCGAGGCTGAGACCCGAGTGACTACAGCGCTCATCCCGGGCGGACAACCGGCCTACGCATACATCGATCGAGGCGTGACCCACGGCGAGACGTATCGATACCGCCTGGTCGAGGTCACAACGAGCGGTGAGGAACACTCGCTTTCCGAAATCACGGCGACAGCATCCCTGCCCCCCGGAGAGGTATCCCTTTTCCCGCCCACACCCAATCCATCCAATCCAACAACCACGCTGTCCTTCCATGTCCCCAAGGAGGGACGTGTCGTTCTGGCCGTCTTTGACGTCTTCGGGCGGAAAATCCGAACTATCGTCGACGCCGTCTATCGCCCGGGACGCTACACGCTACCATGGGATGGACGACAGGAATCGGGCCTGGCAGTCGCGTCCGGCATTTACTTTGCCCGACTCCGTGTCGACGACATTGCCGTCACGCAGCGAATCGTCCTACAACGATAGCCGACGGCTAGCGACCCCTGCCTCTTCGCCTCGTCCCGCTGTCTCGTCCGAGATATTGGTTCTCCTCAGTTCCTAGTTCCCTCTGATCGTTACTCCTCTGTTGATCGGATTGCGATGCGCGCAGGGTTTGGCAGGAGAACTTCACGGGATTCAGGGCACAGAGAAGGTTCTGGTCAGAAAGCGCGGGGGATGGCTCGCCTGAAGGCGACTAAGTCCGCGCGGAGTGAGCGAAGCGAGCGGGGAGCCGGAAGGTGAACCGTCCCCCGCGCGCTGTCGATCAGGCCTGCCCCACCGCCCCATAGCGCTCGAGCAGCTTCACCGGCTTGAGCTTGTGCTTGTCGAGCCCGACTTCTTGCGGCGCAAGCCCCTGCGCCAGGGCCAGCATCTGGAAGTAGTAGACCGGCGGAATCGTGAAATCGAGACCGAACTTCTTCGAAACGCGGATCTGACCGATATCGAACGAGTCGAAGCATGACGGGCAGATCACACCCATGAGATCGACGTTCGCGTCGTTGATGGAGTTCAAGACGGTCTTCGTCATCTCTTCGGGAAGCTCACAGTCCCGGCACGACTTGCCGCAGCAAAGGATGCGGTCCACGTGTTCGACCGGCTCGGCACCGATCGCGCGCAGCATGTCCTCGAAGACCGTGGGATTGTCCGGATCGTCCACCTGCATGATCGCGCGCGGCTTGAGAAGATGACACCCGTAGTGCACGGCGACACGGATCCCGGTGAGCGGGTGCGTCACCGACGCATGCACGTTCTCCGGCCCGACCTCATCACGCAGGATCGTGATGAGATGATTCGTCTTCACCGTCCCTTTGTATTCCTTGCCGATCTTCTTGAGGCGCCGGTTCACGTCCTCGAGAAGCTCGGTACCCTCGTTTAGTAGATGCGCCGCCTCGGCGAGCGTTTCCGTACATCCGCTGCAAATGGTCACGAAATCGAGGCCGGCCTCCTCGGCGACGGCGAGATTCCGCGCCGCCAGCACCAGCCAATCGAGCTTGTAGAGCGACTTGAAGAACACGGGATCGGGGCAGCAGCCGAGACCGGGCAGGTCCACGAGCTCGATGCCGAGGGCGGGAACGGTTTTCCGCACCGCCGCCTCCATCTGTGGATAGCGGACCTGGATCATGCAACCGGGGAAAAAGGCGCGCTTCATGATGTCTCTCCCTTGCCATCTTTCCCCATGGCCTCGGAGCCCTCGAGGAGCGTCCTGATCTCGTCCACCGGAACGTCCTGGAGGTCCGGGAGCCCCAACTCCGCGCGCCGCCGTTCGCTGAGCTTCGTGATCAGCACGCTCCGCCCGGTCTTGACGACCCCATGGGCCATCTGCTCCACCCCATCGGGGACGATCCCCTCCCGCGCCATGAGATTCTTGAGCGCACAGATCACCTCAACCGGCTTCACGTCCTGTGGACAGCGATCGAAGCACGTGAAGCAGTTCGAGCATTGCCAGATCGGCGACGTCGACGATGCGATCTCGTCCTTCATTCCGTAGAGGACGGCAAGCATGATGTTGCGCGGGTTGAACGACTCATCGAATCGGGCCGTGGGGCAATCGCCGACGCACGCGCCACATTGATAGCAGTAGTTCACCCCATCGCCTTCGAGGACGAGCCCCAGCTCGTCCCGGAAGCGGTGATCGAGTTTGATCGGTTTGCCCGATGCCACCGGACTCACTCCTTTGTAGCGCTACGCGGCCGCCCTATTTGGCCGCGCCGGCCCCCGCGCCCTTTGCCTTGATCGGGCGGACGCTATTGGAACGGCATTTCGGGCACGACCGTTCGGTCATGACGCCCCTCGGATCGTAGGGCTCCTCGTAGTCATGCCCGCAGCGCATGCACTTAAACTCCCAAGGCTTCTCCACTCTTCTCCGCCTCCGGCTTGGGCTTGGGCTTCGGCGCCTTCTTCGCCTTCTTCTTGGCCTTGCGTTCCTCTTCCTCGGTCAGGACCTTGACGCTGTAGTCGACCTCTTCTTGCGTCACCGTCTGTCGAAGCTCCTCCATCTGCTCCATGGTCTTCTGGAACTTCGTCCCCTCCGCCGCGCTGATCCACTCGAGCTGCAGACGTTCGGGGCGGATATCCATCTTCTCGAGCTTCTTCCAAAGCCGGTACATCCGCTTGACGGTCTGCCGGTTGGCGTCAATGTAGTGACAGTCAGCGAAGTGACAGCCGCTCACGAGCACCACCGGCGCGCCCCTCCGGAACGCGCGAAGCACGAACGACTCGTCGACGCGTCCGCTGCACATCGTCCGGATGAGACGGTTCGAGGCCGGGTAGTTCATCCGCCCGACACCTGCCGTATCGCCGCCCGCGTACGAACACCAGTTGCAGGCAAAGACGATCACCTTGTCCATGTTGTTCTCGGTGAGCAGTGTGTCGACCTGGGCCACGATCTGCGCGTCCGTGAAGTGGCGCATGGAGATCGCGCCGAACGCACACGTCGCGCCACACGTCCCGCACCCCGCGCACGCCGCTTCGACCACGGTCGCCTTCACCTTCTGCTTCTTGTCGGCACTGAGCGCTCCGTAGGGACAGACGGCCACGCAGAGCTCGCACGCCGTGCAGAGATCTTGATCGATCGAGCACGTGATCGCTTCGACCGTCACCTTGCCGGCGTTGAGCAGGATCCCCGCCCTCGCCGCCGCGGCGCTCGCCTGGGTCACGCTGTCCTTCACGTCCTTGGGCGATTCGGAGCAGCCGGCGAAGTAGACACCGCGCGTCGGCGCGTCGACCGGCTTTAGCTTCGGGTGGGCTTCCATGAGGAAGCCGTCCTGCGTCGTCGAGAGCGTCAGCAACCGCCGCGTCGACGCGTCATCCGCCCGAGGGCGCACCCCGACCGAGAGCACGATCATGTCGAACTCGTGTTGCCCGATCTCACCGGTCGTCGTGTTCTCGACGGCCATGTGCAGGTTGCCGGATTCCGGATCCTCGAGAATCTCACCCGGGATCCCGCGGATGTACTTCACCCCCGTTTCCCGGCTCTTGTCGTAGAGATCCTCGAACCCCTTCCCGAACGCGCGAATGTCGATGTAGAACACCGAGCATTCGGAGTCGGGGTAGTGATCTCGGATGAGCAGCGTGTCCTTGACCGTGTTCATGCAGCAGATGTTGCTGCAGTAACCCGCGCCGTCGCGCAGCGATCGCGACCCGACGCACTGAATGAACCCGATCTTCTTCGGCGTCGCGTGGTCGCCCGGCCGGACCAGATGCCCGCCGGTCGGCCCGCCCGCGCAGATCAGCCGCTCGAACTCCATGCTGGTGATGACATTCTGAAAGCGCGTATAGCCGTACTCATCGAGCGACGTAGGATCGTAGACGTCCATGCCGGTCGCTACGACGATCGCGCCGATATCCAGCACGACGATCTCATCCTGATCATCGTAGTCGATGCATTTCTTTTCGCAGACGTCGGCGCACTTCCCACACGCAATGGGATTGGTGCCCAGGCATGTCTCCATGTCGATCAGGTACGACGACGGCACGGCCTGCGGGAAGGGCAGATAGACGGCCCGCCGCGTGGAGAGCCCCATCTGGAACTCGTCCGGGTGCGTGGCGGGACAGACTTTCTCACACTCGCCGCAGCTGTTGCAGACGGTCTCGTCCACATAGCGCGCTTTGCGGCGCACCGTGACCTTGAAGTTTCCGACGTAGCCCGATACGTCTTCGACTTCGCTGAAGGTGAAGAGCTTGATCCTGGGATGCCGACCGGCATCCATCATCTTAGGACCGAGAATTCATATACTGCAGTCCATGGTGGGATAGGTCTTATCGAGCTGCGCCATGATCCCACCAATGCTCGGCTCCTTCTCTACCAGATATACCTTGTGACCGGAGTCCGCGAGATCCATCGCGGACTGGATCCCGGCGACGCCACCCCCGATGACGAGCGCGGCCTTCGTAACCGGAAAGACCATTTCATCTTGCGGCATGAGCTTCGCGGCCCGGGCCACGGCGCTCGCCACGAGATCCTTCGCCTTCTCGGTCGCGCCTTCTTTGTCATCGCCGTGCACCCAGGAGCAGTGCTCGCGCAGATTCGCCATCTCCATGAGATACGGGTTCATCCCCACATCCCACACGCAACCGCGGAACGTCGGCTCGTGCATCCTCGGACTGCACGACGCGACCACGACGCGCTCGAGCTTGTGCTCGACGATGGCGTGCTTGATCTCCTGCTGGCCCGGCTCGGCGCAGGTGTACTTGTTCAGGATGGTGACCACGACACCGGGGATCTTCTCGGCGAAGTCGGCCACGGCTTTTGTGTCCACGGTCCCCGCGATGTTCGTGCCGCAGTCGCAGACGAACACCCCGATCCGTGGCATGGCCTCAGCCATGCGCCTCACCCCCTTTCACGGGTACAGCGAGCGCGTCAGCCACGACAGACGCCAGGTCCCGGATCTCGATCTCGGGACTGCCGTCGCCGGACTGCGCGCACCTGAGATGTATCAGACATTTTGGGCAGCTCGTGACGAGGAAGTCGCTCCCCGTCGCCACCGCCTCCTTCAAACGATCAACTTGAATTTGCTTCGTGGTTTGATTGCAGATCATCCAGCTGCCGGCGCAGCACGTGCCGCTCGTGCGATTGTGCAGCATCTCCTTGAGGGTGAGCTCAGGGACAACACCGAGCGCTTCTCGCGGCTCGTCGTACTTGCCCATGTGCCGGCCGAGTCGGCAGGGATCCTGGAATGTCACCGTCTTCGGTTCGGCCGACGCGTTCAGCCGCGCGGCGTTCTCGACGATCAGCTCGCTGATGTGCTTGATGTCACAACCGGGCACGCCAAAACGCTCCTTGTACTCCTTCGACAAGGTGAGCGCGCACTCGGGGCAGATCGTCACGATGAGCTCCGGATCGAGCGTCTTGAACATCTTCACGTTCATCTCGGACAGGCTGTCAAACGTCTTGCCGTCGCCCGACCAGAGCTGGTCGTGGCCGCAGCAGCGCTCTTCGGCCCGGAGCGCCGGTTTGATACCGACGGCGTTCAGCACGCGGATCGCACCGATCACACCGTCGATCGTGTTGGCGCCGATCTCCGTGAAGAACGCATCGAAATACGGTGCGCAGCCGACGAAGAGAAGCGTCTTGCTCTCCGGGTCGACCTCGACGTCACTCGGGACCCAGTCGAGACGGTTCTGTGGAACGTCCGCCTGTGACTGGAGCACGGAGATCGAATCCATCGCTCCACAGCGTGTGATGGGCGGCTTCTGGCCGAGCTCGCGTGCCCGGGCTCGCAGGATCGGCATAGCCCCCGAGATCGTCACCTCCTGCGGGCATCGGGAATCGCAATACATGCACGTGAGGCAGCTCCAGACCGCGTCACCCGCGCCGTTTTCGTGGCCTTCGATCAGCCGCCGGATGATCTTGCGCGGCGAGTAGGTCCGATTGGCCCGGGCGATCGGACAGATGGAGGTGCATTTCCCGCAATCCAGGCATCGCAGGATTTCGCCTCCGATTGCTTCCGCCATTACTCCGTCACCTCCGCCGCGACGGGTTCTTCAGAGAACGACTTGTCCGTCACGGCTTTCCGGAGCGGACTCGGTCCGAGGGCTTCGATCTGGGCGACAAACTCATCGATGAGTTTGGCCCATCGCGGCCCCTCCGCGGCCGACACCCACTCCAGTCGTACCCGGCCCTCTTCCAGCCCCAGCATTTTCACGAGATTTTTGGTCACGTCGAACTGCTTGATAGCCCAGTGATTGCCGAAGAGATAGTGGCAATCGCCGATGTGGCAGCCACTCACCAGCACCCCGTCCGCGCCCAGCTCGAACGCCTTCAAGACGTGCGACGTGTTCACGCGGCCCGAGCACATCGTGCGGATCACCCGGAACTTCGCCGAGTGCTTGATGCGGCTCACGCCCGCCGTATCGGCGCCCGCGTACGAGCACCAGTTACAGGCAAAGACCACGATGCGCGGTTCGAATGCCTCACACATGTCTATGCGTTCTCCCATTGCAGCATCGACTCCAGCATCGTTTCGATCTGAGTGTCGGTGAAGTGGCGCGCCGTGATGGCGCCGCTCGGACACCACGCCACGCAGGTTCCGCATCCCTTGCAGGACGCCTTGTTGATGCTTGCGATCGGAATGCCCATCCCGCCGTCCTTGAGCGCGGGTGCGTTGAATTCGCAGATGTCGACGCACATGCCGCAACCGCGACACTTGAACGCCTCCACCTCGGCAACGGTCGGCTCGAGCTCCAGGTGGCTGCGGGCCATGACCTGTCCGGCCTTGCCGGCGGCGGCCGCCGCTTCCGAGAGGGAATCCGAGATCGCCTTGGCTCCGACCGTCGATCCGCAGACGAACACACCGTCGACAACGGTCTCGACCGGACCCAGCTCGGGATGGCGTTCCATGAAGAACCCGTCCGGACCGATGGGCACCTTGAGAAGGTCCTTGATCTGACTCGTCACCTCGGGGTCGGGCACCATGCCCACGGCCAGCACGACGAGACCGGCGGGCGCTTCCACGAGGCGATCGATCATGAGATCGGTCCCCACGACGCTCCTGGCCTTCGATTTCGTCCCCTTGACATCGGGCACGTCCTCTTCCGGCGTGCGAATGAAGAGCACGCCGGCGCCGCGCGCCTCCCGGTAGAGCTGCTCCGAGCCGGGCGAAACCGTGCGCATATCTCGATAGAACACGGTCACCCGTGTTCCGACCTTCGCCAGTGCCGTCGCCTGCTTGACCGTTGTCGGGCAGCAGTAGCGCGAACAGCCCGGGTTGCAGGCCTCCCCCTCACACCGCGACCCGACGCACTGGATGAATACGGCGCTCTCCGGCGGCGTCCCCCCCTCGCCGAACATCTTGTCGTTCGGATCAATGAAGCGGTGCTCGAGTTCGAGATTGGTGATGACGTTCTTCTTTTCCCCGTAGCCGTAGAGCCCGGTCGGGTCAAAAACCTTGGCGCCCACGGCGAGGAGAATCGTCCCCACCTCGAGACGCGTACGGGTCCCCGCCCCGTTCGTTGGCTTGAGCTCGACGCTGAAGTTCCCGACGTAGCCCTCGACGCTGCACAGCTCCGTCTCGGTGCAGACCTTGACGCGCGAAGCGTTGATCCGGCGAATCATCGCGTCGCGTTTCTCGGCACCGCTCGCTCCTGAGCCGTAGAGTGTTTTGAACCCAGGTTCCGCCAGCTGGCCGCCGAGCAATTTGCCCTTCTCAGCGAGGTGGACTTCATATCCTTGAGCATCCAGATCGAGCGCGGCGCGCATGCCGGCCATTCCGCCGCCGATGACGACGGCCCGGCGCGTCACGTTGACCTTGATGGGCGTGAGCGGTTCGAGCTCGGCCGCGCGCGCGACGGCCATGCGAATCTGATCGCGGGCCCGGCGCTGCGCCTCTTCCGGAACGTGCGCGTGGACCCACGTGCACTGATCGCGGACGTTCACCATCTCGAAGAGATACGGGTTGAGCCCGATTTGGGACATCGCTTCGCGGAAGACCGGTTCGTGCGTGCGCGGCGTGCAGGCCGCGACGACGATGCGGTTGAGCTTGTGTTCTCGGATGAGATCCTGAATCGCACGCTGCGACACCTCGGAGCAGGCGAACGACTCGTCGGTCGCGTAGGCCACGTGCGGGAGCTTCGCCGCCTCGTCGCGGAGAGTGTGAACGTCGACCACGCCGGCGATGTTCGCGCCGCAGTGACAGACGAAAACCCCGATCCGCGGCGGACCCGACGCGTCGATGGGCTCTTCCTTCGACTTCTCCTCGACGGCCTCGCGGTAGTTGAGTACGTGAACCGCCGCCTCCGCCGCCGCGGCCGACCCCTGCGCAACGCACTCGGGAATGATCGCCGGCGAACCGGCGCTCCCGGCAACGTAGACACCGTCCCGAGTCGTTTCGGCGGGTGCGCTCTCGAGGTCCTTTCGCTTGATGAAGCCCTGATCGTCCATCTCGAGCCCGAGAATCTTCGCCAGCGCTTCGGATCCGGTCGCCGGGGTCGCCGCCGTTGACAGAACGACGAGGCCCGCCTCGATCTGCTGAGGGCGACCGGTCTTGAAATCCTCGACCCACAGCGTCAGGTCGTTTGTCTCGGGATCTTCTTTGATCTTCGATGGACGCCCGCGGACGTAGCTGATGTCATCCCGCTCGCGGCTCCGATCGACAAACATGTCGTACCCACGCCCCGCGGCGCGCATGTCGGTGTAGAGAAGGACGCACTCGCCGATCTCTTTTTCGTGCTCGTGCGCGAGCATCGCGGACTTGACCGAGTTCATGCAGCAGTAGCGGGAGCAATAGGACCGCCCACCCTCGCCGCGTGACCCCACGCATTGGACGAAAACGACGCGCTTGGGCACTTCGTGATCCGACGGCCGGAGGACGCGGCCCTTCGTCGGTCCCGTCGCGCACAGAAGCCGCTCGAACTCGAGCCCCGTCAGCACGTTCGCCGTCCGGCCGTAACCGAACGCTAGAAGCTCACGTGGATCCAGCTCATCAAACCCGGTCGCGATGACGACCGAACCGACGTCGAGCGCCACCTCTTCCGGCTGATCATCGAAGTTGATCGCCCCCGGTTCGCAGGCACGCATGCACCGTTCGCAGAGAATGAAGTCATCGTTCAGGCAGGTTTCCTTGTCGATGTGGAATGTGGAGGGAACGGCTTGTGGGAACGGACGGTCGATCGCCTTGACGGCTTTCAGCCCCACATCGTACGGGTTGGGCCGGATCGAGGGGCAGGCTTCTGCGCAAAGGCTGCACGCGACGCAAAGATCCGCGTCGACGTAGCGCGCCTCTTTCCGGACCGTCGCCCGGAATTCTCCGGCGCTCCCATCGAGCCCCACCACCTCAGACAGCGTGTGGAGCGTAATCTTCGGATGCCGACCGGCATCCATCATCAGGGGTCCGAGTATTCAGATCGAGCAATCGAGTGTCGGAAAAACCTTGTCGAGCTGGCTCATCCGTCCGCCGATGGACGGAGACCGCTCAACCAGGTGTACCCGAAACCCGGCTTTCGCGAGATCCAGAGACGTCTGTATCCCCGTGATCCCGCCCCCGATCACCAGAACCCCCCGACTGTTCGTGGAATTCATATCCCTTCTCGAACGCCTTAAGGTTCAGTTCAACGAGAGCCGATGGAACTGATGATTCCACGGCCTTTTGCGCTGCTTCCTTCGATACGATACCCGCGACGGCCGTCGCATACCCGACCACCACGATGTTCTGAACGATGCGCTTGCCGAGATCTTCGGCGATGCGCGCCGCCGGGATGCCGTGCATCTGGATCGATCCCCGTGGCGGAGCCGGCTCCACCATGTCCTGATCGTAGATGAGGATCCCACCCTCTTCCTTTAGCTCCGGCTCGTACTTCTCGTACCCCTCGCGAGAGAGCCCGATCAGCACGTCCGTGTTTCTCAGATACGGATAGGCGATGAACTCATCATCGAGGACGAGGGCGGCGGCACAGGCGCTGCCGCGCGCCTCCGGGCCGAAGCTCTGCGTCATCGTTGAGTATCGATCATCGAAGATCGCGGCGGCCTTTCCGAAGATGTACCCGGTCAGGATGATCCCCTGCCCGCCGTATCCGGTGATTCGGATCTCCTGTCTAGGCATTGCTCGCCACCTCGCTCGTTTCTTTCTTCGCCGGCTTTTCTTTCGCCGTCATCTCCTCATGGCGGAAGAACTTCTCGCCCAGCCGCCGGTCGTGCTGCTCGTCACTGAGCTGGTGCCACGTCGGCCGTTCGATGTCGACGAACTTGCCCACGATGATCTTGGTCTGATACCCGATACCCAGTTCGCGCGTGTCCGCCCCGTGCTTGATCTCGCTGTTATCGTGGTAGAACTTCATGAGATCGTAGCCGCTGCCAAGGTGGTTACGGCGCGCGTATAGCGTCGCGCACGGCGTGATCACTTCGACGAACGAGAAGCCCGGCTTGAGCAGCGCCTCGGTCATCGCGGTTGTGAGCCGACGAACGTGGAGTGCCGTCCAGCGCGCCACGTAGCACGCCCCGCATGCCTCCATCAGATTTGGCAGGTTGAACGGCGGCTCGTAGGCGCCGTGGGGCGTGGTCGACGTGTTCGCCGTCGGAGGCGTAGTCGGCGCGGCCTGCCCGCCGGTCATCCCGTAGATGAAGTTGTTCACGCAGATGATCGTGAGATCCATGTTCCGCCGGGCGGCATGGATCAAATGGTTTCCTCCGATTCCCGACAGGTCTCCGTCTCCGCTGAAGACGACGACCTTGAGATCACGATTCGCGAGCTTCAACCCCGTCGCAAACGGTATCGGGCGCCCGTGTGTCGAGTGATACGAATCGAGCCTGGCGTATCCGGCCACCCGCCCCGTACAGCCGATTCCGGATACGATGGCGATCTTCTCCTCGTCGAGACCGGAGCGCCCGATCGCTTCAGCGAAGCACTTGAGCGCGGTCCCTATTCCGCAGGTCGCGCACCAGATGTGCGGGAGTCGCTCGGAGCGCAACAGGTGCTCGATGGGATGCTGTTCTTCACTGGGTTTGATCATCGCACCGCCTCCTCGATCGCCTGCTGAATGACCGCGGGATCGTGCACCCCGCCACCCATGTGCGGCACTTGAACCACGGGCGCTTTGCCGTGCGAACAGCGCTCGACCTCGAGGGAGAGCTGTCCGTAGTTGATTTCCGGAACGACGAACGCCTTCACCTTGGCGGCCAGGTCTTCGATCTGCTCCTCCGGAAACGGCCACACCGTCCGGAATCGCAAGCTCCCGACCGAGATGCCGTTTGCGCGCGCGCCGTCGATCGCGGCACGTGAAACGCGGGAGGTGATCCCGTACGAGACGAGCACGACGTCGGCGCCATCGAGTTCCTCTTTGTCCAGTTTGACGATCTCGTTGGTGTTGTTGCGAATCTTGTCGCAGAGCCTCCGCACGAGCACGTCCTGGGTTTCCACGGTCATGTCGGGGTAGCCCCGCTCATCATGCGTGAGCCCGGTGATATGATAGCGATAGCCGTCTCCGGCATGCGCCATTTCCGGAATCATGTCGTCACCACACGCATACGGCAGATACTCCTCGGGCGACTTGTTCGTGAGTCGCCGAGGTTCCAGCTCGATCTCGTCGGCGGTCGGGATCACCACCTTCTCGGTCATGTGGCCGATGCACTCGTCCAACATGACGAATACGGGAACACGGTACTTTTCGGAGAAGTTGAACGCGTCGATCGTGAACCAGAACGCCTCTTGCGGCGACTGAGGGGCAACGGAGATGAGCTCGTAGTCGCCGTGCGACCCCCACCGAGCCTGCATGATGTCGCCCTGGCCGACCATCGTGGGAAGCCCCGTGGACGGTCCACCGCGCTGAACGTTCACGACGACACACGGCGTTTCGAGCATCACCCCCAGCCCGATGTTCTCCATCATGAGGCTGAACCCGGGGCCCGAGGTGACCGTCATGGTCTTCGCTCCACCCCACGTGGCACCCAAGACCGCAGCCATGGACGCCATCTCGTCTTCCATCTGAATGAACGTTCCGCCGACCGTTGGAATGCGGCGCGCGAACCGTTCCACGACCTCCGTTGACGGCGTGATCGGATACCCCGCGGCGAAGTTGCAGCCCGCCGCTATCGCACCTTCCGCACACGCGTGGTCACCATCGAGATAGTGACTGCCGGTCAGAACGTGCTTGGGGTCAGCTTGCGGCATTCTTCGCCTCCTCCCCGATGACCGCCCCTTCTTCCTGCGGCAGGCAGAAGATCGCAAAGTCGGGACAGATCACCTCACAGAGATCACATTCCACACAAAGATCGGGCTTGATCACTTCGGGATAGTGATACCCTTTCGTGTTGAATGCGGTCGACATCTCGAGGACACCGCGCGGGCAGAACTCGACGCAGAATTCGCAGCCCTTGCAGCGGTTGACGATGAGGTGGATCTCGCCCCGGGGTATCTTGACCTCGTGAACGTCAAGAGGTACTCGCCAGTACTTCATGGCCTCGTCCTCTCCCGGGCGATCGCCGGTCCGACGTCACAGGTGACCGTCGGGCCGACGGTCGAAGTTGTAGATGCGTGAATTCCGACCCGGCAATTCACGCGACGACCGAAGAGACAAGCTCGTTCGAATAGTCAACATAATGATCGAATATTTTTAGAAGAATATCAACAAATTTTGTCAAAAAAATCTTGTGCATAGCGAACGTTCGTTCGGCGCCTAATACATTGTCGTACAATGCAATCGAGATAGGTACCCTCCGACGAGGGGTCGGAATTCTGGGGCGCGGTGGCGGCGCCTCAGCCGGCGAGATATGAATCGCACTACTCTCAGAACACCAATCGATTCATATCGCGGCCCTGAAACCCAGATGGCGGGAGACCCAATGATACGAGGCGCGGAGCGAGAAATCGTCGTTCGCTGTCGGTCAGAAACGCGCTATGACGACGAGCCGATCGCCGTTGTCCGGGATGGGGTCGAGATCACGGTCACGGCCATCGAAGACCGCTGGTATGAGGGTGGCCGCACCGCCGGCAGGCCGACCATCCACTACTTCAAGCTGCGACTCGCCACCAGAGAGGTCCTCATCGTCGGCTACGACGCTGAGAAGGATCGATGGTTTTCGGTGAGCTGACCGTCAGCGCAGACGCACCACCGAGGTCGTCACGCTCCGCTCGGGCGTCTCCACTCTCACGAAGTAGCGCCCACTGCCAACGTTACGCCCGGCGGTGTCGCGTCCGTCCCAGGGCACAACGTACGATCCGGGGGCGAGCGCACCGTGCTCGAGCACGCGCACCAGGCGCCCGGCGACATCGAAGACGGCAACCTTCACACTAGTTGCGTGCGGCAGGTCGAAAGAGATCCGCGTCGCCCGGAAGAACGGATTGGGACGGCCGGCCCCTAGGTGAAACGCGCTCGGCGCGACCGTCTCGGGTTCGTCGACGGCGATCGGGTCGCCGTTCGGCGCCCCGGGCGTGGAGGGCCAGAAAAAGTGCCAGTAGGCCATACCGTTCGGGGTACGTCCCTCGCTGATGTCCGGCGTCTGAGGGCCGTGATCGTAGTAGTCCTGGCCGGTGACGCCATCCGCGTTGGTCAGCATGATGGCTTCACTTCCATCGGATGCGAAGCCGAATCCGAGCGAGTCCTCCGTGACAACGTAGTACATGCCGGGATAAAGAATGGTCCCGCTCGGGATCGCGTACTTGAGCGGATCCGTCACGTCGTCCGAGATATGCCAACCGCTGATATCGATAGGACCGGCACCTCTATTCATCAGCTCGACCCAGTCGTCCGTCCCACCGGCCACCGACGTGGTCATGAACTCATTGATGCATACCTTTGAGTACAAGGTCGACGTCGCGTTGCTTGCGCCCGGCGTCGGATCGTTCAGGTATTCAGGCGCCGTGCCGTCTTCGGGAAGGTATCCGAACGACACATCCGGGCTCTGCAATCCGAACGTGAAACCATCGATCATTACATTGCCGTGATCCACGGTCTCGAAGATCGCCGCGCTCTCGCCGAGACTCGACAACTTGAAACTCGCGTGGAGTGGCCCTTCCGCCACTTCATCGTCGGCCCAGACAATGAGAAACTCGCCGGGACCGAGAATCGTGTTGGGGAATTCCCACTGTCGGCTCGCGCCGAAGTCATCGCTCAGGAACATCCCACCGAGATTCACCGTTTCGTCGCCGCTGTTTCGCAGCTCGATCCAATCCTCGAACTCCGCCATCTCGTCCATCGCACCACTTTGGTTCACGGCGAGAACTTCATGGATCACAATGTCGGGCGGTAGGTAGTCGACCGTATAGGCGTAGTAGTCACTGGGAGCGTTCGACGGGTCTGTCGTCGTCTGCCCGAAGTTGTCGGTGGCCGAAACGTAGTAGCGAACAACGGTTTCTGTCGCCTGGGATGCAATCGTTGCTCCGTAGGTGGAATCGTCCGCCGCGCCATCTCCGCTCAGTCCATCATCGGCCATGGCGTGCGCGACGAAGCCACCACCCTCGTCCACGAACAACGACACGTCGATGAGTGACCGATCGTCGCTCACCCGCGCCGTGACGGTCACGGCATCGTCGTGTGTCGGCAGTGGGATGTTGCGGGCGACCTCCGAGATGAGCGGCGGCTGGTCGGCCGTGTAGACGCTGTTCTCGGCACCCGGCGTGCCGTGAGGATAGCCGTTGGTGCTCGCGGCCCAGCTCGTCGGAAGATTGTTGTCGAGATGCGGGCTCACAAGCTCGAGCGACGGGCCGTCGCCGTCCGCCTCGGGTGGCCACGGCGGCGCGTCGTCGTAGGCCACGATGTCACGCAGACTGAACCCGCTGTCGAAGAGACGCACCTGATCGCCGCTATTGCCGAAGTTGAAGCTGAGGTTCCCGACGACCGGGATATCCCCGTACTTGGCCTTGATCGCCGCGGTGTCGCCGCAGAACACGAGGAACTCGCCAGGCTCCAGGGTCGTCCCGGCGGGTACGGGGAATATATGACCGTCATCGCTGTCCTTGAGCATCCACCCCGAGACATCCATTGAACCGGTGCCCGCGTTCACGATTTCGACGTACTCGCTGTCAACGCCGGCACTGTTGTACATGATTTCGTTGATGACGACATCGGCAGAGGCGAGGGATACGCCGGCAACACAGAATGTCAGAGAGAGAAGGGGGATTCGTAGACGGCGGTGCATGAAGAACTCCTCTGAGATGAGAGACAACAATATATGACGGCATAAGAGACCGACCCCAGCGAACGGGGCCGATATCGAAAAGACTACCGGCGCGGCCGGCTCACAATAAGCATAGCATGCTCGCTCAGAATGGGTGCAGCGCTCCGGCGATCATGCGATGGAGGACAATTGTTGTGACAAATGGGAGATATCTTGAGATTCTAGGCCGAATCGGATTCGGGTTCGCTGACTGGCAGGTCATTTATAAGCCTCATTCCTTAAATATCCCATCCGAAATGCGCACTCATAACACAATGCATATAAACGCATTAGAAGGACATGCCAATTAACTCGCGCATCTTTGGTAACCGCCACTTTACATTTTTGAAAAGCGTTTGATTCACAAACGACGCTCGTGATATGCTTGTTCATCGTCAACAGCGCCACGGTTCTACCGGGCGAGGCAGCAACATCAAAGTCCAAGGAGGTCCGATTTGCGAAAAACACGAATGCTAACAGTCATCGCACTGATGACAGCGATGGTTCTTAGCGCGACCGCTGCATGGGGCAATCCCAAATCTAGTTGAAACATCGAACGGCTCTTGCTTCATTACGCCG
>CAZAMP010000070.1:0-16691 GCA_964486455.1 uncultured bacterium | reverse complement strand
CGACCCTCACAGGTACGACCTTACGATCGCGAGCCGGTCGTTCCATACTGTCTAGCGCGTTCGACAAGCAGCTTCACGTTACCCGATTGCACCCGGGTAACACGTTGAAGCCGGGGCGCTTAGTCGCCTCGGCTTTCTTTGTGTTCCGCCGTATACTCCCTCCATTCAGTCCGACGCCTGTGCTACCATTCCTGTGACAACGATCCGCCTTCCACCTTTCTGGAGGGAGCCATGAAACGACTGCATCGACCCTTCGCAGCGCTCTCGATCGTCTTCGCCGCGGGCATGTTTTCCACCGTCGCCACGGCCCAAGAGCTCGATCCTCTGGTCAACATCAACTTCATCGTGGATCCCACGTCGGTCGTCAATTGCACGATCTTCGAAGATCGCATGCCGGATGACTGCGACGGGCTCGGGAACGACGGCTTCCCGAACTATGCCTACGCGATTGGCGTCTACGTATCGCGCGAGGGGGGATGGCCGAACGGCATCGGCGGTCTTCAGTTCGGCATCGAGTACGACGTCGAGGGAGCGGACGTTGTCGTATGGACGCTCTGCACCGGCGGCGCGGAGATTCCCGGCCCTGGCTGGCCCGCGTCCGGCACCGGGAACGCCGTCACATACCCCGGAGGCTGTCACGTTCCCGAAGGAGAGGTCGTGCTCGTCGGCGTGCTTCTCTTCATGCGTTACGACTTCGAGGACCTGATCGGCCACGTTCGTGTTACGGCGGATCCGCGCATTGGGCAGGCGATCTACGCAGATTGTGACCCGACGTCGTACGAGATCTGTGAGCCGAACATGGCGTCGTGGACCTTCGCCACCGATGTCGTTCCACTTTGTGGGAACTACTGCGGCGGGACGCCCGTTGAAGAAACCACGTGGGGGGGGATCAAGTCGCAGTATAAGTAGGAGGGATTGTGACCCGCATCTGCGTGATCGTACTCGTTGCCGTGGCCGGTCTCGTCCAGGTAGATCCCGCCGAGGCGCAGAAACGTCCTAACAAGCCTCCCCTGCCGCGCACTGTTCACAGCTATATGGAGCGCATGGCTGCCATCGAGGAATCGCCCGACAACCGCCGTCTGCTATCGATGTCCCGCAGATTCTTCACGGGCCTGGGGCGCGCCGATCAGGTGCTTGCCCTCAGTCGATTGGCCCTCGAGGCCGAGCCGACAAGCGCGAGGCGTGAGATCGACTTCTTCCTCGATCTCCTTCCCGTCGATCGCGACGCGGCATGGGCGTACAAGGATTGCGGCTACGACATTGACTGGAAAGGTCCTGTCAGGAAGGGCAGCAAACTCGCGGGACCCATCAAAGGATGGTTGCTCGAGAAGATCGTGCGCCATTCAACGCACCCGATCGATCAGCTGATGGCGAGACTGACGCTCGCGGGCGTGAGACCTCGCCAATTCGCCAAGACGGTTTCCGCGGAGGCCTTGGCGCTCAACCGACCTCACCTTGCGTTGTCGGTTCTCGAGGCGGCCCGACGACATGAGGTCGAGCGCTTCCGGAACACGGAGTCGTCACACTTGGCGGAGGACTATCTGGCCATCGCCCAACGGGCCTCCGCCGCCAAGGCTTGGGGTCTCGCGGATCTCGCCGTGGCGAGAGCGCAGGCCGGAATTGACGCCGCGTTAGCTCTCGATATGAGTACCCCCTGGCGTGCCGCATGGCCGCTCCGAATCTGGTTCAGTGCCGGGGTTCGATCGCACTGCCAGTTCGTGTTCTGCGGCGCCCAACCCTGCAGCGTGGAAACCGTGGAGTGGATGTTCGGCGAGCCGGGAACCGCGTGGAGATCGGGGGAACCGATACCCGTTAGGCGAGGTGTGCGAGCGCTCTCCGCCGACGAGATCAGTGAGATGCTTCCGCTACTCGACGTGCTTGCCGAGCAGAAGAACGGGACCTTCTTCTACGTCGACTCGATGTCGGGCATTGAGAGGGAGACGGTTTTCGTTTCACTGAGGTCACCATCCGGGGAACGGAACGGCATTTCCATCAAGGTGCACCCGCGAATGAACCCGAAGCCGCCGCCTGAGATCCTGGAGCTGGTCGAGTTCTATCGTGAGGTCGCGAATGCGGAGTTCGAGCGGCTCGACTGGTGAGGTGAGCGGCTAGCGATCGGCGGCCCTCAACTCTCGCCACCTTCCGGGGGGACAACACCGTCGCCTCGGACGCGATCCGTTCGGAAATCATCCAGTAGCGAGAGACGCGGGGTTTGACTCTCCGGCGCTGCTGAGGCAGCCTGATGTAGCGGTTGTCTCAATGCGAGGGGGTGAGATATGCGCCGGGTTCTGCTGATTATTGCCGCGGTTTTGATTCCGCATACACCGACCTACGCCGCGAATGTCGTCTTCGACGTCGACTTCAATTCGATGACGGTTGGGGATCCGCCGACGGAGGATGGGCCGCCAAACAGCACATCCTACGTCGATGCAGCTGGAGACGCACAATGCGTGGTCGCGAATAGCTTTGGGGATCTCACGGATCAGCCAGCGACTCTCTTTGATAGGGACTTTCAAACCGCCGCCGGCATGAGTTTCTCATTAGCCGATCCGATCGACCAAGGGAAGGCCCGCGTGACATGGCGGGCCTGCGCGGGGCAGATCGATCACGGGGGCGAGCTAATGCTCGGGAGCGGCACTTTCATGGAACCCTTCACCATCGGATTGATTTGCTTTTCCCACAATGGGCAGATGCAGGTTACCTACGGCGACGGCGAAGGGGGTGAAGAGCACGCATTGGCCGGCGCATACTCCGTCGACACCGCGGTGGAATTCGGTCTCCTAATCGATCTGGACGCAGGACAATACGACTTCTTGATGAATAGCGAAGTGGTGTTGTCGGACTTGCCCTTCATCGACGAGCCCGCTTCGATCGAGATAATTCACTTCGGGACGCAATGGGAAGAGCATGGAAACGGACTCGATCCGAACACGTACGGCTTCGATGACTTTCGGGTGGAGTGGCCGACACCCATCGACACGAAGAGCTGGGGCAATCTCAAGGACGAGTTCCGCGTGGATCAGTAGGGTGGAGAAGCTGGGGGCGCGCGGGTATCAGCGAGCGTCTTCCGCGAGCGTCAGTGTCGCCCGCCTGACGCAGAACGCGTCGTAGTTCACGTCATCATGCTTCTTCCCCGAGAAGACGACGTGAAGCTCGTCGCCCTCCGGAGAAATCCACTTCGACGGCAGTCGGTAGCCGTGTGTGCGGCCGACGCCCCAGTCGAGCGTGAAGAACGCCGTCGTCCACGGTCCCCACGGATCGGGCGCGTCAAAGATCCCCCACCCACCTTCGCGGCCGAACGCGAGCGCGAGCAGTGTGCGTCTGGTCGTCGGATGGACGACCGCGTCCGAGCGGTAGCATCGACCGGGGAAGTGGAGCACGTGCGCGCGTTCGTCGATGTCGCTCGTCCAGATCGGCGCGCCGCCGTCGTCGGTCCCCGCGAAGAATTCATAGCCGGAGCGGTCGCGGATTTGGTCGCGCGCCACGCGGGCGAGAACGACACCGTCGTCCGGTTCGTACGCGCTCGGCCCATCTTGTGAAAAAACATAAACATACGCGTCCCGCGCGCCGGCATGGTCGCGGCCGGCGTTGAGAAACGTCGGGCTGCCGAAGCTCGTCTCGAACTTGAAACCCCATTCCCACGTCGCGCCGTGATCGGTCGACCAAGCGAGCTGCGAGTTGCCGAGGTTACGCACCCACATGTAGAGGACGCCGTCCAGGCTGAGAAGCCCGCTCGCCTTGGCACCGGCGGGGCCGTCGCCAAGCCGCTCGCCGCTTTCGGATAGAATGTTCTCTCCCGTGAACGACTCGGCGGTGCCCGAGATCTTCGCGAAGCCGAGGCTCAGCTTCTCGTCGGTCCCTGGCTCGAAACCCTTGCCGTCACCGTAGGCGGTGTAGAGATGATCATCGTCCGCCCAGGTGATCGGCCAGTTGTCGCTTCCGCGCGCGCGAAGCACGATCGAGTCGACCGGTGCGAACGTCACGTCCGTGATGACGGAGCTGGGTGATGCCGGCGGGTCTACGATCGCCCGCATGAGCGGCTCGAAGAGCAACTCGTTCGCCGCCCGCCAATATCCGGCGCCGAAGTCGCCACCGTTCATCGTTCGGCCGAAGCGAACGACGATGAGATCCAGGCTCGGCACGATCAAGAGGAGCTGGTGCCCGTTACCGGCGCCGGCGAAGGCGTCGGTCGGAAGGGATGACCACGCGCCGTCGAAGTTCGTGTACCAGCACGGCGCGGGCGCCGGGAAGAACGGGTCGCGCGAGCGATCGGGGAGCGGCGTGCCGGCGTGAACGTCCATCGCGTCCACGAGCTTCGGATCCACGATCTCGACGCCGTTCCACACACCGCCATCTAGAAGCAGCTGTCCGATGCGGGCGACCGCGCGCGTCGTGAACTTGCCGCCGCCCCAGATCGCGTGAAGCGTGAGCCCGTTCAACTCGTAGTCCTTGCCGTAGCTGATCTCCCACGTGTCCGGCGGAATGCCGATGGGCGTCATGATGCGCCGATCGAGCAGCTCACCGATGCTTGACTCCGGAAGATCGGCGATTGAGCTGGTGAGCGCGTAGCCGAGCACGGCGAAGCCGGTGTTGCCGTACGTGTAGGCGGTCCCCGGCGTGAAGAGCGGCTTCGAGTGCTCCAGCACGACCGAGAACGGCTCGGGGTCTCTTCGCCAGAACTCGCGCTTCCAGCCGGTGAGGTCCTTTCGCGCGACGCCCTGCTCCGCGGCGTCCTCGAGTCCCGAGCTGTGCGTGGCGAGCTGCAGGATCGTGATCCCGGCTCGTTCCGGATCGTCGCGCCAGGACGGGATGTACTCGGAGACGGGATCGTCGAGGCTGATCCGATCTTCGTCCAGCGCGACGAGAAGCGCCATGCCCCCGGCAATGCTCTTCGCGAGCGACGCCGTGTAGTGAGTCTCTTCGGGGCCGGCGCCCTCGGCGTACCATTCGGTGACGATGCGTCCGTGCCGGGCGATGAGAAGCGACCAGGTGTCGTGGGCGGCCAGCGAGTCGATGAGCGCATCGATCGCGGGTCCGTCGAACCCGCCGCTCGCCAGCGGCGCGGTCTCCCACTCGACACTTCGGTCGGAGAGTCCTCGGCGGAACTTGCCCCACTGCTTCCGCAGATCACCGGAAAAGAAGATGAGGAGGATCGCGCACAGGCCGCCGGCCAGGAGAAGAAGGAAGTACTTAGACCGCACGCTGCGACCTTCCGGCACTGATCGGTTCGACGAGGGTCCGGATCTCGTCGTCGATCCGTTCCTGGCTCCAGCCGAGCTCCCGCGCCATCAGCTCCGCACAGCCCTCCGCGATTTCTTGACCTGCGCTCTCGCCGGTCGCGAGATCGGTTCGGCGGTAGAGCACATCACCCAGTGTCTGGGCCATCTCGCTTTGCGCCGCATAGACGATCTGCGCCTTGATCGGAACGTTCTTGCCTTGCGCGACGGGTTCGGCGAGCGTCGGGTCGTCGTCGATGAGACGCGTGACGTCCGTGACCGCGCTGCCGTAGCAGACCACGAGATGCCGGATGACGTCGTCGGCAAGTCCGAGGCGCGCCTCGCGCTTCCGCACATCGTCGACGAACGAATCGAACTGCTCGAACTCGCCGCCGTAAACGGGGGCGACATCAGTCCGGCACGGTGGCGCCGTCCGGCCCATCTGCTGAAGAATGAGATCCACCGCCTTCGCGGCTTCCGTGCGCCCGGTCGTGTAGCGAACGCCGATGAGGGTGATGAGACCGTCAATCCCCTGCCTTGCCCTGTGGTCCACCATTCGCGACCGGTGGCCGTAACGGAGGTTTACGGCTCCGGGTTCGTTCTCGCCGAAGAGAACGAGCCCCGCGTTTCGGGTGGAGACGTCAGCGAGCGTCAGGTTCGCAGCGGGGTAGGCCGCGTTCATCTCGTCCATCCAGGTCTGGATCTCTTCGTCGGTGACGACGAATTCGTCCGGGTCTCCCGGGTAGACGACGTGCCACACGCCCACTAGCGTGTAGTCACGCCAGGGGACGAGGAAGAGGTGCCGCTCACCGCGCCCGACGACAGCGTCGGGATCGCGCGTCGCGCCCTGCACCGCGACGGCATGGTCGACGATGCGACGCTTCACGACGAAGCACGCGTCCCGCGAGTACGTGCCTTGGGGTTCGAGGGGCGTTCCGAGCCCGGTCGCGAGCAGTCGCTCGGCGTGCGGGCCGGCCGCGTTCAGCACCATGCGGGAGCGAATCTCGAGGTCATCGCCCGTGAGCGCATCGCGCGCCTTCACGCCCGTGACGCGGTTACCGTCCTTCGAGAAGCCGGTGGCCTCGACGTAGTTCGCGACGACCGCGCCCTCCGCGCTCGCGCGGCGAACGATGGCGAGCACCAGGCGCGGTGGGTTTACGAGCTGACCGTCGCAGAAGACCGCACCGCCGGTGAGTCCGTCCCGCTTGAGACCCGGGAAGCGTTCCAACGCTTCCGATCGACCCATCGCCCGACAATTCGGGATCTGCCGTATCGGATCGTTGATTCCCCGGTTTCGGTCGAACGTGACGAGATCGTAGAGTGCCATCCCCGTCCGGAGGATTTCCTTACCCTTCATCCCGTGGCCGTACGTCGGAATGGCGATGGGAAGAGGACGGACGAGATGGGGGGCGATCCGCATGAACGCGCGGCGTTCGTTGCTCGACTGGCGAACGCGAAAGACGTCGCCGTGCTGGATGTAACGAATGCCACCGTGGATCATCTTGAACGAGTGCGCCGAGGTGGCGGAACAGAAATCGTTCCGCTCGATGAGCGCGACGGAAAGTCCGCGCTGCCGTGCGTCCCACGCGGCGCACGCGCCGAAGATCCCGCCTCCGATGACGACGAGGTCATATTCCCGATCACAAAGCTGAGCGAGATCGCGTTTCATCCCTAGTGCCCGCTAGCTCGACGTGAACTTGTTACTCGACGTTCCCACCGCCCGCGCGTGCGGATCGGCTTCGGGATTCTTCACTAAGAACGGCCCGATGGAAAGCACGTCGAGGTGGCCCGTCTTGAAGGCACGTACCGCGTCCTCCGGCGTGCACACGATCGGCTCCTCGTGGATGTTGAAGCTCGTGTTGACGATGCTCGAGTTGCCGGTGAGCTTCTTGTACTCCTGGATGATCCGGTAGTACGGCGCGTTGTCAGACTCGTTCACGAGCTGCGGGCGGGCCGTCCCGTCCACGTGCACCACGCCCGCGCAGGTATCTTTCATCTTCTGCGTGCAGTTGAACGTGATGGTCATGAAGCGCGCCGTATCGAGCGCGCCGTCGGCGTTCAGATAGTAATCGTTGGCGTCTTCCGCGATCGTCGCGGGGGCGAACGGCATGAACTCCGTCCGCTTGAGACGCTCGTTCAGCCAATCGTTCACCGACGGATCGTCCGGACGATAGAGGATCGAGCGATTGCCCAGCGCGCGGGGCCCGTACTCCATGCGGCCGTCGTAGCGCGCGACGACGTAGCCCTCGTTAATGAGCGCGGCAACGTCAGCCTCGAGGTTGTTCGGTGCGCTGTAGTCGATGCCCGCGCCGTCGAGGGCGGCCTCGATATCCTTGTCGGAGTAGCCCCAGCCGAGATAGACGTGATCGAGGCACTTCGTGGGCGTGGGGGCGCCGGCTGGCTTCTTGCCGTGATACTGGATCAAGGCCGCGCCGGCCGCGATCCCTTCGTCCGACATCGCCGGATAGACGAAGACCGACTCCACGCCGGGTAGCTCGTGGATCCGCTGGTTGATCTTGACGTTGGCGAAGACACCGCCCGCGAGCGCGATGTTCTTGCGACCGGTCTTCTCGCGCCAGTGGCCGGCATAGTTCCCCGCGATGTCTTCGGCGACCTGCTGGACGGTGCAGGCGAGGTCGGACCGGTCGAATTCGTTCGGCAACGCCTCGCGGAGCTTCTTCACAGCCGCGTGTCGGAACGCGTTGGCGACGTTCTTCATCGTGCCGTCTTCGTAACGGATGAACTCGTCGAAGATGTCGCGATACGACGGCTTGCCGTAGGCCGCGAGCCCCGTGATCTTGCCCTCGTGCTTACCGGCGGTGAAGCCGCAGATGTGCGTCACGTACGCGTAGTAGTCGCCGATCGAGTCGAACGACGGTACCGACTGCATATGTTTCCACTTGCCGCCCTGGACGTCGTAAACGTGCGACGAGTGGCCGTCGCCCGCGCCGTCGAGCGTAACGACGAGCGCGTCGTCATAGCCGCTCGCGTAGTAGGCGGCGGCCGCGTGGCAGTAGTGGTGCGAGATGAACTTCACGGGACACGTGATCCCGAACTCTTCCTTGAGAGACTTCTCGATCTGTTCGCGGCGATGCTTGAACGCCGGCTCGCGAAGCTTGTAGTAGAGCTTCTCCAGCACGGGGATCTTCTCCCGGAATACGCTCAGGTTCGATCCGATGGAGAAGAAGAGGTTTTTGACGATCCCTTCGTCCACGCCGAAGACGCCCTTGTCGAAGGGGACGTACTCGTTCAGAAAGTGTCCCCACGCGGAGGCGATCGCGACGTAGTCGAGATCCTGCGGCTCGACACCCGCGATCTTCATCGCGTCGGCGATCGACTTCCGCGGCCATCCCATCACCATCTTCATGCGCGCGAGTCGTTCCTCGTTCACGGCGGATACGACGCGTCCGTCCTCGACGACCGCGGCGCCACTCACGAAATGATCGCTGATGCCCAGTACTCTCATGGATTGGCTCCTGTGGCCCGACCACTCGGTTGTTCGGTATTGGTTATGTAAGTATGTATCAACATGATATATCGGATTCTACGGTCACTCCCTGAAGTTGTTCGGTCATCGCCTCCTGGCTTGTTCCCTCGATGTACATGCGGTACCAGAGCTCGCTGTTGAGCAGCAGCCAGAGCCGGTTTCCGTTGTCGGCGCGGCCCTCAAGATGGGTGGCCAGGAGGCCCTGGATAGGCTCCGGCCGGAATATCCCGTCCCGGGCGAGATGGGAGTCGGCCAGATAGGTGGAGAAGAGCGACTTGAACTCCGCGGCCAGCATGTAGGGAAGCGGCGAGGAGAAGCCCTGCTTCTTTCGCGCCATCACCTCTTCGGGGAGGTAGCGCTCGGCGAGCTTCACCTGGATCTGGCGGAGCTTTCGGCCCTTCACCTTTAGGCGCGACGGCAGGCGCGCCGAGAACTCGGCGAGTTTATGGTCCATGAACGGGGCGCGCGCCTCGAGGCTGTGCGCCATCGTCATGCGATCGAGGATCATCACCGGGTGGTCCGGCAGCCGTATTTGACTGTCGGCATAGAGCATCCGATCGACGGGATTGGCCGCCTCGGCGCGTTCGAAGGCGTCCCGGATCGGCTTTCCCGGATCGAAAGCGGCCGCGGCATCCCGCATGGCCGGGCCGTAGAGCGCGTCCCGCGCCACATCGCTGAAGTAGAAGTAGTTGAGACTCCGCGCGTAGCGCGCCCCGCCCGACAGAAACGACAACTCGTGGAGCCATTTGAGCTGGTGGCCCATGCTCTTGTACCAGTTCCCGTCCGGGATGAGGCCGAGCGCCGGCCCGATGGCATGCCGGCGGACGAATGCCGGCACGCGCGCGAGCGCCCCCGCGTAGGTGTTCCCATAGTAGCGATCGTACCCGCCGAAAAGCTCATCGCCGCCGTCACCGCCGAGGACGACCTTCACGTGTTCCCGCACCATCTTCGCGAGTAGATACATGCAGAGCGAGAGCGGATCGGACGGCTCGTCCAGGTGTCGAAGGAGCGCCGGCAGGTGCTTGACCAGCGACGGCTCGATCATCCGCTCGTGGTGCGTTGTTCCGTATCGCTCGGCGACGAGCTTCGCGTACGGCGCCTCGTTGTAGTCGCCGTGATCGAGTCCCATCGAGAACGTGCGAAACGGCTCGTCCGTCACGTGCTTCGCGAGGATCGAGACCACGAGCGTCGAGTCGAGACCGGCGCTCAAAAAGGCGCCCACCTCGACGTCGCTCACGAGGTGGATCCGCACCGTCTCGATCATCCGGCGTTCCAGCTCTTCGGTCAGCTCTTCGTCGCTTCCCTCGAGCTTCGGCCCGAACGGAAGGTCCCAGTAGCGATCGACCGTGAGCGTGCCGTCTCGATCAAACGTCAGCCGATGCCCGGGCGGGAGCTTCCGTATGCCGCGAAACATGCTCTTGGGCGGCGCGATGATACGAAGCGCCAGATACTGATCCAGCGCGGAGAGGTCCATCTCGGCGAGCGACGGGTCGGCCGCGAGAATCGCTTTGATCTCGGATCCAAAGAGCAGCTCGTCGCCCCGGTGCGCGTAGTAGAACGGCTTTTGCCCCAGGTGATCGCGCGCGGCGAGGAGACGGCCTTTGTTCTCGTCCCAGATCGCGAAGGCGAACATCCCTCGGAGCTTCTCGACGCAGCGCGTACCTTCCGCTTCGTAGAGCTGAACGATGACTTCGGTATCGGTCTGTGTCCTGAACGTATGGCCCTTTGCGACGAGGTCGGCTTTGAGCTCGGGGTAGTTGTAGATCTCGCCGTTGAAGACGATCCAGATGGTGCCGTCCGTGTTGGAGAGCGGCTGGTGGCCCGCGCTCGAGAGATCGATGATGGAGAGGCGGCGATGCCCGAGGCCCGCGCGCCCGCGAATCAGGACACCGTGATCATCGGGGCCGCGGTGGGCGATCGAGTCCGCCATTCGCGTGACGATCTCTTCGGTGACCCTGTCGGGCGCGATCTTTCCGCAGATCCCGCACATCAGCTCTTCGTGCCGACGGCCGCGAGCTTCTTCGTCCAGATCTTGTTGCTCTTGCCGTAGAGGATGAAGGCCGCGCGGAAGAACACGCTGAAGAGCATGGCGACCGCCCAGGCCACGTAGTTCATGGGGTTCTTGTAGAAGACGTAGAGGTTGAGCGGGAACACCCGTATGCGGGCGAGCCCGACGTATTCCATCACCTGGCGAAGCGAGTACTCCGTGAACATGTTGAAGTGATCGAAGTTCTGATAGCCGGCTTCCTGGCCCGTGAGCGGGTTCGCGGCGTTCAGCCCATGGACGATGATCCGTCCGCCCGGCGTGAGCCGCGCGACGACGAGCCGCATGAAGTCGACGATCTCCTCCTTGGTCAGGTGGTTGAGCTCCTGCTCGCAGAAGATGAGGTCGTACTCTTCCAGCGATTCTTCGAGGAAGGGGACGGCCTGTGCCACGCGGCAATTGAGTCCGCGCGCCTCGGCATGGGCGACTTTGCTCGGGAATGAATCGATCCCGAGGACGTTCGTGTAACCCTGCTCGCTCAGCATGTGAACGAAGTAGCCCGGGCCGCAGCTGATCACGAGGATCTTCGAACCCTTGTCGTGCGGGACCTTCTCCAGGTAATTGCAGCGATAGAACTGCCCGAACGACGCGTATCCCTTGTCGATGTCGTCGGGCGCTTCCCAGAATGAATCGAAGGGCTCGGTCCATGCCGACAGCGGATGCTCGGGCACGTTGCCGCCGGCCTGCTCGGGGGCGGCGACGAAGGCATGGGTCTGCGGTCCGTCCGAGGGGATGAGTCCTTTCTCGCGATACCACTCGGCCGTTCGCTTGACGCCCTCGGCGAAATCGATCCCGGGTCTGAAGCGAAGGACCCGCCACGCGTCGTTACACGCGAACGAGAAGTTCAGGATGAAGAAGTTCATTCGCCGGCGGTGAAGCGGCGGCTGAATGCGGAGCGGTTTCATCACCAGCTCCATGACCGTGGCGAGGAGATAAAGCGGCGCGAACGGGATCGTGACCCGCCACCCCTTTCGGCCGAGCTCGTGGCCGATCGTGGTCATCATCTCGCGGGTCGTGAGCGCCTTCTCGCCGGCGACCACGAACGTTTCGCCGACGGCCTCGTCGCTGGTCGTCGACTCGAAGAACACGTCGATCAGATCGTCGATGTAGATGAGATGGTGGAGGTTTCGTCCGCCGCCCACCAAGAAGCTTCGGTCTTTGTGAATGGTCTTGAACAGCTTCACGAGCCGCCGGTCGCCGGGGCCGTACGTTTCGGGGATGCGGATGATCACGGCCGGGATCTTGTCCCGGCACTCGCGGACGACCTTTTCGCCCTCGAGCTTGGTGCGGCCGTAGATGTTCCCCGGTTCGAGGGGCGAGTCGTCGCGGGTGATCTCGTTCTTGTCGGCCCGGTAGACGCCGATCGTGCTGCCGTGGATGAAGCGCTTCGCACCCGCCTTCACGGCAGCGTCCAGCATATTGCGTGTACCGGTGACGTTCACGTCCCAGAAACGCTGGTCCGGCACGTTCGCCTCGTGTTGACAGGCGGCCAGGTGATAGACGATGTCGACGGACTGCATCGCGCTCTCGATCTCCGTGCGATCGAGCACCGAGCAGAGGCGGATCGTCCCGCCCGCCGCCTTGATCTCCTTGGCGTTCTCTGTTTCGGCGGGTGTGTTGGTTTGTCCGAGAACGGTCACGTTGTCGCCGCGCCCGAGACAGGCCAGCGCCAGCCGGGATCCGATGAAACCCGTACCGCCCGTTATCAGAATGTGCATGTCGCGAAACCTCAGCTCATGAAGTGGAGCCGGGCATTATACCCGCCACGGTCGCTCCCGCCCAGACGCTATCGCACGTGTATGTCGTCCTCGGTTGGGTCGTCCTCGGTTACGTCGTCCTCGGTGTCTCGACGTCGTCTCGTTCGCGTTGCTCGTGGCTGTTCGCCGTTTGCCCGTGGGGGACGACCTTGAGGTGATCCGCGGGAGCTGTCTTGGGCGGAAGCTCGTCGCCCGCCCAGGTCTTCTTCTTTCCGCCCTCGTGATAGATGCGGACGAGAAGCTCACCAATGAGTCCGATGCTGAGGAACTGAAGACCGACCAGGATGAGGAGCACGCCGAGGAGCAGAAGCGGTCGATCCGCGATGGGTCGAACAAGAATGAGCCGCACGAAAGCCAGATAGATGGTGATGAGGATGCCGATCCCGAGGCTTCCCACGCCGAGCGTTCCGAACACGTGGATGGGACGCGTTCCGAAGGAGAGAAGGAACTTCACCGTCAGGAGGTCGAGCATAACCTTGAGCGTGCGGTTGAGGCCGTACTTCGAGACCCCATGCGTCCGCGCACGATGTGTGACGACGAGTTCTTCGACGTTGGCGCCGTTTTGGCTCGCGATGGCGGGGATGAAGCGGTGAAGCTCGCCGTAGAGGTGCGTCTCCTTGATGATGTGGCGCTTGTATGCCTTGAGCGTGCAGCCGTAGTCGTTGAGCCTGACGCCGGTCACGCGGCTGATGAGCCAGTTCGCGATCATCGACGGGAAGCGGCGAACGATGTTGTCTTTCCGGTTCTTCCGCCACCCGCTCACAATGTCCGCGCCCGTCTCGTGCATGCGTGAGATGAGCGTCGGGATGTCCTTCGGATGGTTCTGGCGATCACCATCGAGGGTGACGATGATCTCGCCCTCGGCGCTCTCGAACCCCGCCGTCATTGCCGCGGTCTGGCCGAAGTTCTTCCGGAGCCGGATGACCCGCAATCTGGGGTTCTGGGCCTGATAGGCCTCCAACTCTCTCGCGGTGCCGTCCGCGCTGCCGTCGTCGATGACGATGACTTCGTACGAGGTGAAGTTCTCCCCCACGTGCTGAAATACTTCGTCCAGCACGGGGCGAACGTTCTCCTCTTCGTTGTACATGGGCATCAGCACACTGAGCTCTAGACGATCGCTGGCCACGTGGGTCCTTCCAATCGTGTTCGGTCATCAAGCGGGCGCACCTGTACCCGGCACACCCAATGGGTCGCAAGAAGGGTCACTTATTCTATCGGATTCCGCGGGCAACTGCTTTAAGAAGTGGCCCCTCCCCGGATCGGGGAGGGGCGCATGGGCCGGTGTGGACTCGGGCCGGTATCTGTCAGGGCAGAGCGGTCGGTGCCTGCTCGAACCCCAGGAGGTTCTTGACCGCTCCCTCCGTGACCGCCGGGATGCCGAGATCATACTCGCCGTTGAGCGCTTCGATGCACTCGTTCGCCAGCCGCGCGTGACCCCTCTCGGACGGATGGATTCCGTCCAAGCTGATTGCGCTCATGGTGTTCTGCTGCCCCTGGAGCCACCCATAGATCGCATTCAGCTCCAGGAAGTTGGTGGGGTTGGTGGGGTCTTTCGGCAGCCCGTCCAACATCGCGTGCGCGTCGACGAGCGCCCATCCGCGATCCGCGGCCGCCGCCGCGATGATCGCGTTGTACCCGTCGACCACGGCATCCACCGCCGCGATCTCGGCCGCCGTCAGCGTGAAGTTGCTGGCCAACGTATCGGTGCCGCCGAACGCTGCCGGCAGGTACGCCGGTGCCTGGGTCGGATCGGCGACGGGTGACGGCAGGATCACGTAGACCACGCTGTCCGCGTCGGCGTCCAGATCCTCCGCCATCATCCATCGGACGAAGCCGACGCCATCGATCAGCGTCCCCACCGGGACCGTCGTGAAGTACGGTATCGAGGGGATGCCGGGGATGTTCACCACCGCGGCGAACGGCGGGTCCATGGCATCGATCCCATCGAGGACCGTGTCGAAGGTCACCTCCCAGGCGGCCGCGGGAAGAACGTTGCCGGCCGGGGGCACCCCGACGATGGGGTTGCCGTCCGTGGCCCCGAGGAGGATCTCGTTGTTCCCTGTCCACAGGAGGAGTATCTGCGGGTCGACGGCGGTCATCATGTCCATCTGCGTGAGATTGCCGGGCGGCAAACCGGTGGAGTCGGCGACGTTGAAGTTCCGCAGGATCATGTCGAAGAAGAGATTGTCCGGGGCATCGCTGTTCGTGCTGTTCGTCGTAGTGGTCATGTCGTTCGTGGTTCCACCCGGCACCCCAAGGTTGTGGTACGGGACCGGGTGCAGGGAGTTGAGTAGCAGCGCCATCGGATTGAGGACGTTGTCGGTCACGATCGCACCGGTGGCGTCCACGTAGAGCGGGCTCTGCGGAATGCCGACATCATTCGCCGGTCCGATTCCCGGTTCGTCGATCAGCGGCATCGCGAACGATTCCACGCCCGCCTGCATCGCGACGAGGTTCGCGAAGCTCGCCAGCTGTCCCCCTTGCACGAGCCCGCTGTTCAGGTAGCCCGCCGTGAGGCTGTTCCCGAGCGCCCCGACGCGAAATGCCGTTTGATTCATCCTGACGAAGGGCGCGTTCGGCGTGTCCACCGCGCACCCCTGCGCGAATATCCACGTGGCGCAGGCGAGGAGCGCGAGCGCCAACAGCGTTTGCTTCTTGCGCATCTCTGTTCCTCCTCGCTAGTTGGTCGCCGGGCCGTTGCCGGACGAGAAGTTGTAAGTGATCCCGATCGTCGGGATGTGGGCGATGCTGTCGTAGTAGTTGCCGTCGAAGCCGTCGAAGTTCCCGCCCACGCCGTTCTCGACGGTGTTGCGCTCTTCGAAGTCGACCAGCATGTACCCGAGTGTGAAATCGAGCTTATCCGTCGAATACGTCGCGCCGACGCTGTAGTCCCAGCGATCCGCATCGGGAAGAAGCGGACTCACGCTGCCGATCGGCTGCGGGTTGAGATCGCGGATAATGCCGGCCATCAGGCGAAGGTCCGGGCTTGCTTGGTATTCACCCGCGAAGCGCCACTGCTGGCCGTCCTGATACTTCTCTTCGAGGTTCGTGTTGAGCTCGGGGGCCGAGAACCGTAGGTGAATCTCTTCGAAGACGCTCCAGTTGAACCAGACGAAGTCGAGCATGAGCGCGAGCTTCGGGTTCACCTGTGCGCGCCCGCCGATCGCGACGAACGACGGGTAGTTGAGATCGCCCGAGGCTTTGTGATCGGTGCCCAGTGCGTCGAGCTGTGCGGTGACAGCGTCATCGACAGGTCCGATGCCGCTCTCGATCTGCGTGAGCGTGGCGTCCTGGTCCTCGAACGAATTCGTTAGCCCGCCCTTGTAGTTGATGCCGAACGAGAGCTTCGGGCACGGCTTGATCATGATCGCCGCCGACGGGCTGATCCCCAGATTGCTGGTGCCCTCCATCTTGAACGCCATCACGTTGTAGGTGGCCGCATCTCCGCCGAACTGTTGCGTGCTCATCTTCTCCAGAAGGACCGTGCTGATGACGAAGTTCACGCCGGCCGAGATCGCGACCTTGGGTGACGGCTGATAGGCGAACATCGGGCTGATATAGAAGCCCTCGATCTGGGCGTTGGTGCTGAGCGTGCGTCCAGGAAACGTCTCGGGCTTGTCCCATTCGACGCCGAGCCCGAATGGGGTGAAGAGACCGAGGCCGGCCGACCAGTCGGCATCGCTCCGATACGTTGCGTAGATGCCGATCGGAGTGAAGATGTTATCCGCGGTCTCGCTCTCGGCATCCCCCGGATACATGCCTGCCGTGGCTCCCTCGGCGCGGAGGAACTTGGAGCTCGGCTTGATGAGCGCCAGGTTTCCGGAAACGCTGAACCCTTCGTCCAACCACGCCATGCCGGCCGGGTTGTAGAAGATGGCGGAGGGATCGTCCGCGGTCGCCGTGAAGGCGCCGCCCAGGGCGGTGGCCCGGCCTCCCATCTCGTAGATGTTGAAGCCGCCGGCCGTTGCTGCGTGGGGAAGCAGCAAGAGCGTCAGCGCGGCGAAGAGGGCAAGGAAATGCTTCAAGACTTCCTCCCGATTATGTCCCGTCGGGACATCCGTGCCGGAGCTTTGGGGTGGTCGTCTTGATGCTCTGCTGCCCGGCATGCCACGAAGCGAATGCTCTATGTAAAGACTGAGCAGTTAGAGGGTTAGCACGAATGGTGGGGGGCGGAGCATCAAGACGAC
>CAZAMP010000069.1:0-17016 GCA_964486455.1 uncultured bacterium | reverse complement strand
GGACGGATTCCAAATTAGGGAGAAGGCCGTTTACACAGAAAACTGGACAACCCCACGAGCATCGTGGCCAGAAGCGCCCACTCTGATCGAATGCCACCCATGCCCCCCCCCGTGCGGCCCAGGCGAGCACGCCGTGGGCGCGAACCGCGCTACGCCAGGTTCTCGGGGTTTAGCCCTTCCAACACGGAGAGCACGAAGCGACCGTTCTTCCGGATCACCTCGCCGTCGAAGCGGATCTCACCGCCCCCCATCTCTTCCGTCTGCGCGAGCACGATGTCCCAGTGGACGCCCGACTTGTTTCCGTTCGGTGCGTCGTCGTAGGCGTTGCCGAGCGCCATGTGGATCGACCCCATGATCTTCTCGTCGAAGAGCGTGTCGAGGATCGGGGAGGTGATGTGCGGGTTCACGCCGAACGCGAACTCGCCGACGTACCGGGCATCTTCGTCCCGGTCGAGGATCCCGTTCAGGCGGGCCCCGTCGCCGTCGGTCTTTGCTTCGATGACCTTGCCGTCGCGGAACGTGAGCGCGATGTTTGGGAAGACCGTTCCCTCATAAAGGCTCGCGCAGTTGAACTGGATCTTCCCGTTGATGGACTCGCGCACCGGCGCGGTGTAGACCTCGCCGTCGGGAATATTGAGATGGCCGTCGCACTTCACCTGCGGGATCCCCTTGATGGAGAATGAAAGCTCGGTTCCCGGGCCGGTGACCTCGACGCGGTCGGTGCGGGCCATGAGATCCATGAGCGGGTCCATGGCACTGCTCATCTTCGCGTAGTCAAGCGTACACACTCGATAGTAGAAGTCGGCGAACGACTCGCGCGATTGGCCGGCCAGCTGGGACATCGCGTCGTTTGGATAGCGCATCACGACCCATCGTGTGTTCGGCACCCGGACTTCCATGTGCACGGGCTTGATGACGAGCTTCTGGTAGCGCGCCTTGAGTTCGGGATCGACGTCGCCCAGCTCCATCACGTTGTCGGATCCTCGGATCCCGATATAGCACTGCATGGTCTTCATCCGGGCGAGATCGTGTTTGGCGAGGGCGGCGATTTGCTCCTCGGAGCCGCCCAGCAAGAAGCGTCTGAGAACGCCTTCGTCCCGGAGGCTCGAGTAGACGTTTGCGCCGCGCGCGAGCCCCGTGGTCACGATCTCCTTCACAAGGTTGCGCGCCGCGGAACCACTCGCTTCGACGAGCAGATTCTCTCCCGCCTTCACGGCCAGCGAATAGTTGATCAACAGCTCGGCGAGCTTGGCGTTGCGCGGGTCCATCTCCGCATCCTTTCCGTCTAAAGTCCTCCGCTGTCTTCCATGACGGAGAAGGATACGCAATCGCACGCGGGCGGACCAGGGGTCATGCGCTTGAGGGGGAGGTCTCCGCGAGTGGGGTCAGGCGGCGGACGCGGACGGTCACCGCGCCGAGCTCGTTCTCGACGCGGCCCTCGACGCGATAGGCTCCGGTGTGACGGAGAACCTGGCCCACGCGGCGATAGGCGGCGGGAAAGAGGACCGCCTCGAAGATGCCGGTCTCGTCCTCGAGGGTGCAGAAGCGCATGACGTTTCCGCTCGCCGTCTTCACGCGGCGTGTCGCGACGAGTCGCCCGATGAGGTGCACGTGCTCGCCGACGCGGCCGGGGAGCTCCGCGGCCTTCCGCGTGCCCCGACGCTCGCGGGCCGGCAGAGCCGCGAGCGGGGCGTCCGTCACGAAGACGTCCAACGCGTGGCGCTCCGCCTCGAGACGTTGTTTGAGCGTGTAGGGCCGGAGCGTGGGAACGGCGGGGAGGGTTGCGCCGAAAAGCTCGACCTGCGACGTGTCTCGATGCCGGGGGCCGCCCGCGCGAAGCGCGAGAAGCAGCTCAGGACGCGAGCGACCGGTGAAATCGAACGCGCCGACGGAGACGAGGCTCTCGACCTCCCGCGGGGAAACGATCGGCAGGCGTCGCAGGAAGTCGTCGAGGTCGGCGAAGGCGCCGCCCCGTTTCCGTTCGGCGAGGAGCGCGTCGAGCGAGCGTTCCGACAGGTAACGTAGCTCGCGAAGGCCGGGGCGCAGGAGTTCGTCGCGCCCGTGCCAGTCGCGGCCGCTTTCGTTGAGATCCGGCGGGAGAATGCGGACACCGAGGCGGCGAGCCTCTTCGAGGTAGACGGAAGGGCCGTAGAAGCCTCCGCCGTTGGAGAGCACGGAGGCGAAGAACTCGGCCGGGAAACGGGTCTTGAGGTAGAGGGCCTGATAGGCGAGCTGGCCGTAGGTGGCCGCGTGCGCCTTGCAGAAGGAGTACGCGGCAAAGTTGGTGACGAGCGTCCAGAGCGACTCGGCCTCCGCGCGCGACATCCCGCGCGAGACGGCCCCGGACAGGAAGCGCTCCCGGACCGTAGCGAGCGCAGCGCGGCCGCGTCCCTTCGAGATCACGCGCCTGAGGTGATCCGCTTCTTCCGTACTGAACCCCGCCATGACGTGCGCGACGCGGAGCACGTCTTCCTGGTAGAGCATGATCCCGAAGCTCTCCTCGAGAAGGGGCGCAATGAGGGGATGCAGGTGGCGCACCGGCTCGAGGCCCCGTCGACGTTTCACGTAGGCGGTCTTCATCCCGGAACCGGACGGACCGGGTCGAACGAGCGCAATGGCGGCGATCGTGTCGCGGAGCGATTCGGCGCGGAGCATGCGCAGGAGGTTTCGCATCGCCGGCGATTCGATCTGCGTGCAGCCGATCGTGCGGCCGTCGCGCAGGAAGGACCGCACTGCGGGGTGGGGTGTGTCGAGCGCGTTCTCGTTCGGAAGATCTTTCGCGCGCTCGTTCACGACGTCGAGGGTGTCGTGCACGATAGCCAGGCCTCGATGTCCCAGAAGATCCATCTTCACGAGCCCGAGGGACTCGACGCCGTCCATGTCCGCTTGGGTGATGACGATTCCCTTGGTGGCGCACTGGAGGGAGAGATGGTCGGTAAGGGGATCGGGTGAGACGACGAGACCACCGGGGTGGATCCCGAGGTGCCGAGGGAGCCCCGTCATCCGGTGCGCGAGATCGATCGCTCGGGTGATGCGCGCGTCGGTCGTTGGAACGTCCGCGAGCTCCGGGAGCTTTCGGATCTCGTCGGGGGGAAGCGCAGGATCGTTCGACGTGAAGAACGCCCTTGCGGGGAGGCGCTTGGAGAGATCATCCAGCTCGTCGGGAGGCAGGCCGAGCGCGCGGGCCGCGTCGCGGAAGGCGGAACGCGTCCGGTAACGAACGGTTGTCGAGATCATGGCGACGCGATCGGTCCCGTGGCGGTCGTAGACGTAGCGAATGACCTCGTCGCGTCGCTTCCACGAGATGTCGAGATCGATATCGGGACAGTCGCTCCGCGCGAGGTTCATGAAGCGCTCGAAGAGAAGGCGGTGACGGATCGGGCAGACGCGCGTGATGCCCAGGGCGTACGCAACCAGCGAGTCCGCCGCGGAGCCGCGGCCGAGAATCGGAATCCTCTCCTGCCTCGCGAAGTCGACGACGTCGTGCACGATGAGGAAATAGTCCGACATTCCGAGGGTGCTGATCACCGAGAGTTCCCGATCGAGGCGGGAGGCGGCGCGCGCCCGGATACGGGCGGTGGAGGCAACGTAGCGTCGCCGCATCCCCTCGCGAGCGAGGCGCCCGAGAAGACGATCGGCGGTTTCGCCGGCGGCAAGTGGGAGCCGGGGAAGATGGAGCGCGTCGAGCGCGAGAAAATCAGTGGCGCGCTCCGCCAGCGCGACGCTCCCGAGGAGCGCACCGGGGAACGGGCTGAAGCGGCGGCGAAAGGCGTCTGGCGGGGCGACGTGCGCGCCGCCCGGGGCGACCTGATCCGCCCGGAGACCATCCGCGGGCGTGATCCGATCGGTGGCGACGAGCACGCGGTGGAGGGGGAGAAAGCCGGAGGTTGCCGAGACGATCTCCGGCGCCGCGACGAGGGGGCGTCCGACTCGCCGCGCGGCCGCCACCAGGCGGTGCTCGTGGCGGCTGCCGCCGGCGACCTCACCCGCCAACCCCGCCCACAGGGTTCCGCGAGGGGCGATCGGGTGGAGCGCGGTGAGGAGGTCGGGATCGTCGACAACGACGGCCAGCTCGGTGCCGGCTTCCGTGAGGATCCCGGGCAGGCTGGTGATGAGATCGAACGTTTCGGCGAGCTGGCGACGCGTCGTCAGGCGGCAGATGGCGCGATAGCCGGCGGGGCCTAGGGCGAGGCAGAGTGCAGCGGGGTCGCGGCGGTCGATGGGGCGCAGCGGGCCGCCCGTGATCTCGACGCCCAGGATGGGATGGAGGCCCGCCCCACGGGCGGCGCGGACGAACGGCACGTGGGCCGCCAGGCTGTTCCGGTCCGCCAGGGCGAGGTGGGCGTAGCCGAGGCGCGCCGTTTCCTCCGCGAGGGCGGCCGGGGAGCTCGTTCCCCAGTGAAACGAGTAGCTACTGCGTGAGCGCAGGATTGTGAAGTCGGAAGCCGCCATCGTCGGTCTCCTCGCGCTCCAGCCGGCTGATGAGATCGATGGAGCGGCCTTGGGTGAGCGCGCGGAAGCCGAACCGGGCCCGCACGTGATCGACGGAGCGGGACAGGCGGCGGGCGCGATCCTCCTCCGCGCGGGGGAAGAGAAGCGCCTGTTCCCATCCCTCCGTCAGGCGCGTCAGCGTGAGGCCGATGCGGTGCAGCGGGCGCCGGTGGTCGTAGCGTGCGAGAAAGAGCGTGCGGGCTGCGCGAAAGAACGAGCGATCGTCGATCCGCGGCTGTGCGAAGCATTCGCGCGCGCGAAGCTGTTCGCCCCCGCCATGCCGAAAGCGCACCTCAAGGCCGCCCGCCGCCATCCCCAGGCGGCGTAGCCGCATCCCGGCGCGCTCGACGAGATAGTGGAGTGTGCCCAGGATGAGCGTTCGCTCCGCCGTGTCGTGCTCGAACGCGGTCTCGCGGCTGATGGTGCGGGGGCGGTGGGGTCGGGTCGATCCGGAGTCGACGTCTCGGCCGCGGGCGCACTCGTAGATCTCCGTGCCGCGGGCCTCCCCGAAGAGGCGGATGAGGAGTGGGCGGTCCAGGGCCCGAAGATCCGTGACCGTCTGGATGTTGAACCGACCCAGCTCCCGCGCCGTCGTCCCACCGACACCGGGCAGGCGTTGGATAGGAAGAGGATCGAGAAACGCGCGCTCCTCGCCCGGAGGGATTTCGACGAGGCCGCTTGGTTTGCCCCGGGCACACGCCACGCGGGCCAGCGTCTGCGATGTCGCGATTCCGACGGAGGCGGCGAGTCCGAGCTCGTCCCGAACACGTCGTGCGAGGGCGCCGGCGAAGGCACGCGGGGACGGCCAGTGGCGCCGGATCCCGTCGAAATCGACCGTCGCTTCGTCGATGCCGACCTTCGTCACATCCGGCGTCGCCGACGTCACGATCTCGAAAAGGCGTCGGGAAAGGGCGGCGTAGAGCGGGTAGGATCCCTTCACGAAGGCGGCGCGCGGACAGAGGCGGCGCGCGCGGCTGAGCGACATTCCCGTCGTCACGCCGTCACGGCGGGCCTCGTACGTTCCGGAGTGCACGACGCCGCGCTGATCCGGGTTTCCGCCCACGATGACGGGCCGCCCGCGCAGTGTGGGGTTGCGCAGTCGTTCCGCCTCCGCGAAGAACGCGTCCAGGTCGATGTGTACGAAGCACGGTGTCATCTGATCCATCCGGTGTCCGGGGAGTGCAGGGCTGGACGATCGGCCTATGTGTATCGGCGAAGAACGGTGACGACCTCTCCTTGCATGGCCACGCGTTCGGCGGGCAGCACAATGGCGGCCACGCCGTCGCCGCCGACGAGGCGGACGCCCTCGGGTTCCGGGTGGAAGCACTTGACCTCGGCGCGCCGCCCATCGATCATTGCAAGCACGAGTCGACCCCGCCGGGGTGGGCGGCGATTTTCGATGACGAGATGGTCGCCGTCACGGATCAGCATGTCCTGCATCCCCTGGCCCTGAACGCGAACCGCATAGCTTGCTTCGCCCCCCGCGAACGTGACCGGCACGGCCAGGACCTCGGCGGTGCGCAACGGCACCACAGACCCCCCAGCGGCGACCGTTCCCAGGACAGGGAGTTCTACGACCGTGGGTCGGGCCCGATGACGGCGGGGCGGTGGCGGTGCGGGAGGGGGATCCAGCAACTCGATCGCCCGGGTCTTGTGACGCGTGCGCCTGATCCAACCGCGGGCCTCGAGCTGCCGCAGGTGACCATGGACGGTTGCCGTGGACGACAGACCGATCGAGCGGGCGATCTCCTCCAGACTGGGTGCGCATCCCGTGCGCGTCATCGTACGGTGGATGCAGTCGAGGATTTCCCGCTGGCGCGGCGTGAGGCTGATCATGATTCCTCCCTCCTACTGCACATTAGTATAGTAGCTGTCCCGCGAAAATCAAGCGGCCAGACGTGGGGGAAGTCCCTTTCGTCCGTTGGAGATACGAGGTGGAAAGAGGAGCCTGAATGTCGTAATGTCCATTTCGAGACGGGAGACCTTCGAAACCAAAGTGTTCCGCAGTCGGAAGGTGGATAGGAATGACCTCGCAGGATCCCTACGAGCCCACGGAGGGGCCAGACCGGATCGCTGACGCCGCCGCGGGACGGCTGGAGGCCGAACGCCGATCGGGGGGGCCGAAGGAGACGGGCGCGTCGTCGTTGCTCGAGAACGCCGAGCGGGAGGCCCGGGCCTGGGAATGGGTTGCGAGGGCGGTGAGGGACCTCACCGATCTGTCCGACATCGGGACGCTCGAGCGCGAGATTCTTCGAACGTTCGTTGAAGTCACGCAGATGACGCGCGGCACGTTCCTCCGTGGAGCCGTGTCGGGCCGGCTGGAGCTGCGGACGACGGTCGGCGACTGGTCCGAAGGTGAGGGCGTGGGCATCGAGGAGGTATGCGCGCGCTGGCTCGAGCGGGTTCCCCACGGAGCGAGCATCGATTGGATCCGGAAGACGGGGGGACATCCGGTGTTCCCGCCCCGAGACCGGGTCTCCGCCCGGGCCGCCAGCGCGGCATTGATCATGCTTTCGGTGGGTGAGGCGGACAGCTCGGTCATCTACCTCGATTCCGCGGAGATCCGGGGGCGACCATCGGCGGGTGAGCTCCGGGCGTTGGAGTTTCTCGCGGCGGAGACCGCCGCCTGCCTAGGGCGGGGGGGGATCCGGGAGGCCGTTTCGCACGAATTGGAGCGGACGAGGTCCGAGAACACCCGCCTACGATATGAGCTGGAAGAACGTTCCGACATCGACGCGCTCGTGGGGGCGTGCCCGGACATATCCGAGGTCAGGGCTCGGCTGGCCCGTATGAGTGGCTCAACGGCACCCGTTCTGATCACGGGTGAAGGCGGCACGGGCAAGTCTCTCGTCGCGCGCATTCTTCACACGGTGGGGCCGCTTTCGTCGGGCCCCATCGTTACGGTGCACTGTGATGCGTTCGACCGAGAGAGCCTCGGGGGTGTCCTCTTCGGCGATCGCCAAGCGGGCGGACGATTGGAGGCCGCCGCCGGCGGGACGCTCTTCCTGGATGAGGTCGGCGAGCTCCCGCTCCAGATCCAGGCGGAACTCGAGGATAGCTTGACGCGCCTCGGCGAGCCCTCCGGCGACCGCGTTCCGTCATATCCGCCCTTCCGTCTGATGGCCGCCTCACGTCGGGATCTCGCGGACGCCACGCGGGGCGGTCGTTTTCGCTCCGGCCTCTTCTCACGACTGAGTGCGGTCACGTTGCTGCTGCCACCACTCCATGATCGCTCCGGAGACATCAGTCTGCTCGCATCGCGTTTTGTGCGCGAGTTCGCCGATCGGCACGGCAAGCGACTCCGAGGAATCTCGACCGCGGCAAAGGCGAGGCTTCTCAGCTACACATGGCCGGGGAACGTGCGTCAGCTCCGCGATGTGCTCGAGCGGGCGGTAGCGCTCTCCGGTGATGAAGAAGAGCTCCAACCCGACGAGCTGGGACTGGAGAGCCTCTCGCACCTGCCGACGGGTGGTTCTCTCAAGACACAGCTGCGTGTCGTTGAACGGGAACTGATCCAGCGCGACCTACGCAAGCACGGATGGAACATCTCCAGAACGGCGAAGATCCTCAGCGTTTCGAGACAGCACCTCCACAACCTCGTACGCAAGCACGGACTGAGCCGTCAGCGCGACTGACGGCGACCGATCGGCGGGACATGCAGGCGTCGCCGGCGCGCGGGTCGCATTGACGCGCCGTGGATTCCTGGACGCATCGCCCTCCATTTGCTACTCTCATCTGTCACCGATCCGAGGAGGGACTGTGCGCTTCACGCCCGATAAGATCCACGCGCTGGCGGCGAAGGTCGTGGGAATGCTCGAGGAGGAGCCTGGCGCGACGTTCATCGAGCCGGCCGGTCAGCTCGAGCTCGCGGCGGCCGGTGCGATCTCTAATGACCTGAGGGAAGAGGAAGAGCTCGACGAAGAAGTGGATCGCGTGATGGAGAAGTATCAGCGCCAGATCGAGGTCGAGCGGATGGACATTGGCCTCCTTCGACGCAAGATCAAGCTACAAATCGCCAGGGAACGCGGCTTCAAGGTGTAAGGAAGAGCGGTAGCCCCATGCGTGTCAGTGAAGACAGAGTGCGGCAGATCGCAGACAGAATCGTCGAGGTCCTCCTGGACGATGAGCTCCTTGAGTGGGAAGCTAAGCTCGAGGCGCTCACCGTGAAGGTTGAGAAGGTCATCCTGGAAGATCTCGCCTTCGAGGATCGGGTCACGCAAGAGGCGGAGGCCAAGCTCCAAACTTACTCGAGAGAGATCACTCCCGGCACGGCGGAGTGGATGATCCTGATGGATAAGACCAAGGACGAAATCGCGGCCAAGTATGGCTATGTGATTCGCTGAGATCGCCGGCACCCCGCCACACCCCTCTCAAGAACCTCTCCTTCCAAGCCGATCTGTCTGCTTGAAAGCAACGCACGACCACATCCCGGCAGGAAGGCAACCGTATTGGGTCAAGCACAATCCGTTCCGCACGAGACATCGGCCGCCCCGGCGGTTGCGAATGACTGCATCACATGGCTCCTCGAGCGATCGGGACGAGCTCTCTATCAGGTCGCGGGATACGCCCTGATGGCGGATGATCCGCTCGATGGACGAAGCGTCCTGGACCCGGATGGAGTCGAAGGTCCACACGAGCTCCTCCCCGGGCTTTTCGGCAGGACCCCACTCAATGGCTGGATCGATCACTGCGGACGTCGACTCTATCTCGCAAGCGGAACCGATGGTTTCCGTCTGCTACACCCGCACTCCTATCCAGACAGGAAGACGCACGTCGAGAACGCGGCCGTGCTCGATCAGGTCCTGAGTAGCTCGACTTCCTTACTGATTCACGCTCCCGGCGCGATGGGAAAGAGCCTCGTGACGGCCCTCCTGGTCGCCGGGCATGCGGAAGCCGGTCGCCGCGTCCTCTATCTCACCGGGATCCCGACGCACGACCTCGGGGATGGGGATCGTGTCGTCCACTGCGTTCAGCAACCGGGCGGTTCGGTCGGCAACCTCGTCGAGGCGTTCGAGCGATGGTCTCCTGATGTCGTATGTGTTGACCTGCCGCCGACAAAGGAACTCAGCGAGCGCGCGCGTCACTGGCAGGCCGGAGGCATCCTCGTGACGATGACGCTCCGGGCCCCCGATGCCTCGACTGCTCGCGAGAGCCTGCGGTTTCTCCTAGGTGAGAATGCATCCTGGTCGCTTCTCTCCCCGTGGCCGGCCGGCAACGGTCCGTCCTATGAGCTGCTCCTGGAAGCTGCCTGAGGCGGCTTCCGCCGTGGCTTGTTCCCATGCTCCCCAGTTCCTATGATTAGGCGTTGCGATTCTCCCGACGCGTGGCGCGGGTACGCGGAGTGCGTGCCCAAAGGAGGGGATAGAGCCATGAGCCGTAGCTGGTGAAGATGCAGGCCCTCATCCCATCCGAACTCGTTGCCGCCAAGGAACTGCTCGCGGACTGCCCCGCCGTCGACATGCATTGCGATACGCTCGAGCACGCGCTCGACGGCGAGGACCTCTTCGATTGCCCGCGCGCTCAGGCCGGGCCCGAGCAGCTCATCGCGGGCGGTGTCGGCATCGCCGTCTACGCGATCTGGGTCCCGGCGTACCTCGGCAACGATCGGGCGTGGGAGCGAGTGAACGCAATGATGACGCATCTCCGCTCGCTCTCGCGTGATGACGATCCGCGGGTGACCGTGGCACCGTGCCCGAGGCCCCACGCGCGCGGTGTGACGCTCTATCCCGCGCTGGAGGATGCCCGTGTGCTTCTGGGCGGCGAGAGGCGCGTGGAAAAGCTGTCGGAGTGGTCGGCTCGATACGTGACGCTGACGTGGAATACGGGAAACCGCTACGCAACCTCATGGGAAGACTCACGGAGCGAAAGCGTCGGCCTCACGACCGAGGGGGAGTCGCTCGTTTGTGCCTTGGACGACGCGGGCATAAGGGTCGACGTCTCGCATCTCTCTGATCGGGCCGCGAGGGAGGCGATTGCGAGGGCGTCGATCCCACCGATCGCGTCTCACTCAGCGAGCCGGGCTTTGCGGCCGCACCCGCGCAACATCTCCGACGAGCTGGCTGTCTCCGTCGCCGATCGAGGCGGTGTCGTCGGTGTGAACCTGCATCGTCCGTTCCTGAGCGTGGCGGGACGCGACGCGTCGATCGGCGATGCGGTGTGTCACATCGAGCATCTCTGGAACGTCGCCGGCGGGGACGGAGTCGCGATCGGCAGCGACTTCGATGGAATCCCCATCGGACCGAAGGGTCTCGAAACGGCCGCGCGGATCCCTCATCTCGTGGCCGCCCTGTTTCGTCGCGGGCACAAGGCCGACCTGCTACGGCGTTTGGTGAGAATGAATGCGCTCCGCGGTCTGGGACTGACAACGGAAGGGGATGCGGAATGAGCGCGCGCAGATCAAGGCGGCGGGTAACGCGCGATACCCCAGTAACTTCAAGGGTGTTCGTCAACCGGAATCTGAGGATGTCGAGCGTCAAGCTGATCGGCTTCGACATGGACCACACCCTGGCCATCTATCACGCGGACCGTTTCGAGACGCTGGCGTTCGAGATCGCCCGCGCCAAGCTCGTGGAGTCGAAGGGGCACGATCGGCAAGTGCTCGATTTCGATTATGATCACGACTTCGCGATCCGCGGGCTCGTCGTCGACAAGCGAAACGGGAACATCCTGAAGATGGACCGACACAACTACGTCTCCCGCGCGTTCCACGGACTGAAACCGGTGCCGAGCGCGCCGAGAAAAGAGCTCTACACGGGGGAGAAGATCCCCCTCTCGTCTCCGGACTTCGCCAGCGTGGACACGCTCTTCTCTCTTCCCGAAGTTGCCCTCTACGCGCAGCTGGTGGATCACGTCGAATCGAAACGGGGAGGCGGCGAGATCGACTACGCTCAGCTCTACGCGGACGTGCGCGAGTGTATCGACGAGGCTCACGCCGACGGATCGATCAAGAACGCCATCGCGGGCGAACCGGAACGCTACGTCGTACCGGACGATACCTTGGCGCTGACGCTGGACAAGTTTCGGCGTCACGGCAAGCAGTTGTTTCTGCTCACCAATTCCGAGCTCTGGTTTACCGATGTGGTGATGGGGATTCTCCTAGACGCGAAGCTCCCCCGATACGCGTCTTGGCGCGATTATTTCGATTTCATCGTCACCAGTGCCCAGAAGCCGGCGTTCTTCGTCACGGACGCCCCGCCCCGACACGCGGAGGGTCCGCAGGAGGGGCGCTCCGCTGCGCGCGGCGACGAAGGGCGCATCTTCACCGGCGGGAACGCCTCCGACTTCGAGTCGCTCCTGGGGGCGCACGGAGGAGAGATTCTCTACTTTGGTGATCATACCTATGGCGATATTCTTCGTTCCAAGCGGACCAGCGGCTGGCGCACCGCCATGATCATCCAGGAGCTCGAGGATGAAGTGGCGAGCCAGGTTCGCGCAGAGCGCTTCGATCAGGTTGCGCGAAACGCCGAGCGTAAGCTGGATCGCTTGATCGCGGAGCGGGACTCGATCGAAATAGACGTGGTGGCGCTCGTGAAGCGCATCCATGTTCAGGAAACGGAGGGCCACGACACGCGACGGCTGCGCGATGAGCTGAAGCGCTTGAAGAAGGGTCTACGCAACCTGGATCGACGCATCGCGCGAGCGCTGGCGCGCATGGAGGAGAGCCGCGACGCCGCGGACGCGATCCACAACCGGAACTGGGGCCGGCTGTTCAAGGACGGCACGACGATCAGCCGCTTCGGGGCCCAGGTGGCGCGTTTCGCGTGCATTTACACTAGCCGGGCGTCTAATTTCTTTCACTACCCGGTGAACAAGTACTACAAGCCCCCTCGGGAGTTTCTGCCTCACGAGATGGTGCAATAGGACGGACGATGGCACGCATGATTGAGAAGCGAAGCCGAACCGCTGGGAGCCGAAGAAGAGCCTGTCTCGGCGGGTGGCCCGTCGTCTTTGTGGCCGTTCTGTTCGTCGCCTCGCCGCCGCCCTGTCAGGGCGATGAGACGGAGATGCGCGACCGAGCCTGGGACGTCGAGCTTGAAGGGGGGATCTCTTTCTACAAGCCAACCGTGGAAGGGATCCCACGGGGTAGCACCACGTCGACGCACGATCTCGTGCTCGGCGCATCGCTTGGCCGCACACTCTCCGATCGCTTGGGAGTGCGTCTCGCGTTGGGCTACTCAAAGGGCTCCGGTACAACCTGGCGGAGCGAAGTCGGACGGGTGACCGCGGATATCGGCACCCCCTCCACCGGTTCGATCTCATTGGGCCTGGAGGCCCGACTGAGGTCTGAGGGCCTGCTGCCCACCGTGGGAATCGGGGCCGGCCTTGTTCGATTCGGCGAGGTCGACGAGACGATCATGTTCGTGAGTTCGTCAGGTACTGAGAGAAGCGAGATCCTCATCGAAACGCATACGGATCCGTCCGTACACTTCGACCTCGGCGTGGTGGTGGCGATGAGCGATCGATTCGGGTTCGTGACGCGGTATCGCTTCAGGGCGACATTCTCGGTGGATCAGGTGAATACACTCGACCGGGTGGCGGCGGCGATCAGGATGTCACTCTAGCGAACCACTGCCGGGTGGGTGGGGATCGATGAATCGGCGAGAAATGGGCCTGATGTCGATCGCCGTGCTGGCGATATCGACGGCCGCCGTGCTCATCCGAGGCGCATCGGAGGCGCCCGCACTCGTCATCGCCGCCTATCGGCTGTTCCTCGGCAGCCTCCTTCTGCTCACACCGGCGATTCACCCCTCCCAACGAAAGAAGCTGGCGCAACTGCGGGGAAGGCCGCTGGCACTGGCCGTCCTGTCTGGGATTCTGCTCGCCGGCCACTTCGCGACATGGATCGCCTCGCTCTCCCACACGAACGTCGCGAGCTCGCTCGCCTTGGTTACGGCTCACCCGCTCTTCGTGGCGCTGGGATCTCGTTGCTTCCTGGGAGAGCGGGTTGATCGACGAACCGTGATCGGGATCGTGATCGGACTGGGCGGGATCATCTGGTTGGCGACCTTGGACCAGAGCATTGGGAAAGAGGGATCTCTCTTCGGCGACGGGCTCGCGTTCGCCGGCTGTCTGTTCGTGTCGTTCTACTTCCTCTGTGGACGCCTCGCGCGTACCCACACGCCTCTCTGGCCCTACGTCACCGTCTCCTACACGACGGCGGCTGTGATCATGGTGATCGTCGTGCTGGGGATGAGACTTCCCGTATTCGGGTACGCGGCGGAAACCTACCTCCTCCTGCTCCTCCTTGCTCTCATTCCACAAGGGGTCGGACACACTCTCATCAACCGCGCCCTCCGCCATCTGTCGGCACCCAAGGTCTCCGTGGCGATTCTGGGGGAGGTGCCGGTGGCGACCGCCTTGGCGTGGCTCTTCCTTGGCGAGAGCGTTCCCCCGACCCGAGCCATGGCCGTCGGGGTGATCATCGTTGCGGTGATCGTGGCATTGGGGAAGGGTGGTGACGGACCGGACACCGTGGTAACGTGACGTGTGGGCGGAAGCCGTCGCTCACGATCGGACGGACGCCCGACCGCAGCGTCACATGGGTGGTTCGTGAAGCTCGATCCGCCCGACTACTGTCGCAACTCTCCCGATTCGATTCCCCATTGTTCGTGGTTGGATTTCAACAGCCGGACGATTTCGCCGACGCAGTCGTGCTGCAGCGAATAGAGAACGCGATTCCCATCCCGAAAACCCTTCACGACTTCGTGCCGGCGGAGGATCGACAGCTGCTGAGAGATGATCGGCTGTCTCGTCTTGAGGACAGAGCACAGTTCCGTGACCGACAGACGGCTCTGTCGGGTTAGCAATTCCACGATACGGAAGCGAAGAGGGTGCCCGACCGCCTTCAGTACGCCGACGGCGGATCGGACGACGTCTCGATGCGGGCTTGTATCGGCACGGGCACTCGTCGCTGCGGCTGGCAAGCCTTGTGTCATTTCACTCTCCTCTCACCTTAGCCCTGGTAGTTTAGCACGAGTTCGGCGATGACGTGAAGAGAGCTTCTCAGGCACCCAGCGCGCCAATGACTTGGCCGGCTTGCGCTTTCGTCATGGGGATCCTCGTGGGCCGGGATGTGGCCGGCTGGCCGCTTCTGCTCGTGGCCGGAGCGGCGCTGGCGGGGCGTCACGTTCGGGCGCGGACGTGCGCGATCCTCCTTGCGTTTTGCGCCGCGGGGCTTGCTCACGGGTGCGCGGCAGGACGTTGTTTGCCGCCGCCGGCTCCGGTCGCGGCAAACCTCCCCGAGCGGGTCCTCCTCGATGGAGATGTAGAGACGGCGGCCTGGACGCGATCGGGCGGGCTGTTCACGCTTATCGACGGAGACGGGCGGAAGGTCCGGGTCCTCACGCCCGGTGATCCACCTTCGCCGGGGTCGCATGTGACAGTATATGCGGAGCCGCTACGGGCGCGTGGGGGAGACCCCGGCCGCACGATGCCTCGGGAGAGCGTTCCCCTGGTTCGGGCCAAGGGGACGGATGCGATCTTTGTTAGGGATCAGGCCCGGACGCTTCCCGGCACCTTCCATCGGATTCGCTACCATCTTCGCGCGCGACTTGGAGACGCGTACAGCGGACAGCATCGCGCTCTTGCGCGGGCGCTACTTGTGGGGGATCGATCCGGTCTGGATCCCCGGATTACGGAAGCCTTCCGCTCGCTCGGGCTATCACATCTTCTTGCGATCAGCGGGATGCATGTCGGATTGATCGCGGGGCTCATCATCGCGGTTGCGAGAACGCTTCGCCCAGCCGGAAGAACGTGGGGACCGATCGTCGGGGCGCTCCTGGTGTTCTATGCTCCGATCGCGGGCGCCGGCGGGTCGGTCGTTCGCGCCGTCATGATGGGCGTGTTGGCGCTTCTGTTCTTCTCGGTGCGGCGACGCGTCGACCCGATGAACATTCTGTCGATCACGCTTCTCGTGACGAGCGCAATGAACCCCGCCGAGGTGACACGGCCCGGCTACGCGCTCTCGTACCTCGCGACGGGCGGGATCCTGCTTGTCGTCACGCGAGCGCGGCGGCGTCGCGTCCGGCGTCTCTGGCGGCGTCCGGCGACGTGGCTGAGCATCTCGGTGGCCGCCGCCGCGGCGACGTTTCCGGTCGTCGCCGCATGCTTCGGAGCGGTGCCGCTCGGAGGTGTCCTCTACTCGATTCCTGGTGGCCTACTCGTGGCGGCGGCGATCATTCCCGGCTTCATCGGGCTACTGATCTCGCCGCTTCCCGTCGTCAGCGAGCTGTGCTTCTCCGCCGGCTGGGTGGGGCTGGAGCTACTGCTCAGGATCGCGGATCTTCGCCTTCCCGCGCCCGCCATCGACATCCCACCCGAGAGCGCGTTGGCCCTCGTGTTCCTGGGGACGGCCGGAGCGACGGCGTGGAGGGCGCGATGGCCCGGGTGGTGCTCATCCGCTGTTCTTGTCGCGTGTTCAATCCTATCGCTTTGCTCTCGGCCGGAACGCGGCGCGATCCCTGAGCTGGTTCTCTTCGATGTCGGAGCCGGCGATGCCCTGCTGTTGCGTCTTCCGAACGGGGACGATTGGCTGATCGACACGGGGCGGCCGGAGCGGGTCTCCGCCCTAGCGCGCGGGCTCCGCGCGCTTCGGGCGAACGATGTCAGGCTTTTGGTCACGCATCCGGATGCGGACCACGATGGAGGGGTCCCGGAACTTCTCCGCCTCGGGATCGTTGGTGAGATCGTGGTTCCCGTCACGGAGGTCGACGCCCTGAGTGAGCGTTACCCGCTCGCCGAGGACGTCTCAGTCCGTACCGTCACCCGAGGGGACACCCTATGGCGCGCATCATCCGGGGAGATGATCTGCCTGCACCCGACGGCGTCCGACGCGGACTTGCCCGACAACGAGAGGTCGCTGGTTGCGCGCCTGAACTGGCATGGTGTCACGCTCTTGCTCACGGGTGATCTCGAGGGGGAGGGTGAGGCCCGACTCCTGGAGCGATCCGGGCCCGACGCGCTGACGGCGGATGTCCTGAAAGTCGCGCATCACGGCAGCGGCAATGCCACCTCGGAGCCGTTCATTCACGCCGTTCGACCGCGTCTTTCGCTGATCTCGTGTGGGCGGGACGTTCCAGCCGGCACGATTCGCCGCCTCGCCATCGGCCGAAATGCCGTCTACCGAACAGACGAGGTGGGGGCGATTCGGCTCCGGATGGCGGAAAATCGCCTCATCGTTGAGCGCTGGTGGGGTCGCTGGAGGCGCCTGGCTTGCGTGGTTTTGGACCCTATGTTAGAAACCCCGAACAGGTCCGATCAGTCCTTCACACGTCCGACACGACTGCACGGGAGGGTGCCGTGAACCTTGGGGTACTCGTATCGGGGAGGGGCTCCAACATGACGTCCCTCATCGCTGCATCACGGGATGGTCGGATCAAGAGCCGCGTCGCGGTAGTGATCTCCGACGTGCCCGATGCCCCGGCGCTGGACAAAGCTCGTGAGGCGGGCATCGCCGCTCTCTGGATCGACCCGGGTCCGAAGCGGACGCGCGTGGTCAGGAGCCAGGCGGATGCCTACGTCTCCGTG
>CAZAMP010000068.1:5437-18880 GCA_964486455.1 uncultured bacterium | reverse complement strand
ACGTCTCGCATGTGTAGACGACAACCTGATAGGGGGAGTGGAGAGGGCGTGACTTGCCGCGGCCGCTGCCCTTGGTTCGTTTGGCGCGCCTCTCTTCACGTGCCCGGACATAGTCCGCCGACACAAGCTCCTCGAGCGCGCCCAGGATCAGCTCTTCCCGCGACTCGCGGTGGCCCTGCGAACGGCTCTTCTCGATGAGCGCCTCCAGACGGGCCGCCTGGATCGGCGATAGCCGAAGCTGCACGGTCACCGGCACCTCGATGGGGAGATCGCTGCGCGGCGAGCACCCACCCGTCACGCCGCCGGCCGTCGACGTGCCATCGCCTCCCGACCCCTCGCCTCCCGGGGCGCCCAACGACAGCGTCGCCTGGCCCGCCCGCTCCTGCCGGCGCGCCTTCGACCCGCGCTCGGCCGCGGCCCTCCTCCTCGTCTCCGACACCTTCTCCTCCAGCTCGCGGCGAGAGGATGATCTCGCTTCCTTCACCCAGCGTGCTTCAGTGTTCCTCGTCGCCACCGAGACGATCTCCCGGGCCTTCGTCCAGGGGACCTGTCCCGTCGTCACCGCCCGCTTGAGTCTGGGAAGATCCGCGAACGCCTCGCTCAACCGAATGAAGTGATAGATCTTGCTGCGGGAGAAGCCGAGCGCTTCGGAGCCATAGGCATGGATCGATGCATAGCCGAGCTCTCGGAAGAGCTTTCGACGGAGAACCTCGGAGAACCAGAACACAGCGTTCTGCTCGGCGAGGCGCATCTCCGTGACGGCCTCGCAGAGATGCTCGTGGATCTCAATGGCGGACAGCCCGGGACGATAGGCGGTCAGAGCGGAGGGTGGTGCGGTCGTTGCCGGAAGGGGCCTCACGGACGTGGGGGATGCAGCGGACGCCGGGGAAGGAGCCTGGGCAGCGGAATCAGAGGACACATTCGTCTTCACAGTCTTGGTAGCCATGATGTCACCTGACGGAAGTTGGATGAGATCCGGGGGAGTTCAAACTTACACATAAGTGCAGGAGAAGACAAGCGTAAAATGTTGAAAACATAGGTGAGTGTGAGGATTGCAGATGGGCTTGAGCAGCAGCTAGCCCCTCATCGCAGCATAGAGAGCGTGGTCAGAAAGCGCTCATCGAGAAGAGTCGTTCACTGTGACTCTCCGAGGTCTCCTTCGAACGACGCGGATGACCTTCAGGCTGTTTCCCCGGGGAGACAAATCACACCTCGCTGACGCGGGGCGCGTGGTTGAAGCCTAGTCGATGTAGCCGAGACCGCGGAGGGATTCGAGGGCCTCAGGAGAAATCGCGGTGGGGTCATCGTCAATAGACGCCATCGTGGCGTGAAGAAGCTGCGAAGCGAAGGCCGCCAATGTCTCACGCTCGCGGCGTGCGAGATCGGAGCGGCTGTTCAGCAGGTTCACCGTCTCGCCGGGATCCGCACGAAGATCGTAGAACTCGTCCGCCTGCAATCCCCGCTCGACCCTCGCATCAAACGTCCACACGAAATCGACAGGTGTCTCCGGTAGTCGCGCCCAACCCGTGAGTCGCTGAACATATTTCGTGTCATGTCGGCGGAGCGCGCGGGTGTATCCGACGTCGTTATGCGGGCCATACCCGGCCTCGAGGAAAACGAACTCGCGCGGGCCATCCTCAGTCAAACCGACGACCGCCGGCAAAGCGCTCATTCCTTGAACATCCTCTGGCTGCGGGAGGCCGAGCGCGTCCATCAGTGTCGGCAGAATGTCTACACCACCGACGAGCGCTGGGGAGACCACTCCGGCGGGCACCGCCCCGGGCGCGGAGATGATGAGCGGAATGCGGCCCGATGCATCATAGGGATGAAGCCCGTGCTCGTAGTAGTAGCCGTGCTCACCGAGGCTCTCGCCGTGATCCGCGGTGAAGACGATGAGCGTCCGGTCTCTCATGTTGTTCTTCGCGATCCATCGAAGGATGCGACCCATTTGGTCCGCGGTGTAGCGGATCTCCGCGTCGTAGAGATCGCACTGGCGCCGGTGGGCGACCGAATCGCTCGACTCGAAAGCCGCCCCTACAGCCCCCGAAGGTTCCGCGAACATGGCCTCGTACTCTTTCGGCGGGTCATACGGCGTATGCGGATCCGTGTGGTGGACCCAGAGAAACCACGGCTCGCTCATCGTGCCGTTCGCGTCCAGCCAATCGAGCGAGAGAGCCGTGCCCGTGCCGGCGTCCTTGTGACCGTACGCATACGTCTCGAAACCCTGGTCGAAGCCGAAATCCGGATACAGATTTCCGTTCGTGATCACGGCAGCGGTTGTCCAACCGGCGTCGCCGAGGACCTCGGCAAGCGTCACGCTTGAGGGCTTCAGCAGCTGCAGCGCGTCGTGAATGCCGTGGTGCGCGGGATACGTACCGGTCAGGATCGTCGCGAAACTCGGACTCGTTTTCGGACGTTGACAGATCGCGTGCTCGAATCGGACGCCCTCGGACGCAAGCGAATCGATCGCCGGCGATGTCGGGCGACCGTACCCGTAGCAGCCGAGACGATCGGCACGGAGCGTGTCGACGGTGAGAAGCAGAACATTCCAGCGTCGTTCTGTGAACGCACGCTTTGCCTCCTCGACGAGTCGCTCGGATGGGGGGATCATGATCGCGTCGTCCGTGTCGGCGGCGGGTCGATCGGGCACGGTCTTGGGAAAGGCATAGAGCGCGACGGCAAGCACGAGCAATCCGATGAAGCCGCCGATCGGCGCCGATCCTCGCGCCGCGTCGCGCCGGCCGACCCGGAGCGAAGCCATGACCGCATAGAGCGCGACCAGAACCAGCAATGTGCCCAGGCCCCCGACAATTGCCAGGGTCACGCGCGACTGGATGGCCTGCTTGAGGAGGAAGATCCCCCAGGTGAGTCCGTAGAAGACGAAGAGCGCGAGACCGAACACACCGCCGCGTCGCCTGCTTCGCATGCCGGGCAGCAGACGGGTTGCTACGGCAATCAGAATGCCGGCAGCGCCTCCGATGAGACCCACGAGGCCCGCGTATCGGGCGAAGGAGAAGACGATCTCGAGCAGCGCGGACGTGTTGTACAGCCCAGCGGTCGCCAGGATCGCGGCGTGGACGATTCCGAGATCCAGCCCGGCGCCGAGACCGTCACGCCCGCCGGCGATCGTTCTTTGCATGAATTCGCGCATCGGCGGAGAATAGCATGCATCCCGAATACCCTGAACCGCCGACTTGAATGGCGACGATCATGTCACGATTACGTCGCGAAGCGGGTCAAGCCCACGCTTCTCGCATACGCGAAAGCGTCCTCGATCTCGCTCGGCTCGGGGCAGCGGTTGATCTCCTCGTGCGCGTGCGCTTTGTGAACAGGCCGATACTGATCCATGATGTTGATGGTTGTGTCGACCGAAAGCTCCTCCGCGATCCACCTGGGTATGGCCCGCGTATCATCACCATGGTTCGGCATGACGAGATGCCGGAGGAGGACGCCGCGCCGAGCGATGCCGGTCGCGTCGAGATCCAGATCACCGACCTGTCGGTGCATCTCCAGAATGCTCTCTCTCGCTCGTTCCGGATAGTCCGCTGCCTTCAGGTAGGTCCTCGCGCGCTCCGGCGACCAGAACTTGAAATCGGGCATGTAGATATCGACGATCCCGTCGAGCAGCTGGATCGATTCCAGTGCGTCGTAGGCGCTCGTGTTGTAGACGATCGGGAGCCTGAGGCCACCCGCGATCGCGGCGGGAAGCGCCTCCAGGATTTGCGGGGTCACGTGCTCCGGTGTGACCCAGTTGATGTTGTGGCATCCGGCCTGCTGGAGCATGAGCATGATCGACGCGAGCTCATCGGCGGTCACCGGCCGGCCGGCGGGTTCGCCGCGCGCGGGGTGACTGATGTCTGCGTTCTGGCAAAACACGCAGCGCAGGTTGCAGAGCCCGAAGAAGATCGTCCCCGATCCGCGCGTTCCGCGTAGCGGCGCCTCCTCGCCATGATGGGGCGAGTAAGAGCTCACGATGGCGTGGCGGCCGACGTGGCAGGAGCAATGCTCCTCTTTCGTGCGATCGGCATGGCAGTCGCGCGGGCAGGCGGTGCACTCTTTCAGAAGCTCGTGGGCGCGCGCGACACGTGCATCGAGCTTCTCGGCATCGAGTGAGAGGTAGGCCGGTTCGAAGTCGAACGCGCTCATTGGATGTAACCGAGCGCCCGGAGCTCTTCCTCGGCCTCGGCGTCGATGATGACGGTTTCGGTCCCCGGACGTTGAGTTTGGGCGGTCTTCGCTTGCCCCGTGTGCCAGCTCCAGAGCGAATCGAACGCGACCTGGACCTCGTCGGCGCGCGTTGAATCCCGCTGAAGCCCCACCTGTTCGAGGAGATCCGTCTTGTACGCGTAAGCCTCGAGATCACCTCGGGCCAACGAGAAGAGAACATGCAGCGACGGCGTCGTCGTCGCGCGCGGAGTGCCCGTGCGATGAAACTCGCTGAATGCCCTATTCTTCCACTCCGGATCGCCGCCATTCATGAGCGCGATGAGGCTTTGCCCCTGCATCTCATCCACCGCGGAGACGCCGGCGAGATCCAGGACCGTCGGCATGATGTCGATGAGCTCGACGATCTCTCCAATCCGCGTTCCCGGGCTGCTGGGTCCGGGTGGGCGCATGATGAGCGGCACGCGCGTTACCGTGTGATAGAGCGTTTCATGCATCACCGAGCCGTGCTCGGTCATCTCCTCACCGTGGTCGGATGTGATGATGATCCACGTGTTCTCCAGGAGCCCGCGATCGGCGAGACCGCGGAAGAGCACGCCCATCCAGTGGTCCGTGTAGCGAATGCCGCCGTCGTAGCGGGCGATCATGAAGTCGATATCCTCAGGTGTCATGCCGTGGCCCAGGTCCGGGTGATCCCATACCGTCCGGCGGATCCGCTCGAGCACGGCGCTCGTCGGATTGAAATCGCCGTCGTAGGCGGGATCGACGAACATGCCGCCGTACGGGGCCGGTGAGTCGTATGGGCTGTGGATGTCATAGCAATGAAGGAACAGGAAAAACGGGCTGTCGGCGAGCCCTCCGTCCAGCGTGGCAAATCCATCCTCGACCACACGCGCGATGCCCCGGGCGGGATCGTCGTACTTCTCGAAGCCCTGAGCGTACCCGTACCACCCCCGCATGAAACCGCCGTCCACGTAGGCTTCGGTCCGATAGCCGGCTTCGCGCAGATATTCGGTGAGCGTGAGCCGCCAGGCCGCGAGCCGGTTTGCCTCGCCGGTCACGCCGTGCACGGTCGGATAGAGCGACGTGAAGATGGAAATGTGCGAGATCGGCGTTGTGGGCGCCTGACTGATCGGCCACTCGAAGAGGATGCTCTCCGCGGCGAGCGAGTCCAGCGATGGTGATGTGCTCCGTTCATACCCGTACACGCCCAGGTGATCGGCGCGAAGCGTGTCGAGCGAAATCAGGATGAAGTTGGGCGCCTCCCCGAGACCCGCGCGAAGCGCCGGGGCGCCGATTGATGGAAGAAGCACCAGAAGGATGGCGACGGCGATCCAGACCGGATGTCCCAGCGCGCGCCAGCGCCCCCGACCGTCTCGGCTCCGTCCCACGAGGATCTTCCGCAGGACGAGCCAGATCACGATACCGATCACCACGGCGCCGAGGGTGATGAGCAGGTTAGTCCGCCAGACATCCCAGCGGACGAGCGCCTCCGGGATCTCGATCCCCGCGACCTCGCGCTTCAGGTATCTCCAGTAGTGGCTGAAGCGAAAGCGGTTGTTGAGATACCCAACCCGAAGGAAGAACGTCAGGCCGGCCGACATTCCCAACAGCGCCACGAACAGCCGGATCCCCACGTGCCCGATCCGATCCCAGAACCAGGCGATCAGCGCCAGGATGACGAAAAGGCCCAGCACCGGCGGGAGGAACCGCGCGAGTTCCTTTTCCATGACATAGACGACCGATCGCAGGAGTCCCTTCGACAGGTAGTCGTGCGCGATGGTGGTCTGGAGGGTCACCGCGAGCGCGGCGGTCCAGGCCGCGATCAGGCCGGCGACGATGGGGGCGGCCAAACCTCTGAATCGGGCCAACATACGTCTCCTGTGTGTGTCAATACGTTACGGAAGTGAAAACGATAGCAGTGGGAGCCGGAAGTTGTAAAGCGGTCCCCCATTGGCCTATTATCTCGCACTGCGAATGCGGGCACCGTGGTTTTCCCACACCGCCCTCACCAGAGGATCGACGATGTCACGGTTTCGGTTCGTACACGTTGCCGATCTTCACCTCGATAGCCCCTTTCGAGGCATCGCGCGGCGCGACCCTCATGTGGCCGAAATCCTGATCAACGCCACGTTCGAGGCTTTCGATCGCGTCATTGCGCTCTGTATCGAGGAGAAGGCGGACTTTTTGCTCGTGGCCGGCGACTCGTTCGACGCCGCGGAGAGAAGTCTCCGTGCCGAGCGGGCGTTTCACGAGGGACTCGCCGCCCTGTCTGAGGCGGGGATCCGGTCGTTCGTCGTCCACGGCAACCACGATCCGCTCGAAAGCGCCGGGTCCGCGCCCATGCCGGACCTCGTTCACGTCTTCGGTGTGGAAGCCGGCTCCGTGCCGGTGGAGCGCGATGGTCGCGAGATCGCGCGCGTATTCGGGGTGAGCTACCCCATCGCTTCCGTGACCGAGAACCTGGCCCGAACGATCCGCCGCGACGCGGAGACACCGTTCGCCGTCGGGCTTCTCCATGCCAACGTCGGTGGGCGGCCCGGCCATGAGCCGTACGCGCCGTGCAGCGCCGACGATCTCATCTCCGGCAAGATGGACTACTGGGCGCTTGGCCACATCCACGCCCGCGAGGTGATCCGGGAGCACGGTCCGGCGATCGTCTATCCCGGAAACAGCCAGGGGCGAAATCCCCGGGAAACGGGTCCGCGCGGCGCCGTGCTCGTGGACGTCGAGGATGGCCACCCAAGCTTTCGGTTCATCGAGACGGACGTGGTGCGCTGGGAGAGTCTCGATGTGTCGATCGATGGGGTCGAGGACGAACGGACGCTGACGCGTCGCATTCACGATTCGGTCGTGCGCTGCCAAGAGTCGGCCGGCAGCCGATCGCTCATCATCCGCCTGACGATCCGCGGCCGCGGGACCGTACACCGTCGGATCGCGCGGCCCGGCGTCGTGCGCGGCTATCTGAGTGATATCGAGCGCGATCTCAGCGGCGGGGAGCGGTTTGTGCTCATTGAATCGGAGACCGTCCGAACCGGTCCGCCGGTGGACATCGAAGCGCTCACGGCGGAGCCGTCGCTCCTCGGCGAGTTCGTTCGGATCGCCGAGGCCGCACGAAAAGAAGGCGACGAGCGTCGCGCGCTCCGGGCCGCGCTGGGTACGGTTGACGAGCGCGTCGCGGCGGCCGGTCTGACACTCGATCTCTCCGAACAGGAGCTCTCCGCACTTATCGAGCGGGCCGAGATGCTCGGGATCGATCTCTTGAGCCGGGAGAACGAATGAGACTCCGAAGGCTCCATATCGATGGTTTCGGAAACCTCCGGGACGTCACGATCACGCTCTCCGATGGGCTCAATCTCATCATCGGGCCCAACGAAGCGGGCAAGAGCACTGTTCGCGACTTCGTGCGCGCGCTTTTCTACGGTTTCGCGAGCCGCCGGGGCGACGAGAACCGGCGCGAACGGCGGGAGCCGATGGGTGGCGGCCCGTACGGAGGCTGGGCCGACATCATCGCGCCCGGCGGCGAGGAAATCCGCATGGAACGTCGCCAGCACGCCCAGCGAACCTCCGGTGCCCTGGCCATTCGGCGTGGCAACGGCGAAGAGGCCGGCGAGGAGTTCCTGGAGGAGATCCTCGGTGGCGTGACCCGCGACTACTTCTCTCGGGTGCACGCGTTCGGTCTCAATGAGCTGGCCAACAAGGACAAGCTGGAATCCGTGGAGGACTCCCTGTTCGGTGCCTCCTCCCGCCAGGACCCCGCGCGCCTCAAGCAGACACGCGACGATCTCGACGCGCGGATGCAGAAGCTCCTGACGGTGAGGAAGAAGGGGGAAATCGACGGCCTCCTGGCGAAGCTCGAGGTCGTTCGTGAGGGGACCCGTGAGCTACGCGCGAACGCGGGAAGGATCCACGGTCTCGTGGCCGAGCAAGGGAAGCTCAGCGAGCGGATCGGCCGGCTCGACGAGACGCTCGGCGACCTGCGGGCGCTCCGCAAGGCCGTCGAGGCGGTCCGCGACGCGCGGAAGGCGCGCGACGAGACGATTCGGCGCCGCAAGGATGTGTCGATCGACGAGCGCCTTATGGATGCCTCGGCGCGGATCGAGGAGCTCGACGAGAGCGGCCCCGACATGCTCCACCTCCAGAAGGAGTCGGAGCAGTTCGCCGAGCAACTCGCGCGGCACGACGAGAAGCTCGCGCGGGGGATGCAGAAGCTCGGGGACGAGTGGAACGAGAAGCGCCTACGGGCGCTCGAAGATCCTGAGGCGCTCGAGGAGACGGCGCGGGAGTTCGAGGCGGAGTTCGAAGAGGTGTCCCAGGATGTCGATCGCGCGCAGTCGGCACGACGGGAAGAGCAGGCGCGCCTGGACGGCATGCAAACCAGCGGCGCGTCGTGGATGCGGATCGTCGGCATCGTGGCCCGAGTGCTCCTCATTGTGGCGTTTCCGGTCGGCGGGGTGGCCGGCTTTCTGCAGCGGGACTGGCAGACGGGCCTGATCGTGGTCGGTGTCCTGGTTCTCATCGGGGTGATCCTGCTTCTACTGCTCCGCCGCGCGGCGGGCGGCAAGGACCTTCACACCGCCGAGCGCCGCCTACAGGTGGCGGAGACGCGCGTCGAGGAAAGCCAGACGCAGTACGCCGGGCTGAACCGGCGCTGGATGGGATGGCTCGGTGAACACGATCTACCCGAAAACCTCGAACCCGATCCCGCGCAGGAGATCATTCGGAGGGCCGGCGGCCTCAAGCAAACGCTCGAGGAGCGGACCGATCTCAGCCAGCGGCAGGAAAAGGCGCGCAAGGAGATCAAGATCTACGAGGCGGAGGTCCGGGCATTGGCCGCAGCCGTGGGGCGGGAGGTTCCCCAGTCGTCCAAGGATCTGATCGCGCTTCCGGGCCGCCTTGCCGAAGAGCTCGTTCGCACGCGGGCTGCGGGTGAAAGCGCCGACAAGCTCGACAAAGAGATCGTCGAGCGTCAACAGGAAATAGACGGGGTAGCCACGGCGCTCGTCGCTGCGCGTGCGGCCCGACCTCAACCGGCCACCGACTCACCTACGCACTCATCGGCCGACTCACCGAACGACGACATCGACGCCGAATACGAGTCGATCGAAGAAGAGGAGACAGCCCTGACGGCCGAACGCAGCGAGCTCCTGCGAGAGGATGGGAAGTTGGGGCGCCGGATCGAGGAGCTTCGCGCCAGCGACGAACTCGCACGGCTCCGGCGTGAGGAAGAGGGCATTGTCTCTGAGGTCCGTCAGCTCGCGCAGGAGTGGTCCGCCGCCGCCGCCGCGAAGTGGCTCGTCGACGAGGCGACGAAGCACTTCCAGGAGGTCCATCAGCCGGCGGTCATGCGGCGCGCGAGCGACACCTTCCGCATGATCACCGACGGTGCGTTCGAGCGGGTGATGCGGCCTGTGGAAGGTGGAGTCGGGTCACTGATCTGTGTTCGCGCGAACGGTGAGGAACTCCGGCCCGAAACGTTGAGCCGCGGGACTACCGAGCAGCTTTACCTTGCGCTCCGCTTCGCGGCGGTTCAGTGCGTGCAGGAGGATCGTCCGCGGCTTCCGGTGGTCATGGACGATGTGCTCGTGAACTTCGACGCGCCGCGCGCGGCCAAGGCCGTCGAAGCGATCTCGGACCTCGCGGAAACGCATCAAGTCCTCTACTTCACCTGCCATTCTCACATCGCGAGTCTGCTCGAGAGCGCGCCGGGCGCGAAGGTCTCGCGGCTTGGGGGTTTGACAGCCGACAGTCGCTCGTAGCCGGATCTTCTGCCTCGGAACTCAACTCATCCCATGTCCTCGTCAACTGCCTTGCCGGGCAGACGGTTGCTCGCGTGGCCTGACCAAAGATGCCTCGGATTCCGGCGTGCAGGCAATGCAGGTCGACCTGCTCGCCATGGACGGAGTGTCCACCCGCGCTCAGAAGAGGAGGAGAGCTACGCTAGAATTGGTGGAGGCGATAACGGGACGTGTTGTTGAGTTGGACGGTCCAAAGAGTCTCATATTCTGATGTGTATCCACTCGCTCGCCAGGACGGAATGTCAAGCGCAACTGAGTACAGAGGATGGTATTCAGTGCCCTCTTTGAATCCTTTCCAGTCTTTGAGGTGAAGCGTCACCACGATCGTACCGCTTTGCGGCATGAGACCATACTCCTCTTGGGAGTGCCGATCTTCATGAGCCCTTCCGTATTCGAGGGAAGCTTTCCTGCAGTTGGACCTGATGGAATTGAAGACCGCCATCGTCGTCAGTCGCGCGGCTTCAAGTACCGTCTTTCCCTTGCCACCATAGTAGGTGCCGCTGTTAATCGAGTGGTTGAACCTGATGTATGCCCACGCCGGATACTTCTCAACATCCGCGACCAGTCCTTCAGGGGAATCTTTGCACACCCTCATAGGAAGTCCCCAAGGAACCTCGCCGAGGGACTCATTGAGCGCGTTCAGTAGGGCTTCGCGTTGCTCAAGAAACTCGGCTAGCCGTACATCAGCCTCTGCAGACCCTCGCCCGGCCGGGAAGTGGTCGATGTAAGACTGATAGGCCTCGATCGAATCCTCTGTCCACGCTCGTTCCAACTCCACTGCCTCTGCGGTTTCCAGCAGCTCAGCAGCGAGATCTGCGCGCCCTCGATTCTCGCAAAACGCTGCCACATCAAACCCTTCGTCGCTCTTCCGATGGATACTCGCACCGTGGTGCACGAGCATTCTCATGAGTTCGATATCCTCGTTGTCCGCGGCGTAGAAAAGTGGTGTCCAACCGCGTTCGGATTTCTCATTCACATTCGCACCATGTGCCAACAGAATGCTGGCCACGTCTGCGTGGCCTGCGGTGATTGCCTTCATGAGCGGTGATTCGAAGGAGCGATCAGTGGCGTTGACACGAGCGCCGTTGGCGATCAGGATCTCGACCACCTCGCGAGCTCCGAGACAGGCAGCTAAGTGCAGCGCCGAGGATCCTCTTCCGCAATCTGGAAACGTTCCCCAGTTCACTGTGTTGGGAGCAGCCCCATGTTTGATCAGGTACCGCACCATTGTCGGAGAGCCCGCTGCAATCGCGTGGTGGAGCGGAGGTACGGCCCCAACCAAATCACCAGGCCCCCGGTTTATGTTTGCTCCTTTCGTGAGGGCGCAGCGAACACTCGTCGTATCCGCAAGCGAGATCGCGTCGATCAGCCGCTGTTGCTGGGACGCACAGCTACACAGGAGCATCACGATGCCGGCGGCCACCATTGTGCTCACCATACGCCGAACTGCATTGTGAGTACCCGTGCTTGTCGGCAGTGCCGCGTTCATATCATCCTCATCATGTCAGGTCATTGGCAGTTCCGCGACCGTTCTGAGCGTTGCAGTATCACCACCGCAGCGGATCTCCATATCCCCATCAGATGCGAAGCCAGTCGGCAAGACGATCCAAGAAGACGACTTGTCCCGAATGTAGTTTCGATTTCGCGGCCTGAAATGGAAACAACTCCGCCATGGCAATCTCTCGAGGATCTAGATTGAGTTCCAGCGCGCCCTGCGGGAGTTGCCACGCGAATGCGGTCACACGCTTGCGCTTGTTTGGGTAGATCGATTCACCGAGGCTGTTCAGCGCGGCCTCCGGAATCTCTATTCCGATCTCTTCGCGTACTTCTCTTACGGCAGCACTTTCTGGAGATTCTGTTGTGGGGTCGAATTCACCTTTTGGGATGCTCCAGGGCTCAAGATCCTCTCTTCCATTGGAATGGACAAGCAACACCTCGAAACCTCCGTCGACCACTCGATACGCGAGAATTCCAGCAGACTTCAACAATGAGATTGCCCGCTTCCGTCAGCTTTCAGTCTTTTCCCCAAAAAGCGGGGAGCTACCTCTGGCCGAGCATAGACAGTCTTCACTGAGAATTCCAGTGCCTGGCAGGTGGCATGACGGGTGGGCCAAGTACTGTGGGGCGACCGCGCGAAATCAAAATGGTCGTTCTGGACATAGGAGCTCCGACATATGGGGACGCGAGTCATCTCATTCAGGTGTTGGACGGATGTAGCTAGGATTTGACCTCTTCCCTCTAGAACCCATAGAATTGCGATAGAAATGATACAAGCGATCACATGTCCCAACTGCTGCCTGCGAGCGCCGTGAGCTTCATTCAGCTATGCATTCGCGTGAAGAGCTGAAAAAGCGAATCCAATCCGCTGATCCAGATACGGTTCTTGCCTGCCCTCGGTGCGCCGCCATGGTCAAGGCAAAGAACATGATCCGACACTATGACGGTTGTCGCCTACGACGGTCGCCTGAAACGACTCAGCGATCTTCAGTGGGGGAGAGGACGAGGTCCGTCCACCCTCCGATTCTACGGACTCCGCAGCTCTCGTCCGTTGGGCCAAAGACCCTCGAATCGCCCAAGTCGCAACTTCGACGATCCAACATGATCCTCAGGTGGGGACGAATCTTCCTCCTAGTGAGCCTGCCCCTCATGCTCAGTATGTCGTGCTTTCAAGATGGTTCGGGCCAGTGGTATGACAAATATGGCCACCGAACTGTCGAGCCGACATTCTTAGAGCATGCGAGACCTGGGGGCAGCGACAAGTTCCAAGTTGCACCTGCTCACGAGAGTTCATTGGCCGAGGACATCGTCCTGACCAGTGGTTTGAGCTTCTTCGCCGTTGGAATCGTGCTTGTCTCTGTGGGGGGCGGCATGTTCCGAGTTGCTTCGGGGCGGTGGCCATCAGCAAAGCAGTTGTTTCCATGGGCCTGAACTGAAGGCGAGAACGATCTGGCAGTGACAGAGAACCAATGGATGCACTCGACGGCGGGCGCTGCACGCGAGTTTGCCCGCTTCGCAGTAGAGCCTTGGATCCGGTCGGGCGCCTAGTCGAGCTTGGTCAATTGCTTGCTGATTTCGACTATTCGAAGGATGGCTGTGGCAATGTCGTCCGGACGAGTACCAGATGCACCACGTTTCGCTCGTTTCGCCCGCGAACGTTGTAGGTGTACGTCTTCTCGAAGCGCATGAGCTTCACGCCGTCTCCGCTCTCGGCCAGCGGTGCGTAGATGCGATTCACGTCGTCCGTTTCCTTGATGACCAGAAGCCAGCGGCACGGCAGGCGTGCGATCATGGCGGCCAATCGCTCGTGATCACAGATCCGAAACGCGAGCTGATCGTACTCGGAGAAGTCCGTGTCATAGGGTGGATCGAGAAAGACGAAGTCGTCAGGTCCCATCGACGCGCGATGCCGATCGAAGAACGTCTCGAAGTCATCACCCGCCAACGTGCATCGCAACAGCCGTGCGCGAACCTCGTCGGAGAG
>CAZAMP010000068.1:0-5337 GCA_964486455.1 uncultured bacterium | reverse complement strand
CGATGCTTGAGGTGCATGTTGAACAGCCTTGTCTCGATGATCGTCGGCGCGTCGTGGAAGGTCAAGAGATCCGGAAACGCGTAGCTGTAGCTTTCCGGCTTCTCCAGGATGCCGTCCTTGTAGAGGCCGGCGACGATTAGGATGGCCTCGGCGAGCAGATGATCGATCTCGCGAATGATGCTGTCGCCCTTCTCCAGCTCCGCACGCGCGAAGTTCTCGGAGTGGCAGTCGCTGCAAACGGCGATCATCTTGTTTCGCTCGACGTCGAAGGCATCGGCGCTGAGGCGGGCCACATCGGCGGCCTGGACGACGTCGAGCCGCGCGGTCGGGTTCCCTTCGGGATCGAGCACGCCGAGCGCCTGCAGGATCGTCACACGGTCCGCCCACCAGGCGTCGCTCTCGCCCGGATACGGCGCGAGCCCGTCCGTGCGAACGGCAAGAAAGCCCCAGGCGGTGCGGACTTCGTGGTTTCCATCCGGCATATGGCAGGTCTGGCACGTCGGCGCCGCCGCGGACGCGGGGAGAATGCCGTTCTGCTTCAGCAGGTGCCGCACGCCGTGCTTGGAGGTCGAGTACATCTCCCACTGCGGATGGTCGAAGCCCATGTGGCAGGTCGCGCACGCCTGTGGCTCGCGGGCTTCCTTGACGGAGAACGTGTGGCGCGTGTGGCACGCGTCGCACGATGCGACACCAAAGCCCGCGCCGCTCTCCTTGAGCGCTTTGATTTCCTCTTCACTCTTTGAGCCGATCTTGTGGCAGCCGCCGCAGCCCTTCATGCCTTCCGTGAGCGCCATCGGCTTCCAGTGCGTGGTCGGCATCGCCTTCATCGCGGCCCACGCCTTCGAATGCTTGCCGGCCATGTACTGCGTCACCTGATCTTCGTGGCACTCCGCGCAGGTCTCCGGGGTGGGGAGTTCGACCTTCGCGACGTCATCGGCGGTCGTGTGACCATCTCCGTGACACGCGTCGCAGCCGACTTCTTCGTTGAAGTGAGCGCTGAGCTTCCAGTCCTGGACGATGCCTGGTGTCTCGCGCCCATGGCACTCGACGCAATCGTCCGCCCACGCCGCCGGTGCGATGAGAAGCCCGGCCAGCAGGAACTGCATTGCAGCTCTCATCCCGTTCCTCCTTTGTCCGTGGTCGATAGTCAGAATCATTTCCGTGATCACAACCTCTGAACACCCATGTACTTAGCATGAAATGCGTTCTCATTCCAGGAATTCAGTATAGAGAGATAAGTAATCACGAGCCAGCCGTTCTCCTTTTCTTGTGGTCTGAAGACTGTGTCTGCTCAAGCGAAGTGATTTGTACCCATGGCGTTGCGGGATGACGCTGCGAGCGCCCCTACTGCATGAAACTGCATGAGATACGGCGTTCGGACACAGTCTTCGGACCACAACCCTAGGGTAAGGACCAGTCCAGGCCAACGATGAGGTTTCGACCGGGTTGATCGATGCCCGAGCCGTGCGTGCGGTAGCCGGAGTCGGCGATATTCTCGAGGGAAGCCCGGAATTCGATTCCGTTGCCGAGCGGCATTCCACCCCGCAGGTGCACGGTTGCATAGCCCGGTGTCCCGCCGTCGAGGATTCGCGTATCGCGGATATCCTCGGGCGAGAGGCGTTTCTGAGCGGTCGCCCAAACGAGCGGGAGCTCGATCCACCCGTCGGAGAAGTCGTGCCGCAGCGCGACACGTCCCCGCAGCGGCGGGATCCGCGTCATGGGTTGGTCGAGGTCACTGTTCGTGCCGCGCGTCCAGGAGATGGAGCTCCGCAGACGAACGGTGGGGAACGGATGGACGTCTCCGCTGCCCGATATGCCAACGATGCGGGCGCTTCCGAGATTCTCGTTGTGGAAGACGGGTGAGCCGTTCAGGGAATCCGAACCCGCGAAGGTCGTGGGCGTGCGCTCGATGAGATCCGAAATGAGCGTGAGATAGGCGGTGATCCCGAGGCGATAGATTCCCTGCGCGCTCTCGTGGTTCGGCCATCCGTTGCCGCCGATGCGTCCCGCCGTCTTGAGCCCGGCCTCGAAGCTCCAGCTTCGTTCCGCGTCGAGGTTCGGATTAGGGACGTCGTAGCCCTTGTTCGAGAGCCCCGCGGCCAGCGCGTCCTCCATGTTGGGGGAGCGAAACGCTTGGGAAATCCCCGCGAAGAGATGATCGTCCTCACCGAAGGAGAACCGGGCCTGCGCGCTCCCGGTGAGCATGCTGTTCGTGAGGCTGACCTTGCCGAAATCGCCGAGCGGTGTGCCGGTCAGCCGAAACGTCGAGAATCGGACGGCACCCACCATCGTCGTGACATTGGTCAGCGTATGCGTGGCCTGCGCGAAGAGCCCCGCGGAGAGGTGCTGTCCGTCGTCGGGAAACTTGCCGCTGGTCGATGTCTCCGACGCGTCGGCGAGGTTGACGTCCTTGCCGCGACTGCTCACGAAATCGAGGTAGGTCTCACCGCCGTATGTCAGAAGCGTCCGCTCGCCCGCGAGAGAACGCGCCTCGGCGACGAGCCCCATGGTCTGCACGTCGTCCAGGAACTCCTCGCGAACATCGGACCGGCTGTTCGTGATGATGGTCCGGCCTTCCCGCTGATGATTCCAGGACAGCGAGACCGACGCGAATTGGATCACGTCGCTGATCTGCTTGGCCTCGTAGCGCGCGAAGAACAGTTCCCGATGCTGCGGGTCGTAGACGTAGAGACTGTCCTTTCCCGCGACCACTCGGTCGGTGCGGGGCACGTCGTTCTGGCGAGTGATCTGGTAGCCGATCGAGAGATGCGCTCGTTGGCCTGTCAAGAAGAGCGCGCGGGCATTCGCGCTCCACTCGGAGTATGCCGTCGGTTTTTGGATGCCGATGCCGCCGCCGGCCCGCACGTCGTTGAAGTCGCGGTAGCCCACTCCGGCAATGAGTCCCCCCGAGCCCCACCAGCGAGACGTCCGCACGGCGTGCGTGTGACTGCCCTCGGCCGCGGTGAGGTTGCCGGAGTAGGAGAGACGCGGCAGATTCTCCGCCGGTGCCGGCGTCATGACGTGGATCACGCCGCCGAGTGCGTCGCTGCCGTACAACACCGATCCCGCGCCCGGAACGACCTCGATGCGGTCCACGATGCCGGGATCGACGGTGTTCAAATACTGGTTCAGCCCGATCCGGTACGTGCTGTTGTTGAGCCGCACGCCGTCCACGAGCAGCAGGATGCGATTGCCGCTGAGCCCCCGAACGATGGGGGCGCCGCCCCCGAGGGACGTCTTCTGGATGAGTACCTCGGGGAGCTCAACCAGAGCCTCAGGCGTGCCGGGCGTGAGGCTATCGCGGAGCTCGATGGCGTCGACGATCCGGATCTCTCGGGGACTCTCGATCACCCGCGTCTCCGTCCGTGAGGCCGTGACGGAGATCTCCTCGACCCAGTAGGTCTTCTCGGTCGTATCGGCCGGGCTGCCGAGGCTGTCGGGAGCTGTCTCCGCGGACGCCGTCGCCGGTGCCGGAATCAGAGCAGCGATCACGATGAGAACGCAACTCGGGATGAGAAAAGGTGACGCAAGCCGGATCATGTGTCTGTGTCGTCCTCGATGGCGCTCAGGAAGGTCCTGAGCGCCTCGTTGAAGCGTGTGGGTGCCAAAATGTTAGTGACGTGTCCGACCCCTGGGATCACGATCTCGCGCGCGGTCGGCATTGTCCGCGCCAGAAAGGCGGACGGCTCGGCCACGCGTTCATCCAACTCGCCGCGGATCACAAGGACCGGGGATGTCACCTTCCTGAGAAGGGGTTCGAGCGAGTAGACGGTCGGGCGACGCATGAGATAGCCGCGCATCGTGTGCGCCATCGCATGCGCCGGATGATTCTCCACGATTCTCTTCATCGAGGCAACCGTTTGCTGGCGGCGCTCTCCGAGACCGGCCGCGAACGAACCCCGTTCGAGTAGCCGCTCGAACGCCCAGAGTGAGCCGTGCTCGAGAAACGCCTTGGCGAGGATCTCTCCCTTTTCGATGAATTCGGCCATATCGTCAGATCCCGAACCGACATCGGCCAGGGTGGCGCTCATGAACCGTTCGGGTTGTTTGAGCAGCGCATGGAGCACCGTCTCCGCGCCCATGCTGAGGCCGCAGACGTGCGTGCGATCGATGCCGAGCGCATCCATGAGCCCGATGAGATCCGAGACGGCTATATCGAGCGAATAGGCGGCCGGATCGTCGGGAGCATCCGAGCGACCGTGTCCGCGGGCGTCATACGCGATGACACGATAGCCCGAGATGAGCGCCATGCGCTGGCCGGCCCAGACGTCGGCGCGCCCGAGATAGGCGTGAGCCAGGATCAGGGGCGGTCCGCTACCGCTCGCGTCGTAATGAAGGCGAATATCGCCGGCGGGCGCGAGTGGCATGGTTCAGGTCCCTTCCTCGACGGGAGCTCTTCTCTGGTTGGCACCGAGGACGCCGATCGCGATGAGCACACCGCCCACGATGAGCGCCGGCGTGATCGGCTCGTGCCGGATGATCGCGCCAAGCGCGACGGCCGTCGGCGGAATGAGATACGTCACCATCGACGACCGCGTCGCGCCCCAGGACCGATTGAGATGGACATACATGACGTAGCCGATGCTGGTGCTGAGCACGCCCAACCAGAGAACCGCGATCCACGAGCGGACGGAGATGTCCGAGAATGTGGGTGTCGCGACCGCCAGGGCGACGGGCCAGGCGACGAGCGTCGAAATCAGGACGGCCGCCGTCGCAACGGCGACGAAGTGCGTCACTTTGAAGACGCGATTGAGAAAGATGGCGCTCACGGCGTAGCACATCGTGCCGGCGATGACGCTCAGCTTCCCGATCAGGCTTCCCGTCATGCCGCGGTCGAGCATCAAGACGAGCACGCCCGCGAATCCCAGCACGACCGAAGCGGTCTGGAAGAGCGGCATTCGTTCCTGCCGGTGGAGGAACGGCACCATCAGGAGAACGAATAGCGGGGCGGTCGAATTGAGAATCGCGGCGATGCCGGTCTCAATCGATTGCTGACCCCAGGTGATGAGGAAGAACGGGAGGGTGAAGCTCACGACGCCGAGGAAGAGCGCGCGGGCCCAGAACCCTCTCGCCCGGGGCAACGGAATCGATCTTGCCTTCATCCAGGCCAGGAGAATCGCGGCACCGATCGATGTCCGCACCGCCACCATCGTCCACGGGTGGAAGTCCTCGAGCGCGAATTTGATGAAGATGAAGGACGCGCCCCAGAACACGCTGAGGAGTCCCAGCACCAACCATTCCCTCACTCGCGCGGTCCTTTCATCGAACGGCTCCACCGGCATCTCGAACGGTCTGTTCTACGAGGGCGACCTCCATGCGCTGTCGTTCCTCCAGCGA
>CAZAMP010000067.1:0-18881 GCA_964486455.1 uncultured bacterium | reverse complement strand
GGCCGGATGCCAATCTAATGCGAAAGATCGTTTACACGAAGAAGTTGACACCACCTCGGATTGCCAACCCGTTCAGTCCGAGATCTGCTCGGAGCTTCTGGGAAGCTGCGTCGTCGACTCGCAGATCGTGAACTGCGACGAGTACTTCGCCGAGCATGGCATCGGCAATCCCACCACGCCGTGCAATCCCTGCGGGAACAAGTGCCCGGTGCCCACACTCGAGGAAAGCTGGGGCGGGATCAAGGCGCTCTATCGCTAGGCTCTTCGTTCCCATCCCGCGCGCACAGAGCCACTCCTCCGGAAACGCTCTGGAACTGGGGCGTTTCGCACCGCATGCCTATTTCGGTATAATTCATATCGACTCGCACACCTGAGGCCCGGCAAGCTCGGGGACTGGGACACGCATGCATCGCCGCACACGTTGGAACATCATCAGCGCTCCGAGCCCCGGTCAAGCGGTGCTGTTGCTCTCAACGCTGCTCACCATGCATCTTGCGGCCGGAGACGCCGTCTCCGGGGTCAGCGCCTACCGCATCACATCGCCCGATTCGCTTTTCTCCGGCACCTACGCCGACGGCCAGCTGCACGACTACATGCTCGAGAACGATCGCATTGCCGTGCTCATCAGCGACATTGGACACACGGAGTACAACGCGCTGAGCGGCGGCAACCTGTTGGATGCGGGCTCCAGCGACGACCGTGTTGACACCGTCGCCGAGTTCTACACCTACTTCGACGACGACTGGCCGCGCCAGGCCGTCTACACGTCCATCACCATCATCGATGACGGATCGGGCGGCGGCCCGGCGGCCATACGCGTCACCGGCACCGATTCGCAGGACTCCGCGCTGACGGTGGTCACCATCTACTCGTTGGGGGATGGTGACGCGGCCCTGCGTGTCACCACGTCGTTGCAGAACACCGGCGGGACCCACTACGCAAACTTCGAGCTGGGCGACGCGTTCAATTGGGGCGAGTGCAGGAAGTGGGCGCCGGGATTCGGATTCGCCGTCTCGGGCACGACGTCCGAAGCTTGGCTCGCCGGCGCGGCCGCCGTTTCATACGGGTACGTGAGTCCCCTCGGCGAGGTCTGGGGACCGCACGGGAGCTATTGGTCTGACCTGAACTGCGTCGCCGTGGATCTCGGTCCGGGCGATGACGCCGAGTACAGTCGCCACTTCGTCGTCGGCGCCGCGGATGTCGCATCCGTGGCCACGGTGATTCACGAGACGATCGGCGCGCCCGTGGGCGCTCTCCGCTGTACGGTCACCAGCGCGGCATCGGGCGATCCTCTCCCGAGCGCAACGATCGATGCCTTTGACGATTCCGAACTCGTCTACCTCCAGATGCTGACAAACCTGTCGGGGCTGGGCGCGACCACACTGCCGCCAGGCTCTTGGCGCCTCGTGACGTCGGCCTCGGGCCATCTGCCTGACGAGACATGGATATCAAGCGTTGAGGACGACACGACCTTTGTCGAAATCGCTTTGGACATCGATGGCGAAATCCCGGCCATCGGCGATACGCTGACGATCCTCAGGCGACCGCTCTTGAACATCCCCGCGATCGTCTCGCCTGGAGATACGCTCCGCATCGATTGCGCGGCCAATCCCGGCACCGCTGGCTGGATGGCGGAGCTACGCTACGCTTCGCTGGCGCTCCCCATGACCGTGCTGAGCGCAGTCTACAACCCAGGGACAACCTGGTGGCAACTGGACGTTCTGATCCCAGACGTGCCGTTGTACGAACTCTACGACCTGCACGTGAGCGCCGACGGTGAAATCGACGATCTCAGCTGGAACGCCGTGCGTGTCATCCCCGCCGTCAAGGACGACTACTACTTCATCCACATCACGGACACGCATCTGCCCACCCACCTCTATGTGGACGACCCCGCATCCGAGACCGACAGCACATCGATGATCGACCTACGCGAGGTCATTGGTGACATCAATCTGATCAATCCCGAGTTCGTGCTGCTGACCGGCGATCTCGTCAATGAAGGAGAGCTGGAAGACTACCTGTACCGGCGCTACTACACTCGCTCGCAGCGGCTGTTGGCGGAGCTGCAGGTTCCCGTGTATCTGACCGCGGGTAACCACGATCTCGGGGGCTGGGTACAAACGCCACCCCCCGCTGGCACCGCCAGGCGCGATTGGTGGCGCTTCTACGGTTGGCCGCGCCTCGACGACCCGCCCGCCGACGCGCCCTGGCGCACGCAGGATTACAGCTTCGACTACGGACCGGTCCATTTCGTCGGTCTGGAGGCGTACGACAACTACGATCTCTGGCGCGAAGAGATTTACGGTGAGACGAGCTTTATCTCGAGTCAGCTCCAATGGCTGCAGGATGACCTGAACGCTGCAACCGGCAGCACGTCCCGCGTGCTCTTCTACCACTACGACTTCAAGCACGAGCTGAACCTGAATGCCCTGGGCGTCGACATGGCGCTCTGGGGCCATATCCACGGCAACTCGGGCGACATCCACGCGCATCCCTACGACCTGGGCACGGACAACACCAGCCGCGGCAATCGCGCCTACCGCCTGGTGCGAGTGTCGGGGGGCGTCCTTACCCCAACCGCAACGGTGTGGGCGGGAAGCGCCGGCGAGAAGCTACGCGCAGAGTTCACCCCGGCCAACGATGGTTCGCACGACGAAGTGACGGCTCAGGTGACCAATGAGCTGGGAGAAGCTTTCGAGCATTCGCGCCTGCGCTTTCTGATGCCCAACACGGGTGCCGACATCGTGGTGGATGGCGGTACGCTGCAGCAGGTCCACGAAATGGACTCGCTTCTGGTCTGCTACGTGGGCGTCGAGATCGCGCCGCACTCGTCACAGATGGTCACAGTAAGCCTCGGACCGACGGCTATCGCCGCGGGCGAGGATTCGCCTCTCGCACTCGGGCACGTGGAGAGCCTTCCCAACCCCTTCAGCTCCGCAACGACGCTGCGCTATTCGCTACCGCGGACTCAGAGGATCCGATTGGCGGTCTACGATGCGACCGGTCGGGAGCTTGCCGTTCTCGCAGAAGAGGTGGAGCAAGCGGGCGAGCATGTCGTGCGTTGGGCAGGCCGCGATGACACCGGCAGGGCCCTACCATCGGGCGTCTATTTCTCCCGCCTGGAGGCCGCAGGCCGGACGATCACGAGAAAGCTCGTCCTAACGAGATAAGGGCTTGGGCCGCGCAAGACCGGCCCCCGCCAAACCTCGCCGCGTTTCCACGATGAGGCGCTCAAGTGGTGCCGGGACCGGGACTTGAACCCGGACGGCCCTAACGGGGCCAGCGGATTTTAAGTCCGCTGCGTCTACCAGTTCCGCCATCCCGGCACACCAAGACCTACCCTACTCCGCACCCGCGCCGACCTCAATTCCTCGAAATCGAACTCAACGAAGAAGCGCCCCGAGCTTCTCGCCCGAGGCGCCATCCGCCGATCTGGAGGCGGCAACCGGATTCGAACCGGTGAATAACGGTTTTGCAGACCGTCCCCTTAGCCACTTGGGTATGCCGCCGATACGCGTACGGCCGACCCCGCAGACGGCCGGAATATATGGAGCGGAAGACGGGATTTGAACCCGCGACAACCACCTTGGCAAGGTGGAGCTCTACCAGCTGAGCTACTTCCGCTCTAGATCGCTCTTAAGTCTCTAACTACAAGTTAAAGCTGCAGTTCGAGCCCGGGAATGATATGAAGCCCCCGGCCGGAGTGTCAACCTCTTTTTCGGCAGCTCCCATTGACCCCTTGAGTCAATCGGGCGAAACTGCGTCGTAGTATCTCGATGGAGCGATCATGCCAGTTGTGGTTCAAAAATTCGGGGGCACGTCGGTGGCCGATCCACCGGCGCTCCTACGCATCTCAGACCGCATTGTCGCCGCCAAGCGCGCCGGGAGTCAGGTCATTGCCGTCGTCTCGGCCATGGGCCAGACGACGGACGAAATGGAGCGCCTCGCCCGCCAGGTAAACCCCGAGCCACCCCGCCGCGAAATGGACATGCTCGTCACGGCCGGCGAGCGGATCACAATGGCACTCGTCGCGATGGCCATCTACGCCAAGGGCGAACGCGCCATCTCGTTCACTGGATCGCAGAGCGGCATCATCACCGACACATCGCACGGAAACGCCAGGATCAAGGACGTCCGACCGATCCGCATCCATGAGTCGCTTGCCGACGACCTCATCGTCATCGTGGCGGGGTTCCAGGGTGTCAGCGAAGAGAAGGAAGTCACCACTCTCGGCCGGGGCGGATCCGATCTCACCGCGGTCGCGCTGGCCGCCACGTTCGAGGCCGAACGCTGCGAGCTCTACAAGGACGTCGACGGCGTGATGACCGCTGATCCCCGAATCAGCCCGAACGCACGTCTTCTCGAGACGATTCCGGCGAGAGCCATGCTGGCACTTGCGGAAGCCGGAGCGGATGTCCTCCACGACGAGGCCGTCCGCTTCGCCATGGAGAAAGGTGTGGAGATCACCGTGCGCTGTTCGCTCAACGACTCGCCCGGCACACGCATTACCTTCGACGATGTTGATCCTTCCGCCCTGTACGGTCTAGCCGTCGCGGACTCGGATGACGGTACCCGCACCGTCACCCTCGTTGGTGGCCTCGAGCGACTCGCATCGATCGAATCGGCCGGGCTGCCCGGCGCTCCGCCTACCGCTTCTCCCCCCCCTCCGCAGCGATTGTCCGATTTCGCGCTCTCATGGGCCATCACGGACCGTTCGGCGGCCGATGCATTGATTGCTCACGCTCACCGCCGTCTCTTCGAGGAGTAGCCCTCCCGGACAATTTCTCGGCCATCGTGCGGCGCGTCGGATATCCGACGGCGATCGTCCAATGACTTTCCAGGTTTTCTACCCGGGTGCAAACGTAACCCATGTGTTTACAACAGATAGCTTTGGAGCTCTTGGCCGGATGTCGCATTGAGGTGACACTTCGAAGGGGAGCGCGGCTACCGTTCGATGGGCGCTGACCAGTCCATCGCATAGACGCCAATCGGCATGCGCATCGAGAACACATCCGACGATCCGCCTCGCTGGATCTCGCGCTCGAAGAGCTTCGTCATTCGATCGCCGAACGGATCAAAGACGAAGCGATCGATTCGGATGTCACCGCTCGACACATAGTAGTCCGGCTCGAGGTCTCGGAAGAGGTCCGCGTGCCGCTTCTCCAGGACGTACGGAAGGCTCACGCTCGTGACGAGCCCCGCGGTATCGACGATCCGCCGTTCGCAGAAGTAACCGATCGCCCCGACCTCGTGCACCGCGACGAGCGCGTCGGTCGGCGTGTTGTCCCTCACCCACTCGGCGACCGCGATGAAGTTGCCGTCCACACCCCGTTCGAACCGCGTCCGCGGATAGATGACCGTCGCCTGCACGAGCACGCTCGATACCGCCAACACGGCCAAGATGATCGAGGCGTAGCGGTGGGCCCGATTCGTGAGCTTGGCGATCCCCCAGAACCCGAGCAGCAGGATGAATGGTGTGGCGATGAGAAGGTATCGAGAGGCCACATAGCTCATCGTCACGAAGTACGCGGCCGGGAGCGCAATCACCCACGCCCAGAGAAGCCGCGTCGTCGCGAGTCGATACACGAGGTAGCGAAAACCTCCCCTGCCTCGGCAGAAAGCAATGAGGCCGGCGACCGCTACGACTAGCGCCGCGCCGTAACCGCTTCCGATGATCTTCACCGTCCGCACCACGACTTCCCAGCGCGACGTGTAGCCGCTCTTGGCGTGAATGGTCGCCGCGACGACATCTCCGAACTGCGCGTGCGCGTAGAGGAACCAGGGCGCGAGCGGGATCACATAGAGCACGATCGCCGCGGCCGTGACCCGCCATCGATTGCCGGCACCGGGATGAGGGCTGATCAAGACGATCCGGTCGAAGACAAAGATGAGAAAGAGAGCGATGAGCTCCGGGCGCACCAACGTCCCCAGCCCCAGGAGCAGTGCCCACAGCGGAAAGCCACCGCGCTCACACTCGCGGAGATAGAGACGCGTTGCCAGAAAGACGATGAGCAGGCTGAGCGGCGTCTCCATGCCGCTCCCACCCCACTTGAGAAGCCAAGGGTCGAACGCCAGCGCGAACGCCGCCACCGCCGCCAACCAACCGTCCTGAAGAACGTGACGCGCGAGCCCGTGAAAGGCCCAGATCGCGAGCGCCGTGAAGACGAAGCCCAGCAGCTTCGCGATGAGATAGAGGTCGCCGCCGGCGATCTTCCACGCCCCGGCCACGAGGAGTGCCCACACCGGTCCGGTCGTTCCGTACGACGGCTCACCGGCATTGAACGAGAAGCCGTCTCCCTGGGCGATGTTTCGCGCGTACTGCAGATAGATGAACGTGTCGTCACCCGCGAAACCCCAATACAGGGTCAGAAGCGCCAGGCAGACGATCGCGGCTCCCAGTGCCCAGACGGCACCGCCCGAACCGGCACTGTTCGAATCCTCAGGCTGGTTTCTGGAAGATGACGCAGACATTGCCCATGAATCTCCGAACGCCCAATGCCGAGATCATTCGATCGTATAGCCGGGCAAGAAGGTTGATGACCGGGAAGCGGGCGAGATAGCCCTCCGTGAAGCCGTAGTAGCACGTCTCCAGGGTCCGAAAACCCGCCCCCTCGAAGAGCGACTTCAGGCCATCCACATTCTGATAGTCGTAGTGCGTCTCCCACGCCTCCTCCCCGCGAACCATGCGGTGGAGCCAGAGCGGCGTCAGTCGCGACACCACGAACTCCGGCGCCGTCGGATTCGGCACCGAGACGATGAATCGCCCCGAAGGCTTTAGAATGCGATAGATCTCTCTTGCCGCGGCCCCGACATCGGGAACGTGCTCGAGCACGTAATTCGCGAAGACCGCCACGTAGTCGGATGCCCCGACATCCGGCATCGCTTCGGCGGAGCATCTCCAGGTTCGCCCCACGGACGGGTGATCGATATCGCAGTCGTCGACGTCCGTGCGATCCGACACGTAGACACAGCCGGCGCGCGTGAGCTGGGTTTCGATCGAGAGGCTCTGTCCGGCACCGACGTTCAGAATGCGTGCCCCTTCGCCGCGGTCGCCATCACTCGCCTTCAGCACGCGGACGAGCTCGTCGACGAGACGCTTCTCAGCGGGTGTCTGCATCGACGGTCATTCGCCGGGGATCACGACGTTCCGCAGGGCGGCCGCCGCTTCCTCGGGTGGCGTGGGATTGATGTAGAAGCCGGTGCCCCACTCGAAGCCCGCCACCTTCGTCAGCTTCGGCATGACCTCGAAGTGCCAGTGATAGTAGGCGGACTTCTCCATCCCGATCGGCGCGGTGTGAAGGACGAAATTGTAGGCCGGGCGATTGAGCGCCAGATTGATGCGGATGATCGTCTCTTTCAGGATGAGCGCGAGGTCGTCGAAGCTACCCAGCGAGCACTGCTCGAAGGCGGCTTCGTGCTGACGCGGCAAGATCCAGGTCTCGAACGGAAAACGCGGCGCGAACGGCGAGAACGCCAGGTGATGCTCGGTCTGCGCGACGATCCGCTCCCGGAAGTTGATCTCCTGCTGCACCATGTCACAGAAGATGCAGCGGTCCCGATGCGAATAGTGAAACTCCGCCCCTCGGAGCTCGTCGACGATCCGTCGTGGGAGGATCGGCGTGGCGATGAGCTGCGCATGGGGATGCTCCAACGTTGCGCCGGCCGGCTCACCGTGGTTCTTGAAAATCTGGATGTACTGGAAGCGGCTGTCTTTCTTGAGATCGATCATGCGGGATCGGTAGGCGTCGAGAACCGCGCAGATATGATCCGGCGAAAGATCACTGAACTCGGTCGTGTGCGATGCGGACTCGATGATGACCTCGTGGGCACCGATCCCGTTCATTCGGTCGTAGATGCCGAAGCCGCGCTTCTCCAGGTCCCCCTCGATCTTGAGCGCGGGGAACTTGTTGGGCACGACGCGCACTTCCCATCCGGGAGAGTCCTTCAGACTCCCGGGATTTCGGACCGCGTACACCTCCGGCGGCGTGTCATCCTCGTGACCGGAACAGAACGGACAGAGTTCGCCCGTCGTCTCGAGCTTCGCCGGCTTGAACGAGAGCGGTCGATCGCTTCGCTCGGAGGCGATGATCACCCACCGTCCGACAACGGGGTCTTTACGTAGTTCGGGCATCTATCAAACTCTTTCCCGCTCCAGCGCCCTCGCGACGCTGTGTCACCGGAGCTCGTGCACGCGGCGCAAAAGCTCCTCGTAGGCCGGCTCCATCTCGACGGATCGTCGCGACATTACGACACGAGCCGTCTGAATGCAGCGATCGATATCGTACGAACCCTTTCCACCATGATCGGCCTCTCCCCACGCGAACATGGGGATTGCCTTCCCGCTCAGACCGGACGCGCCGAACACGTTTGCCGCCGGCCCCACCACCGCCCCGGTGGACAGCAGCGTGCCGATCGCGGTCTTCGCGTGATCTCCAACCATGACACCAAGCTTGCTCAGCCCGGTTGCGATCATCCGCCCGCCGACAACGAGCCGCACCTCGGAGTAGTTGTTCTTCAGATCGCTACACGTCGTGAGCGCTCCGAGATTGACCCATTCCCCGAGAAACGAGTGGCCGATGAACCCATCGTGTGCCTTGTTCGTGCAACCTTGGAGTATCGTCTCGGCAACCTCACCGCGAATCTTGCATGCCGGCCCGGTCGCGACGAACGGTCCAATGACTCCACCCAGAAGATGCGTGTCGCGCCCGACCGCGGCGGGCCCCTTGAGCCACGTCCCGTGGGTGAGGGTCGCGCCGGAAAGAAGCGTGATCGGACCTTCCCGAGCATCGAGGGTCGTCCCGGGATCAATCGTCACGCCCGGCTCGACGCGAATCGTCCCTTCGCCGACGCGCGTGACACCAGGATGCTCCTCCGCTTTGAAAACCGGGGCCTCGGCGAGCGAGGCATCATCCGCGAAAAGTCGCTCCAGGTAGCGGATCGGGTCCGGCAGGCTCCGCACGACGACCGCATCGATCTCGAATGACGGCCAGCCGCGCCCCACCTCGGCGATCGCCTGGGCGAGAAGCTCACCGCCCGGAAGCGCTTGCTCCTCCGCGGCGGCCGAATGATAGCCAACGGTCACGTCTCCGACCACCAAGCGATACGGTGGATCGTGCTTCGCGATCGCGTCGGCCACGGCGGACGACGCGGCGAACCCCGCCTCCAAGAAGAGCGTGTCACCAAGCGGCACCGGCTCGACGAGTGCCCTCCCGCGGCGCGCGATCCAGAGATCGTTCAGGAGCGAACGTCCGGCGTATGCGATTTCAGCGTCGGGCCAGAGGCGTTTGACACGCTCTTCGAGGGTGAGCGCCCCGACGCGCAGGTCCCACACCGGTCGAAGCCACACCAGCGGCAGTAGCTCCGTCGGCTCCCGCTCATATAGACAGATTCGGTTCAATCCATCACCGTTCCCGTCTTGACCAAAGCGCTGACGATCCACGCATCGCCATATCCCGCCGCGCGAACGCGCCCGACCAACACGTCGGCGTCCTCGCGGCCGGGACAGTCCCCAACATGCACCTTGAAGTAATCGGGGGTCGCAACCATATACACGGGCAGTCCCAATGCCGCCCTCGCTTGATCGGCCACTTCCTCCGCTCGATCGCGTCTGTGTCCGGCGTAGATCTGCACACGAAAACCCTGCGTGCGTGCATCGAGCCCTGTCGCCCCGGCTGTCTCCGACGCGTTCTCCGCACCCAGGGCCGTCGGGGTGTCTGCCGCCGAACCGGTCTCTTGGACCTCCCCTGCGCCGGCCTCCGGGATAGCCAGAGGGGTGTCTTCGGGAAAATCACCGGCCAGTGGTCTCTCCGCGACGTCTTTCGGCGAGGGCGTAACCCCGGGAGCGACGTCGCGTCCCCCACACCCATGCAGTCCGACCGCACACAGGATGGCCGTCGCGAGCGCGCACCATCTGCAGCGGCCGACAAGCGAAATTCGCGTCGCGCTCATAAATGGCGCTCCCATGTGACATCCCCACCGATCGCGCGCACGAACTCCCGTACCTCCTGCGCCCGATCGATCGGGCATACCAACGTCAGCTCGCCAACGCGGACAACGATGAGTCGTTCGACACCGATCGCGGCGATCGGCGCGCCGTCCGAGTAGAATATCGAGTCCTTGGCGTCGAGCGTTTTCACGTCGCCCACCATGATATTCCCATCGTTGTCCGCGTCGAATACTTGCCCGAGCGAGGCCCACGAGCCGACATCGCTCCAGCGAAAGCGACCATCCACCACCGCGACACGCGTGGCGCTCTCCATCACGGCGTAGTCGATAGAGATGGATGGACAAGCACCGTAGAACGCCTCCAGGGCGGCCGGTGAGATCGTGCCTTCCGCGTCGATCTTGAGCGCCGACGCCGCCGCGCTGATCTCGGGCGCATGGCGTTCGAACGCGGCGAGAATCGTCGCGGCGCCCCAGACGAACATCCCGCTGTTCCAGGCGTGGCGGCCGCCGGCAACCAACGTCTCGGCGACCTCGCGCTCCGGCTTCTCGACGAACGACTGCGCCCGGTAGACGTTCCCCGCGAGGCGCTCCCCCCGCTCGATGTATCCGTAACCGGTCTCCGGCCGGGTCGGCCTGATCCCGAACGTGACCAGATCGGAGGACGAAGCGGCATGGGAGGCCGCCTCGCGCAGCGTCTCGATGAACGGGCCCGTCTCGATCAGATGATCGGACGGGGCAACCAGAAACACGGCATCAGGATCGTTCCGGTAGCACCACCGGGCCACGAGCGCGATCGGCGGGGCCGAGTTCCGTCCGAACGGCTCACCGATGATCTGCCCCGCCGGGAGCATTGGCAGCTCTTCGGCGATGGCGTCGGCAATGGACCCCGATGTGACCACGAGAATGCGTTCGGGAGGGATCTCGCCGAGCAAGCGATCGACCGTCAGGCGCAACATCGTCGCCTCTCCGGTCAGGTTTGTCAGCTGCTTGGGCCGCGCCGCCCGGCTAAGCGGCCAGAATCGCTCGCCTCGCCCACCGGCTAGCACACACGCGTAGAGCACGATGCTCCCCCTCCTCACCCGCTGAAGCGACCCCGGCCACCTGGTCGCTTCTCGTGGACGGCTCCGCGTGAAATGATTGGAGAATTGCGATTTCTAGCACACACGCGGCGGGCCTTCAAGCAGGCAGCCGAAGCGACATCAGGTGGCGGTCGGCAGCTTCTCAGGCCGCTCTTCTTCACCGATCAGGTTTCGATAGACGCGTTCCAGCGAGTCCACGACGACGTCCCACGCGAAGTGCTCGCGGATGCGATTTCGGCACCGCTCCTCGAACGAATCGACGAGTTCCGGGTTGTGAAGCAGGTGATCCATCTTGCCCCGGAGATCGTCGACGTCGCGCGATCGAAACGGCACCGCGCAGTCCTCGGTGACCTCGAGGTTCTCGGGGATGTCACTCACCACCACACACTTCCCGAACGAGAGCGCCTCCAGGAGCGCAATCGAAAGGCCTTCGAGGACCGACGGCTGGACCACGAAGTAGGCGTTCGACCAGAGCTCCTCGAGGAGATCTCCGTAGACGTAGTCCATCATCACGATGCGGCTGTTTCCGTTGCCCAACCGCTTGAGTGTATCGACGTAGCCGTCGCTGAAGCTGGAGCCACCGGCCAGCACGAGCTTTGCGTCCGTCTCCAGACCGTTGAACGCCTCGAGCAGATAGTGACACCCTTTCTCGGGCACCAGCCGCCCGACAAAGAGAATGTAACGGCCCGTGTCGAGGTTGTATCGACGTAGCTTGTTGGGGCTTCTGAGGTCCGGGATCGGCGTGCCGTTTGGGATGAAGACCGGGTTGGTGCCGTGATGCTCCTCGAAATACTCCTTGAGCGTCTTCGAGACGACGACGGTCTGGTCGGGGAATCTCGCCGCCGGGACCTCGCAGTAGCGAAGGAATGTCTGAGCGAAGCGCCCCCACTTCTCCCGCTGCCAATCCAGGCCGTGCACGGTCACCACCGTTTTCTTCCCCACCATCCTCGGCAGAAACGCGAAGAGCGACGGCCCCAGAGCGTGATAATGAACGATGTCAAAGTCACGGAACAGCGAATCCACGCTCGCAATCGCGCAATGGCTGATCGCGTCCAAGTGTTTCGTCTTGACCGTCAGGTGACGGATCAGATGAATACCGAGGTGGTGGCCTCGCATGCGCCCATAGTGCATGCGACAGTAGACGCTGACTTCATGTCCCCGCGCGACAAGACGGCTGGCCAGCTCCTCCACGTGGCGTTCGATTCCACCATACGTGGCGGGGATGCCTTTCTGTCCGATCATCGCGATCTTCACGCGGCAACACTCCGGTAAATATCTGTGAGGCGCTCCAAGTGTGAAGCCGCCTCGTACTCCGTTTCGATCCGACAGCGCGCGTTCGCGCCCATCTCGCGAAGGCGATCCCGGTCCGCTTCCATCCGATGCCACGCCGCGGCAAGGTCATCCACGTCGCCGGGCTCGAAGAGCGTTCCGGTCTCCCCGTCGCGAACCATCTCCGGTATCCCTCCGATCCGCGCGCCCAAAACCGGCTTCCCGAGGGCGAACGATTCGAGTACGGCGTACGGAAGGTTCTCGTACCACTCCGACGGCACGATCACGAACGCCGCGCCGCGGATGCAGTCGTGCAGCTCATCCCCGCTCAGGTAGCCTTCGAAGCGAACGCGGGTCGGCATGGATGCCGCCTCCTTCTCCAGGCTTTCCTTGAGCGGCCCCCCACCCAGAATGACCAGGGGGAGATCCGGCCCACGACGCACGGCTTCAATGAGCGTCGACACTCCCTTCTCCCGCGACAACCGCCCCAGGTAGAGCGCGTAGTCGCCCGGCTCCACGTCGGGACGATAGCGCTCACTTGCCAGAAAGTACGGGAAATGAACGAGCCTCTCCGGAGCGATGCCGAAGCTTTCACACTTCTCCTTCATGAACCGGCTTGGACAGAGAAAGCGATCGACACCATCGTAGCTCCGTCGGCGCGCATGCACCGTCGCCTCCATGTACCCCACGATGCTCATTCCGAGAGAGCCGTGATGGCAGCGCTGGCGAACCGCCTGGAAGTGGCGGTCGCCCCTGCAGCGCTCGCAGACGTCTCCCTTCGAAAAGAGCAGATACGACGAACAGATCAGTTTGAAGTCGTGCAGCGTTTGCACGACCGGCACCCCGGCCTGCCGGAATGCATCGATGATCGACGGCGTGAGCTGATGCGCGATGTTGTGCAAGTGCGCCACGTCCGGTCTCTTCGCCGCCATGAGCGCTGACAGCCGCTCCCGCGCCTCGCGGCTATAGATGAAGCCGCGCGCTCGCCTCAGCCGTGCCCAGAACGATCCGTTCGAATGAAAGTCAACCTCGTCGACGAAGTGCTCCGAATAGGCACTGGCCTCGTTCTGAGCGTGTCGCATCGAGAACGGAATGACCTCGTGCCCGGCGCGGCCCAAGCCATCAATGAGATCGAAGAAATAGCGTTCAGCTCCTCCTTTGACGAAGAAGAACTTGTTTGCCTGGAGCACCCGCACCGTGCTATTCACCGGCGGCCTTTCGGCGCTCCCCGGCGTCTCCCCGTCCGAAGAGCTTGCGGCGGAGGACCCACGACGCCGGAGTCTTGATGTCCCGACGCATCGCCGGGGCTGCCGTGCACACCATCCAGCACTGAACCGGACAGCTTCGCACGTAGTCGAGCGTCGCCCGGGCCTCGGTCACGAGCTCGGTATACGGCTTGTCCGCGAGGTTTCCGATCGGTTTGTCCAGGACGTTGCACGGATAGACATTGCCGTACGGATCCATGTAGAAAAACTCCTCCAGCGCGTAGCACGGCATCATGCGCTTCTCGCCGCGAAGCTTTTTGATCAGCCCTTCTGTGTAGAAACCCCTGAACCACTCCTTCGGGCGTCCGGAGCGCAGCTGAAGCTCCTGCAGCGTCTCGAGCTCGTTCACGTGCCGTTCGACCCGCGGGACGACCTCTTCCTGCTTGCCGAAGAAGAACTCGGAGGAGTGGACCACCGAGCAGGTGAACTCCATCCGCCTTTCGTCGGCCAAGCGCTTGATGGCCATGAGCTGCGGATCAGATTCCGCACTCACCGTGTACGAGAATCCCAGGTCCTTGAAGCCCGCCTCTCGGAGCAGATCCAACGTCTCCAGACACTTCTGGTAGTTGCCGGGGACACCCCGGACCTTGTCGTGGATCTCTTCGACCCCGTCAACGCTGACCCGGACGCCGATGTGCGTTCGGCCCGACAGAAGCCTCACCGTCCGCGCCGGCTGCAAACCATTTGTGGACATGACAATTCGGACACCCTTACAGGTCCGCTCGATGTTATCCAGGATCTCACCGACGTCCTTTCGCAAGAACGGCTCACCGCCACTGATGTTCACCTGCTTCAAGCTAGGTGGCAGATGGAGGAAGAAATCGGCCTCGACCTCGGGCGGCACCTCCTTTTGCCAGATGTCGCACATGGTGCATCGGGAATTGCACTTGTACGTGATCGCGAGAACGGCCGATTTGGGCTCCATAGGTGTGCTCCTTAGAGGCATTGCTTGATCAGGTCGCGTGTCTGCGACACGACCCTCTCCACGTTGAATTCTCGGCAAACCCAATCCCGACCTTGTGTTCCAAGGCGCCGGCGAAGCTCGGGGTCGCCCAGGACCCTCGCCAACGCTTCTCCGAATGCTACCGGATCTCCCGGCTCCACGAGGTAGCCCGCTCCCCCGTCCTCAACGATCTCGGGCAGGCTCCCCACACGCGTCGCAACCGCCGGCACCGACTGGCTGAGCGCCTCCAGCAGCGAAAACGGAAGCGTCTCGACGCGTGGATATGATGTCAGGACAACAACATCGAACGCAGCCACCAACTCGGGCACGTTTTCTTGCAGCCCCATGAAACGGATCACACCACCGAGGCCCATGCGATCGACACTCGTTACCAGCTCTTCCCGCCTCGGGCCGTCACCGACTAAGAAGACTCTAAGCGTCGGAAACCGACTCCTGAGCGACTTGACCGCCTCGAAGAGCACCTCGTGGCCCTTCTCGGGTCGGAGCATGGCCACCATCCCGACCGCCAGATCGTCGTTCGTGAGACCAAGCTCGGTCCGTCGTCGCCCACGAGCCTCGGGGCTCACGGGGCGCGACGTTTCCACACCGTTTCGGATAATCACGAGCTTCTCGGAGGGGACCCCGAGGCTCATCAGGTAGTCCTGCTGGCCACGCGCGGTGGCGATCGCCCGGGTCACGCCGCCGAGCACGAGGCGCACACCGGATGGCAGGCTGCTCCCACCATCCGCGAGCCCGGTCGTGTGGAACACCATGAGCCGCACCGGTACCCCCGCCAGACGAGCCGCGGGGATGCCCCAGAAGACCGCGTTGGTGTGGTCCAGAAAATAGACCGCCTCTGTGCGCCGCCTCCGAAAGTGGCGGATGAGCTTCCACAGCGTTCGTGGGTCCTTGGGGTTATCGGCCAATCCCGCCACGACAGGGACCCCGGCCTCGCGAAACATGTCGCCGACGACCCCCGGCTCCCGCAGGCTGACCACATCCACCTGGTCACCGCGCTCCATCATGCGGCGGCCCAGCTCAAACGTGCTCGCTTCCGCGCCGCCCATCCGATACGTGGTGGCGACGAATGTGACACGAAGCGGGTTCAACAACTCATGCCTCCATCAGGCAGCATTCTGCTGATCTCCAAGCTCCCGAAACAGCTCCAGCGTACGGCGGCGCGTCACCGACGACTCGTACCGCTCCCGCGCGATCCGGCGCCCCTCCTCGACGAGCCGCTCCCTGAGCACGCCGTCAGCGAGAACCCGCCCGACGGCCTCGGCGAATGACACGGGGTCGTCCGCCTCGAGATAGTGCGAGTTTGCATCCAGCTCCAGCCCGGCGACGGCGACCGACGTGGCCACCACGGCGGCCCCCATGCTCAGCGCCTCGATGAGGCGGATCCGAAGCCCGCCTCCGTAGCGGAGCGGAACGACAAAGACCGAAAGCGACGCGACGTACTCGGCGAGGTCTTCGACGTAGCCGAGAAAACGAATCCCATTCTCCCCCGACCGGCTCTCGAACTCCGGGGGAAGATCACCTCCCGCGACGAGAAGCCGGGCCGCGCCATTGCGCTTTCGGATCTCCGGCCAGATCTCGTTCAGGAAGTACCGCAGCGAGTCCACATTGAAGTCGGCTTTGAACGAACCTAGAAACCCGACGGCGACCGGGTCGGGCTCGACGCCGCTCAGACCGGCCGGGAGATCGACGCCCACCGGCAGCACGTGGATCTCGCCCCGATACGCGCCGCCGAACGCGTCGAGAAGATCGCTCCGATCCCGTTCCGTCAGCGCGAGAATCGTGGGGCAGTGGCGGAGCGTCTCGATCTCTCGTCGGGACTCCCGTTCGAGGCGCCACGTCGACAGGCCACCTCCGGCTGTCTCCTTGAGAACGGCGCGTTCGCGCGCCCGCTTAACGAACTCGGCATCGTGCGCCAGCACGACCGGACGACCGCTTCGGACGAACGGGAGCAGGCGCCCGAGCTTCCAGTATTCGAGAACAACCAGATCGAACGCCTCTTCACGGGTCCAGCGGTCGAGCGCTTCCGCGAGAATCCCCGGGGTCGAGTAGTAGTAGTCACGCGGGTAGCCCGTGAGAAACGCCGACGTGTCGTTGACCGCGCGATAGTAGACGCGATGCAAGAGCGACCGTCTGTTCGGCATCAAGCTCGCCCTGACGGTGACCCCAAGCTTCTCGACATCCGGGATCAGTCGCTCCTCGTCACGAGACTCCAGCATCGTCAGATAGGCCACGTCGTGTTCGCTGGCAAGGTCGCGGAGGAGTCCCAGCGTGACACGCCTGGTGCCTTGCGTCGGCGGAATGGGTAGATGAGGCTTCACGATGAGGATCTTCACGCCAGCGCCTCCTCATAGACGACCACAGTCTCCCGCGTCATCCGCTCCGCCGTGTACCGGGCCGTGTAGAGATCGCGCGCCGCGGCGCCCATGGCGCTCCGACGCTCCGGGTCGGAAACAAGCTGATCGAGCGCGCTCGCGAGCGCGCGCTCGTCGCCGTACGGAACCAGAACAGCCGCGTCGCCGCCGGCGTAGATCTCCGGAACGCCGTATACGGTCGTGGTGATCGCCGGAGTGCCGAGCGCGAGTGCCTCGAGAAGCACGAGCGGCATCCCCTCCAACCTCGACGGCAGGACGAGCACATCCGCCGCTCCCAGAATGGCGCCGACGTCGTCACGGTGTCCCGTGAGGGTGAGGCGATCGGCCATGCCGAGCTCGCGTGCGAGCCCCGTGAGCGCATCGGCATCCTCTCCGTCCCCGACGAACGCCATGTGCCACGAGAGATCGAGCAGCGTTGCGGCCGCCCGCAGCAGGAATCGGTGGCCTTTTCGCTCGGTAAGCGCTCCGAGATGCACGATGAGCGCTTCCCCCTCGCTCACCCCGAGCGCCTCACGAACATCACGGACGTCATCCTCGGAAGGCTCCGGAGGCTTCGGCACCCCGTTGAAGACGACACGCACGCGACTCGCCGGTAATCGATGGGACTCGGTGAGATCGGATCGGTTCGATTCACTGATCGTGATGACTCGGTCCACGAATGCCGTCATCGCCCGCCGCAGCAGCCCTCGTAGCCGCATCGGTGTGATCATCGTCAGGTGTTCCGTGGTCACGATGCTGCGTGCGCCGGCCAGGCGCGCGAGCGGCGCGACGACGGTGTAGAAGGCCGAGTAGCTGTTCGGGAGGTTCACGTGCACGACGTCGGGTTTCCCCCGTCTCACCTCCCGCCACAGCGCCGACAGAAGACCGGTGGTGGTGTCCGCTGCTCGAATGACGTGGACGCCGTCCTCTTCGAGCCGCGCGACCCACGCATCCAGCGCGCCCCGCTCCCGCGTGACGATCGATACCCGCCACTCGTCGGACAGGCTGCCGACCAGATACTCGATATAGCGCTCGGCGCCGCCCTCATAAGGAGCATCCGAGAAAAAGAGCAGCTTCCGCGCGGTATTCACCGTTGGTTGGGGCGTAATACGCGTGGGTGCAGTCACGGTCAATATGCCCCCTTGCCGGAGAGAACGGCCGGCAACGTCCTGATCAGAATCTTGAAGTCGAGCGAGAAGCAGCGATTGTCGATGTACTCCAGATCGAGTCGCATCCACTCGTCGAACCCGATCAGGCTCCGGCCGCTGATTTGCCAGAGGCACGTGATCCCGGGCACGACGCTGAGACGCCGCAGCTGCCACGTCTCGTACTGCCGCACTTCCCCGGGCTCGGGGGGCCGGGGTCCCACGAGCGACATCTTGCCGGTCAACACGTGCATGAGTTGCGGCAGCTCGTCGATGCTGCTGCGCCTCAGGAAACGCCCCACACCGGTAATGCGGGGATCGTCACTCACCTTGAAGACCGGACCGTCGACCTCGTTGAGATCCTGTAGATCCGCCTTGCGCTCCCGCGCGCCCTCGCACATCGAGCGGAACTTCAGAAACGTGAAGTGCTCCCCACCCAGGCCGACCCTGTCGCAGCGATAGAAGACGGGTCCGGGGGAGTCGCGTTTGATACAGATCGCAACAATCAGAAACAGCGGAGAAAGGAGAATGAGCATGATGGATGACGCGACCACGTCCAGCATACGCTTACCGACGCGAAGGTAGGCACCTTCCCGAGGCGAGAGCTCCACGCGAAACGGCTTCTCGCCCGAGGTCTCCGACCGCGAGGAGGGCCCTTCCGGAACTGGAGGTGTTGTACCGGATTCCGTGGTGTCGCTGACCAGCATTCGCCTGCTCCGGAGCATTCCGAGTCGAGTTGCCGAAATGCCCAGGCAACAAAAAGCCCCTTACTCACGCGGTGAACGAGTTCCACCACGTGGAGACTATCAGGGTCGATCGATGATGAGCGGCGCCTGCCGCCTCTGGAGATGAGTTACTGC
>CAZAMP010000066.1:0-19266 GCA_964486455.1 uncultured bacterium | reverse complement strand
CCCCCGGTTCGGACTCGACACTGATCCTGCCATTGTGCACGCCCACCACACGGGCCGTAAGGGCCAGCCCCAATCCGGTCCCGGCCTTCTTCTTCGTGCTGAAGAAGGGTGTGAAGACGTTGGCCTGAACCTCCTCCGTCATTCCGATCCCGTTGTCTCGGACCTCGATCGCCACCTTCTTGCTGTTCTCGAGCGGGAAGAGGCTGACCGCGATTTCCGGCGACTCGTCGCCTTTGCCATTCCTGTCGTCGCACGCATCTAGCGCGTTCGAGACCAAATCCATGATGGCGGAGTGGATGAGCTTCGAATCGCACAGGATCCTCGGAGTCGTCGTCGCGGTGTTGACGCTGAAACGCACTCCTCGATCGCTTGCGGTCTGCTTGACGACCGCGGCAACCTCATCGATAAGCCTGCCGAGATCGCACAGCTTGTGTTCGGGCTTCGTCTCGCGAACGTACTTCAGCATATCCATTGACATGTCCGTCACGCTGGTGATTCCCTCCTGGACGATCCTCCAACCATCCTCCAACATCTCACGATCATCCTTCGCGATCGCCGTCTTCACCATGTAGGCTCCCCCCTTGAGTGCGTTGAGCATGTTCTTCATGGCATGCAGAACGCCGGTGAAGGCTTGCCCGATTGCCGTAAACCGTTCCGCCTGCAGCACTTGCTGCTGAAGTTCTTTCTCGCGAGTCACATCTTTGCTGATGCCGAACGTACCGATCGGTGTGCCATCACGATCCCGCAGGCGGGAAAGCGTCACGATCACGTCTCTCACTTCGCCTCGGCGGGTCAGGAAGTGCGTTTCATAGTTCACGACGTTGTCCGAGTATTTCAGACGCTCGATCGCGATGTCGCGCTCACGAGGATTGGCAAAGAGCATCTCGATCCGCTTGCCGATGACCTCGTCTCGCCCGTATCCGAGCGCCTGTTCGGCGCCGCGGTTGAACGTCTGAATGAGCCCGACGGGGTTGACGGTGATGATGATGTCGGCGGAGCTCTCCACCATCCCTTCCAGGTAGTCACGGGTCCGGGCCAGCTCTGTATGCGACTCTTCGAGGCGCTCTGTCATCTCATCGAATGCGTCGGCCAGCAGTCCGATCTCATCGTTTCTTCCGCTCTGAAACCGAAAGCTAAGATCGCCACCCCCGATGCGTCGGATCCCGGCGATCAACGTTCGGATGGGTCGTTCAAGGAGGCGGCTCACAATGAACCAGGTCGTGACGATGCAGAGGAGCACCGCCACGATCACGGCCAACGCCATCTGGTAGTGACGAAGCGACAGGAACGCATCCACTTCCCGAAGCGAAAGGTCGGTCTGCAGAACCCCAAGTACTGGCGGTGAATCCGCATGAGCATGACATTGCGCCGAGCGGCAGCTCTCCTCATTCAGGATAGGGGCAATGACGGAGACGATACGGTCACCGTTTGGCGCTCTCGCGATTTCGTCGAACGTGCAGTCGACCAGGGGTTGGGGAAAGCCCTTCGCCGAATGGCAGATGTTGCAGGGCCGGGATTCTTCCTTGACGATGATTTCGTCGTCCGCGCGGGCTCCGACCACGACTTCACCCGTATGCGATATCAGGCGAACTTCGCGATAGACGGGGTTCCCGATCGACACTTCCTCGATCAATCGGCGAATCCCGGTGATATCCCGGGTCATCATGAACTCGCGCAGAGCGTGGTGGATGACCTTGGAGTTGAATTCGGTCCCCTCGCGCGCGGCCCAGAGCGCGTAGCGCTCTTCCACGAAGCCATTGACAATGCTAGAAGCGAGAATGACGAGAAGGATGATGGCTAGGAAGGCAGCGCTAAGCTTCCAGAAGATCCGGTTGCCTTTGACATTCGGTCTGGGATCTTGCATAGCGCACTCCCGACCGCACGCCGCGGCGCGAGCGGGGAGGGGCAACGGTCGTCTGCGTGGCTGTGATGACTACCGATCGCGATGACGACGATCGCGCATCCACCCCAGAAACCGCAAGCGTACACATCTCGATTGTACGAGACTGGCACGCGACTACGCACCCGTTACTTTTTTCGCGAAAGGGGAGGGGGTCGAACGTACGTTCGTCAGGTAGCGATGCGCCGGCGTTTCATCGCATCGCGCCGGAAGCCCCTTGAGGGAGCAACGCTCGGCGTGGCGACGAGCACCACCCCTGCCTCCCTGCCGATCTTCTTGCGTCGGAACCAGTCTGTGGTACGATACGAGCCTCATCGGTCTGACATCGAGATCCTCTATCTGCCCTGCACCCTCTCGACAGCGTTCTGAATGCGCTTCATTGATCTGTTGTTGATGTGTCGGAGGGGGCATGATGATCAGATGTGCGACTATTGTATCGCGTGGGGGCCTTCTCCAACCATCCATTGCTTGCCTAGGCATTTCCATCGCTTTCCACATGAGTTCCAGCGCCCCGACTAAGAATCAACCAAACCATTGGACTCGCGCGCTTCCCCGGAGTTCGAGATGCTCCGTGGCATGTCGGTCTTCGAATACACCTCAACGATTTCAGCGAGAGAGGGTGCAATGAATCCACCGCGCAAGCCCATTCTCGTCATAGGAGGCGGCATTGCGGGAATGACGGCCGCGCTGGAAGCAGCGGAAGTCGGCCACCGCGTCATCCTGGTTGAGAAAGAGCCGTCGCTCGGCGGCCGCGTCGTTCGCTCCTATCGCTACTTCCCGAAAATGTGTCCGCCGACCTGCGGTTTCGAGATCAACACGAGACGGGTCCGACTGAACCCGAGGATCGACGTACACACGCTTTCAACCGTCGAAGAGATCTCCGGCGAGGCAGGCGCGTTCAGGGCGACCATCAGGACACTCCCCAGATACGTGACCCCGGGGAACGCACTGGACGATAGTGTCGCCAGCTCACTGAGCTCCGAACGACCAAACGACTTCAACCTCGGCATGGATACGACAAAGCCGCTCTATCTCCAACATGAGGCGGCCTTCCCGCATGAATACGTTCTGGATCGGGAGTCGCTCTCAGCCGAGGACACGAAGACGCTCAAGGATGTGGCTCCGCCGGGTGCCATCGATTTCGACATGACGGAGAGCCGCATCAAGGTTGACGTCGGTTCGATCATCGTCGCCACGGGGTGGCGTCCCTACGATCCCACGGCACTCGATCACCTCGGCTACGGCCGGTGCGCAAACGTGATCACGAATGTGATGATGGAGCGCCTGGCCGCGCACGACGGACCAACCGCCGGGGAAATCCTGAGACCCTTGGATGGCAAGTCACCTGAAAACGTCGCGTTCGTTCAGTGCGCCGGATCACGCGATGAGAACCACCTTTCATACTGCTCCGCGGTTTGCTGCACGGCCTCACTCAAGCAGATCCGATACCTCCGCGAAAAGGTCGAGGGCGCTCGTGCCACGATGTTCTACATCGACATCCGCACGATCGGCCGCCTGGAATCCTTCTACACTGACCTACTGGACGACCCGACCATCACGTTCACAAAGGGAAAGGTCGCCGCCATCGACAACGCGCCGGAAAACGGCAAGCTCGTTCTGGATGTTGAAGACACGATCATGGGACAAAACCTCCATGCGGAGTTCGATCTCGTCGTCCTTGCCACGGGTATCGTCCCGAATGCGCACGATGCGGGGCTTCCAGGTGTCCTGAAGACCGACGAGCACGGTTTCATCGACGGGAGTACCGATGTGGAGGGGATCTTCGTCGCGGGTTGCGCCAAACGCCCCTGCGATGTTGCCCGTTCGACGAAGGACGCTACCGGAGCGGCGCTCAAGGCCATTCAGTATGTGAACACGGGGGCGTGATCCCATGGACGAGAAGATCGGCGTCTTCATCTGCACCGGATACGGGATAGGCGAGTCACTGGATGTCGAAGCACTCTGCAAGGTTGCAACGGACGAGTTCAACGTTCCGTTTTGCAGGACCGTGAAATCCTGCGAAGGTCTCGGTCTCGATTCCATCAATACCGCGATCGAAACGGAAGGCCTGACACGGGTGCTCGTCGCCGGAGTTTCTCCGCGACGCTATTCAGCGAACGCCTTTCCCAAGCACGTAATCGTCGAGAAGGTCGCGCTCCGCGAGCACGTGGTCTGGTGCCAACCTCCTGCTGAAGAAGACACGCAGATGCTCGCCGAGGACTACCTCCGAATATACATCACGAAAGTGCAGAAGATGGGTCCGCTGGAGCCATTCTCACCTGAGGAAGAGATCGAAAAGAGCATTCTCGTCGTCGGCGGTGGGATCACCGGAATGACGGCGGCCCTCGAAGCCGCGAACACCGGATACGCCGTTCATCTGGTCGAAAAGAGCGAACGGTTGGGCGGATGGCTCGCCAGGCAGCACATGTCGGTACCGACTCGGCCCCCATATCGTGAGTTGGAGGCGACTGGGGTGGAGGAGCTGATCACGGAGGTGGAGGGGAACCCCCGGATCGACGTGCACAAATCGACCGTCACGAGCGAGATCTCCGGAGCCCCCGGTCTCTTCGACGTGACCCTGGCCAGCAATGGCAATGGAAACCCTGCCACGGAGACACACCGTGTCGGGGCGATCATACAGGCGACGGGTTGGACGCCGGGCGATCCCAGGACGCAGCTCCCGTACGGCGGGATGGACGACGTCGTGCGAAATGTCGAGTTGGAGGACATGGTCACGGAGCTTGGCCGGATCATCCGCCCCTCCGATGGCCGCGAAGTGAAGCGCATCGCCTTCATACAATGCGGCGGGGCCCAGACCAAGAGCCAGCACTCCTATTGCTCGTCGATCTGCTGCCTGACCTCACTCAAGCAATCTCTCTATCTGCGCAAGCTTCACGACGACGGCAAGGCGTACATCTTCTACGAGTTCATCCGCACCCCGGGCCGCTATGAAGACTTCTACCGCAGGGTCCAGGAAGACCCCGGCGTATTCCTGACACGCGGTGTGGTGACGGATGTGACGCAAAACGAAGACGCGGACCTCGTGGTCAGCGCGCGGGACACCATGCAGGGCGAGCATATCCAGGTGAAGGTCGACCTGGTCGTGCTCGCGGCCGGCATGGTCCCGAATGCGGCCGACGGTGAGGCGATTCGGATATTCGAAGACTCGAAGATCACCGCCGAGGCCGGGGAATCGGAGACACAGCGGGAGGAAGCGGCGGCGAAGGTGGCGGAGCTCAAGCATCACGAGGGTACCGCAATCCTGAATCTCACCTATCGCCAAGGCCCCGACCTCCCGTCGCTGCAACACGGCTTCCCCGATTCGCACTTCATCTGTTTCCCGTACGAGAGCCGTCGTACCGGCATCTACCCGGCGGGCAGCGTACGCGCCCCGAGCGATGGCGTAGCCGCGCGTGAAGACGCCACAGGGGCGGCGCTCAAGGCGATCCAGTGCGTCGAGATGACGGCCCGGGGCGAGGCCGTTCATCCTCGGGCCGGCGACAGATCCTACCCGGACTTCTTCCTGCAGCGCTGCACGCAGTGCAAACGCTGCACGGAAGAGTGCCCGTTCGGGGTGCTCAACGAGGACGAGAAAGGAACGCCACTCGTCTGGGCGACGCGTTGCCGGCGATGCGGGATCTGCTTGGGAGCGTGTCCCGAACGGATCATCTCCTTCAAGGACTACTCGGTCGACATCGTTGGATCGATGATCAAGTCCGTCAACGTTCCGGAAGACTACGAAGAGAAGCCCCGCGTCCTGGCTTTGCTCTGTGAGAACGACGCGTTTCCGGCCATGGATCTCGTCGGCCAGCACCGACTGAGCGTCAATCCGTTCGTTCGCATCATCCCCGTTCGTTGCCTGGGCTCCATCAACTCCGTCTGGATTACAGATGCGATCTCCGCCGGCTTTGACGGGGTGATCCTGATCGGCTGCAAGTACGGCGATGACTATCAGTGTCACTTCGTCAAGGGAAGCGAGCTGGCGGTCACACGCGGGGAAAACATTCGCGAGAAGCTCCAGCAGATGGCGATGGAGACCGAGCGGGTGGAGGTCCACGAGCTACAAATCTCTGACTACGCAAGACTGCCTGAGATATTCGACAAGTTCTCGGAGGTGATCGACGAATACGGCATGAATCCGTTCAAGGGGATGTGAGGGCCGGCCACCGCGAGCAGTGGACGACCGTCCTGGGGATCATTCCCGCACGTGTCGGAGGAGCACCACGGTGGCTGGCGCGGAAACAAGCACAGCGGTTTTGATAGAACCCGACCTCGCGTTCATCCGAACGCTCCGCGAGAACGGGGCCGACACCTTGAAGAACTGCTTCCAGTGCGGTACGTGTTCGGCCGTCTGCGCTCTCTCACCCGACCGTGACCCGTTCCCCAGAAAGGAAATGGCCTGGGCCGCATGGGGACGGAAAGCCGAGCTTCTCAGAGACCCCGACATCTGGCTTTGTCACCAGTGCAACGACTGTGCGACGAGGTGCCCGCGCGGCGCCAAGCCGGGTCAGGTCCTTGGGGCGGTTCGTCAGGTCGTCGTCTCCGAGCACGCGTTCCCGGGGCGGCTGGCCAGATGGATGGCCAAGCCTCACTACTTTCCACTCCTCCTGGCGATACCGTGCATCCTGCTGACCCTGGCTCTCGTTGTACGAGATCCAATCGAAGAAGCCTTCGGTCTCTCGCCACAGGCCGGCGACCGGATCCTCTATGCCTATAGCAGTCTCTTCCCGCACTGGATGTTGAACGCCTTCTTCATCTTCTTCACGGTCTTGGCGTTCTTGGCGATCCTCGTGGGTGTAGTGCGCCTCTGGAACTCCCTCCGCGTCGATGGAGCGCGCGGCGAGTCATCGCAATCACGCCGACGACTCGTGCCGAGCATCGGATCGGTCCTGAAGACCGTCGTCACGCACGATCACTTCACGCAATGTACGACGGCGCGCGCGAGGTTCTTCTCGCACGCTGCTGTCTTCTTCGGTTTCGTCGCATTGACCTTGGTCTCCATTTGGGTGGTTGCGGGCGATCGCAATCCACTCAATCAAAACGAGTTCATCTATCCGCTCGGCTTCTTCACCCCATGGAAGCTCCTGGCCAACGTCGGTGGACTCGCCCTCATCGGCGGGTGCGCGCTCATGATCGTTGATCGTTTCAGAAACGCCGATCGGGTCGGCTCGGGGAGCTACGCGGACTGGGCGCTTCTCGCTCAGCTGATCCTGGCAACGCTCACGGGTTTCATCACGGAGGCACTGCACTTTTTGCACCTGGAACCGCACAGACATGTCGCCTACTTCGTCCATTTGGTGTTCGTGTTCGCCGTCCTGATCTACATGCCGTATTCCAAGCTCGCGCATCTCGCGTACCGGGCAACGGCGATGGTCTTCGCCGAGCGGATGGGACGAAGTGTGGGCGCACGGAATCAGCCCACGGGTGGAGAGGCCACTGAGCGACAAGAGGGAGCGGACGATGTCTGACAATGACACCAGAGATCGCCGAGGCGTGCTTCTGATGGTCGGCGTTGTCATCGTCTTGTTATTGCCTCTCGGACATGGCGCCGTCTCCTCCTTTCGCTCGCAGGAATCCTCGGGGACGACCCCATTCCTCGAGCGCCCGGAGGCGCAATACGAGAACTGCGTTCGGGAGACGGTCTACATGCGCTTCCACCATTGGGAGCTTCTGCGTGAGATACGCAGGGAAGTTGTTCGCTACGGCGTGCGGGGAGATGTCGGCCTCGCGAAGTGCCGTGACTGTCACACGAGCCGGGAACGATTCTGCGATCGTTGCCACGGCGCCGCGAGCGTCGTCGTCGATTGCTTCGGATGTCACTACTACCCCTGAGCGGGGGTGCCCGATGAATAGACGCGAGTTTCTTCGAGTGGGGGGCGGAGTGCTGCTGGCGGGTGCCTCCAGCGCGTACGCGTGTCGTCTCCTGACGACGGCGGGTAGTGGTACGAGGCGTGGTGATGTGCCCCTTTCGAAGCGAAAGTGGGGCATGGTGGTCGATCTCACCCGCTGTCGCCCGGGCTGTAACGCGTGCGTCGAAGCCTGCCGTGAAGAAAACAACGTGGCTCACCACGGCGATGGCCGCTGGGATGTCCACTGGATCCGGAAGGTTTCGATCAAAGACGCCGGTGGGGAGGAAAGCGCCGAGAGACCGATGATCCTGCTCTGCAATCACTGCGAAGAGCCCCCCTGCGCCCAGGTCTGCCCCGTTCAGGCGACCTACAAGCGCCACGACGGCATCGTGATCGTCGACCATCATCGGTGCATCGGCTGTCGCTACTGCATGATCGCCTGTCCCTACAACGCGCGCTTCTTCAACTTCAAGGAAAGCGAGGAGTGGCCGAACAAAGAGTTTCCGAAACGCTCCCACGGCGTTGCGGAAGCGTGCACCCTGTGTGCGCATCGGTTGGAGCGCGGGGAGGCGCCGGCCTGCGTCGACGCGTGTCGTCGTGTGGGGGGAGAGGTGCTCCACGTGGGGGACCTCAATGATCCCAAGAGCGAGGTGTCGGAGCTGATCGCCGCGAATTCCGTCAAGCGCCTGAGAGAGGATCTGGGAACCGAGCCGAAGGTTCACTACATCGGGCTTTAGTGTAGACTTGCGAGGCTAGCCATGGAGGTCCAGTTCGAGAGCATCGAAGGTCGCTCCCGCGGCTACAACGCGTTGCTCGTCATCCTGGCCGCGTTCGCGGTGGTCGGGGCCGTCGCGACCTGGTGGGTCATCAAGGAAGGGATCTGGGTGACGGGCATGACGATGCGCGTCCCCTGGGGCCTACAGATCGTGATGGCCGTCTACTACATCGGCCTGTCGGCGGGATCCCTCGTCATCTCGGGGCTATACGGTGTATTCGGAAAGGTGGAGTACAAGCCGTTCGCGAGGATCGCCGTCTACCTCGCTATGCTCTTTCTGATCGCGGGTCTGTTGTCGATCCTCACCGACCAGGGTCGGATGGACCGCGTGTTCGTCGAACCATTCGTCTACTTCAACCTCCAATCCATGTTCTCGATCAATCCGATCCTTTACATCGGCCACATTCTGCTCTGCGTGATCTACCTGTGGGCACTCTTCAACGAGAAGGCCAGGTTGACGAAGGTCATCGCGACGACGGCCTTTGGGTGGGCGTTCTGCGTGCACAGCGGAACGGGCGCCATTTTCGGTTTCGGGGCACGCGTGCTCTACGAGTCACCTCTACTCCCGGCGAGCTTCGTCGCCGCGGCCATGGCGTCCGGTACGGCGCTCATGATCATGGTCATTGTCGGGATCTTTCGATTGACGAAGCGCCACGTGGATGATGCCCTCATAATCTGGCTAGGTCGCTTTCTAGCCATCTGCCTTCTGGTCGTCGTCTATTTCCTCTTCGTCGAGAATGCTTACCGCGCTTACGTGGTCGAGCTTCGCCAGGCGGCGCTCTACTACCTCTTCGGAGGGTTTCACAGCATTCTCTTCTGGGGTGGGCTTCTCTTCGCGGGGTGCGCCGTTCCAATGGTGATACTGTTCAGTCGACGCACCGGAAAGTCGATCCGATGGGTCGTTGCGGCGTCCGTCCTGGTTGTCTTCGGCGTGCTCTGCGAGCGATACGTGATCGTCATACCCGGGCTGACGCATCCGCCGGACATCGTTCCGGGGATGGAGGTCGTCGGCACCGCTTTTCCCGAAGGGATCGCTGCGTACTCCGTCAGCTTTGTCGAGGTCCTCCAGGCCTTGGGAGTTCTGGGTGTCATCGGATTCCTCTTCGCGTGGGGGTTGAAGGTCATGAAGCTGCTGCCGACCGAAGCCCGCCTCCATCCGCATCCCTGATCGCCCGCGCACCCGGAGAAAAGACCCGTCCCCTCCACCCGGACGTGCTGCTCTTCGCGGCATCTCATTCAGCGAGGGGATCTGGGGATGAGGATGCGCCGGACACGCGTTCTGATCGTCGACAACCGACTGCCCTACCTGATCATCAATCGCCTGCCGCTCGCGACTCGCCTTCACGAGGCCGGCTGGGATGTCCACACGACGGCACTGACGGGGAGGGGGCGGCGGCCGTCCGCGCCGTCGGCCTCCCGTTCCACGAGCTCCTACCTCGAGAACCCGTTGGCCGCTCACACCCTTCTCATGAAGCGGATGAAGTGCGGCGTTCAAGCCGTTATCTACGTGGATGATCCGGCATGGGAAACATTTACGCTGATCAACGAAATCCACCGCCTGCTCGGGATGAAGCGTCCGGCGTGGACGGTGCCGCTCGGCCTGGCACGACCGATTGCGCGTGCGTCGGTCAGCAACGAGGAAGCGCTGGCGACCACGGTGGAGTGGCACGTCCGCGAGCGATGGGGCGCCAAGGCGGCGGCAACCGAGTTACCGTAGTTCAAGCCTGGCGGCGCATCCCGTTAGTTGTGCTAAGCTCTCCGGCGCGCAGTCCAGGTCGAACGAGCCAACCGCGATGTTGCCCGGCCTGGAGAGCAAGGCGTTGAGAGCTGACGGCCCGGAGAAGTAAGCGATGCCACTCGTGGAAGAAATGGAAGCGTCGGGCGGATGGTTGTTTCGCTGGCGAAGCTATCTTCCTTTGTTGACGCTCCCGTTCTATGTCCTGGCGCTGCCGCATGCCACGTTCTTTTCGGGGGAAGCGGTTCTCACCTGGAAGCTCTTCTGCCTAGCCGTCGCGTTTCTCGGTCTTCTCGCTCGCGGAATCGTCGCGGGGTACAAGCTTCCGGGCACATCCGGCCGGAACACCAGAAGCCAGGCCGCTGACAACCTGAACACGACAGAGATGTACTCGATTGTTCGCCATCCGCTCTATCTGGGCAACCTGGTGATCTGGCTGGGTGTTTCGATGTTCCTGGGGGTTTGGTGGTTGGTAGTGATCAATACTCTGGTCTTCTACATCTACTACGAACGAATCGCGTTCACGGAGGAGGCGTTCCTCCGGCGGAAGTTCGGCGGCACTTACGTTGAGTGGGCTTCGCGCACGCCCGCGTATCTTCCTCGATTCTCCCAATGGACGGCCAGAGAGGGAGCGTTCTCAATTCGGAAGGCGATCACGAGCGAATATCACGGTGTGTTGGCCATCACGGCTATCATCTGTGTGCTCGAAATCGCCGGCCACGCCTATCTAAACGGAGCGTTCCGGTTCGATCCCGTCTGGAGATGGGTGCTGCTTTGCTCCGTCACCTTCTACCTCTGTGTCCGCTTTCTGACCAAGGCGGCGAAACGGCGTCGTGTCAACACGGCCTGAGCCCCCCTCCACACCAAATATGGCAGAGATGCGACACGGCAATGACAATCCGTGACATCATGGGGACCTCGTTCAGAATCGAAGCCGGGCGCCGATAAGCGTATCAAACGTCCGCCCGGTTCTGAAAGGAGGTCCAATGATCGGCGCAGTTACGTGCGCCGGCAGCATCGACGTCGCGCCCATCGCGGCCCGGTCCAGGGAACGCTTTGCGATCGCCGACTCGGACGGCGACGGCGCGATCACGCCGGCCGAGATGACGGCCGCTCTGGAGAACGCCGGCCGTGACACGGGCCGCGTGGAAACGCTGTTCGCCCGCATGGACGCCAACGCCGACGGTAAGATCGACGCCGAGGAGCACGAAGCCATGGGAAAGCGGCTAGCGCAACTGCATGAGAGACTCATGGCGCGGAAGGGAATGCCACCCCGATTGAACGCGTTTCTCGCTTCGGAAGACGATTCCTCGTCAGCGTTCGATCTCGTCGGATGAGGCCTCGGAGTGGGGGGGGCTTCACGCCCCTCCAACTCCACACCGCCCACCTGCACCCGAGGGCAATGCTCACCCTTGCCATTCCAAAACGATCCGTTCGATGCGGCTACTGAAGGTGGTCGCGCGTGCTCCCCGTAGCCAGCCCCAGCGGCACCCACGATGATCCGATGGAGATGCCCCCCTTGAGATCGCCGCGATGCCCCAGACCGAGGAAGAAGCCCGGCGAGAATCCGTTGACCGAGAAGACGCCCGGATAGACATTGAGGCGAACGCGGTAATCATCCCGATCCGCGAAGAACAGGGATGCAAGCAGCGAGTTGTGCCGGTCGTAGAAGAAGCCGATCGTGGGCACGAGATCGACGCCCTTGACGTCGTCGGTCAAGTTGAACAAGTTGTTCGCCTGACCGCCGAAACCAAATGAGACGCAGTCCCCGTTGCCGCGCTGGTAGGAAAGACCGAGCTCACCCTGAGTGCCCATGTGGTAGAACGCGCTCCATCGTCTAAAGAGCGGATACTTGAGAGCGAAATTCTGACCGTTGTTCTCGAGGGCCCCGGTTTCGAGGTTGACTGCTGGCTGGTACGACCACTCCACCATGTTGAGGGTTTGTGCGAAGAAACGCGCAACCGAATCGACGCTGAAGAGCGCGACACCGAGCGGATTGAAGACGTAGAAATCCGCGATCGGGTCCGTCGTGTAGCCGACGTAGTCGTCGTTCTCGACGACCTCGTTCAGGAAATGATAGGCCCCAAGGGTCGTCAGGGCGTATGTCGTCGAGTGCCTATATCCATGATAGCGAAACCACTCTTCCATCAGCCGGTAGCTCATGCCTCCGCCGATGAGATGTAGCGTGTAGTTGGGCCAGAAGTGTCCCTTCTTGGCGCTGATGCTGAACGGAAGCATCTCCCGCTCTAGAAAATCGTGCCACCCCTGCTGCTCGATCGCCGCGATGGGATTGCTGAGATTCCGCCAGACGTTGTCGACGCCGGTCCCGTAATCGATTTCCAGAATGCGATTGTCGCGGTTGTCGAACTGCGTGATTCCGAATCCGCCGTTCACAATCAAACGGATCGGATGAATGAGCGTCTCCGAACCGTAGGGCAGGCGATGGTAGAAGTAGTACGGCTTCTCATCGGAGGCGTCCTCCAGGAAGAGGTCGTCGCCGAGATCGATCGTATCCGACCCATCTGTCGTTGGAGCGCCGATCGCCGATGTGGCGATGAGCAGCGCGATGAATCCCGCGAGAAGCACGGGTCGTGCCTCACAGCGCGCGTGAGTGTTTCCCAGCACATGCATAGATGTATCTAACTTCCTTCGCTTGGCTTTGGATGTGGTCGTCGGCTGGTCCGAGGCGCTTGCCGCCTCTTCATCTCATCGGCCGGCGGGGCCCGTTCATACCGCATTATCGGAAGATCTCTATGTCTTCCGAGCGGCCACCCGATTCCATGGGCCGATCGACGGGCGACAAGGATACCATGGGGTCGGCTAATCAAATGGAAATGAATACGTTGTTCCAGATGAAGAACTCGCACTCAGAAGCCGGTCGCACCTCGCGGTGGAGCGCAGGTTACAATCAGACCATGAGCGAGCAGGAACGCCTTGACTGGAATGAGAAGTATAGTCGTAGGGGCCCAATCTATGCCGTGAACGGCACGCCCTTCCTCGAGCTGCTGGTTGCTCACCGGCCGCCGCCCGGCGCCCTGCTCGAGATTGCCGGGGGACTGGGAGAGGAGGCCACCTGGTTTGCTCTGCGGGGCTACGACGTGACGCTTCTCGATATCTCACCCGTTGCACTGGATCTCGCCAAGCGGGCGGCACGTTCTCACGGCGTGGACGTCCACTGCCTTGAAATGGATCTCGACCACGCCTTCCCAGAGGGACCGTGGGATGTGATCCACTGCCACCACTACCTCAATCGAGCCCTCTTCCGGCTTTTCCCAGGCGCGCTCGCTCCGGCGGGACTCGTAGCGCTATGCCATCCGACGTTGACTAACCTCGAACGAAACGAACGACCGGGTCGGCACTACCTCTATGAACTCGGCGAGATGCGACGACTGGCCGAAGATGGCGGCCTCCGAATCGTTCAGCATGAAGAGAGCTGGGGAACGAACGACAAGCACGAGGCGCGACTCATCGCCCGACGACCCTAGCTGGGCACCCGCAGGCCGCACCCGGCAAGATTCGGGACGATCGCGGAGGCCTCACGAATCGATGATCCTGCCGATCCTTCCAGCTCTCGCTGCGACTTGCAATGGCTTGTCGCGCGTGCCACACTGCCTGCTGCGTTGGATCTTTCGGGACCGTCTCCCCGTCGTTCTGTTCGCGATGGCGATCCGCGTGTGCACTGTCAATGAGACGAGCATCTCTATGAGCGGCCGCCGGAGGCCGCACCGGTTTCAGCGTGCGTGACGCTGGTTGCACACCTACTTCAGGGAATAGCTGGATGTGTGCGAGTTGCGTAGAGATGATTTCCTTCCTGCCGCCTCCGGCATGTCTTCCGCCACCCCCTACACACCGCCCAAACCCACGCACGACCTTTGTTACGCGTCCGTTATCTTGTGGTTCGAATGAGCGATATTGGAAGCAGCCAGGTCCAGGAGAAGGAGGACAACATGCGAGTGTTCCCAAGAACGACCCTTTGCCTCATGGCGGTCTCCGTCTTGGCCACCCCGGCGTTCGCCGACTGGGACGAGGGACAACCGGCCAAGTGGGTTCAGTATCCGGACCTGAGTCAGCGTGGGATCGACGTCAATGCGTCCTATGACCTGCTTCTCGCCGACGATTTCGAATGCAGTCAGACTGGCCCCATCACGGCCATCCACATCTGGACATCCTGGCTAGATGACGTTCTCCCCGACGACGATCCTCGACGTGTCATGTTCACGCTGAGTATCCACAAAGACATCCCGGCGGACGAAAGCCCCACGGGATACAGCATGCCGGGAGAGGTGCTCTGGTGGTCTGAATTCCAGCCGGGCTCCTTCCACGTCAGAATCTGGGAGGACGGGCTTGAGGAAGGATGGCTCAATCCACCGGAGGACTACATCTTTCCGGGAGATACCATTTGCTGGCAGTACAACTTCTTCATCGATGAGTCCGAGGCCTTCGTTCAGGAAGGTACGCCGGACGAACCCGTCGTCTACTGGCTGGACATGAAGGCCACGCCGCTCAATGACCAGGCTCGTCTCGGATGGAAAACATCCGCCGATCATTGGAACGATGACGCGGTCTGGACCATCGGCGACGAGCCGTACGGCGATCTCTGGGAGGAGCTCAGGTACCCGCCCGGGCATCCGCAACATCCCGAATCGATCGACCTCGCGTTCGTCATCGGCGATGAGCCTGACGACACGATGGACTTCGGCGATGCTCCCGATCCAACCTACCCGACGCTTCTCGCTAACAATGGCGGGCGCCACGTGATCGTCGCCGGAATGATGCTGGGTACGTCGATCGACGGTGAGCCGGACGGCCAACCGCACCCGATCGCCCTGGGTGACGACAACAACGGGCCCGACGAGGACGGTGTGGTCTTCACGTCACCGATCGAAGTGGGTGGCACCGCATCCGTTGATGTGACGGCCTCCATGGCGGGCCGCCTGGACGCCTGGCTCGACTTTGCGGGGGACGGGAGCTGGGCCGGCGACGTGATCTTCTCGTCCGTCGCCCTCTCGCCTGGCGCGAATCCCCTGAACTTCACTGTCCCGGCAAGTGCGGTTCCGGGCTCGACGTTCGTCCGATTCCGCTATAGCAGCACGGGAGGCCTCAACCCATTCGGCCTGGCGAACGACGGAGAGATCGAAGACTATCTCGTGATCATCATCGACCCGCCTGCAGACGAGCTGGATTTCGGGGACGCTCCCGATCCGACATACCCGACCCTCCTAACCAGCAACGGCGCCCGTCACGTGATCGACTCGACCGTGCTGCTCGGATCGGCCATCGATGCTGAGGCCGACGGCCTGCCGAGCGGGGGGGCCATGGGCGATGACACGAACAACATCGATGATGAGGATGGGGTCATTCTGACATCTCCGCTCCTTCGCGGAGCTGCGGCCGGCGTTACAGTGACATCAACCGCCGCGGCATGTCTGGACGCATGGATTGACTTCAACGCCGATGGAGCCTGGGCCGGTGCCACGGAGCACATCCTTGTAAGCGAGCCACTCTCCGTGGGCAACAATCCTCTTACGTTCAACGTTCCAATGGGGTCCGCCAACGGGCCGACCTACGCACGATTCCGTTTGAGCACGACCGGCGGGCTGTCACCTGATGGACTCGCGTCCGACGGCGAGGTGGAAGACTACAAAGTCTACATCCGAAACCCGATTGAGGAATCGAAATGGCTCCAATCTCCTGATCTAAGGCGCACCGGGATCGATGTGAACGTTTCGAACGAGTACCTGCTGGCGGACGATTTCCTCTGCACGGAGACCGAGCGCATCACGGAGGTCGACATCTGGGCCTCCTGGCTGGGTGACTGGATCCCCTACGGCGAATCCCCGTATGACGTGACGTTCATGTTGAGCTTTCACGCCGACATCTCCGCTGATGAGAGTCCGACCGGCTACAGCATGCCCGGTGAGGTCCTCTGGTGGCGTCTCTTCCAGCCAGGAGAGTTCAGCGCGGCCATCTGGGCGCACCCGGTCGAGGAGGGGTGGATGAATCCGCCCGAGGAGTATTACTTCCCCGCTGACTGGACCTGCTGGCGCTACCACTTCGACATCGATCCGGTGGAGGCCTTTCTCCAGGTTGGGACGCAAGACTCCGCGGTTGTCTACTGGCTCGACGTGAAGGCCGTGCCCGGGGATCCGCAGGCGTTCCTCGGATGGAAGACGTCCACCGATCACTGGAACGATGACGCGGTATGGACATTCGGAGAGGAGCCGTACGAAGACCTTTGGGAGGAGTTGAGGTATCCTCCTGATCATCCGAATCATCCGGAATCGATCGATTTGGCGTTTCGTCTCTTCGGGGTGCCGGTGGATGCGGTGCCCGAGGGTGACGGGCCTCAGTCGTATCTGCTCCAGCGAAATGCGCCGAATCCATTCAGGTCGATCACCACGATTCGCTTCGATCTGCCCGCGGATGACCATGCAACGATCCGGGTCTACTCCGTGGACGGGCAGGAGATTGCGACGCTGCTCGATGAACGCAAGCGCGCCGGCCAGCATGTCCTTGCCTGGGATGGCCGGGACAACAATGGTCACAGCGTGCCGTCCGGGGTCTACTTCTGTGAACTGGCGGCGGGGAGTTACCGCCAGACGTACCGGATGGTGTTGACAAGGTAGATACCCTTACATCTTCACAGCGACGGTCCCGGGAGGCTCACTCTCTCGGGACCGTTTTCGTGAACTCACCTTCATGTCCTCAGGGAAATGGGATCGAAGGATACCCGGCAAGCGCCCTAGCCCCCCCCGCGATTTGCTATGATTGAGACTGTTGACGTCATCCACACCGTGGAGCGCGAACAGCTTGAGAATTCTCTTCATCATAGGACTCAGCGCCGTTGCCCTCAGCGCTCCGACCGAGTCGCACTCCGAGATCACGTTCTCCGTCGATCCCACCGATACCACGATCTGGTTCGGAACGGAAACGTTCAGTCTTCACATTGACCGCTCCCTTCACTACGAAGCTTTCCACTGCGACGGTACGGAGAGTCTTTCGGTCACGCTTCCTCTCGCCGAGGTGGCTCCGGGCATCGCCCCTCACACGATCAGCCTCTTCACGACGGAAGTCGCCGACTTCGCAGTCGGCGATTGGGTCCCCGCCACCGACGTGTCGGCAATCGCATCCCCCGAGCTTGGCGATGGTCTGCGTTTGACGGTGAGAGCCCCGTCTGTCTCCCACGATCTCGAACAACACTTCCTCGTCGAGTTCTACGAGTCGCATCCGGACGCGGCCATCCTGCGATCCTGCTATCACAACACGGGGAACATGATTCACACCGTCACGCGGACGCGAACCGCGCGGCTTCTTCTCGATCTCAGACGCACGGATCCGCAGCACGCTTCGTGGGGGTTCAGGAGCGTGCAACCGACGATCGACGGGTGGGGCGACGACTGGATCGGACTCCCTCTCTCGTACGGATTCGATCGAAGAAACCCTATGATCGGCGGGTCGGAGTACGGTCGTGGCGGCATGCCGTTCATCGATCTCTGGGGTCCTTCGACGGGCATCGCGCTGGCCAGCCTCGAGCCCCTTCCGACGGCGCTCGATTTCCCGTGTCGGGTCCGTACGGACGGCCTCGTCGAGGTCGCCGTCGAGACGCGTCCGACTCACAGCTTCGGCCAGCTTCCTTTCGCGTTCGCACCGGGGGACAGTCTGCTCGGACCGCGCATCGCTCTGATCGTTCACCGCGGTGACTTCTACGATGCTGCGCACCGCTATGGGCGGCTTCTGGACGCAACTCTCGTCGAGGCCGGAGGGGAGGCCATGGGGCCCTATCCCGACGCTGCGTACAAACCGTACTGGAAGACCTGGGGGTATGGGACCGACTTCAGCGTCGACGATATCTACGCCAACCTCGACGATCTAGCCGACCTCGGATTCGAACGCGTCGGTCTCGACGGCGGCTGGTTTGATCTCTACGGCTCCTGGGATCCCGACCCCACCAAGTTCCCGGCAGGCGTATCGGATCTACTGGAGCTGATCGACGATCTCCACACGCCGCAATGGGGATCGGGCAACGACTCGTTCGAGGTCATGATGTGGTGGTGCGTGACCGCTTGGGAGCCCGGATGCGGCTGGAGCACGGATCTCCTCATCCGGGACGAGTCCGGCTACCCGCTCGACGATCGCCACAACCGTTACTTCTGTCCTGCGTACCCGCCCGCGGTTGTGGCCGTGCTGTCAATGATCGACAAGATGATGGGGGATTGGGGGGTGGATGTGCTCTATATGGACGGGGCTGGCCTGCAGAACGTTCCACCCTGCTACAACGACGCTCACGGCCATGCGTATCCGGCCGAGGCGCCGGAGAAGCTGCCCGATCTCTACCGCGCCATTCGGGATCGCGCTCGCATGCATCAGCCGGACGGCTGCCTGATCCTGTGCGAGTGCTCGACACCACATGATCCGTACAAGCGCCCCTTCTACGACCATGAGGACGCATCGGATCCGATCACTGATCGCATGGTCCGCTGGAAGACGAAATTCATCAAGGCGGTCCGCGGAGCTTCCGCACCGGTCGGAGACGGCTACGTCGACCCGATGCCGTTCAACGAGCTCTCCGGCACCTTCGCCTATGGGCTCGGCACCGGCGCCGTCCTCACCAGTACGTATGCCTCTCTTGGCGATCTCGGCGAATCGATCTGGAACGAATGGGCATCGCTCTATCGCACGGCCCGCACCACACGATCGGACATCTTGAACGTCTACCCGCTCGGCTTCACGTCACCGGAGGGTCACGCGCTCCTCCGAGGCGATGGATCGTACGTGCACACCTTCACGAGCGATACTTACTGGGCGGGAGAGGTCGAGCTGCGCGGCCTGCAGGACGGCGTGGCATACGACGTCTACGAGCTCGATACGGGAACCTGTCTCGGCAGCGTCATCGGACCGACGGCGACGACAACCATCAGCATGCGACAGCAGTCGGCCGGCAAACCCTACTGGAGCATCCTTCAGACGATTCCCGAGGATATCGTGGAGGTGCAATCGACTGGGGGGG
>CAZAMP010000065.1:0-19323 GCA_964486455.1 uncultured bacterium | reverse complement strand
GTCACGAGTTTGCGCAAGTCATTGTTGTGACTAACACTAGGCGAAGAGAATCAACATATAGTAAGAATTCTATTTTCCTCAGATCACCGTACGACACAGACTGAGCGTAGGCGCTCTCCGGGCAACATGTTGAACGACAAAGCCTTCGGAGATGGCCACGATCCGCGCCTCCGTGAGGCGACAATGAGTCATCGCCTGCCGACAGTTCGGTCTAGTCGCTCAGGCGAACCGTCATCCCCCATCGCAGCGGATCATCCGGGCGACGTTCGTTCCATCCCGCGAAGCTGTGCGAATCGTCGGTCACGTAGATTGCTTCATACGTACCGGCGTCCAGCCGGATCTCATCGTCGAAGAGTCGGTTCTTCCGGGCGCCGCCGGCATGCTCCGTCTGCCGATACCGCATCTCCCAGACGGTCCGTCCGGAGTCATCGTCAACGATGTATCCATAGTCATACATGTCGCCGGACAACCCCTCCCCGAGGGCATGGATGTGTATCCGCGCGCCCTTGTCGAGCGTGAACCGCTGCCGCAGGCGATCGTGATCTCCCGCCCGCACGAGATTGGCCAGCAGTTCCGCGTCACTCATGACGTCGGAGACCGACAACAGCTCAACATGCTTTTTCTCGATCTGCTCGGTCGGATAGATCGTCACCCCCCAAGCCCGCGGATCGAACGGGGTGGCGGCGTTCCAGGAGTCGTACGCGTGCGAAGCATCCGTGACATAGTAAGCCGCATAGTCGCCCTCTTTGAGCTGCACCAACCCGTCGAACATGAGGTTCTTGTCGGCGCCTCCCGCCCCCATCGTGTTCCGCCGCGTCATCTGCCACGCGGTCTTTCCGGACTTGAGGTCTTCGATCCACGCATAGTCCGCAAACTCGTGCTCCGAGTAGTCGTACTCACCCAACGCGTAGACGTGGACACTGCCGTCCCGCTTGAGTCGGAACGGTTGCTCGAAGAACTCTGAGTCGAGCGCCCGCGTGAACGAAACAAGCGGGTCCAGCCCCTCACCGACATCGAAGGTCGAGAACGCACCCTTGTCGAATCCACCACCGGGCAAGACGGTCACCCCCCAGTTGAGCGGGTCGAATGGAGGATTTACGTTGAATTCTTCGTAGGAGTGGGAGTCATCCGTCCCGTAGCAGAGAACGTATCGACCGGGGTCGAGCTCAACCTCATCATCGAACAGGCGGTTCTTCTTGCCTCCGCCCGCCCGCTCCGTGTTTCGTCGTTTCGTGCGCCACACCACCTCTCGGCTTTCGGTGTCGACGATCCACGCATAGTCCGCAGGCGCGTTGTCCCCCTTCGGATACTCGATGAGCGCATAGACGCGGAGCGCCATCGCCTTGCGCAGCTCGATCCCCTGTCGAATGAATTCCGAGTCGCCGAGCATATTGAACCGGAGGAGCGCCTCGTCCAACCCACCGCTAACCTTGAACGATTCGAGATCACCGCTCGAGACGTCGTCGGATGATAGCGAGACGTAGCACTCGGGGAGCGCGTCACGGTAGTCCCGCTTGTCGCCGGACTTCTTCTTCATCCCCAGCCAGTGGCGCAATCCCCCGCCGCTGGACAATGACCAGCCGGATACGAGGTCGCCCGCGAAGAAATAGAGCTCGTATCGCCCGGCGGATAACGCGACGTCCTCTTCAGCGTGACGCAGAAGGCTCGACCCTTTCACGCGGTCGCTGTTTCGGCGGGTCATCTTCCAGACGGTTTTGCGTGACTCGGTGTCCAACACCCACGCCGTAACGGCGAGCTCGTCTTTGTGCGGCAGGCGGATACCGACGGCGTCAACGGTGATCGTCGCGTCACGAGGAAGCTCGAACCCGACAGCCGATAGCTGGTAGGCATCGGGATCCTCGAGCCGAATCAGCTCATCGCCGGCGGCCGGCTGTGCGGCGCCGAGCGCCAGCAGGCATATCGTGACGACCAGGCTATTCCTGAGCATGCTCTCGTCCTCCGGATGGAATGGTTGAGTTCGGGTCGCCGCCCCATGGAGGCAGCCGGCTAACGCGGTCGACTACGGGAGAAACGCGCTGGGGGTTGCAGAGGGCTGCGCAGCCCTTCGCCGTCGGATGTCTCTCTCACACCGCACAATGATCCAACGTGTTGAGGAACCGGCCGAATTCCGGAACCTGCCTCCCGGCACCGGGTTCGATCACGCGCAGACTCGCTGAGATCGTTGATGAACGGAGTGGCCGTGGGGCGGATATGACATGAGACGGACGAGAGACATTGCGCTGATCCTTGGGTTCGCGCTATTCGTCGGGGTGTCGTTCTCGGGCTCGAGCCCGATTGAGAGCCGGGATGGAGGTCAGAAGGCCGTGGGGCAGGAAGCCGGTGGGCGGGAAGGAGCCGAGCTGGCAACGCTCGGCGCGGGATGTTTCTGGTGCGTCGAAGCGGTGTTCCAGAGGATTGACGGGGTCGTCTCTGTCGTCCCGGGATACGCCGGCGGTGAGTCGGAGAACCCGACATACGACGAGGTGTGCCGCGGATCGACCGGGCACGCGGAGGTCGCCCAAATCGCGTTCGATCCCGTGAAGGTGAGCTTCGAGAAGATCCTCGACGTCTTCTGGCACAGCCACGATCCGACTACCCTGAACCGCCAGGGTGCAGATATCGGAACGCAGTACAGGTCGGCCATCTTCACGCACGATGACGGCCAGCGCGAAATCGCCGAGCAATCGAAAGCGGCTGCTGAAGCGTCGGGGCTCTTCAACGACCCGATCATGACCGAGATCACTCCGCTGGAGAAGTTCTACGCGGCCGAGTCGTATCACCAAGACTACTACGACCGAAACCCGAACGCCCCGTACTGCCGGGTCGTGATTGCTCCCAAATTGAAGAAGCTGGGGCTCGACTAGCCGCGCCGGGCGTGAACGCCGGTGTGTTCGAGAACAAACCCGACCGACTCGTAGAGACCGCGGGCGTTGGTGAGATCGTCCGACACGATCAGTCCGACCCGCGGCATCTTCTTCTCGTCGAAGAGCCAGGCGAGCGCCGTGCATAGCAGACGTCGTCCGAGCCCACTACCCCGTCGGCTCTCCTGGACAGCGACGAAATGAACGAACCCCTCCAGCCCGTCTTCGGCGACGCCGGAGTAGATGTACCCCACGACCATGTCTCCATCGACACAGACATGGAGACGATTGTCGGTGTCCCGTCGTTCGAGGATCTGCTCACCCGAGAAATACGTGCCGGGAAACACACCATCATGCAGCTCAGCAAACGATCTCCGCTGGGTGTCACTTCGATCGTCGAGCTCACCGCACGACTCCACCTGTGCCCCCGGCCGTGAAGCCCTTTCCGCTACGTAGACATGAAGCATCCCCGCTTCCCGAAAGCCATGATCGAGGAGAAAACGATGGCAGCGCACGTTGTCGACATGCGTAAGCGCGTCGACCCGAGCGGGCTCTCGAGGAAACGTCGCGAAAAAACCATCGAGCATGGCGGTGGCGGTGACGGACCAATCGTCCACCACAACATAGGGTCCCCACATCCACACGCGACCGTCTTCCGGATCGTAGTCACATGCAATCGCCCCGACGACGCGTCCGCCAGCGGTCGCGATCACGATGTGCTCTTCCGGGCTATCGGTGAATGCCGTCATCTCTTTGAGAACGCCGTCGGGGTCAGAGCTGCACTGAAGCGTCTGCGTTCGCGGATTCCGATTCTGCCCGGCGATCAAGGCGGCGATCTGACGAAGTTCCTCCTTGTTCGCCGTTCGGATCGAAGTCTGTTCCATGCTCTCCCCGTCTGATGGGTTCGTTTGCGACCGGCGGGTCGATCGACCGTCTCTACACTGTAGGCGATCCGGGCGCTGATGGGAGATCTCTTGCGAGCCGGTCCGTCCACCCTCGTCCCCTCGCCCCCAATCTCACCGATCAGACGCGTAGCCCGCGGCGCCGAGACCTGATTCTTCGAAACCTTTTGACGGAAAGTAAAGTACGCTGTACGTTAAGTAAGCTTTACATTCGAATTGGGAGGGGCCCGGGCGGGCCCTATGAAAGGAGCTCGAGAATGATGACACGAGCCACGTGTTCACTGATCTGCGCGACATTGATGATCTGCGCCGCAGCCGCCGCGGCGGACACGGCGGATGGTTGGGCCACGACCGCGGACGGCCTTTCGATCCACTACGTCGCAGGAGGACGCGGCGATCTCGCCCTCGTATTCGTTCACGGGTGGTCCTGCGACGCGAGCTACTGGAACGCCCAGCTCGCGAGCTTCGCGGCAAAGTATCGCGTGGTCGCCATCGATCTGGCCGGACACGGCTCATCTGACATCGGCCGCGAGGAATGGAGCATGGCGGCGTTCGGAGCGGACGTGAAGGCCGTCGTCGAGGCGCTCGATCTCGAACGCGTCGCTCTCGTGGGGCACTCCATGGGAGGTGCGGTCATCGCCGAGGCGGCACTCGCCATGCCGTCGCGGGTCTGCGGCCTCGTCGGCGTGGACAACTTCCAGAAGGTGAGCATCGATCTCAGCCCGGAACAGATCAACGGCTTTCTCGGGTTCCTGAAGACCGACTTCCAGGTGAACGTGAACGGTTGGGTCCACTCGATGTTCCCCGCCGACGCGGATACGACGCTCGTGAAACTCATCGCCACCGACATGGCGTCCGCACCGGCCGACGTCGGCATCGGAGCGATGGCGGAGCTTCTGGATTGGTACACGAATGACGCGCCGGACGCCCTGGCGAGGCTCGGTGTACCGCTCCACTGCATCAACACGGACAAGAACCCCACCGACGCCGACGCTCTTCGGGCGGTCGTGCCGGGGTACGAACTGCACCTGATGCCGGGTCACGGTCACTTCTTGATGCGGGAGGATCCGGACCGCTTCAACGAACTCCTCGAAGCGAGCATCGAGACGCTCTGTTCGGCCAAATGAAGGCACGCGTAGTCAATCACGTCCGCGGGTACCGCGAAGCTCGGGGCATGACGCAGGAACGGCTGGCGGAAAGCGCGGGGGTTTCACGGCAGAGCATCATCTCCATCGAGCGGGGCCGCTACGTGCCGAGTCTGCCGCTGGCTCTGCGGCTCGCGAGGATCTTTTGCTGCACCACCGACGAGCTGTTCGAACTGGAGGATCGGACCCATGCTAGATGAACGCTACCGGCTGCACCGGTTCAAATCGACGAGCCACGCCGCCATCGTGGCGGCCGTCCTCATGGGGGCGCTCTTCGTCTACGAGCGGAACCGAAACGACGTCTTCCGGGTCGATCTGCTGATCATTCTGGGGGCGATGGCGGTCACGAAGCTCGGGGCGATGCTGTTCTATCGACTGCGGAATTGAATCGTGATGCCCCGCGGAGTCCACGCTCGTCGCGGATCCGCGGGGCGGTTCGGTTGCTGCCGTCGGCGGCGAACGGCCCGCCGCCGCTACCGAATGAGCTGGACCCGCTGGGTCATCACGCCACGGCGCGTCTCCAGCCTCGCGAAGTAAACGCCCGGAGCCGCCAAGCGCCCGAGCCCATCCTTTCCGTCCCACGTGACGCTGTTGGTTCCGCCCGGCGCAAAACCGTTGATGAGCGTCCGCACCGCGCGTCCCTCGACATCGAAGATCTGCAAGCGCACGCGTGCGCGTCGGTCTGAAACGACGTAGTCGATCGTCGTCATGCGATCGGTCGGATTGGGTGACACTCGCAGAAGCCTCTCCATCGATGCGATCTCCGGAACGTCGACCGGGCCGTCCTCGCATTCGTCCGGGATTCCGTTCTCGTTGTGGTCGGAGCTCGTGCCGTGGGCGATGTCGAGCGAGTCGCCGACACCGTTGCTGTTGCAGTCGTAGTCCCCGATCCGAAGGTAGTAGACATCCTGCTCGCCGTTGAACGTCGCCGCCCACGCGAGGTGCGCGCCGACCGCGTCGGAGACCATCTCGTAGTAGTCACCGATCTTGTCCTGCTGTGGCCAACCCAAATGGCTGTTCCAGGAGGGGCTCAGCCGCTCGTTCTGGGACCATGTCACCCCGCCGTCAGTCGAGAACGAGTAATAGAGCTCGCTGACATTGGAGGATCCTGAGCCTCGCGTGTCGTTCCAGATGGCGTCGATTCGCCCGTTCGGACCGACGTCCATCGTTCCGAACCACTGCCAGGCGCTCGTCCCTGAATCATCGTTGACGCGCACCGGCGCGCTCCAGGAGGCGCCGCCGTTAGTGCTTCGAACGAAGTGAACGTCCATCGGGTCCGAGCCCGGCGGATCGACGGAGCAGAGCACGTAGACATGCTCGTTGGGCGGCGAGGTCGACGGATCGACCGCGACCCAGGTCTGTCCGAGAAGTCCGCCGGGATTGGGGCCGCCGAAATACGCGACCGATCCACCCATGTTGAAGGTTGTCGTCGTGAACGTCGGGGACTGGTTCTCATCCTGCGCGTTCTCGGACTTCGCTACCATGAAGTTGTTCAGGCCGCCGTCGAGGCCGGCGATGTAGGCGGCACCGGACGGTCCGACATCCATCGATCCCCAGTGCGGTCGCGGCGACATCGTCGTCGGGTATTCAAACGAGCCGCCCCCATCAGTCGCCCGCGTGTGCATGTTGTCGCCGCAGCAGCCGTAGAAGTCGCTCCAGGCCGAGTAGATGTGCCCCTCGCCGATTCCTCCGGAGCGATCGATCGTCATCCATTGCTTGTCGCCGCCGTATGCGTATTCCGGCGCCCCCCATGTCTCTCCGCCGTCGAGCGACGTGAACACGTCGGTCGTCATGTTGGATTCCAGGCTGTTGTAGTAGAACGCGCCGTTCGAATCGAAATCCAATACCGGATCGCTTCGGAATCTTCCCGGATCCAGAACACCGGGAAACGTCCAGGTGCGTCCACCGTCCGCGCTGAAGCCGATGCCGGCCTGTCGGAAGTTCGATGAGATCGTGTCGAACTGCCGCCAGCCGATCGCGATGTGGTTCGGCGATGTCGGATCCACCGCAATCGAGGGCTCGTTCGCGGCGTCACCGGGGATGTTGGCCCCGTTCGCATCCACGTTGACCTGATGGCTCACGTTGCGACCGACGCGCGGTTGGTACGCGGGTGGCGCGCCCGGAACCGGCAGCGCCGGGATGCCGGGCGGGTCGTCTTCCCGCTCGAGATGACCGATGACGGTCTCCGTCGGCGGGCCGGAATCGTCCGGCTCGTCGGCCATCGCGAGTGTCGCAAACATCGAGAGGAGAACGATCAGGAGCCTTGTGGGATTGCGCTGCAGCATCTGTATCTCCTGGCTGGGGGGGGGATGACCACAACCTTGCGTATACGACTTCACATATGATTCTCGCCCATGAACGGCTTCCCCGTCAAACCATCGCGCCGAAGAGGATGACACGAACCGCACCAAACATACGAATGCCCCATCACGCTCGTGCGCGATGGGGCGAGACGATCGAAGATTATGAGTGACCTACTCCCCCTGGTCGCCCTTCACGAGCTTACCCTCGGGACAGCACTCCCCGATCATGCCTTCGGGACAGCCTTCCATGAGCTCAGCGCAATCCTCCGGATCACAGGCCACCATTATCTTGCACGGTCCATTGACCGTCGTGGCGCAATCCAACGCGGACTCTGCGCACTCCACAGGCGCGCAGACCGTGACGCGACAGGCCCCATCCGGCATCTCCTCACAACGGACCATCGCGCCTTTCGACGCGAGGTCTTCGAACATCGCCGTGAGCTCCTGCGCCTGCTCCGCCGTCAGGCGACCGGCCTTCTCGGCCGCGGCGATCTTGTCCAGCGCGGCTTCCACGTCGGTCGTCACCGAGGAGTTTTCCGACCCGATCTCCACTTGGGGAGTGACGACCTCCGACGACGGCCCGTCCCCTACGGCGTTGTCGCAGCCCGTCACGATCAGTGCGACGCCGGTCAGCGCGGCCGCGAGAAGCGCGATCGGGGGGATCCAACGGCCGCGTCCCGCGCGCGAACTCTTCCCCTGTCCGAGAATCCTCAGAATTCGATTCATAAACGGTCCTCCTGTTGATGCGACTTCACTTCTTCCAACGCGCGCGCGAAATTCCTCGAGAGACGTGAGCGCCTGCGCGTACTGCAGGCGATTTCCGCAAACCGACATGGCCAGGTCATCACAGCAATACTCGCGTTCCGCCCGAAGCCGATCCGACACCCACCACGTGATGGGATGAAAGAAGAAGAGCGACTCGAAGACGTTCTGCAGCAGATTCACGAGGTGATCGTGGCGCCGGATGTGCGCCAGCTCGTGAGCGATGATGCCGCGAATCTGCGGCGGCGCGAGCCGGCCGACGAGACCGGCCGGCACGAGAACGATCGGCGATAGACACCCGACCACCGACGGCACGCGGGCGAGCGCGGATTCCACGACGCGCACGCGTCGCGCTATTCCCATGCGCCGCCGGACGTCCTCCCACTCGACCATCCATGCGACCGGTAACGGGCTGACACCGACCATCTTCAGCCGCTTCGCCCGGATCCAGTTGAGCGCCAGCCGAAGCTGTAGGCCCGTCGCGCCCAGCCCCCATCCGACGGTGAGCCATGGGAGCGCTTGATGCATCCACCCGGCGGCGCCGCTCGCAGCGGCGCGTGATACGTGTCCCGCCACACCTCGAAGAGGGTCGGCGACTCCCAGCAGGATTGCGGAAACGGTGACGAGCGGTGCTGCGAACATCGCGATCATCGCGACCATGCACGCGGCATACCGACGGCTCGGCGGGCTCTCGCGAAGCGCCAGCAGCACCATCGAAAGCACTCCCCCGATGAGAAGCCCCTGCCAACTCAAATGGATCAACGCGATCCCGATAGCATTCGCCAGTGGCGATGAGTTGATCGCATCGATCACGTTCATTCCTCATCTCCTTCCAGGCGGTCCAGGAGCTCACGGATGCGTTTTCGTTCTTCCGACGTCGCCCGCTTTTCCGACAGGGCCTGGAGAACGAGTCGTCCCGGCGACCCGCCGAACGCACGGTCCAGGAGATCGCGCACGAGTTGCTTCTGTGTGTGGAGGCGCGTGCGGGCGGGCTCGAAGATCTGCGGACGAACGCTCGTATCGGCGCTGATCAGGCCTTTCTCACGCATGATCTGCATATGCTTGAGAACGGTCGTGTAGCCGACCTCGCGTGACGCCTGCAGCTCGCGGTGTACGTCGCGCACGCTGCTCGGTCCGCGACGCCACAAGACCTGGAGGATCTCCAGCTCCGCGTTCGTCGGTCGTCTTGCTTTGCGTCTCATTACTGACCTCACCTCGCTCGGGATGATCCAACCCATGATACCCGATGTTACACGAAAAGTTTCGTCAATTACACGAAGACCTTCGTCAAATCGAGCGACCGACGCCAGTCACCATATATCAATTAATAAAACAAGTTACGGGATTTCGAGCGGCTTCCTCATCGTCGGCGGGTGGGTCACGTCGTTCACCTGGGCCGGTGAATGGAGGCAGGGTCGATCGGCATCGATCCGTTGAGGTTCTGTAGCAGATCGCCGTGTGCTCCGAAAACTTCCACGGGAAAGAGAACCGGCAGGAGGTCGTTCAGAAACTGCCGCCGCTTGTAAGCATCGTGACCCACGTAGTCCGCATCGTATAGCGTCCGCAGATACGAATCGAGGGGATAGATCTGCACCTCGACCGAGAAGAGATATGGAGACGGCGCGTTACGGTCCTCGGTCAAGATGTCGACGATCTTCTTCAACACCTGGAAGTCACTCGCGGATCGCTCGTTCAGCTGATCTCGGTCACGCTCTCCCGACAGCGTGTCCACGCGATCACGCCACCGAAACGGTCCGCCCAACGGATCGAGTAGGCGCCTCTCGAGCGCGCGTGCCTGCCTGACGTCTCCCACGATGAAGAGCGCGCCGAGGACATCCTGAATCAGATGCGGATCGCCGATCGCTCGGCGGATCATCTTGCTGAGGATCGAACCGCTCCGGCGACCGAGCCCCGGATAGCGCGGAGCCTCTCCCAGCTGAAACACGTTCTCGTCGCTCGTGGGCATCGGCACCACGCGCGTCGCCTCGCGCTTGAAACGGGAGTGGTAGTGATAGACGTCGATCGTCGGCTCGCGATCCGTGGCGGGCAGACGGCGCACGTCGAATCGCAAGCACTGTGCGTCGGACGACACGGGCACCCCGATCTCCAAGCGGTCGATTCCGGTCGCGTCCGGTCGAGTGCAACAGCACACGATCACCTCCCCGCCACCTTCCGCCTTCGTCCATAGCTCACGCTCGAGAAGCGACTCGAACCGGGTGCGATGACGCGGACCGTCACGGACCGTGCGACAGTGGTCAACGTCGAAAAGCATCTTGCTGAGCTGGAGCTTGCGCTGCGCTTCGTAGCGCGTCCGCGCGTCCGGCCCCTCGAACGTGACGCGAAGAAGCGCCAAGAGCTCGTTCGTCTCTCGGCATATGGTCTGGGGGCGCAATCGATCCGCGTCCTCTCGCCGGACCAGCCGCAAGAGATCGTCCAGATACGTATCGGCATCGTGGAGATACGCGTCGAGGCTCTGAAACGCCGTTTGCGTTCCCTCGAGTGGCCGTAGAAACGACGTGAGGATCTTGTAGTAACTCGCTGGGTCATCCGCGAGCCGGTGGTACGTGGCGAGCCAGGCGCGGGCGTCGGCCGGTCGCCGGCTCGGGAGCAGCGGATCGAGAAGCGGATGGGCCCGATAGACCGGTGACTCATCATCGTGGCGCGCGCGATCAGCCACCGTCGCCCCCGTTCACCACAATGACCGCCGCGCCATCGAACCGTCCGGCGCGTAGATCCCCCAATGCCCGGTTCGCGTCATTCAGCCTGTAGGGATGCACGACCGTTCTCACCGGCACACCCGGCGCCAGCTCCAGGAAGGCCTCGCCGTCCTCGCGCGTCAGATTGGCGACGGAACGAAGGACGCGCTCCTCCCAGAGAATCGAATACGGGAACGATGGGATGTCGCTCATGTGGATCCCCGCGCAGACCACCACGCCGCCTCTGTCCACGGCGCGAAGCGCGGCGGGAACGAGCGATCCCACCGGCGCGAAGATGATCGCGGCGTCGAGTGGCTGCGGGGGTGTGTCATCAGACGCCCCGGACCAGACGGCGCCCAGTCTCTCGGCAAATCGTTGGCTCCTCTCGTCTCCGGCGCGTGTGAAGGCGTAGACGTCACGACCGTCGTGACACGCCACCTGGACGAGGATGTGCGCGGCGGCCCCGAATCCGTAGAAGCCGATGCGCCTCCCCTCGCCCGGCGAATCGATCGCCATCCGGTAAGCGCGATAACCGATGAGCCCCGCGCACAGGAGTGGGGCGGCCTGAAGATCCGGATAATCGACGGGGAGCGGCAGGCAGAACCGCTCGTTGACCACGCATCGTTCCGCGAACCCACCGTCCATCTGATAGCCGGTGTAGACGGCCCTCTCGCAGAGATTCTCACGACCCGCGTCGCAGAACCGACATGAGCCGCAGCTCCCGCCGAGCCACGGCACGCCCACGCGGTCTCCTTGCGCGAAGCGCGACGTACCGGGACCGGCGACCAGAACATCGCCCACGATCTGGTGACCGGGGATGAGGGGAAGCTTCGGCTCGGTCAGCTCGCCATCGACGACGTGGAGATCGGTGCGGCAGACGCCGCATGCCCGCACACGGAGCAACAGCTCACCTTCGGCCGGTGCCCGATCCGGCACATCCATCGGCTCGAGCGGTTCCCCCGGCCGCTTCAGCACCATCGCCTGCAACGGAGTCTCTCCTCATGTCACGTCGTCACCGGCACAACCCATCGCCCGCGCCCCGGTAGGCCAAGGCAATTGTTGCCGATGCAGTCTCGCGGGTCAAACCGGCAGGCCGCGCGCCCGCGCTCTAGGGGTAATCCGGACCGTAAAGCGTTCCCTGTTCCGCACCCTCGCGCATGAGCTGAAGAAGTTGCTCGGCAAGCTCCAGCTCGCGTGTCAGCTCTGTTTGATCGCCCTGGTTCTGATCCATGAGCGCGCGCGAATCGGACCTGTAGCGCTCGACAGCCTGGGCCATCTCCGCCAACGCTTCTTCGCGGTTCTCCTGATAGCTGGACGCCGCGTCATGCATCCCGTCCACGAGTAGCGACAGCGCGGCACACTTCTGCGCGCTATACTGCGTGAAGTAGCGGCCCGCGTCGTCGGGTTCGGCATCGCCGGGTAGCGCGAGCTCCAGTGTCTCGTTCCTCTGGGATCCGTCCGGATCCGTGTAGGCAAGACTGAGTGATGCCCCGAGGCCATCGAACGCGCCGCCATCGAGTTTCAGCATGAGCGCGCCGCGATTCTCACTCAGGAACACGCTGGCTACGTTCAGCTCGGCCTCCTCGCCCGGGAATCCGTAGCCTTGCCCGACGGCAAAGCCTCCGGTCGGCGCTACGTCGACGCTCAGGTCGTATGCGATCGGGCTCACCATCCAGGGCCAATTGGCTTCCATGAACGGGCTCACGCTGCCGGCCTCGGCGATGCTGAATCCGTTTCCGCCGCGGAGATTGACCATGGCGTGCATGACGGTGGGGTCGAGACCTATCCCCGTCCCGATCACGGTGAGACCGATGCCGTCGGTCGCCAACGATCCGGCAATCTCCATGAACGAGCCCGGGCTCGAGGCTCCGACGTTCGGGTTCGCGTCGGTAATGAGAATGATGCGACGTTCGCGAACATCCGGCTCCGTCTCCGCGAACATGTCGCGAGCGAGCCGGAGACCGGCCTCCATGTTCGTCGATCCTCCCGACTCCAGGGATTCGACCACGCGGTGCAGGCGTTCACTCTGATCGCCGGGGATGAAGTCCAGCAGCCGATGGGCGTGGGTCTCGAATGTCGCGATCCCAATTCGATCACTTCCATCGAAGCGCTGAACAAGTGAACGCAGGAGTCGATCGGCCACGTCCGCGGGTCTCCGATAGTCGCCGTAGTCCCATCCCATCGACGCGGAGACGTCCACCAGCAAAACGACGCCCAAACTCGCCCTCTCGAAGGCGTCGGGGTCGATGTTCGACGAGAGCCCCAACTGAATCCAGCCGGCGTTCTCCTGCCACCCGAGCGCTCCGCGCAGGCAAAGAAGATCGGCGCATTCGTCGCCGCTCAGCGGAAGATCGTGCTCGGACAGCATGGCCTCGACGAGGAGAGCCTCCGCGGGTGGAACCCTCCCGTTGGACACGAGCTCCCGAGCCAGACTCATGTCTTGCACCCCACCCGGCGTGGCACCGAAACCACCGCCCGAGTAGTTTCCCGCCACCGAGGGCAATGAGGTCGTGAACGATCCCGTGTCGCATCCTGTCAGGACAATCACGACGAGTGTGAGGATCAGGCAGCGTCCCATGTTCGCCTCCTGTCACGGCGTCGGATTCACCGACGGCATTTCGTCACGAACGCATCCGCATGTCGGGGGTCGGAGGATCACAGAGTTGTCTACAGTGTCGAAGCGCTGGAGTTCCGGCTAAGCGAGAACGCTACTCGTCCGCGTGTTTCGGTGTGGCGGTGGAATCGGCGCGGACCGCGATCGAGACCTTGGCCGTGAAACCCGGCTGAAAGCGAAGATCGGGGTTGGGCAGCATGACGGTGACGCGCAGCGCACCCGTTACGGGATCGACGACGGGATCGACTTTGTAGACCTCAGAGCCTACCACGGTGGGCGGAACCGTGTTCACGGTCACCTCCGCGGTCTGCCCCGAATGCACCAGCGGTTGCAGCCGTGTGTTGAGATCGGCAATGACACGGACGTGGAAGACGTCGACGATTTCGATGACAGGCACTCCGACCGTGAGCTCTTCGCCGGGCGCCGCCGACACGCTCCGAATAACGCCACTGATCGGAGCTCTCAGCGTGGCACGATCGAGCTCATACCGCCGCTGGATCCGCTCGGCTTCCGCAAGGCGCAGACGGGCCTCCGCGACATCCAAGGCGAGCAGATCGCTTCCCGCCCCTCTCTCCCATCCCGCCCGTTCGATATCGGTGGCCTCGCGCGAGGCCACGAGCTCTCTCTCGGCCGCCGCGACCTCTTCGTCCGAGCCGACGCCCGCCTCGAGAAGTACCCGTAGACGATCGCGCTTCGTCTCCGCCGCCACGACGCGCCGTCGCGCCTCTTCCAGGCCCGGGCTGCCGGCGGGATATCCGGCATGAATCCGGGCCACCTCGGCCTCCGCCGCCGCGACCATCGCGTCCGCCTTCGAAACCTCTGCGGTGGCCAGTGTCGCGTCGAGCCTGAGGAGCACGTCGCCCTCCCGACACCGATCCCCGCGTTCGACGGGGGCCTCCCGAACGACGGCCGTGAACGGCGCCGTCAGTCGGACCGTGCTGCGAGGCTCCACCACTCCAGTGAGAATGACGAATCGACCGCGGGGCTCCGGGTCGCGCCGGTCATCCGAAGCACACGCCGGGTGGAGAAGGAGTAGGGCGGAGATCAGGAGGTATGAGAAGCGCCACGGTTGCATGTCGGATTACCCGCCAAAGTTGACTGCCACCGCGTAAATATCTCAAAAACTCGATGTTCATGTCAAGGAAGGCCCTGCTTGACACCGAGTCCACCACGCATAATCTCAGACGAAAGACTTGGTAGCGGAGGGAGGAGGTTCGTGATGCGTAGAGTTCTCGGTGGGATCGTTCTTCTGGCCTTGGTCGTGGTTCTCATTCCGGGCTGTGGATCCAACTCGAAGCTGGCGGCCAAGGATGCGGAGATCATGTCCTTGAGAAGCGAGATGGATGGCCTGGAGAAGGCACTCAGCGTGTCGCAGGTCGAGAAGCTCGAGGCACTCGAGAGGTCCAAGAACCTCGAGGGACAGCTCGAAGCGCTCGCGGCGCGTGAGAAGCTGCTACTCGAGGAACAGGTGGAGAACCGAGTTCTCCGTCTCCCCGACCGCGTGCTGTTCCATTCCGGTCAGGTCAGCATTCGAAAGAGCGGCAAGCTGCTCCTCGATCGCGTGGCGAACGTGCTCAAGCAATACCCCGATCACGAGATCCGGATCGAAGGACACACCGACGACCGCGCGATCAAGCCGGTTCTTCAGACCAAGTATCCAACGAATTGGGAGCTTTCTGCCTCGCGCGCAACAGCCGTCGTGCGTTACCTCACCAAGAAGCACGGCCTGAGCCCCACCCGCATGGCCGCCGTCGGCCGGGGTGAGCACAATCCGGTCGCGACGAACGACACACCGCGTGGCCGCGAAGCGAATCGACGGGTCGAGCTCCACATCGCAAAGGTGCCGACCTTCGAAGAGCTGACGTACTAGACGTTCGTAGAATCAGCGCGCCCCACGGGGACCATCGCATGACGGGCCGTCTCCGTGGGGCGTTTTTCGTGTCACCTTATTTCAGAAGCAGCATCTTTCGCGTGAGCGTCTTCTCGTCCGTCTGCATTTTGTAGAAGTACAGACCACTCGCGAGCTCGCCCCCCGTGTCATCCCGTCCCCACCAGATGACGTCGTGGCTTCCGGCATTGAGCGCGCCGGAAACGAGCGTGCGCACACGGCGGCCCGTCACGTCGTAGACCGCCAGATCAATCGGCCCCGCGGCCGGCAGGTCGAAGCGGATCGTCGTCATCGGATTGAACGGGTTCGGGTGATTGCCGTGGAGCGCAAGCGCGCGCGGCTCAGACGCCGACGTGACGTCGACCGTCCCGCCGCCGTGCGTGATCCGGAGACACCACGTGTTCAGCGTGCCGGTGTCGGCGCCGGCGTTGTCGCTGACGTGGAGCGTCCACGTTCCATCGGTCGTTTCACCGATGAACGCGGCCAGGTCCTCCGCCGGGCTCAGGTCGTCCGGATACCACCCGATGATGTCATGCGTGCTGCCGCCCGTCCGGTTGTGGAGGACGACCGTCGTCGCCTCCGGCGATGTCAGATCGACGATGAGATCGCCCTGGTACGTGTGCGTGATGTTCACATATGCCGCGATCTCGGTCACCGTCGTCCCGAGGAAGATCTCCATGTCATCGGAGACACCGGTCGGGTTGTTGTCGGGGATCGCAAGGTTGGGATCGCGACACTCTTCGTACGTCTGGACCGGATAGAGCTCGAAGTCGACTCCGGTGAGATGCTCGCCCTGTGAAAGCGATATCTCCTGAGTGCCCGTCGTCCACCCTTCCTTCGAGGCGACGATCGAGTACGCCCCCGCGAAGAGCCCTTCGAGCATGTAGTGACCGGAGGCATCCGTGTAGACGAACCCGCCGCCCGGGATGGCCTCGACCTCGACACCCGAGTGATCCGTCTCGCCTTCGAGGGTCACGGTTCCTTCGACCGTGCAGTCGCCGACCTCCGCCGTGATTAGCCAGTTGACCGTGTTCTGCAAAAGGAGCGGCCGCACCTCGCTGTCCATCGCCGAGTAGTTGAAGGCGAAGAAGACGATCTGCCCGCCCTCGGGCGCGGGGTTGGGATCGTAGGCGATGATGCTCGCGTTCTGGGTCTGGTTGGTCCACGAGCCGACCCGCACCGCGTCCGCCGTCGCATCGAGCGCGTCCTGATCGCCGAAGTTTCCGTAGCTCACCGCAATGGGCCCGGTGATCACGTTGGGCACGCTCACCACGTAGTGATCGGGCTCGACCACAGTCACGTTACCGCTGTTGTCCGCGTCCCAATCTGTGATGTGGAGCACGGTCGTGGCGAAGTTGGTGTCCCCGTAGTGGTCGTATCCGACCTCGCCACCCTCGATGAGCAGGCGCCCGCCGCTCAGAACGTAGTCGATGAGATCCGACCGGAACCCCGCGTCACCCAGAGGATCCGTGTTGTCACCCGAGCACGTCATCAGGAGGTCATAGTTCGCCCATGTGGCGGGATCGGTCGCCGACATGGTCTCGACCGTGGTCGTGTATCCGATCGTCTCGAGATCCGCGAGAACATCCGCCAACGCCTTGGCCGCATCGGAGCGGTACGCATCCCCGATGACCTCGCCGGTCTTCTCATCCTTCTTTGCCGGCTGCATCGGGCTCTTGGCGCCGTCGTCAATGACGAGCAGGTCCCCGATCGTCGGCTCGAGCCAGAAGTCCTGTGTCGTCGTGGGCTGATTGATCGTCAGATCCACGGTGACCGGGATGTGGTGCCACGCCTTCGCGACCACGCGGTAGTCGAAGTACGGAAGCGACGGCGTCGTGTACACGCCGGTGACTTCGTCGCTCGTCGTTTCGGCGAAGAGCTCCATCGTGTCGAGTCGATAGACCTTCACCGTGGCTTCGAGCGGTAGCTCAGTTTCGGTCTCACGGATCGTGCCGGTCAGCACGCCGCTCGGCGCCGGATCGAGGGTGATGTCGAGGACGTTCTCGCCGTAGTTCAGGAAGTACTCCTGCTCCCACGGGAGATAGCCGAAGTAGTCCACGGTGATCCGGTAGGTCGCGACGAGGATCTCGCGACCGACGTCGTAGTTCCCCTGCGCGTCGGTCTCCGCCTCGAAGACGAGCGCATCCAGTGCGTCGTATCCCTGCACGATGGCGCCGGCCGCCGGAGAACCGTTGGCGTCGACGTATCCGCTCAGCGTTCCGTACGCCTCAATGATCGGGAAGCTCTCCGTCCAGAGGTTGTATCCGCTGACCGCGACCACACCGGTGATCTCTCCCAACTCGGGCGGCGTGATCTCCAGGTGATCTTCCGTCGTGCTCGCGTACTCCTCGCCGTTCAGCAGCGCCCAGAGTACCGGGTCCGGCGCCATCACCTGCGCGTGCAAGGTCCCGGGAAGGTTGAGCGCGAACGTGTCGGCCAACCCGATCTCGGTCGTCACCCAGAGGTTGCAGGCCATGAGGATCGACGCCCGAACGGTGACCGCCTCGCGGAATAGCTCCCACGGCTCGTTCGGGTCCTGCCCCACGATGTCGATCGACGGTCCGTAGGGGTAGTTGACCGTGATCATGCAGTAACCGGTCGCGTCGGTGAACGCGTGATTGGATTCGTAGCCCAGGCCGTCGGCCCACACTTCGACGCCCGGTCGAGGCGTGATGCCGTCTTCCTCGAACACGCCGACACTGATATCGGTCTCGACGTTCGCGTCGATGATGTCCGGATCGATGTAGACCGTGGCCGGAACGATCACGTTCAGGTCGACGATGTACGGCTCCCGGTTCTGCGCCATCACCACCATGCGGGCCGGACCCGGCGTCATGGGAGGATCCCAGATCTCGAGATCGAGTGTGCCGGTCTCATCCACCGTGCCGGCTCCGAGGATCACGCCGTCCTGCGTCAAACCGACGTAGCTCCCGGGCACCGCTTCGACCTCGAACGATGTCCATGTCGTGAAGAGCGTGGCCGGGTGCACGACCGGGTTGGCGGCAGGCACGCCGAGATACGTGTAGATCAACGTGTACCCCATAACATTAAAAAAAAACCAGTAGTACGTGATGCGACTCGACCCGGACTCCATCACGGCCAGGTTGCCGCTGAAGATGATCGCGTCGTTCGTGACGTACCACTGGTCCATCGCCTCGCCGTGATCGTGGAAGAGACCGTCATAGGCTCCGAGACCGGACTCCTCGTACGTCGGGTTGGCAACGATGCTGGCCGTGTAGCCCACGCCCCACCAGTAGTCCTCGTCCCAGTAGGTCGAGTTGCTGCCGCCGATGTAGCCGATCGCGCCCTTGTCGGCCGCGCGAAGCCACGTCTCGGCGAAGCACTCGCCGTAGTCATACGTGCTCGTGAGACAGCAGTTGCCGACCGCCGTGCAGTACTCGCCGTAGTTCTGGAGGCCGTTGACGTCGCTCTGCGTGAACGATGGATCCGACCACGATGTCTGGCTGCCGTGCGCGGTGTAGTTGATGTACCCCACACCGTCACTCACGTTCTGAATGATGTCGGCGGAGTGCGATCCCGACTCCGGGTAGAGGTACGTGTGGCTGTAGATCCCGTGCGCTTCGTTGAAGTAGTACGTCGTGCCATAGTTGATCTGACCGTTGCCCCACGTCGAGCCGTGGCCCGAGTCCATGCCGGCGATCATGACCACCTCGCCGAGGTAGCTCGGATCGGGCATCGTGAACTGGTCGTACATGAGCGTCTTGTCCAGGATGGCCTGGAGCTGACTCGGATTCGTCGCCGAGAAACGCCCATAGTAGATGTCCGGCACGAGATCCCCTTCGACGTCGCAGTACGGCCGGTCGGTCGCGTCGCCGCTCTCGAAGAAGGTCGGCATCTGCTCCACGTCGCCGACGAAGATCACGAAGCTCGGGGCCGGTTCCTGGGCCGTTCCGTTGTTGTAGAGCCCATGGATGTAATCGCGGATCTCTTCCTTCGTGGTGCCCACCTCGGGTGTGCCGCGCACGGCGAGGATGGTGTTGAAGCCGCGCTCGGTCTTCCAGTCCACGAACGGCTGCATCTGCGCTTCGAACTCGGCCGGCGTGACGACGACCATCGTCACGATGTCGCGCACGACGTCCGGGTGATCGTCATGCTCGCTGCGCACGCCTTCGATCTGGCCATAGAGATGCG
>CAZAMP010000064.1:0-19526 GCA_964486455.1 uncultured bacterium | reverse complement strand
ACAGCCCAGTTAAGGGCGATCATTCGTGCGAGTCATTATGGGAAGGTGAGGATACTTTTCCCTATGATTTCGAGTCTGGAAGAAATCGGTGAAATACAAAATGTGATGGAAAGAGCCAAGGAGGACCTCAGGCAGGACAATATACCTTTCGATGAAAATATACAATCCGGAATTATGGTTGAAGTTCCTTCTACCGCAATTTTAATCGATCGTTTTGTTCGGCATACGGATTTTTTGAGTATTGGTACCAACGATCTCATCCAATTCACTCTGGCTGTGGATCGAAATAATGAGAAAGTGGCTAAATTTTATAAGCCGGCCAATCCGGCCATTCTTAACCTCATTAAAGGCGCCATTCGTGCTGCGCAAAATGGAAATAAACCGATATCAATTTGCGGCGAAATGGCGGGAAATCCCCTGTACACGGCAATGCTTTTAGGGTTTGGTCTCAGGCAGCTGAGTATGAGTCCATTGATGCTGCTGGAAGTGAAGGAGAGGGTAAGAGCTCTGACGATTCAAGAATGTGAAGAGGTCGCCGATGAAGTCATCGGATTGGATTCGACGCAGGAAATCGAAAAGGTTCTGTGGGATTTTCATAAAAAAGTGAATAAGAAGCAGGCCGTCCCTTATTTAGAAAAATGATTCCACATTAGGCGTCCTTCATAGTGATCAAAAGGGTATTAAGCGATTCATATTTAATTATCAAAAGATACCATTCGATTGGATTTGTGCTGTTGGAAAAATACTTGACTTTCAAATGCAATCTCGTTAAATTATTTCTCAATTGGCGGTGTAGCTCAGCTGGTTAGAGCAGCGGAATCATAATCCGCGTGTCCGGGGTTCGAATCCCTGCTCCGGCACCAGTTCTTCCTCCTGGCGGTTTCCGCCGCGCGATACGGCGTTGGAGTCGCGAGCGTCATAATGTCCCCCACGACCCTACTGTCACAACTCCGGCTCTGGATTCGTTCTCGGGAGTGTCCGGCCCCTGGCGACCACATCCTCTGCGCGGTCAGCGGCGGTTCGGATTCCGTTGGGCTGCTGCACGCTCTGCGCGAGCTGGCCGATGAGGTCGGCTATCGTCTCACGGCCGGCCACTTCGATCATGGGCTCCGCGGGACCGAGTCCGAGCGCGACCGTCGCTTCGTGGAAGCGTTGTGCGCGAACCTGGGGCTGAGCTGTCACGTCGGTCGTCCGGGCGACGATCCGGCGGCAGCGATGGCCCCCGCGGCGGCGGACGGCTCGATGGACGCCACCGGCGACTCTCCCGAGGCCCTCGCGAGGACCGCCCGTCGGGCGTTTCTGACCCGCACGGCCGAGACGATCGGAGCGAACCGGATCGCGCTGGGCCACACGCTCGACGATCAGGCCGAAACCGTGCTCATGCGCGTCCTCATCGGGACGTCGATCACCGGGCTCGGTGCCATGCGGCACGTGAGCAGGGACGGAACCTGGATCCGGCCGTTTCTGGGGACTCGTCGACGGGACATCCGCCATTATCTCCGCCGGGACCGAATCGCCTGGGTCGAGGATTCCACGAACCGTTCGGCGCGCTTCCCCAGGAACCGACTGCGGACGGAAATTCTCCCCCTCATCGCCGCTCGGGTCGGAGATACCGCGGTCGATGCGCTCTCACGGCTCGCTGAGGAGGCGCGAGACGTCGATGATTGGCTCGACGCTCAGGCGCGTCGACTGCTGGGCGATCGGGGTGAATACTTTCGGGGCGGGCGCGGTAACCCGTCCGAGATCCATCTTGAGACCGGCAGGCTCGCCACCTATGATCCGGTCCTCCGGCGCTACGCGCTTCGGATCGCGTACGAAAAGCTGCGCCACGGCCGGATCGACTTGACGCGACGCCACTTGGAGTCTCTCGAGCAGCTCGTCGGTCGGTCGGGAGAACTCCATCTTCCCGGCGGCATCCGCGCGGTCGGTGAGCATGGTCGGATCAGGTTGATGACATCAAACGCTCCTGCCCCGCCGACCGATAATGATTCGTGGGGGCCGCTGGAGCTGGCCGCACCGGGATCGTTGGAGCTCCCGTGGTGCCGTCTCCGAATCGAGACGGCCCTGCTGGACAGGAGAGAGCTCGGCGCGTATCCAAGCAACGATGAGCAAACGGTTGTCTTCGATCATGATCGCGTGAGCGGGCCGCTCACGGTCAGGAGTTGGGAGCAGGGAGATCGCTTCACGCCGATGGGTATGAAGGGAACTCGGAAGCTGAGTGACCTCTTCACCGATCGCAAAGTGCCACGGTCGGAGCGCGGGAGAGTGCCGATCGTCTCCGATGAACGCGGCATTCTATGGGTAGTCGGACACCGGCGCTCGGATCGGGCACCCGTGTCTCAGTCAACACACCGCATTCTGCGGGTTGCCGTCGACGCACGGCGCGGCGGACGGACAGGTTCGGATACCGGGGACGACAATGGTTGCTGATCGGCACGACGATTCGCGAGACGCGCCGCAAAACGACCCAGAGCACATCCGACCGGAGATGATGTCCGGCTTCGAGGACGAGGATATCCTCTTCTCACCCGGAACGATTCGCCGGAAGACCGCCGAGATCGCCGCTCGGATCCGCGAAGACTACGCCGACACCGAGCCGGTCTTGATCTCGGTGCTGCGCGGCGGTGTCGTCTTCATGGCGGACCTGGTCCGCCAACTCGACCTGGCCCACTCGGTCGACTTCATCGCGGTCTATCGCCCCCCCTTCGATCCCGAGGCGAGCGTCCATCCTCCCGTTAAAATCTTGGCGGATATCAGGATCCCCATTGAAGGGCGCGATGTGATTGTCGTCGAAGGAATCGTCGGAACCGGTTACACTTTGAAGTACGTACTAAGCTATCTGGAACTCAGCCACCCTCGATCGGTGTCAATTGCGACGTTGCTGAACCGGCGCGTCGACCGGCGATTCTATTTCCCAGTCCGGTACACCGGTTTTCACATCTCTGACGGTTTTGTGGTCGGGTACGGCCTCGACTACAAGCAGCAGTTCCGCAACCTGCCCTTTGTGGCCCGCTGGAGGGGACAAGTCCCCTTACCGGGGCCCGCGGGGTAGCCACCGAACCGTCGGGAGATCTTTCGGGAGATGCAGAATGTCGAGCAGTGATAGAGGTCCGAGACGAGGCGCGAGCCTCAAACGGAATCCCAAAGGATCCGGGGGGCGAGGCCCTCGCAGAGGCCTTCCACCTTTGAACCTACGAAATCAACGCCCCATGCGAACGCTATCCCTATGGGTGCTGATCATCCTTCTCGTGGTGATCGCGATGAAGTTCATGAACCTGAGCGCGCCACGAGAGCAGGTGATCTCATCGACTGATTTCGAACAGCAGATGATCGCACGGAATCTTTCGGAGCTGACCGTGGTCGGGAATGAAATCCACGGCAAGCTCAAAGAACCGGCCGTCGTCGAGGATGAAAACCGCACGCTCACCTACACGCAGTTCCGGACGGAAAACGTCGAGGTCGACCGTGCGTTCTTCAAGGAGATCCGAACCACGAACCCGGATGTCGTCATTCACTTCAAGAAACCGAGCCAGCCGTGGTTCCAGATCTTCCTCACGTACGTGTTCCTGCCGATTCTACTCTTCTTCGGGCTCTGGATGTTCGTCCTGCGGCAGATGCAGTCCGGCGGATCGGCCGCGCTCAAGTTCGGCAAGAGCCGCGCGAAGATCCTGATGGAGTCGAACCTCAAGGTCACATTCCATGACGTCGCCGGATGCGATGAAGCGAAGCAGGAGCTTCAGGAGATCATCGAGTTCCTCCGCGACCCGAAGCGATTCCAGACGCTCGGCGGGCGCATTCCGAAGGGCGCGCTGCTCTTGGGGGCTCCCGGGACCGGCAAGACGCTCCTCGGCAGGGCCGTCGCTGGAGAGGCAGCGGTTCCGTTCTTCTCGATGTCCGGCTCCGACTTCGTCGAGATGTTCGTCGGCGTGGGCGCGTCCCGGGTCCGTGATCTATTCGAGCAGGGCAAGCGCCACGCGCCATGCATCATTTTCATCGATGAGATCGACGCCGTCGGCCGCCATCGCGGCGCCGGGCTCGGCGGCGGTCACGACGAACGCGAGCAGACACTTAATCAGCTGCTCGTCGAGATGGATGGATTTGAATCCAACGAGGGCGTGATCCTGATCGCGGCGACCAACCGGCCGGACGTGCTGGACCCGGCGCTGCTACGCCCGGGGCGATTCGACCGCCAGATCGTGGTCGACCGTCCGGACGTCCGTGGCCGCGAAGGCATCCTCGAAGTCCACACGCGGACGAAGCCGCTCGCCGAGGACGTCGACCTTCAGGTGCTGGCCCGCGGCACGCCGGGCCTGTCCGGGGCGGATCTCGCGAACATGGCAAACGAGGCGGCGCTGCTGGCGGCCCGCCTCGGACGCGACAAGGTCGCGATGGTCGATTTCGAAGAGGCCAAGGACAAGGTGATGATGGGCGCGGAACGAAAGAGCCGGATCATCACCGACGACGAGAAAAAGATGACGTCCTACCATGAGGCGGGGCACGCGCTCGTCGGATGGTTGCTTCCCGACATGGATCCCGTTCACAAGGTTACGGTCATACCCCGCGGGCGCGCCCTCGGGCTTACCCACTTCCTGCCGACCGACGACCGCTACTTTCAGTCGAAGACGTTCTCGAAGCAGGTCCTCTCCGCGATGCTCGGGGGACGGGCCGCGGAGCTGCTGGTGTTCGACAACATCACGTCGGGAGCCTCGGACGACATCAAGCGGGCGACCGAGCTCGCCCGAAAGATGGTTTGTGAATGGGGTATGAGTGACCAGCTGGGTCCGCTCGCGTTCGGTCAGAAAGACGAGATGATCTTCCTGGGCCGTGAGATCGCGCAGCACCAGGATTACTCGGAGGCGACGGCCGTCATGATCGATGCCGAGGTGCGGCGCTTCGTCGAGGAAGCGCACGTGAGGGCGACCGATCTGCTGAAAGAAAACGAAGGGCTCCTTAACTCGCTCGCGACCTCGCTGCTCGAGCGGGAGATCCTGGACGGCGAGGAAGTCGACCGAATTCTAACCGGCAAGGAAATCGTCTCCAAGAGCACGTCGGAAACGACCGAGCAAGCCGACGACGAAGGGGCCCCCGCGAAAGCGCCCGAACGCAGCAGGGACGAGGAAGCGCCCGGGCTCGCGGGTGGCAGCGAACCGGCGCCATCCGGCGCCTGAGTGGACAATGACGTGGACGTGGAGACTTCCGAAACGTGAGCTGACTCTCGGTGACCGCACCCGCGTCATGGGTATTCTGAACGTCACGCCCGATTCGTTTTCGGACGGCGGGCGCTATTCCACCCCCGATGCCGCCGTCGAACACGTCCGGAGCATGGCCGCGGCGGGCGCGGACATCATCGACATCGGCGGCGAGAGCACCCGACCGGGCGCGGCTCCCGTCAGCGTGGATGAAGAGATATCGCGTGTGTTGCCGGTGATCGAGCGCGTTTCCGTGTCGGACATCCACCTTCCAATCAGCATCGACACCAGGCGGTCCCAGGTCGCCGCCGAGGCGCTCGCAGCGGGTGCCGAGATCGTCAACGACGTCTCCGGCCTGCGTCACGATCCGGAAATAGCCACCGTCGCCGCGAACGCGCGAGCCGGATTCATTCTGATGCACATGCGTGGCACTCCGGAGACGATGCAGGTGTCGCCCCACTATGACGACCTCTTCGGCGAGATCGGCTCCTACTTCGACAACGGGCTCGCCATCGCGGCCGAGCACGGACTCGACCGGGAGCGAATCGTGCTCGATCCCGGGATCGGGTTCGGCAAGCTCCTCGAGCACAACCTCAAGCTCATCGCCAGCCCGGACGCATTCGCGCGCTTCGATCGGCCCCTCATGATCGGCCCGTCGAGAAAATCCATGTTCGGCAAGCTTCTCGACCTGGACGTCGATGATCGATCGGAAGCAACGCTCGCCACGATCGCCATCGCCGCGTTTCTCGGCGTATCCGTCGTCCGCGTGCACGATGTCAAAGACGCGCTTCGAGCGGTTCGCGTCGCGGACGCACTCAGATCCACCCGGGAAGAGATCGACGCGTCGGCGGACAAGGGGGTGGCGGTGTGAACTGGGGTGCGTGGCCGCTTCGCGTCATCGACATTCTCGTCGTGGCGTTTCTGTTCTACAGGCTCTTCCTACTCATCCGCGGAACACGCGCGGCGCAGATGATCATCGGGCTACTGACCATCGTCGTCCTGTCGATCGTGGCCGAATGGGCTGAGCTCCGCACGTTGAACTGGTTTCTTTCGAGCCTCAAGACGGTCTGGATCATCGCATTTATCATTCTCTTTCAGCCCGAGCTCAGGCGGGCCCTCGCGCAGATCGGGCAGTACCGTGTGTTCAGCCGCTTCGTGAGCACGGAGGCGTACGGCATCGTCGGCCACGTCGTCCGCGCCTGCGAGGCGATGAGCCAGAAGCGCGTGGGTGGGATCATCGTGATCGAGCAGGGCGTCGGCCTGAAGAACTTCCTGGAGACGGGAACCCGACTCAACTCCAACGTGTCTCAAGAGCTCCTGCTGTCAATCTTCAACACAAGGAGCCCGCTTCACGACGGCGCGGTGATCATCCGCGGCGATCAGATCACGGCGGCGCGCTGCATACTTCCCCTTTCACATCGTCGTCATCCCGGGCGCGCGTTCGGGACGCGACACCGCGCGGCGATCGGGCTCAGCGAAGAAACCGACGCCGTGATCATCATCGTGAGTGAACAGACCGGATGGATCTCCATCGCGGCGGACGGAAAGCTGACCCGCATGAAGGATGCCGCTGAGCTCCGCAGCTACCTGAGTCAGGTGCTCGGCATCAAGGAGAAGAAGGAGAAGCCTTCGCCGCGATTCCGCGATATCTTCGGGCGGGGCGGGCTGCAGGGATCCAGGCGCTGATCGATCTTCACAATAGGGATGAACACCATGGACGACCGAGTGACGTGGGACCACTACTTCATGAACATCGCCAAGCAGGTGGCCACACGGGCGACTTGTGACAGAAAACACGTGGGTGCGGTGATCGTCCGGGACAAGACGATCCTCTCGACGGGGTACAACGGTTCGATCCGTGGCTTGCAGCACTGCGACGAAGTCGGCCACCTCATGGAAGACGGTCACTGCGTACGGACCGTGCACGCTGAAGCCAACGCCATCGTCCAAGCATCGAAGATCGGTGTCTGTGTTGACGGAGCCGATATCTACACGACGGCCAGCCCCTGCTGGAATTGCTTCAAGCTCATCGCCAACGCGGGCATCCGGCGAATCTGCTTCGGTGAGTTCTACCGCGACGAACGGGCGATCGAGATCGCGAAAGAGCTCGGAATAGAGCTGATCGATCTCAGCGAGTCGCTATCCTCCATCCGTTAGTCACCGTCCCGTGATCCTTACCGTTTTGACGAAAACGGCGCGACGCGAGGAAACCGCGCAATGCGCGGAGCCGAGCGGAGCGGACACGGAACACGACGGTGGTCGAAGCCCCACGCCGGTTCCTCAGCGACCTCGCGCCGCGGAAACTGGTGGCGGTGACGCCAATGGGGTCCGCCGATATCCGGAGACGCCCCGGAAGGAACCAGCCGATTTGGCCGCCCCCGTCCCCGGATGCGACGGACTGGCCATGACCCATCGACGCCCCGCCGCGATCACGCCAACGCAAGTGAGGTGCCACGGGCGCACCATCCGCCGGGACATCAATTTCGCGTCCGGATCTCCCAACAAATGCGCTGTCCGCGTCACCTCCACGTCAGCGCGGGCGCGGATTAGTCCGTGCGACGTCAGAAATCGGACACATCGTCATGTGCACAAAGGGGTTTTGCGCATGCGGCACCCTCCGATGAGCGTCTGTCGACTTCCTAACGGGTGGTCGGATTCCCGAACGAAACGCCACCGCGGCCGCGCGCAACGGCCTGACCAATTGTCGCTTCCGGCGCTTTCGGGTAGAATCATAGTGTTGGGATCCCGCAGCCTAGCAAACACGGCGATCCCCTCCGGTTCCAGCGCAGGTTCCTGCGAATCATCCATCGGTCGGGGGCGCGGTTCTCCCGCGTTCGCGCACCCCAAGGAGGTTCCCATGACCCGTTTCGTATCGAGGGTCGTCGTGGCCATGATGGCCGTGGCGGTCCTGAGTGCCGCATGGTGTGAGACCGCACAAGGCACGACCATGATTCGACGGTCGACGGAGGAGCTCACGATTCTCTCCGACCTGGTCGTCGAAGGCGTCGTTGCCGACGTCGAGAGTCGATGGCACCAGGATCACAAGTTCGTGTACACGTACGTGACCCTTTCGTTGGATACGCTCTACAAGGGTAGCGTCGACGGGGAAACGATCGTCCTCGAGGAGCTCGGTGGCACAGCGAACGACGTCTATGTCGAGGTGAGCTGCACGCCCGAGTTCGAGATCGGCGAGCGCGTCATCGTCTTCGTCGAAGTCAAGAACGACTACTACTACCGCGCCCATGGAATGTGCCAGGGCAAGTTCGCGATCACCGTCGACTATGAGACGGGCGAGGAGATCGTCATCCGGCAGGACGGCGTCGATGCCAGCTTCAACGCCGATCACGACGGGCAACTGGACTCCACCGTCGACGCCGAGTCCGGCAAGCGCTTCTACGGCACGTTCGTCCAGACGATTCGCGACAATGCGGACATCGATGAGCTTCCGGGAGGTGTGCGATGAGAACGACTGCACTACTTATCGCCGCCGCGCTCCTCTTGGTCGTCGCGACCCAGCAAGCGGGCGCATACGCGCTGATCAACGGTCCGTGGTGGGCCCCCAGCAATCCGGTCGAGTATCGACTCAACAACGTGCTGGATGAGCACTGCATCCCGGGCCAGGGAGAGCTCGACGAAGTCCGTATCTCGTTCCAGACCTGGGAGGACGTGACCGAACAAACGCTCGACTTCCAGGAAGGCGCCTACACGACCTCGTGCGGCGGGACCATGGACGGGATCAGCGCGATCTCGTTCGAGGATTGCCTCAATCAGTGCTCGGGAAGCGTCATCGCCGTCACGTACTCCTACTACTGGGGGAGCGGCGGGGACGCGTCATGGTGCGACAACTGCGTCGGAGGGCCGCAGGAGCTCTGGGGACGCAAGGAGTCAGACATCACCTACTCGGACACGTATAGCTTCGGAACGCACGATGACGCGCTGCCACCGTGTGGAAACGGTTGTGGGTCCAACATCTTCGACGTTCGGAGCATTACGGTTCACGAGATCGGCCACTTCCTCGGACTCGGCCACTCGACCGTCGGCGGCGCCACCATGTACGCGTCCGTCGGCTATTGCCAGACCTGGATGGCCTCGCTCCACTCCGACGACATGGCGGGCCTGAGATGTCTCTACGATGACGACTATGTTCCCATGCAGGTTCAGGACCTGGACGCGGGTAGCGTGGTCTTCTCGATGCTCAACACCGGAAACATCTGCGTATCCGGCACAGGTGAAGGCGTTCCCGGCCAGTACGGCAGCGGCTTCCAGTACCCCGCCGGCGTACAGAACGTCTACGAAGGGTCGATCCTATTCGGCACCGGCGCCGATGACCCGGTCTCCGACGACTATCGCCAGTCGCCGTCGGCGATCCGAGAAGAGGACAACGACACGTATCAGACGTCCGAGATCCTCTTCCTGGAGCCGAGCGACGTGTCGGACCAGATGGCCCAGTGTTCGTTCGATGACGAGCACGCGGAAAGCCCGTACGGGATCGAGGTGATCGCGACGTCCCACGCGTTCCAGGCTCCGCCGAACAACGACTTCGTCATCCTGTGCTACAAGCTCGCGAACAACTCCGGATCCGCGATCAACGGCCTCCGGGTCGGCCTCGTCATGGACTGGGACTTCAACAACGTGTACCAGACCAACTCGGTGAGCTACGAGGCCGATATCGACCTCGGCGTGATCTCCGATCCCAGCACGAGCAACAAGGGCGGCATCACGGTGCTGAATCCGGAAGGCGCCTTGACCTTCCGCGCGGTTGGAACCAGCGACAACTGGACGGACTCCGACAAAGCGAGCTACCTGTTCAGCGGGTTTGCGCAGACGTCGCGCGGACCGGAGGACATTGGCACGCTCATCGCGACGGGCGATTTCAACATCGCCGCGGGCGATACCGCCTACGCGGGCTTCGCGATCCTCGGCGGAACCTCGGTTGTCGATCTTCGCGCGAACGCCACCCAGGCCCAGACGCTCTGGGAAGAGGTGTGCGGCGCCGAGATCACGACCGACGTGGCGACAGTCGGTTCCGGCTCGGCCTTTGCGCTCTCGCAAAACGTCCCCAACCCGTTCAACCCGATGACACAAATCGAGTTCGAGCTGGATCGCGAAAGCATGGTCTGGCTCCGGGTGTTCGACGCCGCGGGGCGCGAAGTACGTTCGCTCATTGACGGCGTTCGCCGCTCAGGCAACCACACGATCTCCTGGGACGGACGGGACAACCTCGATCGAGAGCTTCCGTCCGGGATGTATTTCTACACCCTGGAGACGGGCTCGGAGACGATCTCTCGCAAGATGGTCCTGTTGAAGTAGCATCGGGACGTAGCCATCAGCGGAAGTGGGAGGGGCACCGCATCGCGGTCGCCCCTCCTCCTTTGACACGCCCTCTCCCAGTTCCTATCATCTCACCCTATCGCGGTACCAACCTCTTCCGACCAGGAGATGATCCGGTGGCCACTGCAGACACTGTCGATGCCGTTCAGTCGTTTATCGCGGCGTTCAACAAGCGGGACGTTGACGCGCTCGTCGCCATGTGCCACGAGCGGGTGCTCTACACACTCGATGACAACCATCCGACACACACGCCGGACTTCCTCAGAAGCGCCATCGAGATGACGCTGAAGAAGGCCGGGCCACAGGCCACCTACGCCTACTCGACGCACGACGGCGAGCCGATCGCCGTTCTCTGGGCGCCCGACAGAAAGACGAAGGCCCCCGCGGTCGTGCGCGTCACCAATTTCAACGCCTTCCAGGGGAAGATCCGCCTCATCACCGACTCGACGAGCCCGGGAAAGCTCGCCCGCGTGAAGTGTGATCCCCCGGAAGCACTCCTGCCAAAGAAACCAGAACCTGCGCCGGATGAACAGCCGAAGACCGAATGAGCGTCCTCGGCGATGAACGCGCGGTCGCGGTTTCGCTCGCCCGCGAGGCGGGAGAGATCGCGATGCGCTACTTCCGCACGGAGCTTCGGGTCGATTTGAAGGTCGGGGATGAACCGGTCACCGAGGCCGACCGCGTCGTCGACGCGCACATCGTTCAAGCACTTCGCTCTCGTTTTCCTCACGACGCGGTTCTCTCCGAAGAGTCGCCGCCCGATCCCAGGCGGTTCGAGGCCGCGCGCACCTGGATGGTCGACCCGATCGACGGCACGCGCGAGTTTATCGAGGGCTCCGACGGGTGGGGCGTGTTGATCGGTCTCGCCGTGGAGGGGCGACCGATGATGGGCGTGATCTTCCAACCTACGGCGGACAGCCTGATGGAGGCATCCATCGGGGAGGGGGCGTTTCTGACGGCCACCGGGAGCACACGCCGGCTCTTTCGCGAGTCGTCCGTGCCGGTGGACGAGCCGGTTCTCGGCGTGAGCACACGGCATCTCCACGGACTCACGCTCAAAATCGCGGAGGCGTTCGGCTCGTCACGGATCCTCACGTCGGGCGGCTTCGGAGGGCGGGCGGCCATGGCCGCGGATGGGCAGGTCGACATCGTCCTGCACGCCGGCGGTCACCCGAAGGAGTGGGATAGCTGCGCTCTGCAGGTCATTCTCGAGGAGTCCGGCCTCACGATGGTGAACTGCCTCGGCGAGCCGCTCAAGTACTTGCAGGAGGACCCCGTCGAGCCGCACGGAGTGCTCATCGTGCCGAGCGGTTTTCTCGACACGGCGAAGGCCGTCGTCGTCCCGATCTACCGCGAGCACCTGGCGGCGGGCTAGCGAAACCGACTCTTCACGCCTCCCCAGCTCATCTCTCGCGTCGGGGTCATGTCGTTTCTAAAAACCATCGAGCGGTAGAAGCGCCATTCCTCTCCATCATCGAAGGAGAACGCGAGGTTGATGGTTCCGGCGCCTGGAACGTGAGTGTGCACGCGCGGGGCGTCGATCGCGCTTTCGACCACCCACAGCCACTGGTTGTCCGGATCCCACGCGATCGCGAAAAAGAAGGACAGGACACCAGGTAGCTCAGCGGACGGCTCGAACTGACCCGTCGCCGGATCGATGCGCCAGATCCGGGGCGAAGAGGTATCGATCGCCCAGAGGTACGTTCCATCACTGGTGAGATCCTGGATGGTCGAGATCGAATCGGGTACCGCGATGCTGTCAACCACGGCGCCGGTCATGCTATCAAGCTCGTAGATCATGTCCGCCTGCTCGCCACTACCATTGACTTTCAAGAAGAGAGAGCCGTCATGTGCGGTCAGGCCGCCTGGAAACGGCGGTGTGGCGAATCTTTCCGCCGCGAGCTGAAGATCCTCGGTGACGGTCCAGATACGATCCGTCTCGTCATCCACGAGAAGATAGTCGCCATCGACCCATGCGATCCCGACAGCTTTGGTGCTGTTGGGGCTGACTTCGGATGGAACGGACGCACTGGAGATGAGCGTGCCGCTCTCGGTGTCGATCACCGCAACAAAGGTCGTATCCGAAACCGGCGTTCGAGCGATCAGGTATTGCCCCCACGCTTGTGTGGTCGAAATCGCCAAAAAAGTGAACATGATTAGGATGCGCATCTCGGACAATCCTCTATAGACAATATGAAGGGAACGAGCGTTACCAATGGCACGTCCGCCGACGATGTGTTAGAAAGATAAGCACCCACGACCCTGATGGCCAGCTTCTGACACCTGAAAAAGAGCTGCTCCACCCTCAACTGGCTTCGCCTCACAGAATGGAGGTTCGCTATGGGAAAGCTAGAGAGCGCCCTGAAAGCCGAGATTGTCCGGCTGGCCCGCAAAGAGGCGAAGGCGACCAGCCGCCCCGTTTCGCAGGAAGTCGTTCGGCTGAAGAAGACGGTGGCGGAGCTTCGCCGCACGATCAATCAACTGCGTAAAGACGCGCCCGGCAGCGCTCCACGACCATCGGGCGTGCCGGGACTTGCCACGGCGTCAGCCGACGAGATGCGGAAGGCGCGCTTCTCGCCCGGTCTGATCCAGAAGCTTCGAAAGCGACTCGGAATCACCCAGAGCGAGCTGGCAACACTGCTCGGCGTCACGCCGGGCGCCGTCGCGTTCTGGGAGCAAGGGCGAAGCCGACCGCGCGAAACCCACCAGAGCAAGATCGTCACCCTGAGGAAGCTGGGAAAGCGTGATGTCGGACGGCTCTTGACCCAGGGCATGGCCCCGGGCAAAGCGGCGTCTCGGAAGCGGCGATCGCGCAAAGCCGCGACGAAGGCGGCGCCCAAGAAGAAGTCCGGTCGGCGGTCACGCAGATAGAACGTCGCCGGTCCGCAGCGCCGACGGTGACTACTCGGTGATCTCCCCAGGAAGAATCAGGTCGATCTCGCGGAACGCGTGCGTCACGAGCGAATCCAGCTCGCCGTTGTTCAGCGACATGAGGTACGCCGTTCCGGGGTCCCTGTCGTGGGTCGCCGATATCCGCCCGAAGAACCGTGACGGGATCTCCACCCCACCGTCACATTGACGCACATCCATTGCCAGATCGTATTCGATGTCCCATGACGCGATCGCCGTTCTCGAGCTCGTTCCGTTGACGCGGATGCGAAGCACGTAGTGACTTCCTGTCTCGATCGGTTCCTCGTCCTCGTCGGGACGCACGTGCTTCGGACATCCGGTACCGAAGCCGATCCGGAACCCCTCTTCGAGAAGCCCGCGCATGAGCCTGTCCTTGAGCCGAGGCTGGAAGGACGGAGGAGGAGGTTTGCCTTCCCAGCTGAAATCGGTCCGGAGCGTCCAGCCCGTCCACTTGCGGAGACTGTCCAGTGCGGCCTTCATGGGAGTCGACCCGCTTCTCGGTCGTGGAGCGATCGGGTGCTCGGACCCTTGAAGCGCGTGCTGCCGGGCTACGACGGCGAGATGCTCCGCCTCGCTCGTGCGTATCGTTCTCACCTGTCGCGCGAATTCGAACCAGTCATCCTCTTCGGCGGCGACAAGGGCACCGGTCTCGGCGTCGTGGGCTTGCTGCGCGACGGCGGCCGCACGCCGCGTCAGGCGATCGCGCATCTCTTCACGATTGAGGCACGCAATCGCATGCCAGCTTCCGCGCCGCTGATATGGGCCTGAACGACTCAACTCCATCCACGTAACAGAGAGCTGCCTCCCCCGAGACATGGCGCGATCGAGGGCGAGTTGAAACGAATCGTCGCGCTGCCAGGCGCGATCAGCATCCACGAGGCGCCGGAGCATCGCCTCGGCCTCCGCATCGAGCCGATCCGCGAGCTGCCGATACGCGGCGCGCTCGGCGGCGCGCTCGGATTTCTTCGAAGAACCGACGGCGCAGAGATAGCGGTCCGGCGGGTAGTCCGGGTGACGGGTGGGATCGGAGAGCCAAGAGGGCGGTCCCCCATCGGATTGTCGAACCTGACGGACTTCATGAACCTCGGTGACCGGCGGGGGAGCGCTACCCCCGCACCCCATCCACAGTGTGATCCCCGTCATTGTGACCGCAAACACGATCACCCGCCTGCCGAGTCGATGAAACACTGATCGTTCAGACATGCCTGTGCACCGTTCGCTTCCAGGTAGGTTTCCGAATCAAAACTCGGCGGACAGGCTAGCGGAAGGACTGACACATCTCAAGGAGAGGACCCAACCCTCGGGGGGTGGTCAGGTCGGGTCCGTCTCCTTGCGCGAACTGCGGGCTCGCTATCTCGGATTGATATGCCGGATTGATATGTCGGAGTGATCTAGATCGCGTCGTCAGAGAAGAGACGCTTAATTGCCTCTGCAGACGCGCCCCGCGTCTCCTGGACGGACGAATCGCTCTGCACGCTGGCGTCCCCGGTCGGCTGCCCGCCCTCGGAACCAAGCAACGCGCCGAGAAGCAGGGAGGCCGCGATAATCGTTAGCAGCCGTCGCATGCTGTACCTCCATCTAAATGGGTCTTGGCCCCAGAATTCGGTCTCCTGCCCACTATTCGGCTTGCACTAAGCGTGCCAAAATGACGGCGCGGGCGGTTGAAGGTGAACCATTGCCGCTCAACGACATGCGTCCCCTCCCGCAACCTCCCGGTCCGTCGGTGAATGGGACCTCCGGGAACGATCAATCGCGATAGCGCCCTAATCGTCTGACCTCGCACGACATCCGGGTGGGTACTTCGTTCCCGCCCCAACGGCGGTTCCTGGCGCCACGCGACTCACCGGCCGCGACGGCCAGATCGTCAATCCGCCATGACGCCGGGCCATCCTTTCGGTAGACTCACCCGCCGAATGGAAGGAGGCCATCCAGCCATGAGTCGTCCGGACATGCAGCCCAGAGTTCTGATCGTCGCCCGGGATATGCCGGAGATCAGAGACATGATCGGTTTTCTCGAGGGGGCCGGCCACGAGATGACGTGGGCCAAAGACGGCGAGGCGGGCTACAACCTGATCGACAGCAGACACTTCGATGCCATGATCGTCGAGCTTCGCCCTCAGCGTATCGTCGGGCTCCGGCTGCTCGCGCTCGCGCGACAGCGAAATCCCGAGATCTGCGTCATCTTGCTCACATCGTGCGATCCGGATGACATAGAGCTTGCCACCGAGGCGATGCGCCTCGGTGCCTACGATTTCCAGATGGCGCCGTGGAACCTGGAGAAGATCGCGGCCGTGATCGAGCGCGGCCTCTCTCACCAGGAGCTCGTGCTCAAGTACTCCGAGCTGCACCGGCGCGTCGACAAGCGCTTCGGCTTCCACAACATCATCGGAAACTCACCTCAGATGGTCACGATCTACAACAAGGTCAAGCAGCTCGCTGCGACCCACGCGACGGTGCTCATCCTCGGTGAAACCGGCACGGGAAAGGAGCTCGTGGCGCAGGCCATCCACCACAACTCCCCCCGACGGGACGAGCGATTCGTGAAGCTGGACTGCACCGCGCTCTCGTCGAGCATCATCGAGAGCGAGCTATTCGGTCACGAGAAGGGGGCGTTCACGGGTGCGATCCGGCGACGCGCGGGCCGCTTCGAAATCTCCGACGGCGGAACATTGTTCCTCGACGAGGTGGGCGACATTCCGATCCTGGTACAAGCGAAGCTTCTTCGTGTGCTTCAGGACCGGGAATTCGAGCGCGTCGGGGGCACGGACCCCATCAAGACCGACGTCCGACTGATCTGCGCCACGCACCGGGATCTGGCCGATATGGTTGACCGGGGTGACTTTCGTGATGATCTCTACTATCGGCTGAACGTCGTGACCCTGACGCTGCCGCCGCTGCGGGAACGGCGTGACGACATCCCGATCTTCGTCGACCACTACATCACCCGATTCAACAAAGAGCACAACAAGACGGTCGAGGGATTCACGCGCGGAGCGATGGACCGATTGCTGAGCTACTCGTGGCCCGGAAACGTGCGCGAGCTCAGAAACATGCTCGAGGGGCTCGTCGTGCTCTCGTCCGGACGCGACACCATCGATGTGACGCAGCTCCCCCCCAACGTCCGCGATTCGGACGGGGGAACGAGCGGCCTCCGGCTCCGCGTCGGGATGTCGATGAAAGAGATCGAGAAACACGCCATTCAAGAGACGATGAAACAGACGGGGCATGACAAACAGAAAACGGCGACCATCCTCAAGATCGGACTCAGAACCCTGTACCGAAAGCTCAAGGAATACGGCATTTGACCCGCTCGGGTTGACCCTCCTCGTCCCTCTCCATAGAATGCCCGCCAATCCCTGATGCGATCCTCACAAAAAGGAGATGGTGCGGTCATGAAGCGTGTCATTCTTGTTATCGTCGCGCTCGCGCTTCCGGCGATGCCCGCGTCCGCTCAGGATGCGGTGAGCGATCATGTTGGAACGATCGGGTTCGGGTACTTCAGCAGCGAGGCGCCCGTCGGGATCCGGTACTGGGCAAGCCCAAGCTTCGGACTCGATCTGGGCTTCGGATTCGACATGCAGAACCAGGTCCCGATCGACACCGACGGGAATCACCTGACAGACCCCGGGGCCACGACCACCCTCGTGGATGTTGCGGTCGAGGCAGGCCTGGTCCTCCCCATGGCGTCGGAGGAGAACATGATTCTGTTCTTCCGCCCGGGGATTCGCTTCAAGAGCGAGGGGGAAGTCGCGCCGCCGATCCCCCCCGGAGAGGAATACGCCACCGAGCCCCAGTCGAAGGAATCGGCCAGCAGCTTCGCGCTTGGCGCGATGATCGGCGCGGAGCTCTTCCTGGGCCGCCTCGGTCTCCCGAACGTCTCCTTTTCCGGCGGGGTCGGGATCGAGATGATGAGCCAGACTCCGGCCGGCGGAGGGGATTCGGTCACGACAATCGCGACATCAGCAAGCCAGGTAAGCATCGTCAACAACGCAAGCCTCGGATTTCACATCTACCTCGACTAGTGCCTCCGATAGGTGACGCATCGACCGCACTGTGGCCCGGGCGGACTCCGCGCCCGGGCGTTCTCACCCGCTTCTGCCAATGTGACACTCCGGCCCCAGAAGCAGCTCACCTGCCATTTGGGCAAAGCGTTACAGAGTGAAACGGTTAGTACCTTATTGATATTTCGTGCTTTACGCGTCGAACCGGAACTCGCACGAGGATAGCGGACACGCGTGAGTTGCACTTTTGAACGGAATATGCCAAAATGGCCAGCTCGAATGGCCAGGCGACGTGGGCTATGCCATTTGGGCAGTCAACTCCTTCGCTTCTTCGGGCCCTAAGGCAAGGTCATTTTGACAAAGCTTGTAACACATTAGAATAAAAGAGGAAACTTGCCTCGGTGTTGCGGAGTGTCAATTGGCACGACCCCTGCGTTGTAGTGCGGGCGTGTTCATTCTGGTCGCCCCCCCCGCGAATGGAGGGCGGGAAAAGGAGGCGGCCCGACACTCATGGGTTCTAGGCCGACGCCGGCGCGTTGCCGGCACAACCGGAGAGGAAAACGATGAAGGTTAATCCCCTTGCGGATCGCATCCTCGTCAAGCGTCTCGAGGAGACCGAGGTGAGCCGGGGTGGGATCATCATCCCCGACACGGCGAAGGAGAAGCCTCAGCAGGGTCAAGTGATCGCTGTGGGCCCGGGCCGTCTGAACGACGACGGCAGCCGGACGAAGCCCGACGTCAACAAGGGCGATCGCATTCTGATGAGCAAGTATGCGGGCACCGAGGTCAAGATCGACGGCGACGACTTCGTTATCCTGCGGGAAGATGACGTCCTCGGCGTCATCGCGAAGTGAGCCGTGCCAACCCGGACCTTACTTCGAAACTACTGACAGCCGTTTGAAGACAAGGAGTCTTTTGATGAGTGCGAAGCAGTTGCTTTTCAAAGATGAAGCACGCCAGGCGGTGCTCGAGGGCGTCGAGATGCTGGCGAAGGCCGTTAAGGTCACCCTCGGCCCGCGTGGCCGCAACGTCGTGCTGGACAAGAAGTGGGGCTCCCCCACGATCACCAAAGACGGTGTGACCGTCGCCAAGGAGATCGAGCTCGAAGAGCCGTATCGGAACATGGGCGCGCAGATGGTGCGTGAGGTCGCGTCGAAGACCTCCGACGTCGCCGGTGACGGCACGACCACCGCGACCATTCTCGCCGAGGCCATCTTCCGTGAAGGTCTCAAGAACGTCACCGCCGGTGCCAACCCGATGGCGCTCAAGCGCGGCATCGAGCAGGCCGTGGAAACGATCACCGAGGATCTCCGCAAGCTCTCGAAGCCGGTCCGTGACACCGAGCAAATCAAGAACGTGGCCACGATCTCCGCGAACGGCGACCAGACCATCGGCGACAAGATCGCCGAGGCGATGGACAAGGTCGGCAAGGACGGCACGATCACGGTTGAAGAGGCGAAGTCGACCGAGATGACGCTGGACGTCGTCGAGGGCATGCAGTTCGACAACGGCTACCTCTCGCCCTACTTCGTGACGGACAAGGAGTCGATGGAAGTCTCGATCGAGAACGCGCTGATGCTCCTGCATGAGAAGAAGATCTCGAACATGAAGGACCTCCTGCCGGTGCTCGAGCAGGTGGCCCAGGCGGGCAAGCCGCTTCTCATCATCTCCGAGGACGTCGAGGGTGAGGCGCTGGCGACTCTGGTCGTGAACAAGCTCCGCGGCACGCTGCAGGTGTGCGCCGTGAAGGCCCCGGGCTTCGGCGACCGCCGCAAGGCCATGCTGCAGGACATCGCGATCCTGACGGGCGGCCAGGTGATTTCCGAGGACCTCGGCATCAAGCTCGAGAACATCAAGATGACTGATCTCGGGCAGGCCAAGCGCATCACGATCGACAAGGACAACACCACGATCATCGAGGGTTCCGGCAAGGCCGCCGACATCAAGGCCCGCACGGAGCAGATCCGCAATCAGATCGAAGAGACAAGCTCCGACTACGATCGCGAGAAGCTCCAGGAGCGGCTCGCCAAGCTCGCCGGTGGCGTCGCCGTCATCAACGTGGGCGCGGCGACCGAGACCGAGATGAAGGAGAAGA
>CAZAMP010000063.1:20060-20414 GCA_964486455.1 uncultured bacterium | reverse complement strand
GGCCGACGGACCAACCGGAGGCTATGCGGACGTGTCTTTCGAATGATGCCTGCTTAATAGGCGGCTTCAGCGCTGGGCGTACTACGCTGCAAGGTGGAGGCATCGGCGAGATGGCCCGCCGTACGGCGACTAAGTCTGCGCGGAGCGAACGAAGCGAGCGATACGTCAAGCGGAGGCATCCTGGGAACGGGGGCATCCGGAGGTTCGTCGCAGGGAGCGAGCTGAGGGGAGCGGGCGCAACACGTCCAGCGGAGGCAGCGGCGGGATGGCCCGTCGTACGGCGACTAAGTCTGCGCGGAGCGAACGAAGTGAGCGGGGAGCCGGTAGGCGGGCCGTCCCGCCGATGCCGCCGCG
>CAZAMP010000063.1:0-20050 GCA_964486455.1 uncultured bacterium | reverse complement strand
CGGCCCCCCCCCCTCCCCACCCGCCCCCCCCCCCTAATCCCAGTGCTTGATCTTCTCCAAATAACTCTCCAACTCAAAGTCCGGAGAGTTCTCGGCATCGTGGCAGGACATGCAGTCGATCGAGACGACCTCTTCCCCCTCCCCATCGGAGACGTGGTCCGTGCCCATTCGATGGCACGACTCGCACTGCACCGCGGCGAGATCGGGTTCGGTCTCGGAGCTGTAGAATCCCGTCGGAGTGTTGTGCCCCACGACGTGGCATTTGAGGCAGTCGCCGCTGGATTGCATCCCCAGGCTCACGAGTGACTCGTACGCGTTCGCGTGCCCGGACGCCTTCCAGCTTTCGTATTCGGGCTCGTGGCAGCGGGCGCATGCCTCGGCCCCGATGTAGCGATCGGTGACGAACTGGCTCTGGTATTCCCGGCGGCGGGCTTCTTTGACCTCCTCCTTCAGCCGCTGCAGCTCCGCGTTCATCTCGTTCACGAGTATCGCGATCTCTTTGTTGTCACGAACACGGTTTCCGAGCGGAACGGAGCGCCCACCGTATTCGATGATCTCACCGTCCGGATCGACGACGAGATCCAGGTAGCCCATGTTCTCGCCCTTCTTCCCCGCACGGACGATGATCGTGTTCCCCGTGGCCTTGTGCGTGGCCCTGAGCCCCGGTTGACGCCCCGCAATCACGACGTCGATCTCGGGCACCTGCTGGAGCAACTCGTCCACGGTGGCGATATCCAACTGCGCCATGAGCACGATGATCTCGACACCCATCGCCATGAACTCGTCCACGGTTTCGCGCGCCGTTCGAAACGCGTTTCGAACCATGTAGTCCGGCACCTGCGATCGGACCTCCATCATCACGCGCTCATCAAGAAGTGAAAACACGCCGACACGCACCCCACCCATCTCGCGCAGGAGATACGGCACGCCGACCTGTCCCGCGGCCCCGCTCTTCAATCGGAACACGTTCGTCATGAGTAGCTGCATTCCATCGCCAAAGTGATGATCGAAGTAGCTGGGCCCGAAGCGAAGCTCCCGCTCGCCGAACGTGACGGCGTCGTAGCCAATCCGCCCCATCACCTTCAGGATGAAGTCGCTCTTCATATTGGTGTCTTTGGTGATGAGCTCGCAGAAGTCGCCCGTGTCGAGGACGAGCGTGTTGGGATTGATCGTCTTGAGCGAGTCGATGTAGGTGGCCCGCCGGGCCAGCCCGCCTTTACGGCCGCTCTTTCACCCACACGGCAGTAGTTCGCCCAGGTTCTCGGACGTGCAGAGCACCTGGATGTGGACGTTCCCCGTCCGCTTGCCGTCCGCCCCACTGTCGGAATCGGACTCGGTGGCCGACACGGCCAGCATCGCCAAAAACATTGCGATTATTGAAGTTAAGTTGCGACCCACGGTTCTGGCTCCATGATTGATTGAATCCCATCCATCCGGGGCCGGGCCGGCATCTCGCACCGACCGCCCCGAGGCGCCGACGAGGCTACCAAACCGGGACGTTAGGCTCAACCCCGGCAAGAGGTTCCGGGTTCCGCCGAAGTGCTCGACGCGCAGGCTCTCTAGTACCCCGACCGGCGCTCGTAGAAGATCTCATCGATGTCTTTCACGTTGATCTTGAAGTAGAACGACGCGTTGTCCCCGAAATACCGCCGCTCGAAGCGCGCCTCCCAGCAGTGAAGATCACGGTAGATGGAGAAGTTGTGACTCACCACATCCTTCTCCTTGAGATTCACGCTGCTCGAGTAGCTCACCTGCCAGCTCGGCGTGAGCGTGATCGAGAGCTGCCCGCGGAGGCTACTCGAGTAGTTCTTCGGGTCGCGGCCGCGCGTGTAGCTGTGCCCGAGGCTCAGCCGCCACGGTTGTCCGGCCGCGGCCCTCTCGTCCTCACTGACCAGTCCGCTACGTCCACCGCGATCGCCGCCGGGCATCGTGAATTCGGCACCCGCCGGAAGCGCCCCCACGGTCGTTCCGCTCAGGCTCAGGTTCGAGTTCACCGACACGCTCGTGATGTGCGAGACCGTGTCGTACACGTCATACGACGCCGAGAGATCCACGTTGAACGCCCGGTGCGGCCGCATCCGAAGCGTCGTACGGATCGGCGAGAGCGGCTCCTCCTCCTTCTCCAGGTCGTACGAGGTCGATATCCCCACGCTCGCGAGCTCGTTGATTTTCTGCACCTCTTCGCCGCGCTGGAGCTTCGCCTGGAAACGGTTTTGGATCGAGAGCGCCAGGCGCCTCGACCGCGTCGAATTCCCGAACGAGATCCCGCCCACCGACGAGAAGCGCTGCTGCGTGTTCCCCTCGTCATCGAGGTACGTGCCGCTCCTGATCGTCGGCCGGTAGTTGAACGAGAGCGACGGCACCATGATGTGCCGGAATCCCACGAGCGGCCCGAGCCCGCCGAGCCACGTGCCGTAGAGCGTCGTGTTGGCACTGAGTGCCGCGCTCCACGATCCCGCCCGCTGCCAGAACTCGTTACGGTTGTCCTTCTCGAAGAGAAACTCCCGGTACGAGAACGACGGCGAGATGTTGAGCGCACCGAAGAGCTTTCGGCTGTCGGAGATGCTGATGTCGTGCCTCATCGCGGACGCTCGGGTCGGCGCCCCATTCTTGATCTCCGTGAGCGATTGCTCGATACGGTTCGAGTAGCCGTACGACACGCTCGCAAGCCACGGAAGGAAACCGGGATCGCGCCCCTGCGAGCGTCTGCCGAGCGTGCGCCGGTTCAAGGAGAAGCCCACGGACGGAAGGCTGCTTCGAACCTCGACCTCCCCCGGCTCCGCCTCGAGGTCCTGATTGCGCGACATCGCGGCGGTGAGGCTCGCCCCTGTCCACGACTTCGTGAACGAGAGGTTTGAACGCAGATAGCGATCGAGCTGCTCCTCCACGGTCGTCCCGAACTCCTGCTCGAAGAGAAAGTCCTGATCGCTCACGAAGTTCGCGTCGACCTTGAGCGTCGCGGTCGGCGATAGCTCCTGGCTGTGGCGCGCACGGAACTCCCAGCGACGTGACTCGCGCGTCGCGTCGTCGGGGCTGTCCGTGCGTTCCGGCAGCTCCAGCGCGTACGACGAGTAGATGCTGCCGTTCAGAAGATAGCGCGCCCGGTATCGTCCGCTGAAGTACCCGATCCAGCGGGGACTGTTCTCGTAGAAGTCGACCCAACTGCTCACGTCCATGTAGTCGCTGAGCGCCCAGTAGTAGCCCAGGTTTCGGACGAACCGGCCGCGGGTCTGACTGATCCCGACCTCCACCTCGGGCATGAGGAAACCGGATCGCCGCCCTTTCTTCGTGGGGAAGACGAAGAACGGAGCCGCCATGATCGGAATGTGCCCGATGTGGAAGATCACCGGCCGGCCGATCACCTTGTCCTTGAGGCGAAGCTTGAGTTGCGGCGTGAGAAAGTGGAAGTGCGGATCGGTCTGGTCGCAGGTCGTGTAGACGCCGTGATCGACGAGGAGATTCTGTTCGGTGACCTTCTTGATGCGTCGCCCGTAGTAGTATCCGCCTTCGAACTCCGTCCGTCCGCTGTAGACGAGCCCCTTCTTCGTGTTGATGTCGTACGTCATCGTGTGCCCGGTGATATCGCCGCCGGGATCGGAGAGCATGGGCGAGCCGGTCGCTTCAATCGACTCATCGCTTGCGCGGAGCACGATTTCGTCGGCGCTCAGATCGGCGTCCTGGTAGCGGACGGTCGTGTTTTCGCGAAGACGGATCTCGTCGGTCTCGACGTGGAACTCGACGATGTCGCCACCGTAGGTCACGTCGTCCATCCCACCCGGAAAGAGCGAGTCGGGCGGATCCACGTTCTCGAGAGTGCGCATGCGCTCGACCCACATCAGGCTGTCGGCGGCGGCACTGTCGATCGGCGCCTCTTCCTCGGGAATCTCTTCGAGGACGCTCGATACGGTGAGCACCTGAACGGAGTCGGCGGGGCTCTCCGCGAGGCTGTCGGCAGCCAGTAGCGAGTCGCTCTCGGCACCGGTCGTGCCGATACCGGTCGTGTCGCTGCCGGCGGTGGCCGCCTTGTCGGTGGCCGTCGTGTCGGCACCCGCTGCGTCATCCTTTTCGGGCCCACCCTCTGACGCGAACCAGTAGCGGCCGGTCGCCTCGCCCTCGAGCAGCACGTTCGTCGCGCGCCCGCCTTCGAGAAAGAGCGTGATCCGCCTCGCGCGGCAGTGATTGACGCCCGTTCCCGTCTCGAGATCGGCGGGTGCCGGGTAGTAGTCGCTCACCGCGCTCCCTTCGACGACGAGCGACTCGACGACGCCATCGTGGAAGTGGGCGACGGTCCGCTCGCCGGTCGCGATGATCTTCTCCCCCACCTTCTCGCCGGTCGACGGCGCCTGCACGACGTACACGTTTCCGATCGCGTCGAGCCGACGCACGACACGGTTCTCGAAGATCACGACGAGCGTGTCGGCGGTGATGCGACCGTCCGGGTCCCAGGCGGCGGGGTTTCCGGTGAGACGAAGCCAGCCGGCGTTCTCATCGAGTAGCGCGTGATCACCGGACGCGTTCACCGCGCCCTGGCGAATGCGCACGTCGCGGAGCCCCTCGGCCCAGGCCTCACCGCGGTGCAGACGAAGCTCCTCGGCCGCGACGACGAGCGTGTCCTCCTCCTCACCCGGCGTCGTGAGCACGGGGTCTCCCGTGACCACGGCCTCATCGCGCTCACTGTTGTAGACGAGCCGTTCGCCTCTCACGACCGAGCCGGTCTCCATGTCGGACGCAAAAACGTTGACCTGTGCCACGGCAATCCCCGAGCGACGGTCGTAATCGATCCGCTGCGCGCGGATCACTCCCGCGCTGTCGTGGACGGCGGCGTTCGAAAAGAGCGTGACACTGTCGTTATTCCGATCGATGAAGGCGGAGTCGGAGGAGGCCGAGAACGAGGTGTCGGCGGCGAGTACCTCACCGGTCAGTATCCCCGTCTCGGAGCTGCGATCGTATACGGCCCGACGGCAGAGCACGACCTGCCCGCGCTCGTTGAAGCGGACGTTCCCCCAGAATGTCGCGACGCTCGTGGTCCGGTTGTAGCTGCCGTGATCGGCCCAGACGGTGAGGGAATCGTGCTGGATGACGACATCACGCAGGTCGCCGATCTCCTCGGCGTCCAAGCGGACACCCCGGAAGTTCGACGCGGTGATGCGCCAGATGGACGACGCTTCTCCGCCTTCCTCGTCCGGGACGGCGGCGGCAATGAGGAGCGGCAGGAGAAGGAGCAGCAGTGTCGTGCGCGGACCTCTCATCGCCGACGGCGCCTCCCTTTCCTATCCGGGAAACCCGCGCGCCATGGTCGCGGTTCCTCCTTGGGACCTCGGATCATGCATCCGTGTGGTCGCGCGCATAGGCCGCGGCCCCGACGACCCCCGATAGCGGGGCGAAACGCGGGGCGACGATCCGCGGCTTCATCGGCTCGGGTGACATCGAACGCTTGGCGAGCCAGTCGCGCATCGGCTTCCAGAGCGGCTCTCCGGTTTCGGCGACTCCGCCGCCCACGACGATCACGTCGAGGCTCAAGAGGTTCGCCACGCCGGAAAGCGCCGTGCCGAGAATCTCTCCCATGTCAGCATAGACCTTGGTCGCGGTCCAGTCACCGGCCCGAGCCGCTTCCGCGATCACCCGCGGCGTGATCGGTGCGTCTTCACCCCCGGCGGCCTTGTAGATCGCTGCCCCCGGCGCACCGCTCGCGATCATGCGCTTCGCGCGCTCGACGATCGGGCGTGCCCCAACGAGAAGCTCCAGGCAGCCGCGTCCGCCGCACGGGCACTCCTCACCATTTACATCGACCGACATGTGTCCGATCTCGCCCGCCGTGCCGTACGCGCCGCCCAAGAATTCGCCGTCGATGAGAAGCGCGCCCCCCACTCCGGTACCGAGCGTGACGAAGAGCCCCGCGCGACAGCCGGCGCCCGCGCCGTACACCCCTTCGGCGTACGCGAAGGCGTTGGCGTCGTTGATGAGAGAGACCGGAAGCTTCAGCGTCTCCGAGAACACCTCTCGCAGCGGGACGTCCTTCCAAGTCGGCAGGTTGGGTGACGTGTGAACGATCCCGTCCTCGACATTCACGAGACCCGCGCTCCCCACGCCCACCGCGGCGATCTCGTGGCCGAGGTCGTTCGCCGTGCGTTGAAGAGCTTCGAGGCGATCGCGCGCCGCGTCGGCTAGGGCTTGAGGGGGTAGATCTTTCCCGGTCGGGATCGCGTCCGCCTCGCGAACGGTGAGGTCGGGGAGCAGAAGGCCGACCTTTGCGCTCGTTCCGCCAATATCGATCCCGATCGTCGTCCGGGTCATCCGGCAGCGTTCTCCAGCTCGATCCGCGCCGGATCGAGGCCGGCGGGAGTGTCCGCCGGGTGGATATCCAGTGCCGCCATCGCGCCACCCACCGTGAAGAGAGATCCCGTGATCACGACGCGTCCGCCCGCGGCGGCCGCCTGGTCGAGCGCCCGCTCCACCGCGCGCGCGATATCAGCCTCCGGCGTGCACGCCACGCCCTCGGCACGACCGATCTCGGCGAGATCCTCCGCCGCGAGCGCGCGATCATCGCTGGGCGGTGTCGTCGTCCAGACATGATCCACCGTGTCACCGATCTCCCGGAAGAACTCCGCCTGACGCTTGTCACGAAGCATGCCCACAACAGCCACCACCGGCCCGTCCACCGGATGATCACGGAGCGTCTTGATCAGATAGCGCGCGCCGGGCGGATTGTGCGCGACGTCGAAGATCACATCTTGCCCGCGTATCACGGAGCGCTGAAAACGTCCCGGCCACGCGCAGGCTTCGATCGCGATCCTGCGGACGTCGGCGGGCAGCTTGAGCGTGCCGTTTGCGTCGAGCATTTCGGCGAGCCCCAACGCGCACGCGGCGTTCTCCGCCTGGTGCTCCCCCGTGAGCCCGGGGATGAGAACCTGTTCCCGCTCCGTGTCCGGCTGCCAGCAAAGCACGCCCGGCTCATACGTCCAGTCGATACCCTTTCGCAGCACGCGAAGCGTGGCGCCGCGCTCATCGGCGATCTTCGAGATCGCTTCGATGCCTTCCGGCTGAGATGCCGTCGTGACGACGGGATGCGCCTTGATGATGCCGGCTTTCTCGCCCGCGATCTCCCGGATCGTCCGGCCCAGGATGCGCGTGTGTTCGAGATCGAGGCTCGTGATCACGCTGCCGAGCGGCTCGAGAATGTTCGTCGCGTCGAGCCGTCCCCCGAGACCCACCTCGGCGACGGCGACGTCCACTTCCGCATCAGCGAAGTGAATGAACGCGAGCATGGTCGTGGCTTCGAAGAACGATGCGTCCGCCTCGCGGAGCGCCGGAAGTGCACGGTTGAACTGCTCGAGGAGCAGCTCTTCCGACGCGCTCTTGCCGTTGATGCGGATGCGTTCACGAAAGGAGACCAGGTGAGGCGAGGTATTGAGCCCGACCCGGTAACCCGCCGCCTGAACCATGGCGGCGAGGTAGGCAGCCGTGGAGCCTTTGCCGTTGGTCCCGGCTACGTGAAGCGATTTGAAGCGCCGCTCGGGCCGGCCCAGCAGGCCGCTCAACACGCGCATGCGCTCGAGGTCGTACTTGATTCCCTGGCGGCGGAGCGCGTAGATCGCCCGCTCGAACTTGGATGGCGTCATCGGTCGTCCGAAGCGTCCGTGGAAGCGACCCGGGCGTTTCGCCCGGCGGCCGCGAAGAAGTCCAAGATCCGGATGAGCGTGTCGCGCATCTCCCGTCGATCCACGACGCCATCCACGAATCCATGCTTCAGCAGAAACTCGGAGCGCTGGAATCCGTCCGGCAGCTCCTGATTGATCGTCTCGCTGATCACGCGCGGCCCGGCAAACCCGATGAGCGCCTTGGGCTCGGCCAGGATGATATCGCCCAAGCACGAGTAGCTCGCGGTAACACCCCCGGTCGTGGGATGCGTCAAGATGGAGACATAGAGGATGCCTTCTTCGCGAAGCCGTCCCAGCATGGCGCTCGTCTTCGCCATCTGCATCAGCGAGAGGATCCCCTCCTGCATGCGCGCGCCACCCGATGCCGACAGAATGATGAGCGGCCACCGCTCGTCGAGGGAGATCTGCATCAACCGCGCGAGACGCTCACCAACGACCGACCCCATGCTTCCGCCCAGGTAGTTGAAGTCCATCACGCCCAGGCAGATGGGATGATCGCTGATGCTCGCCTTCCCGACGACGACCGCTTCCGACGCGGACGTTTTCTTCGGCGCGGCTTTCAGCCGGTCGGTGTATTTCTTCGAGTCGACGAAGCCGAGCGGATCGGTAGAGCTGATACCGGAGAACAGCTCCAAGAACGACCCCGGGTCAGCAAGGAGCTCGATGAACTCTCCGCTCCCAATCCGAAAATGCTGTCCGCATTTCGGGCAGACCCACGAGTTTCTGGCGATTTCCTTGCGGTAGAGGATCTCGGTGCATCCATCGCATTTGAGCCAGGCTTCCTGGTTCGGATCGGATCCGTTCTCTTGCGCCCCCACGAAACCTCCGTTGTTTCCAATCGATCCGGGATAGGCCGACCGGCATATCGCCAGCGTATATCGCCTATGCAGGTCGCATATCTGGCAACGTTATGCCGAACCGCACCGGAGCGCTAGAGTTTAGCCGCTAAACGGCGTGTCACAAGCCCGAATCCGGGTGGAGGGTGGTCCAGAGTCCGAGGCCCAATTGGGGGTGGCGCAGGCGGTTATCGCCAATTCTCTATGCCCCACCCAGGTGCAGGACCATGAGCCGGGCGTCAATGACCGTCTCCCCATCCCGATAGTAGCCCTTGCGGACACCGATCGACTCGAACCCGAGCCGCTCATAGAGCCGGATCGCCGCAACGTTGGTGACGCGGACCTCGAGCACCATATACACCATCTCCGCCGCTTCGCCTTTGTCGATGAGCCACTCGACCAGGCTCCGCGCGTAGCCTTTGTGGCGATGCCCTTCCGCGACCGCCACATTGGCGAGGTGGACCTCGTTCCTGGTGAACCACGCGATGATGTAGGCGACGATATCGCCGTCGATCTCGATGACGCGGGTGTGGGTCTGCTTTCCCTGCGAGCGGATTTCACCCGCGATGCATCGCCGACTCCAGGGGTTGGCGAAGATCTCGGTTTCGAGCTCGTGGATGCGATCGAGATCGGTCATCTCGATCGGGCGCATGATGGGTTCGGGGCCCGCCGAGTCGTTATCATTCATGGCGCGACTCGTCACGACTCAGCGGTCGGCATCGCGCACCGGCGCCGCGCTCTTGGGAAGGCGCGCATCCGGGGGACGGATGTAGAGCGATGTGAGGTCAGCCGAGGCCCACCCTTGCTCGACGGCTGCCGCCACGCCGGCGGCGTCCGGGCCGGCCGGAGCCTTCATCAAGGTGGCATTCGGAAAGGCCGCGCGGATCTCCGCTTCGTATCGATTGAGCGCGGACCCGACGACGGCGATCGTCCCGCCATCGACGGGCCGCTCGAGCTTCGCGAGATCCGGCGGATCGATCACCGCGGCATCGGAAGTGACCCGCCGTGCGCCCCCCACTTCATTCTGAGGAGATCCGAACATCTGTGAGTAGATCTGTCCCCGCCTCGCGTCGAGCAAAACGGAGACACCGCCCGGGTAGTCGGCGAGCTGGGCGACGGTCGCTTCGAACGCCGTCACGGAAACAACCGGGCAGCTCCACCCGAGCGAGAGCGCGCGGGCGGTGGCGAGTCCGATCCGGATCCCGGTGAACGATCCGGGCCCGCGACAGACGGCGATGCGGTCGATCGCATCGCCCGAGTTTCCGGTGCGGGCCATGAGATCATCGATGAGGCTCACGAGTAGCTCGCTCGCGGCGGCCCGCGTGAGCACGTCGGCGCGGCAGAGGATCGCTTCCTGATCGGCGAGCGCCACGCTGATCCCGAGTCCCGACGTCTCGATGGCGAGTAGCGGCAAAGTCAGCCCTCCTCACCGTCGGCGTCGGCACCCAGGCCATCGGCGAGCCGCGTGAGTCGTGACGCCCATTCATCACCAACTCCGGCAAACGTGAGCTGCCGCTGCTCGGCATGTTCGGCGTCCACGTCCTCGAAGCGCACCTCGATATGGTCGATCTCGTATCCCGGATCCAACCGGTCCGCCCACTCGACTACCGCAACGCCTTCGCTCTCCAGCCACTCGGCGAATTCTTCCAAGAATCCCTCTCCCGCCACCTCGTACCGGTAGAGATCGAAGTGATAGAGCGGCACGGGACCCGCGTACTCGATCAACGTCAGGAACGATGGGCTTCGAACGCGCCCGCCGCATGTCATGCCCTGATGGATCCCCCGCACGAAGGTGGTCTTTCCCGCTCCGAGCGGACCGATGAGGTACACGACGTCCCGAGACTTGAGAATCGCCCCGAGCTCACGCCCGGCCGCTTCGGTTTCTCCGGGACTACCCGTCGAGAGAATCACGTCTACCCCTTCGGCGTGAGGATCGCGCATGGCAGCACCATCTCTTCGAGCGACACGCCGCCGTGCTGAAACGTGCCGCGGAACTGCCGCTCATAGTGGTGCATGTTCGTCGGATAGACGAAGTACGAATTCTCCTTCGCGAACACGTAGCACTTGGTGAGCGAATCGGCGGGCAACATGTACGTCTCCGGATCCCTCACGGTGATCGCCAGCTTCGAATTCGTTTTCAGATTCGATCCGAACTTGTAGCGCAGGTTGGTCGACGCTTCCCGCCTCGCGTGGACTGTCGCCGACCGCCCGACCAGGACCGCGCCGTGATCGCTCGTGATGACGACCTTGGTTCCGAGCGACGCCAGCGTCTTCAAAATCTCGAAGAGCTTCGAATGCGAGAACCACGTCGCCAACAGCGTGCGAAGCGCACGCTCGTCCGGCGCGAGCTCCTGCAGGATCTCCGACTCCGATCGCCCGTGCGCGAGGATGTCGAGGAAGTTGAAAACGAACGCCACTAAATCCATTGAGCCGAACGACGACGCCTGTCGCAAAAGCGCTGCCGACTCATCCTTCGAGAACGCCTTCTGGTACTTCCAGGATCGAGGATACACGCCACATCGTTTGAGGTGAGCGGCCAGAAGCTCGCGCTCATACTTGTTGCGGCTTCCTTCCACCATGGGATCCTCGATCCAGTACTCGGGGTGCTGCTCGCGGATCTCCTTGGGGAAGATCCCCGCGAAGATGCTGTTTCGCGCATACGGCGTGGCCGATGGGAGGATCGAGTAGTAGAGCTGCGTCGTGATGTCGAAGTACGGATCGAGAAGCGGGCTGATCGCAAGCCAGTGATCGAGCCGCATGCAGTCGATCAGGATGAACGCAACGCGCTCCTTGTGCTCGACCATCGGGAACACCACCCGGCAGAGCAGGTCGGCACTCGTCATCGGACGTTCGTCGGAGTGGACCCACTCCGCGTAGGTGGACTCGATGAAGCGCCCGAACTGCGCGTTGGCCTCTCGCTTGAGATCGCTATGGCTCTGGCGCAGCGCCGTGTCGGGGATGCGTTCCATCTGCACGTCCCAGTGCGCGATGCGCGCTCCGATCCGAAGCCACTCGTCGGGCCCCGAGCCGCCGCTGATCGCACTGTTCAGCTCGCCCAGCTCGCGGATGAAGTCACGCGTCAGGGCGGACTTCCTGATGCCCTCGCCTTCGAAGATCCGCTTGAGCGCCATGAAGATCTGACTGGGATTGACGGGCTTGGTGAGGTAGTCGCGGATCTGCTGGCCGATGGCCTCGTCCATCAGATGTTCTTCTTCGCTCTTGGTGATCATGATGACCGCAAGCTCGGGACGAATCGACTGGAGCTCGCCCAGTGTCTCGAGCCCGTCCTTGCCGGGCATCTGCTCGTCCAGAAGCACCGCATCGAAGTGCTCCTGCCGCGCGAGCGAGATGGCATCGTCGCCGTTGGTGACCGGTGTGATGCGGTATCCGCGCTCCTCCAGGAACAGGATGTGCGGTCGCAGCATGTCGACTTCGTCATCGACCCAGAGAATGCTCTTCTCGTCCGGCATGTCGCTCCTTCATCTCTTGTCACGATCCCGGGAACCGCAATCAAGCCAAGGGGTTTCTCTGTTGCGGCCGTCATCGAAGCCTATGAGCGACCTCCGGAGGGGTCAACTCAAAAGCCATCATCTCAGGAGCCTGAGTGTTGGCGGCCGGCTGCGGGAGTCGATATACTCCCGCCTCGACAATACACATGATCGATTGCACGCGATCGGGCGCGTCTGGACCGGGCCCCCGCGCCACATATGGAGGTACACGCAACCATGCGCCGATTATCCGTATTCCTGCTCCTGATGATGATTCTCGCGGCCTGGTCGACCCCCGGTGAGGCGAAAACCTGGAAAACCTTCAGATTCCTCAAGTTGATCGTGAATGACGCCCTCGACGCTGATGGCAGGGTCTTTGTCGGCGGAACGCAGTTTCTCGCCATCCCCGGCGGGTCCGAGAACGCATATCTTTTGAACACAAAGGATTACACGGTCTACCGACTGTCGGCGTCCGAGATTCCGATGGAGGAAGGCAAGCCCATGTTCGACCCGTCGGGCGGGGCAGCGATGACGGACATGGGGCTCTTTGACAAGGACGGCGCGATCCTCAAGTGGCGCGACGGAGAGCGGCGCTACACGCTGGCCCCGGAGCCGCCGCTTCTGGACATCGTGGAACGCGAGGTGATCCTCAAGCGGAAGCCGGCCTACGTCGAGAGAAAGGACGAGTACGCACCAAGCGCCGACGCGCTAACGGGACTCGCCGCGACCGATCGAGAGATTCAGATCATCGCAGCGTTCGGCACATGGTGCTCCATCTGTGGAGATTGGCTTCCGATCATGATGAAGATCGAAGATGGACTCGAGACCGACACGATCCGGCTGACCTATATCGCTTGTGGCGAAGAAGTCGTGGAACCCGCCGAGCGGATCGCGGAGTATGACATCAATGACGTCCCGACGTTCATCGTGCGCGACGGCAACGGGGAGATCGGCCGGATCACGAGCGACGACCTGGACGTCGCGGATCCACCCGTTCTGGAGCAGCTGATTCTTGACATCGTCAATCACGCGGAATGACCGGCGCTACGCGTCGTCACGCTTCTCACATTCGACCTGGATTCTCGCCGGACACGTCGCGCGGCTGGCGCTCGGCTGCGTGTTCCTCTTCGCGGCGGTAATCAAGGCCGCCGACCCGCCGCTCTTCGTCGAGCAAATCACAGGCTATCAGTTGTCCCCGGAGTCGCTCTCTCCGCTTCTGGCGCGATTCTTCCTCGTGGCTGAGTTCGGCATCGGACTCGCGCTCATCGTGAACTTCCGCCCGAGGTTCACTATCCCCCTCGCGACCGGTGTCATGCTGCTCTTCATCGTGGTTCTCGTCTGGGCGGCGATCTCCGGCAACACCGGCGAATGCGGCTGCTTCGGCCGTGTCGCTGAGCGCAGTGTGGGCGGCGGGATCGTGGAGGACATCGTGTTTGTCGCGCTGGGGGTCCTCGCGTGGCTCACGCTCCGACACGGGCACCGCGGAAGAGGTGCCTGGCAGCTTGGCTGCGCTGTCATGGGTCTCGCGCTGGGGCTCGTGGCCCCCGCCGTGACACCCGCCATGGACGTCGGACATCTCGTAACGTCGGCCCGCCCGGGCGGAAGGTTCGATCACATCGTGGTCGAGGAATTCGATGGGGACATCGAACGCGGCGAGTATCTCGTTGCCATTCTCGATCCCGCATCCCCCCGCTCGGCCGAGGCGGTCGATGCGCTGAGCGCCCTCGCCGACGACGAGACGCTCCCCGACCTCGTCGGCGTCTTCCAAGGCGACAGCGAGTCGATGGTGCAGTTCCTCTTCGAGCACGGTGCGGTGTTCGATGGGATGGGACACGCGCCGCGCGCGGGACTCCGACGCTTCTACCGGCGGCTTCCCGTTGTGCTAGCGCTTCGCGACGCCGAGATGCTCGCTGTGTGGCATGAGAAGATCCCCACCGCCGCCAGTGCCCAGGCGGCTTTCTAGTTCGCCACGCGGCGCCCCTGACCCTCTTCAAGCCTCAATCAGACCGCAGCCAGCCGCAGCGATACCTGGACAAAGCTCTTGCACCTGACCGACCGGTCGGTCAGGGACGACTCATAATTGATTTAATACCAACGGTTTAAAATTGTACCCGGGTACAAAAGATAGCGATTCAGCGATACTGAGCGGGGCCGCATCGCGTTTGTCTCCCCGGAGAGACAGAATAGCAATCCTGAGATATTGAGGCCCGCTAGTCGGATGAGGCCGCAACAGAGTCGACTGGCCGATTGCCGAGGAGTACCGACAGCCTAGCGGCTCACGACCAGTTTTCGAGTGAGGCTGCTCGTGCCGGATTCCAGTCTGACGAAGTACACGCCGGCCGCCACCTGCCGTCCTCGGTCGCCTCGGCCATCCCAACCGATCTCGTGATCGCCGGCTCGTTGCGGCTGCCGTGCCATGAGCCGTCGCGTGACTGAGCCAGCGACGTCGTAGATCGTCAGCGTGACGGCACCTTCTCTCCCCAATGTGTAGCTGATCGAAGCGGTGCCTCGGATCGGATTGGGAGCCGAGAGACCAAGCAGCGCGGCGGGCGGTACACTGGCATCGGGCTCCTCGTCGACACCAGTCGGTGGTGATGGAACAAGACCGACCCGAATCTGATCAAAGTAGGGCGATTGATTGGAGTATGCGGGCCCGTATTCGCAACCCCAGGGAAAGTCATCACACATGGCCAGTATCTCGAAGGCCATCTTGAGCGAATCTGGGGAGTTCTCGCCCAGCGGCAGATACTGGCCATTGTCTCCTAGGATGGAGTAGCAGCCAGGTGTCTCCTCGAAGAAGAAACCTCCATCTCCCGCCGGCTCCAGCGTCCACCCCACATCCCCAGTTGAGGGACACGTCCACGGATAGTAGTTCATCACAATCCGAAGACCGACTCCATAGTCCCTGTGGAGATCTGCCCAGATCTGGAAGTCGAAAATGACCGCAGCGAGATCAAGCCCGTCAAGCGGGATGGGATTCGAGACGAGGTAAGCATTCTGCGATTCTGGATGCGGGTACTCGGCGAATTGACTCGTGTCACTCGCCACTAGAACACATTCGGTCAGAGGGCAATCCGGATCCCCCACTGGCTCCAGATCATCGAGGTGGGCCACCTTCATGAACGACCCGATCGGCGCCTTCGCCCAATGGACCCAGCCGTCGAGCTGTTCCCCCGGGATTCCCGTCGGCTCGAAATCGCTCAGGTCATCTAGGTTCACGCCATGCACGTGAACATTGTCCACGCCGAATGGGCCCCAGACACTATTGAGAAACCCGCCCCAGTCATCGAGACCGTCCGAGTAGAGTTCGTCCGATGTGACGTTGAACACGATCTCGAACTCCTCATTGGTCGCCCGCGGGAGGTTTCCCGGCGCCAGTCTAATCTCGTCGTGAGCTGGAGATGCAGGGGAACCGATGTTCGTCCCCTCATGAACCGCCCCCGAGTACCCGTACCCATGACCGTTGGGATGGTTCGACGTGTTGAGCGGATCGCTTAGGTTTCCTTCAGCATCGCGAACATAGACGTACGTGAAGTCGAACTCCGTCTCCGAATCCACGAAGTAGTCGAAAGAGAGGGTCACATAGCCCTGACCACCGTAGGTGAATGTCTTGGCCATGTACTGTCCCCACGAGTTGCTGTATCCCATCCCACCGGGCCAACAGCGATCATCCGCATAGTCCTGATGCGCGCCGCACCACATCGAACCGGTCGAACCACCGGGCGTAATGACGCAACTCACCGGGTCGCCGTGTGCCGCGTGAGAATCGGCGGTCACGTGCGTGAAGAAGACCGGATGATCCGTCAGATCGACTGAGGTCCAGCCCTGAAGCGTGCAATCATCGAAATCCCAGATCCCGCCCTCGACTGCGAGCCCGGTTTCCGGATCGAGGCCGCCGAACCACAGTGTTTCTTGCACCGCAGGTTCCTGGGAATGGGACACCGATGGAAGTGCGGAGAACAGAAGGATAGCGAAGAGCACTAGGAGGGCGACAACAGCAGGGCCTGCAAGCACCGGAACGTGAGAACGCATCATGGTCCCCCGACCGACTTGTCTATTCTTCACATTACTTGGATAGTCTATCGAGATTTGGACAAACAGTCAATGGAGCCTTGCCCGCCGGAGAGTCCTTTGTCTATCTCGATCATAGGGATGAGCTCTGCATGCTTTAGCCGCGTGAGCCGCAGCAAGGGCTTCGACTTCCCGAACGATCATTCCAACGCGATTCTTAAATCGTTTTCCTGCAAGAGGTTGAGATTGCACCCGGGTACAAAGAGTAGTGATTCAGCGATATAGAGGGGTGCCCGGCGGGCATGTGTCTCCCCGGGGAGACAGGCGGCACTACCGACGAACGAAGATCTACAGCGGGAATCGGATGATGAAGGAGGTGCCCTTTTCGGGCGACGACTTGTGCAGGAAGATGCGCCCGCCGTGGTACTCACGGATGATCCGCTTTGAAAGTGATAATCCGAGCCCCCAGCCGCGCCGCTTGGTCGAGTAGCCGGGATCGAACACGCGCCGCTGTTCCGCGACGGTCATCCCACGACCGTTGTCGCTCACGCGGATGTCGACCGACTCGGTTTGCGGCTCGCGGCGAACCTCGACGATGATCTCGCCATTCTCCTTGTCAACCGCGTCGAGCGCGTTCTTGAGCAGGTTCTCGACCACCCACTCGAGCAGCTCACGGTTCACGTTGATCGGCGGCACTTCCTGAAACCGTTCGACGATCTCGACGTGCGCGCCCATCTGCGGAATGCGACGGCGAAGATACCCCACGGCCTCGCCCACCACCGGAACCACGTCCTGGACATTGAGTCGCGGCACGGATCCCACGTTCGAGAAGCGCGCGGCAATCTTCTCCAGCCGCTCGGCGTCGCTGTCCATCTCGCGCAGCACGTCTTCCGCGAAGTCGGCTTCCAAGGTCACCTTGCCATCCGTCTTCTGCGACAACCGATCGCGGAGAAGCTCCACCCAACCCATCAGCGACGAGATCGGCGTTCCAAGCTGGTGCGCGGTTTCCTTGGCCATCCCAACCCAGACGCTACGTTGCTCGCTCTCCTTGATGCTCCGGTAGCCGAGCACGCCGAGGAAGATGAAGATGAAGACGATGGCCAGCTCGAGGAATGGGAAGAGACGGAGTTCTCGGGCCAGGGACGATTCACCGAAGTGAACATGCCCGAACAGCTCCCCCGTCACGGCGTGTCGGATCGGGATGGGGTCGTTTTGTTCGTCCAGCTCGACAAGCTCGTTGAGGAGGACGGCGATGGGTCCGCTCTCCGGCGGTGCCTCCGGCTCGAGCGACTGAATCTCATGATCGGTGACCGCGTCGGAGTCGACGCCGACGTGGCGCCAGGCGCGCGGACGCCCCTCGTGGTCGGTCAGAATGATCGGGAAGTTGATCTGGCGGATGACGTCCTGGTAGACCTGGCGCATCGCGGGGTCTTCCGACGCGACCGTGAGCGCCGTGTTTGCCGCGAATTGCGCGAAGAGAGACGAGACGGAGTGAACCTCGTCTTCCATCTTCTGCGCCAAGCGGCCCGCGTAGAACAGGACGACCGCGATGAGGATGATCCCACCGACGAACAGATACCCTCTCAGCAGCACCAGCCGGGACTGATCCATGCGTGGAGCCTCCTACCCGATCTCCGTCAGCCCGTCCATGTACGGAACGAGCACGTCGGGGATCCGCACCGACCCCGACTCGGTCTGATAGTTCTCGAGCAGCGCGATCATGAGTCGTGGCAACGCCACACCCGAGCCGTTGAGCGTGTGAACGTAATCAACGCCCTTCTGGTCCGTGTGCCGGAAACGGATGCCGATTCGCCGTGCCTGAAACGCCTCGAAGTTCGAGCAGGAGGAAACCTCCAGCCAGCGCTCCTCCGCCGGCGCCCAGATCTCGATGTCGTAACATTTTCCGGCCGCAAAGGAAAGATCTCCGGTCGCGAGTGTCATCACGCGATACGGAAGCTCCAGAGCCTGAAGGACCGCCTCCGCCGACGCCAGCAGACTCTCCAGCTCATCATAGGACGTGTCCGGGTGAACGAACTTGACCATCTCCACCTTGTCGAACTGATGTACCCGCTGGAGTCCTCGCGTGTCCTTCCCGTAGGCACCGGCCTCTCGGCGGAAGCACGGCGTCTGCGCCGTCAGACAGATCGGAAGATCGGACTCCTTGAGGATCTCCCCGCGATACAGGTTCGTTATCGACACTTCCGCCGTCGGGATGAGAAAGAGATCGTCCGTCGGGCAGTGATACATGTCGTCTTCGAGCTTGGGTAGCTGGCCTGTGCCGAAGAGACACTCCCGCCGGACGAGGTACGGCGTCGCCACCTCGACGTACCCGTGCTCGCGCGTATGGAAATCGAGCATGAAGCGGATGAGGCCCCGGGCGAGCGCCGCGCCGGCCCCTTTGAAGACCGCGAACCCCGCCCCGCTCAGTCGTGAGGCGCGCTCGAAATCGAGTATGTCGAGCCGTTCGACCAAGTCATAGTGCGGGATTAGCTTGAACTCGGGTTTCGCGGGTGTTCCCCAGTCGCGGACAAACTCGTTGTTCTCTTCGGAGCCGACCGGCACGGATGGATGAGGCACGTTCGGGATCCATGACAAGATCTCCGCGATCTCGCTCTCGATCTCTCTCAGCGCGGTGTCGCGTTCCTTGATGGTCGCGCCGAGCTCACGCGTTCGGGCCGCCATCTCGTCGGCGTTCTGGCCCGCCTTTTTGAGCGTGCCGATCTCCTGAGACGCGCGGTTTCGCTCCTGCTTGAGCCCGTCCACTTCACCGATTATTTCTCGACGCCGGACATCGAGCTCCAGATAGCGATCGAGGTCGGCGGAATCACCCTTGTCGCGGATGGCCGCGCGAACGCGTTCCACGTTGTTGCGGATGAACTTGGGGTCGAGCACGGTAGACGTCCTTTATTGCCCGGTGAGGGCGCGTGTGCGGTGGGCGACTAGTCGGCGGCGGTGTCGGAGACCGCGTCACCCGTTTCGTCGCCGGTGGTTTCGCCGGCGTCTCCGCCGGTGATGCCGTCGGCGCCCGCAGCACCGCTCACGCCTGCGATAATCGCGTCGCTTACCTTTCGGGCGAGCTTCTTGGCATCGTCAGCCGGGGCGTCCGCGGCGTACCGGAGTCGTTGGCGGCCGGCCGGATCCACCATCATGCACTCGAGTCGAATACGATCGCCCTGCAGGCGCGCGAGCGCTCCGGCCAGATCACTTCGGGCCTCGAGAAGGTTGCTCACCGCCAGTCGCTCGGTCATGACTTCCAGCCGCGACATAGGCTCGTCGAGCCGGTGCGCCATCTTCGAGAGACGGTCGTCCCCTTTGCACACGAGGAAGCTCAGGCTGCCCTGGCCGGCGACGGGCATGACCACATCAACCGACAGGATCTCGCTCACGCGTTCCTGTATTCCCAACCACTCGGCATAGGCCGCGGGAACGACGAGCGCGTCGATCTCCTCCTGGTCGAGCTTGCGCAACCGGTCGAGGATCGCACCACGAACGACAACCACCTTGAGCTCGGGCCGATAGAACAAGATCTGCGCCATCTGGATCGCGCCTTCGACACCGATCACGGCGCCTTCCTCGAACTCGTCGAGAATGATTCCGTCATTGGTGACCAGTGCCGAGAGTGGCGTCCGACGCGGCGGAATCGCGGCGATCTTGACACCCTCGGGAAGCGTCGTCGGAAGGTAGCGTGTCGGTATGACGGCGGCATCCAGATCGCCGCGGAGAAGACGGTCGATGAGGACTTCGCGATGATCAACCGTTCCGGGAAGTCCGATCACGTCCGCTTCAACGATATCGGGCTCAACGCGGGGCTCGACCGACTTCCACTGTTCGAAAGCCAGGTCCCCGGCACCGATGCCAATCCGGAACTTCTTCTTCTTCGGCATCCGTCGCTCCGGCGTTAAGAGGCCTTCATCATTGATGTTAGGACGCAAGCTAGCACAGCGCCCCGCGGGAGTCAAACACCGGCATGTGGTCTAAGGAATGTGTCTCCCGGCGGGAAGTCGTGCACCGCCGGTGAGTTGCGCGATTGAGAGGGATTCGGCGTATTCCTTTTAAT
>CAZAMP010000062.1:0-20456 GCA_964486455.1 uncultured bacterium | reverse complement strand
TGACGAGAGCGATCTGTCAATACCGGAAGCGGTTTCCAGTCCGGTCGACGTAATGGTCCTTCAGGGATTTCAATTCTCGAACATTCACAAGCACCAGTATGCGGGGCAACCGCTATCTCTGTCGGTCTATGCCGTGGATCCGAACGGTGACGTTGTCACGGGCTATACTGGACCAGTGAGTCTCAAAGAGATCACGAGCTTCGGAGAGGGCCGCATCGTTCCGGGCGAAATCCCCCTCACGAATGGAGAGTGGTCCGGGTCGGTCACCATGTACCGCGCTGACGAGACGAACATCAGCAACGGTAACGTGAACATCTATGCCTATCTCGAGGCCGATCCCACTAAGAGTGGGACGACCGATCCCTTCGTCGTCCATCCGGGGCCGTTTGCCCGCGTGCAGATTGTCGTTCCCGGTCAGACTCCGCTTCCGGGAGGCATCTCAGGTGTCTCCGGATCCCCCGCCACGCAGTCCGCGGGGGAGGAATTCAGCGTCGATGTCTACTCAACCGACGACTTCTGGAATCCCCTCCCAAGCGCGGACAACGTCCGGATCATATCCAGCGACTCCGAAGCAAACACGCCACAATCGGGAGCGCTCGTCGACGGCTTCCAGCAATTCAGCATCTACCTCGGCACCGTAGGCACGCAGACGCTCACGGTGACCGATCAGAGCGATCCATCCATCGAGGGCATGACAACCGACGGGATCATCGTCATTCCCAGCGCGCCCGACCACTTCGTGATCGAAACGATTCCCACACCGATCACCGCCGGCGATGCGGTCAGTGTGATGATTCGCGCAACGGACGAGAACAACAACACGATCCCCGACTATGCCGGGGACGCCATTCTCTCTGCCAACACCGGTCCGGGAAGCATCTCGCCGGAGCTCATCACATTCGCAAGCGGTACGTGGACCGGCGAGATGGTCTTCCGTGGCGCGGGCGGGGCGGTCTCTTTCACGTGCTCTGACTTTTCGGCGCCACCGAATACCGGAACGAGCAATGCCTTTCAGGTTCTCCCCGGTCCCTACGCGGGCCTGCAGCTCTTGCTGCCCGGAGAGACGCCTCAGGGCGGAACGGAGAGCGGGTACAGCGGATCTCCTGATGAACAGGACGCCGGATCCGGCTTCATGATCATGCTCCGTGCGGTGGATGAGTTCTGGAATCGGATTCAAGGCATCGACAACCGCGTAGCGCTGGGCTGCAGCGACGCGTTTGCCGACGTTCCCACCGACACGACACTCGCCAACGGTGAGATCCTCGTCCCGGTGACGCTGTTTCACGCGGGGACGCAGACGCTGACCGCGTCTGATCTGGACTCTACCGGTGTCGATCCGTACACGTCCTCTCCGGTGATGGTCCAGGCCGGACCTTACGAGCGGATACTCGCGCTGGCTCCCGGGCAAAACCTCGCCCCGGGGACCGAGGAAGGCAGAACCGGATTCGCTCTCGACCAGTCAATTGACATCGCCTTCACGATCACGGTCTTGGCCACCGACGCGTGGTGGAATCCCATCGGCAGTGTGACCGACCTCATCCGCCTGACATCGGAGGATCAGTACGCCACCTTGCCGCCGGACACGCCACTCGAGGACGGCCGAGTCGAGCTCGAAGTGCGGCTCGCCACCGGCGGTCATCAGTTGATCTGGGCAACGAACCTGTCCGATCCGTCAATGTCGCCCAGCGAGACCGAGGTGCGGGCCATCAACACAGGATTTCACCTCCGCGCCGAAGCGGCCGTCGACACGATCCAGGCGGGCGTCGGTTTCACCTTGACCGTCTGGGTCGAAAACGATGTCGGCACACCCATTCAAGAAGCCAACTCTCTCGTGACGGTGACCGCGCAGCACGCTTCGACCGGTGAACCGGGGCGCGGCACCCTTTCCCTGACGCAGTTCCCGCTCAACGCAGGGGAAGCTACGGAAATCGAGAGCTACAGCTTTGCCGAGCCCATTGTTCTGATCGTCACCGACAACGAAGGAAGCACACCGGGAGCAACCGGTGCCATCACAGTCGTTCCGGGAACCCCCACCGCCATTCGCCTCACCAGCGATCCGGCATGGCTTCGCGGCAACAGACACGCGACGGTGACCGCCCGCGTCGTGGACACGTTCGAGAACGGCGTCTCCGAGCAGCCCATCGCGTTTCAGGTGATCGAGGGAGCCGGCCTCTTGAACGCTGCCGATCCGGAGACGGACGGCGATGGAACCGCGACCGCCGACTTCTTGAGCCCGCGCGAGCCCGAGATCGGTCGCGTCATGGCGAGATCGAACGACCTGACCGCGCAGATCGAGATCGAGACCAGTCTCGTCGACCCCAGCATGCCGAGCGGTAGCGTCACGAACTATCCCAATCCATTCCATCCGGGAGAGTCGCCCACGACGATCGCCTACAAGCTGGCGGATGATTCCCACGTCACCCTGAGGATCTTCACGCTGAGTGGAAGCCTCGTTTTCCTGACTGATTTCACGTCGGGAGCCCCGGGCGGGCGATCCGGGCTGAACGAGTTCGTGTGGAACGGTCGAAACGGCAAGGGGCGCGTCGTCTCGAGTGGCGCGTATGTGTTGGATATCACTGCCAAGGGAAACGGTGAGACACGCCATGTCATGCGCCGAAAGCTTGGCGTCGTTCGCTGATCGGGAGGATTCATGCATCGCCACTCTCACAACCAACACCCCACCCGCGTGATCGCAGGTGTGTTCTGCCTCTGGGTGTCCGTGCTCTGGAGTGTCTCCGCACATGCCGTTGAGGATGGCGGGGGCGCTCCGGGAGATTGGGTCTCCCGATACTCCACCGCGCGGACGCTCGGGTTCGGAGGCGCGTTCACGGCCGTCGCCGATGAACCGTTGGGGGCGCTCTGGAACCCCGCGGGCCTCACGAAGATGATGCACAACAGTGTTCACTTCGAGATGGGGCGCCTTCTGGAGGGTGCCAGCGTCAACGGCGTCAGCTTCGGCGCGCCGTCAAGCCGGCTGCCGAGCTTCGGCGTCACGCTTCTGTCGCTCCGCTCCGGTGACATCGAACGAACGAGCGAGCTCAACGAGCCCCTCGGGGACTTCAGCGAGACCGACCTCGCGTTCTTGATGACGGCCGCGAAGCACTTCGGCAGACGGATGGGGATCGGCGCGAATCTGAAGATCATCCGGCAGAGCGTTGAGGAATTCGATGCGTCCGGTGTCGGCGCGGATCTCGGGTTTCTCTACGAGGTAAGTCCGGCCATACGTCTCGGCGTATCCATCCACAACCTGGGAGGTCCCAGCCTGGCCCTCCGGGAAATCAAGGAAAGTTACCCGACCGAGGTTCGCGCGGGCATCGCCGTGAAAGGTCTCAGAGACCGTGCCGTGATCACCGCCGATCTGCATCAGCGATCCGGCCCCGGCACGGCCCTCCACACCGGTTCGGAGTTCTGGATTCATCCACTCATGGCGTTTCGGGCCGGATACCACGATGGGGAGCCCGCCGGCGGGATCAGCATTCAAGCGTCGCCTGAGTTCCGTATCGACTATGGCCTCGCCGATCACGAACTGGGCGTGATGCATCGCTTTGGCGTCTCGTACCGCTTCGGTGGGTTCTTCGCGAAATCCGCGGCCGATCCACCCGTTTTCTCGCCGGTCGGGCAACGATCGGTGACGAAGTTCCATCTGAAGGCGAGGACCAAGGCGGATGCACAGGAGTGGACACTGCTCATCCTAGACAAGTTCAAGCAAACCGTCCGGCAGTTCAGCGGCAAGGGCATCCCCCCCGCTCACATCGTCTGGGACGGAAAGGACGAGACCGGCCTACCGCTACCGGATGGCACGTACCGCTACCGGCTGGTTGTGACGGACCGGGAAGGACGAGAGATCCAGGGGCATTCGAACGTCGTCGAGATCGCAACGGGCGGGCCTCGTGGAACCGTACCCGCCGTTGTCGGCTAGGTCGCGAGGAGTCATTTGATGAGCCAACTAGCATCCGTCTTCGCAAGAACGTGTGGGAGCGCGGCTATGGCACTGATCATCGTGCTCGGTGCAGCCGTCGATTCGCCACCATCCCGAGCCAACGATATGGCTGAACCGGTTTCCATTCCCGATAGCCTCGCGGAAATCGGCATGGCGGTCGAACCCCTGCTGTCCCCTACGCCAACCAACCGGTCCGAACTCGAGCGCATGGCCGCTACTCTCGACGCCATGATCGATTCGGAGCTGTCCGATGACGAACGTGGCGCCGCCCATTTTCTTTCCGGAGAGATCCGGTACGCCCTCGGTGATTACCTCGGGGCGGAGGAGTTCTTCCGAAAGGCCGAGAAGGCGCGCGGCCGCCTCTTCGCCGATGACGCCGCGATTGCTGGAGCCGCATCAAAGGAAGCAAGCGGACAGATCGATGACGCGCATCGCGATTTGGCGGAACTCGAACGAGACGCAGCGGACGGTTCACTGCTTCCGGAGATCCGGCTCGCCCGCTGTTGGAATGCGCTTCGGCGCGGCCACTTGTCCGAGGCCGAAGACGGACTGAATGCCCTTCGAGACGAGTTCATTTGGATGGAGGATGATCCACGTGTGGCGCTGCTGGCCGCCACGATCGCATACCACCATGGAAGCCTCGACAAAGCGATCACGTTCCTTGGCGAAACGCAGACAACGGCGGCTTCGGTCTACCTTCGCGCAATGTGCCTAGATGCGAACGGAGACGCTCTCCGAGCAGCCGCGGCGTACCAAGACGTCACGACACGGTTTCCGAACTCCGGTCTCGCCGACGAGGCGATGCTGGCAAAGGCCGGCATCTTCCTCGCCAGCGGCGCCTACCGAAGTGCCGCGGAGGAGTATGCGCAGGCGGCCGCCAACGCTACGGACGCCGTGACGGTGGCCGAGGCCGCTCTCCGTCACGCTGTCTGCGTATTTCTGGATGGCGACGCCTCCATGGCAACCGGACTGCTTCGCGATATCACCGAGCAACACGCCGGCACCGACTTCGGTGCCCGCGCACAGTTTCTTCTTGGAGAAGTCCTTTTCACCGAGGAGAGCCACGATGAGGCCATCATCGAATTCAGCCGTGTGCTGACGCAGTACTTTCAGCACTCGTTGGCCGCGCGCGCGCAATACCGCATCGGCCGAAGCCTCGACGCTCTCGGCCGGCAGCACGATGCGACCAGCACGTATGAGGCGGTCGTTTCCGGATACTCCATGGCCCCGGAGGCGCCGGCCGCTGCCTATCTGGCCGGCGTCGGGCTATTGGAGCAAGGGCAGCCACTGTCCGCCGCCAACTACTTCCAGCTCGTGTTGGATCGCTACGCGCAGACCGGGGATAGCGAGACGTATGCCTTTGCCTCGCCCGAGCACCAGGAGCTCGTCGAAGCCGCTCTCTGTCTTCTCATGCTCTCCTATCATCGCGCGGGCGATCTCGGTCAACTATCCGGAGCCCCTCACCTGATGCTGGAGAAGATGCCCCCTAGTCGATCCGAATGGCGCGCCCACGCGCTCCTGATCGACGCCGATGCACTGGCCTCTCAGGGGCGCTATGCAGACGCGCAGTCCGTCCTGGAAGACCTGATCAACGAGTATCCGGAGACGCGGATCAGCGTCCCGGCAAATCGCCTCTTGGCATGGGTGTACGCGCAGCAGGGTCACGACGACCTCGCCATCGAGATCGAGCAGTCAATGCTCTCGCGGTACGGCGTCAACGGCGGCGCGGAAGCCCTCAGCGGCGCTCATTTGAACAAGGCACACATTCTCTTCAATCGGAAGCAATATCAGGATGCCGCGGAGGCCTACGAGCAATTTCTCATCAGCTTCCCCGGCGATGCACAAGTTCTCCTGGCGCTCTATCAGGTCGGCCTCTGCTATGTCCGCCTGGATCGAAACGGCGATGCCGTGGACCGATGGGAAGAGATCCTGAGGCGGAACCCAACCGCGGACATCGCGGAGCAGACCTGGCTCCGGGCCGGCGATCTCTACTTTCGCGCCGAGAGATTCGACGACGCGAAGCGTTGTTACGCGGCACTCCTGGAGCACTTCCCGCACACATCCGCCGCGGAAACCAGCATGCTTCGGCTCGCGCACTGTGAGTATAACCAGGGGCGGGACGCCGAAGCTCTCGAAGCCTACTCGCGTGTAACCTCGACGTTCCCGGAAACGTCGGCAGCGCGCGATGCTGAGCAAGGCATGGAGCGCGCCCTCTATCGACTCGGCCAGCGCGAGGACAGCGCAACCGTTCTCGCCGAACTCGTGGCCCGCTATCCAACGAGCTCATTCGCGGCCGAGGCGCAGTTCGAGATTGCGACGCGTCTTCTCGAAGAGGAACGCTTCGCGGAGGCGGCGGAGGAATACCGCAGGGTCGTCAGCCAGTTCCCCTCCTACCCCGAGGCGGATCGTGCGCAGTATCTCATGGCCGACTCCTATGCCAGGGCGGGAATGACCAAGGATGCCCGAGGCGCATACGAGCAGTTCAGCTTTCTCTTCCCAGATAGCGAATTGCGCTCGACGGTTCAGTTCCGTCTCGGCTCGATTCGCTTCGATGAGGGCGACTATATGCGGGCGGCCATCAACTTCACCGGCGTCATGGATTCGGAGGCAGAACCCGAAACCCGCGCCGCCGCTCTTTACAATTTGGCGCTCTGCCATCGTGCCCTCGGCGACGTTGCGCAATCGATGGTCCTTCTGGAGCAGGTTCGGAGCGATCCGAACACGGATCCGACCCGCATGACCGACGTGAACTACCAGCTCGGTCTCATCAGCGAGGAATCCGGTCAGATGGAAGCAGCCATCACGGAGTACGAACGCGCCGTCGGTGGCGCGCCGACCCCGGATCTGGCAGTCGAACTACACTATCGGCTCGGTTCGTGTCGGGAGCGATTGGGAAGCCCTGAGGCCGCCCTTCTCGCCTACGAGAGGGCCGCGAGTTGTTCGGACAAAGAGCACCCCTACCGCCTGTCGGCACTTGCGCGTTGCGCGATGCTGTACGAGGAAGAGGAAGACTGGGTGCGCGCGGTGGAGACATATCGAGATCTCGGCAAGAACGCCGCGGACCCCGAGCTGATCTCCGCGGCCACCGAACGAGCGGCCCAACTCGAGACCATCATTCAGTAGTCACGCTCGATCAAATGAGGAGACGATAGATGCCTGTCAATTTCAACTGGGCGGAAGCGATCGGGAATAGCCCGATCTTCTTGACCTTGGTCGTGTGCAGCGTCATCACGCTCGCCATGGTCGTCGAACGCGCCGTCTATTTCTGGAAACGCCGCGGCAATCCGCAGGCGACGCTGGAGCGGATCCTCAACAAGGTGCGCACCGGCGAGACCCAGGAAGCCGCGTGGGCGTGTGAAACGGATCCACATCCCCTTGGTGCGGTGACCGCCAAGGTCTTCGAGAGCGACAACCCGTCGCAGGAGGCGGTCGAGGAACGTCTCATGGTTGCGCTGAGCGAGCAGAAGATGCTGCTAGAGCGCAACCTAGGGTTTCTCGGCACAATGGCCGCAATCGCGCCGCTGATCGGTCTTCTCGGGACGGTCTGGGGGATCATGCGCGCCTTCCAAGACATGGCGTCCACGGGTTCGGCCGCGCCCTCGATCGTGGCCGCGGGTGTCGCCGAGGCACTCACGACGACCGCGGCCGGTCTCATCGTGGCCGTGCCGGCGGTTCTCCTCTACAACCACTTCACGCGCCGCATGAACGTCATGTTGACGATCGCGGAGAATGGAGCACGGAGGATTCGGACGGCCATCGCGGATGCGGACCCTGGGCAACGAGCTGGCATGGCATACGAATCGAAACACACACCGGCCGACTCACGCGGGCAAGCGGCCTAGGACGGCGGGGATTATGTTTCAGAATAGGCTGAACGAGGATGACAAGGGCACGAGCGAGGTCAATCTCACGCCGTTGATCGACATTTCACTCGTTCTGGTCGTCATCCTGCTTCTGGCAACGCCACTGGCTTTTGAATCGATGATCGGCGTACGCAAGTCCGGAAGGAGCGGTCAGACGAGCGTCGAACTGAAGCAGGATTCGAGGATCGAGCTCCGTCTCGTCTCCGAGGATGTCGTCGAGGTCAATCAGATGGCGATTGCGCGCACCGAGCTTTCCGAAACACTGCCACAGTTGCTCGAAGAGTCCACCACCGGTCGCGTCATCGTTGCCTGCGCGGACGGCATCTCCCACGGTGCTTTCGTCAATGTTCTCGACCAGGCCAAGCTCTCCGGTGCCGGAGAGATCGCCATTATGGACCGATAGAATGAAACGTACACTCGTATCCCAGACGGCACCCATCGCCCGTATCAACATCATCCCAATCATCGGTGTAGCACTGGTTCTCGTGCTGATTCTCCTCGTCACCGCCCCGATGCTCAGTGTCGTGGATATGGGAATCACGCTGCCACCCGCGGATACACGCGGTTCTGAGGATGAAGACCGCATCAACATCACGCTGGGCAAGGATGGAGAGCTCGCGATCGATGATGTTGTCATCACAAATGGCACATTTGCTCTCTTACTCGAACACCGACTCACCGACCGCGAACGCGGTGACCCCCTCGTGGTGATTCGCGCCGATGCCGACACGCCCCACGAGGCGGTCCGCGGGCTTCTGCAGGACGCGCGGGAGGTGGGCGCCCTGCGCCTGGCCATCGCGACACAACAGGGCGGAGTGTCAGAACTATGAACACGTCTTCGGTTCGTGACGAAAACGTAGCGTTTCGATCGCGCATCCGGCGGGCGGTCGGTGTGAGCGTCGTGGCCCATGTTGCGTTGGTCCTCTGGTTGGGACTCCAGCAGCGCACAGGACATGCGGCGGACGATCTCATCGAGATCACGTGGGCCGATCCGGCGCTCGTACCCATGAGTCCTCCGCCGTTGGCGGTTACACCGGAGCCGGAGCCTGAGGTCGTGCCTGTGGAGCCAACGCCGGTCGTAAGCCACCCGGAAACGCATTTCGAGCGCGAAGAGCTCCAAGCGGACGTCGCCCCGTCCATCGAATCGGTCGAAGCGATCGGCGATCGCATGGAGAGCCGCCTTCGCGCGATCCAGACGAGCGGGTCTATTCAACGGGCCGGCCTCAATGTTCGCGTCCCCGAAGCATCGGCGAGGCGGGCGCACCTCGCGAGCGGCCCATCGGGAACGGTGGCCACCGGGCAGCCGATCGATCTATCCCGTGGAGGCGATGGACCCGAAAGAGCGATCGCGCTGCGTCGTGGAGACGCCACGTCACCCGGTCCCGCGATGACGATGGCCAAGATCTCGGGGGCGCCTACGGAAGTATCGCGCCCGATGCTGGCCAGCATGACCGGAGATCCGGGGGACTCGACCGTGGTACATCCATTCGCCGGGGTTTCTCTGTCCGGTCAGGTCGCCGATCGCCGACTCGCCGCATATTCACTCCCGACCTATCCGAACTGGGCAAAGCGGGAGGGTGTGGAGGCTTCGGTCAGTCTGCAGTTTCGGGTGCTCCCCGACGGACGCATCAAAGACAACATCCTCGTCGATCGAACATCCGGATACCCGGATTTCGATCGAAACGCCACGGACGCGCTTCTGACGTGGCGGTTCGAGCCCCTTTCCGGCACCGGCGGTTTAGAGCAATGGGGCGCGATCACGTTCAACTATCGACTGGGCGACATCATGGGCCACTGAGAGTCGCCCGCTGGAGATCGAACATGAAGACGTTACGGTGCATCGCGGTCGCGGGACTCTTGACCTTCCCGGCCTCGGCCATCGGGCCGTCGGCGGCGCTGGCGGAGGAATCGACAACCGAGCCGGACAGCGGTCTGGTTCTCAAGGGTGGAGAAGACGGCACCGTCTTACGGACGATGACCATTCAGGGGGAGGACCGCATTCGGATCGAGTTCGACCGGCCGACTCTCGATCTCACGCTTGACCCACGAGCGGCATCAGGTCTCGAGTGGGGAAGCGTGATGGACATCCTGGATCAGGGTGAGCCAGACATGATCGGGCCCTTGCTGCGTGAGACCGCGCGCGATCGCACGCCGTTTCGGCCCCGACCATGGCTCATGACATTCTCGAGCGGCCCGGTTGCGCGCTTTCGTCCGGATGTCGAAGGGGTCGATGGATGGCGCCTCACCGTGGCGAACTCACGCGGTGAGACGGTGAGAACGTTCGAAGGACGAGGAAAGCCGCCGAAGGAAATCGCGTGGGATGGCCTTGCCGTGGACGGCACACCGGCCCGGCCCGGATACGTCTACTCACACACGTTCGAGGCGACGGATCGTGCAGGAAACACACGAAACTTCCTCGGAGAAGGTTTTCAGCTTCCCCCATATCGCGTTTCCGCAAGCGACCAGATCGCAATGCTCTTCTCGGGTAGCGAGATACAAGCCGGCGGCGCGACCCGCTCGGACGCCTCGACCGTAGCTCCCGCCATCGTGATGGAAGCCGCAACATGGCTCAACAAGCTGGCCCGCCTCGATCAACCCATTCGAGTCGAGGTGACAGCCAGGTCGTATGAACACGCGGATGAACTCGCGACAAAATTGACCGATTCGCTGAAGACGCGGCTTCTTGGCGACCCATCCCGCCTCCACCCCATCACGAACGTGGAGCCGGATGCGCCGTCCGGGGGTACCGTGGCACTCCTCGCCACGCGAAACGAACTGGAATAGTCCGAACATTCGTTCACTGCGGCAATCCGCGCTATTGAGCGCGGGTTGCCTGTTCCTTCCCCCAGCACATCTCCTTGTTATTCGGCCCGCCTTGACCGATAAAGTCTCTGTTGACGTCAATGCGGCAGGGGCGTCCGTTTTCCCGCCCACGGCTCATGATCGACAACTCACGCTTCCCGAGTCGTTGGGATTCCGGCATATTCAATCACCGATCGGCCGGAACGATGGCAAGCACCCACTGCGGGGGCTTCGGACAGGCCGCGCCTTTTCCGCAGTGCTAACGCAAGGACACGATGATGATGGATGAAGGGAATAGAAAACCGCGGGATCTCGCGATCCTAGGATGCGGCAACATCGGCCGCGCCCTCGCCCAAGGATGGGTTCAGGCCGATGGTTACTCACCGGGCGATATCTTTCTGACCCGGAGGCAAGCGGAGAAGCTGGACGATCTGGCCGCCGCCGGCTTCGATGTCACCTCCGACAACGTCGCCGCCGTCCGCTCCGCCAAAGTCATCATCATTGCCGTGCAGCCTCAGCAAGTAGCGGCCCTCCTCGCGGACATCGCCGATGCACTCGATCCCGCGCGCCACCAGCTCATCTCCGTCGTCTCCGGCGTGTCCATCCGCCAGCTCGGCGAGATGATCGGCAAGAAGATCCCCACGGCGCGCGTCATGCCCAACACGGCGGTCTCGATCGGCGAGTCGATGACCTGCCTGTCCGCGGCGGATGGGAGCGACGGCGCTCTGACTCAGGCGAAGGAGCTATTCAACCTCGTGGGGGAAACCCTCGTTATTCCGGAAGAACTCATGATCCCCGCCACCGCGCTCTGCGCGTGCGGCGTCGCGTTCTTCCTGCGCTCGGTGCGCGCGGCGTCACAGGGCGGCATCGAGATCGGGTTTCATCCGGAAGAAGCGTTGCTCCTCGCCGCGCAGACGGCGAAAGGTGCGGCGGGGCTCTTGCTGAACGAGAACCAACATCCCGAATCGCAGATCGATCGCGTGACGACGCCGCGCGGATGCACCATCGCAGGGTTGAACGAAATGGAGCATCAGGGATTTAGCTCAGCGATGATCAAGGCGATACTGATCTCGACCGAGAAGGCGCGGGGGCTTTACCAGACGGAGTAGGTCGCTACGGCCCCCGGAACTTCATCTCGACCGTTCGCTCGAGCCCCGACGCGGAGTCGGTGACCGTGAATGAGATCGGGAACGGCGCCGAGTAGTGATCCAGCGGAACCTTGATGAAGATGGGCACGCGCGCGTCGGCAAATCCATCGAGCGCGACACGTTTCTGCGACAGAATGAACTCCGTGCCGTACTCCTCCGCCTGGCTCGTTTCATCGGGCCTGATGAAGTACGTCTGTGCATCCGCGCCCTTGTTCTGAATGCGCAGCGAGATCAGATTGCGGACCATCGTCTCTTCGACCACGTAGGGAAGCCCCTTGGCGCGCAGCATCCGCACCTCGAACGCCGATCGTTTCCCCACGGCCAAGGTGGCCACCACGAGCCCCAGAAGCCCCAGCGCCGCGTAGATGAACACCCTCGGGCGGAAGAGCGAACGTCGCTTCTCGCCATCGAAGCCGCGCTGGGAATCGTAGCGCACGAGCCCGCGCGGACGATCGATACGATCCATGATGTCGTCGCACGCGTCGATGCAGTTTGCGCAGCCGATGCACTCCATCTGCAGGCCGCTTCGGATATCGATCCCCGTCGGACAGACCGCGACGCACCGAAAACAATCGATGCAATCGCCCGCATCGTCTGCGGCCTTTGACCTCGGCTCGCCACGATTCTCGTCGTAACCGATGATGATCGTGTCATCATCGATCAGCGACGACTGCATACGTCCGTAGGGACAGATAATGAGACACGTCTGCTCCCTGAACCACGCATAGTTGAAGTAGAGGGTCACCCACCAGAAGAATGTCCATAGGAACGTGGCCCAGTGTCCCGCCGGCCCGCCACGCATGACGGAGAAAAGCTCCCGCACCGGGATGAAATAGCTCAGGAACACGTGCGCGATCAGGAATGAAAGCGCAATGAAGATGGCGTGCTTGAGGCCCTTCCGCCAGAGCTTGGCGCCCGTGAGTGGGCCCAGGTTCCGGCGGATGCGGACGTCGCGGGGGCCTTCGATCCAGCGTTCGATCCTCCGGAACACACCTTCCATGAAGACCGTCTGCGGGCACGCGTATCCACACCACAGTCGCCCCCAGAGCGCGGTCGTCATGATGAGCGCGAAACCGATGCCGGTGATCACGAAGAAGGCGAGATAGAAATCTTGGTTGGTGAAGGTCATTCCGAAGAGGAACGCCTGTCGCCGCGGCAGGTCGAGAAGAATCGCCGGGTCTCCACCGATTCGGATCCAGGGCAGCACCGCGTAGATGAGGAGGAGGACGGCGAAGATCAGGTTCTTTCGAACCTGCCACACACCCTTCACATCGGCGGGGTGCAGGAAATTCCGCGAACCGTCCTCATTGATCGTGTAGACGGTGTCGAGATCCGGTCGCCGAACCCGGCTCTTTCTTTCCGGCGACTTGGTGCTCGTCATCAGATGTCCTCGCTCGAGGCCCCTTTCTCGTCTGTTTCGAGTTCACCTTCGGGTGCCTTGCCCGGAACATCCGTCCCTTTGAGCGTCAGCAGATGCGCTACCACCGCCTGCACGCGCCGGGGGCCAAGCTGACCGGACCACGCGACCATCCCCTTGTCCGGCACGCCATCCATCACCGTCTTGTGAATGTCCGTCGGCCGGCTGCCGTGAAGCCAGTAGGCGTCGGTCAGGTTGGGACCCACGCTTCCCTCTCCGTTTGCGCCGTGACACACGACGCAGAACTGCTCGAAGATCTTCACACCCTCGGTCAGCCGGTCCGGGATCGATGCCATCAGAAGAAGTGACTCATCCGTCAGTTCTTCAGTGCTCATCCTCGCGAGCTGCGCTTCGGCCGCGGCGATCATCTCGGTATCATACCTTTCCACCGAGAGCTTCCCGATGCCGAAGGTATGGAAGAACAACCAGTACAGAAGCGAAAACGCGATGCTGCCGTACAGGATGTAAAGCCACCAGTTGGGAAGCTTGTTGTCGTACTCCTGTATACCGTCGTATTCGTGATCGAGTAGTTGGTCTCTTTTCGATTCTTTGGCCATCTCAGGACACCCTCCCATCACAGCCGTCCGCACTGCTCGGCTGATCGTCCTCGAGCGGCAGCGAGGCAATTCTATCCAGCGCACGGCCCTTCTTCATACCGAAGAAGACGTACGCCAGAACACCAAGGAACGTCAGGAAGAATATCGCCAGCCCCACAAGGGGCCAGAAGAGGAGATCGCTCCGCGCGAAGAATTCCTGGAACATGGCTACCTCCTCTCCGCGGTTTCGAGCGCCACCGGCTGTGGGCCCCGACCGAGTCTCTGGAGGTACGCGATCAACGCGACCATCTGGCTCTCCGAGTCGATCTCGACATGCTGCCCGGCCAGCTCCGTGCGGATGAGCTCGGCCTGGCTCTTCGCCACCTCGACGGCCGTCGCGACGTCACCGTCCGTGTAGGGGACTCCAAGCTGACGCATCGCCGTCAACTTCTTCGGGATCACGTCGAACTTCACCCGCCAGTCCTTCATCCACGCGTAGGTCGGCATGTTCGAACCCGGCGACGTGGCCCGCGGATCCATCATGTGCTGGTAGTGCCAAAGATTGGGGTACTTCCCGCCCACCCTGTGGAGATCGGGTCCGATGCGACGCGAGCCCCACTGGAACGGGTGGTCATAGATGAACTCGGTCGACCGCGAGAAGTCTCCGTAGCGAAGGGTCTCGTGGCGGAACGGCCGGACCATCTGGCTGTGGCAGTTATAGCACCCCTCCCGGATGTAGATGTCGCGCCCCTCCAGCTCGAGCGGGCTGTACGGCTGTTGTACGAACCGCATATCGACCGCGGTCGCCGAGGCCTCGACGACGGCCGCGCTGTCGTCGACCGCCACCGCAGTCGTCACCGGAACCTTCCTCTCGAGAACGATGCTCGGGACCAGCTCGGCGACCCCTCCAACGAGAATAGAGAAGAGCACAAAGAGCGAGAACGCGAGCGGTTTCCCCTCGAGAAGGCGGTGCCAGCTTCCCGACTCGCGCCGCTCCATCCCCGCGATGAGGACCGCGGCGACGACGGCCACCATGCCCAGCGCGAGAACGACCGCGCTCGTGACGGGTCCGGTGATGCCGAGCAGGACGGCGAGAATGACAACGATCGTCGAGATGACGACGGGCGCGCCCTTGACGAGCTTCCAGAACGACGGGCCCTTGTCGATGACGGGCACGGCGACCTTGGCCTCACCATTCACCCTCACACCCTGGCGGATCGTGGCGAACAGGTTGACCGTCATCAGCATGAAACCGAGGAAGTATGCCGCTCCCCCCGCGAGGCGCATCTTCCAGAGGAACTGCGACGAGAGGATCGGTTCGATGAAGTCCGGATACTTCAGGAAGCCGTCCGCGTCGAGCGCCCGCCAGTAGAGACCCTGGTTCACGCCCGTGATCCACATCGCGCCGATGTAGATCAAGATGCCGAACGTCCCCATCCAGAAATGGGCCTCCGCCCACTTGACGGAGTAAAGCTTCGTCTTCCAGAGGCGCGGGACGAGCCAGTAAAACATCCCGGCCGCCATGAAGCCGTTCCAACCGAGCGTGCCGCCGTGCACGTGTCCGATGATCCAGTCGGTGTAGTGCGCGAGCGAGTTCACGCTCTTGATCGACAGGAGCGGTCCCTCGAAGGTCGACATGCCATAGAAGGTCACGGCCACGATGAAGAACTTGACCACCGGGTCGGTGCGGAGCTTGTCCCAGGCCCCACGCAGCGTGAGCAGCCCGTTGAGCATGCCGCCCCACGACGGCGCCCAGAGCATCAGGCTAAAGACCATTCCCAACGTCTGCGACCAGTCCGGCAACGAGGTGTAGAGCAGATGGTGAGGTCCGGCCCATATATAGACGAAGACCAACGCCCAAAAGTGAACGACCGACAGCTTGTAGGAGTAGACCGGGCGGCCGACCGCTTTCGGGATGAAGTAGTACATGATCCCGAGAATGGGCGTGGTCAGGAAGAAGCCTACGGCGTTATGCCCGTACCACCATTGGACGAGCGCGTCCTGAACCCCCGGATAGATAGAGTATGCCTTTAACAGATTGACCGGCAGCTGGAGACTGTTGACGACGTGCAGCACCGTGATCGTCACGATCGTCGCGATGTAGAACCATATCGCCACGTAGAGATTGCGCTCGTTTCGCAGCGCAAGCGTCCAGAAGAAGTTCACCGCGAATGTCACCCAGACGAGCGCGATCATGATGTCGATCGGCCAGATGAGCTCCGCGTACTCCTTTCCCTGCGTGAGCCCGAGCGGCAGTGAGACGGCCGCCGCCACGATGATGAGCTGCCATCCCCAGAAGTTCACGCGGCTTAGCAGGTCGCTCGCCATGCGCGTCTTGAGCAGCCGCTGCGTGGAGTAGTAGATCCCCGCGAACATCATGTTCCCGACGAACGCGAAGATGGCCGCGTTCGTGTGAAGCGGCCGTAGCCGCCCGAACGCCGTCCACGGCAGGCCCAGGTTCGCCTGCCAGAACGGCAGCTGGGCGGCGATCAGTACGCCTACGAGCAGGCTCACCACTCCGAAGATGATCGACGCCAGCGTGAACATCCGGGTGATTTCGTCGTCGTAGACGATGTGGCGTGTATCAGCGTTTACGGTTTGCATGACGCGATCCCGCCTCCTTCTCTATCCGTTTCCCGGCCTCAGTCCCAGGCCCGTCTTCTTCCAAAGGTAACAGTGACAGCCGATCACCGTGCTCGATGTCGCCGCCGCGGATTCTCGAAACGAGAAGCAGCAGCGCGGCGATCACGAGCATCAGGCTGATGAACACCAATATAATCACGACATCCAAGTCAGTCGCCTCCCGGAGAGTTGATACGCCGTGAGCGTGACGATTGCAACCGAGCTGAGCGGCATCAGTATGGCGGCCGCCACCGGCGTGACCCGACCCGCGAAGCAAAGCGCGAGTGCGGCGGCATTGTAGACGACGGCGAAGATCAGGTTTCGCCGGACGATGGCACGAAGCTTCGTGGCCGCCGCGAGGGCCCGTCGGACCGCCGCGATCCCTTCACCGAGGAAGTAGAAGTCGGCTTTGCCCGGAAGCGCGGGCCTGTCGACGGCCGGTGTGGCGGCACAGAGCGCGGCCTCGAAGCTGGGGCCGTCGTTGATACCGTCACCCACCATGAGGGTGTCGCCGGCGTCGAGTCGGCGGACGTACTCCGCCTTCTCTTCGGGGCTGAGCCCACCGTGCGAGCGATCTGCGGGAATCCCGAGCTCACGCGCCGCCGCGAGCACCTTGGCGGGGACGTCGCCGCTCAATTGATAAACGTCTTGCCCATCATCGGCGAGACGCCGAACCTCTTCCGCCGCATCTCCCTTGATCTCTTCTCTGAACGCGAATGACGCGATCTGACGCCCGTCCAGGCTGAATACCGTCTCGTCGCTCGCCGACAGCGCCCCATCCAGGGCGAAGTCCGGGCGACCCAGCCGATAGACGCCATCCGTGCGGGCCCACTTGATTCCCCGCCCGGGCCGCTCGACCACATCGTCCACACCGGCGTCCAGCTCCGGCGCCGTCCCGTCGGCGAGAGCGGTGGAGAGGCAACGGCTTGCGGGATGATTGCTACGGGCGGTCATGTTGAGGAGCACGCGCCGCGCATCCGCATCGAGCGCGTCGAGCGCTCCGCAAGAAGCCGGGGTCAGAGCGAGCCGGCCCATCGTGAGCGTTCCGGTCTTGTCGAAGAGCACCTTTTTCACCGAGAGCGCCCGATCGAAGAACGTGCCGCTGCGGAGAAAGACCCCGCGTCGGCGAAGCGCGATGTGCACGAGCTCGTTCGCGAGCGGTGTGGCGAGCCCCAAGGCGCATGGACACGTCACGACGAGAATGGCGATCGTGACCTCGATCGCCTTCGTCACGTCACGACCGGCCCACGTCAGAAACCCGGCCAACGCGAGGGTCAACACGGCCCCAACGTACACACTGCCCACACGTGACCACCAACGCCGGCCTTCCCCTCCGCGTGCGGCGGCGTTCGGTGCGTCGGTCGTCGCCTCGTTCGGCGGCGCGATGCGGAGAAGATCGTTCAGGCGCGAGCGTGAGAAGGGCTCCATCGCCGCCATCCGGACCGTCGTGTGTCCGGCGTTGAATGCGCCGGCGGGAACCCGATCGCCGGGCTCGAGCGCGCGGACCTCCGACTCTCCCGTGATCCAATCGAGCGAGATCTCAGCGTCCGCGCCGAGGAGCGTGCCTTCGATCGGAGCCAGATCGCCCGGGACCAACCAGATCTCGTCCCCGAGCGCGATCGCCGAAACCGGGACCGATGCGAGCCGCCCGTCCTCGAAGCGCTTGGCGAAGAGATTCTCGATGCCGCCGCTTTCGAGAAGCGTGTTTCGGTTGCGTTCGAGCACACGTTCCTGGAGGTAGCGCCCGACGAGCATGAGGGCCACGAAAATGGTGACGGTGTCGAAGTACGCCGCTTCGGGTCCCGCGCTCACGTAGGCATAGACGGACCCGGCATAGGCAAGGGCGATCCCGAGCGCGATCGGGAGATCCAGATGGATGAGGCGGCGGCGGATCCCGATGACCGCCGCTTTGAAGAAAACCCAGCCACCCACGACGACGGAAACGGTCGCGAGCGCGATGCTGAGCTGTCCGAAGAACGTGTAGAGGGTCCCGTCGCGCGGTGCCAGACCGAAGTAGTACGAGAGACTGAAGATCATGACGTTCATCGCGGCGGCGACACACACACCCAGGCGGGCGAGGAGCCCGCGCGACCGCCGCGGCGCGCCCTTTCGGCTCGGCCCGAACCGATATCCGAACGTCTCCGCCTCGCGAAGGTAGTCGCGAAGGTCGCCGCGGTCCGAATCCCAGACGAGATCCGCCTTGCCGATCGTCGGATTGATCCGGATCTGCACGCCGCCCGCGGCGCGCCGGTACAGTTCTTCGAGAAGCCAAACGCAAGCGGCGCAGTGAACGCCCTGCACATCGAGCGTCAGACGGCATGATGCGCCACGCTCACCGGCGGAGTCATCACCGAGGATTCCATCCAGCCAGGCGAAGCTGTCGGGTCTCTCGGTGGACGGCGGCGCGATGCTCCCGCGACGGAGATCGTAGAACCGATCGAGTCCTTCGTCGTGGATCAGCCGGTAGACGGTTCGACACCCCTCGCAGCAATAGGGATCGGCCTTCGCCTGTCGATCGGAGGGGATTGGCAGGTCGCAGTGGAGGCACGTCGTCCGGGCCGCATCGACGGAGGGCGTGATTGGACGTTGTGTTTTCTCGACGATCGGCATGAGCGTCTCCGAGCCGACCGAAGGAGAAAGTTCAGTCATCTGCTGAGGACCCCCGCCGAGCCGCCCGGCACTCGTCACCTCGACGCGTCGACCGCGGCCGGGAATCAGTGTCTGAAGAGTAGTGTTGGGCGCCAAACGAGGAATTTTGAAAGATCTGACAGTCAGAGTCAATTAAAACCCGGCCGAACAACCGTTTAACCCATGGGTTGTGGTCTGAAGAATGTGTCTGAGGGGGGAGAAGCGGTTTGCGCTCAATCGGTTGGCGGCGAACGGCGGTAATCTATGTAACCCTAAGCAATCACAGCAGATGCGTCGGCCAGCAACAGTCTTCAGACCACAACCTACCAGACCACGAATTCGCCGAACTTGAGGTGCGGAACGACCCCCAATGCGCTGAGCCCGCGCAGGCTCAGCTGAAGGCCGATCACCAGGACCAGCAGGGCGCCCAGCCGGAAGAACCGGGTGCGGAGCCGGGCGGGTATGTGCCCCGCCCCGAGCCCGAGCACGACCAGCGCGGGGACGGTCCCGAGCCCGTATGCCAGCATCGCCCCCATCCCCTGGACGGCATCCGCGGCGGCGGCGGCGGTGAGGGCGACGGCAATGACCGGACCGCACGGCAAGAAACCGTTCGCGATCCCAAGACCGAACTGTCGAATTCCCGACGCCGAGTTGAGGAGTGCTCGAATCCATCCGCCCACCCGATCGGCCGCGCCCGCGCTTTCCACCCAAGACGCGGTGGGTAGCCAACCGACGAGACCGAGACCCAAGAGCAACATGAAGAGACCGGCCAGGATCGAGAGCCCGCCTTGAAGGATCTGCGTCGCGCCCGCGAGGCGCGTCGCGGACCCCACCAAGCCGAGGACTGCGCCGATGATCATGTAGCTGATGATCCGACCGGTGTGGTATCGCGCGAGAATCGGAACGTGGCCCCAGCCGGAGACGCCGCGTCCGCGCTGAGTGAGCCCGAACGCCGTGACGATCGGTCCGCACATGCCGATGCAGTGCCCCAAGCTGATTAGGACGCCGGTCGTGAAGAGAAGCACGATCCCGAGCGGCTGCTCGGTTGTGATGAGTGGCCCACAGCAGGATTCCATTGCGCGATTGAACCCAATCCGCGATCGGCGGGCAAGCGCCTTCCGCTGGCGACGGCGGGACGCGGTGGCGCATCTCGCCTGCGCCGGGGTACGCTCGTGCCACAATAGGGTCGCGACGACCGGCACACGCTCCTGAAAGGGATCAGGGACATGGACGACCTGCGAAAGCACTACATCGAGACCGCCATCGGGAACTTCAGGGATCTCAAGCGCCTCGCGGAGAAGGCGCTGGATCAGCTTGGTGACGACGATCTCTTCCGCGCGATAGATCCGGAGGCCAACAGCATTGCCATCATCATGAAGCACATGAGCGGAAACATGCGCTCGCGCTGGACCGACTTCCTGACGGCGGACGGCGAGAAGCCGGATCGACACCGAGACACCGAATTCGAGATGGACGAACCGGAGACACGCACGGCGCTAG
>CAZAMP010000061.1:0-20872 GCA_964486455.1 uncultured bacterium | reverse complement strand
GCCCGGCCGGTGGTGATCCAGATCGTCCGTCGATCTTGACAGAATCACCTGTCTCCTATAGCTTCTTTCAGCCGCAATTACAGGGAGTTCCCATGATTCGCAGCATGACCGGCTACGGCAAGAGCGAGCTGGCGCTTGGCGGCTCTCATATCACTGTCGAGATCTGGTCGGTCAATCATCGATATCTGGACGTCTCGGTCCGTCTGCCCCGAGCGATCTCCGCCTTGGAAAGCCAGGCGCGGCGCTTCGTGCAGGACCGGACCGGTCGAGGCAAGATCACCGTCAACATCAATTGGGATCCGGCGCGCGGACAGGTCGGCAGGCTCCGGCTCGACGAAGCTCGGCTCGAAGACTACTTGCGGATCCTGGACGAACTCAAGAAGCGTAAGGTGATCGGCGACGACTTCGAGATGGGGAGCATGATGGCGCTCCCGGATATCGTGACGGAGGAAGAAGAGGAGCAGGATCTCGACTCCTGGTGGAGCGAGCTTCAGGGCGGACTCGAGCGCGCGGTCGATGCGATGATGACGCTCAAGCGCAAGGAAGGCCAGGAGATGGCCAATGACATGTTGGCCCGCGTCGACAACATCGAGAAGACCCTGGTCGAGATAGAGACGCGCGCCCCGCTGCGCGCCGATGAAGCGCGCGAGCGTCTCCGCCAACGAATGAACCAGCTTCTCAACGGTACCGAAGTGGATCCATACCGGCTCGAACAGGAAGTCATCTTCCAGGCCGATCGCATGGACTGCACGGAAGAGTGCGTGCGGCTCCGCTCGCATCTCAAGCACTTCCGCGAGTCCGCCGCGGACGAAACCGCGGCCGGTCGGAAGTTTAACTTCCTGCTACAGGAAATGAATCGCGAAGCCAACACCATTGGGTCGAAAGCGAACGACTCCGAGATGGCGCATCACGTGGTCGCGATGAAGGAAGAGCTGGAGAGGATCCGCGAGCAAGTGCAGAACGTGGAGTGAGCCTTCCCGAATGACCCACTACGCCGATTGGGTGACGGAACCGCCTCTGCTTTTCGTGGTATCAGGACCATCAGGGGTCGGCAAAACCTCCCTGTGTTGCCGACTCGTTGATGAGCTCGACGATGGTGTCTACTCCATTTCGGCCACCACACGGCCGATGCGCCCCGGCGAGACGCAAGGCGGCGAGTACTTCTTCAAGACCGAAGAGGAATTCGAAGCGCTCAAGGACTCCGGTGGGCTGATTGAGTCGGCACGCGTCCATGAGAACCAGTACGGAACGCCGAGAGCGTTTGTGGAGCAGCAGCTCGCGGCGGGGCGTGTCGTTGTCCTCAACATCGACGTGCAGGGCGGCGTTCAAGTGATGGAGAATTTCCCCGACGGGGTGTTCGTCTTCATCCTTCCGCCGTCGGGCGCCGCGCTTGTCGACCGCATCTCCAAGCGCGGCGAGGACACCGACGAAGCGGTCAAGATCCGTATGCGAAACGCGCCAGGCGAGATCGCGTTCGCGGACAAGTATCAGTACGTCGTTCTCAACGACGACCTGGAAGAATGTGTCAACCGGCTCGAGGCAATCGTCATTGCGGAGAGATCGCGTCGGCGCCGGTGCTACCGACCTGAACCGGAGGATGTATGAGTTCAGATCCGAAGCCCAAGACCCCGAAGCCCAAGATCCCGAAGAGCAAGTATGAGCACGTTATGCTGGCGGCCAAAGAGGCCCGTCGCCTGAACGAGAAGTACACCAATCGCGGGCTCACCCCGCTCAAGAAGGTCACCAGCGAAGCGATCCAACGCGTCGAGGATGGTGAGGTGGACTACGAGTACGACGCAGAGCAGCGTCAGGCCAAAGTGGATGACGAGGAGACGGAGCCACGATGGGCACAATGAAAGACAAGTCCGTTCTCCTGTGCGTGAGCGGAAGCATCGCGGCCTACAAGGCGGCGGAGTTGGTGCGCCTTCTCCAGAAGGAAGGCGCGGCCGTGCGTGTCGCGATGACCGAGTCCGCACTCGAGTTTGTTTCGCCACTCACGTTCGAGGCGCTAACCGGCAGTCCCGTCCATATCGATCTCTTCGCGTCGGCGAGTGGGCCCGTCGATCGCTACGGACCGGAATCCGGCCAGACGGCGGGGAACGGCGGCATCCAACACATCGAGATGTCGAAGACGCCTGACGTCATCATCATCGCGCCGGCGACGGCCAACGTTATCGGCAAGATCGCCAACGGGCTCGGCGACGACGTCGTCTCGACTTCGGTACTCGCGGCCACGTGCCCCGTCGTCATCGCTCCCGCGATGAATCAGAGAATGTGGGCGAACAGTGCCGTACAGGCCAATGTGTCGCGCGCGCGAGACCTGGGCTACTGGATCGTCGGTCCCGGTGTCGGTGATCTCGCCTGTGGCGAGGTCGGCCCCGGCCGCATGGTGAGCCCCGGTGACGTCGTGCACGGCGTGATCCGCGCTCTCTCCGGTGTCGAGCCCAGCCGGCTGCAAGGCCGAAAGATCTTGGTCACCCTGGGACGCACGGAAGAAGGGATCGATCCCGTCCGCTACATCACGAATCGGTCGAGCGGCAAGATGGGCGCTGCGATCGCGGGCGCGGCCCGAGACGCGGGCGCCGACGTGACGGTCGTTGCCGGACCCGCGACGGTTCATCTTCCCGACGGCGTCGCGCTCGTTCGGGTTCGGACAGTGGAAGAGATGAAGGAAGCGGTCGAAGGGCAGTTCGACGCGTGCGATGCGCTCGTCATGACCGCCGCCGTCGCCGACTATCGGCCGGCTACCGAGAAGCTCCATAAGATGGAGAGCGGGCAGAAGCGCGCGACGATCGATCTCGAGCCTACCGAGGATATCCTCGGCTCGCTGCAGAAGCGCCGGAAGAAGCAGATCGTCGTCGGTTTCGCGCTCGAGACGCAACAGGATGAGCAGCGAGCGCAGCAGAAGCTCAAGTCCAAGGGGTGCCAGCTGGTGGTCGCGAACAATCCGCTGAAAGAAGGAGCGGAATTCGGTTCCGATACCAACCTGGTGACTTTTGTGCATACGAGCGGTCGGTTGCAGAGGCTGCCACTTCTCACCAAGGATCGGATCGCGATGGAGATCATCCGGCAGGTTGACTATCTTCTGGGCAACCCCACGGGTAGTCGGCCGCCGCTGGTCGCCGACGCGAACGCAAGCACCTCCTCAGCGACGTCCCGTCCGCGCTCGCGGGCGCGGGGCGGTCAACGAAGCGGCACGCGCGGCGGATCCCGTGGTGGGCGGAGGCGCAGCCCCAGAAGCAAGCCGGCATCGGAGGCATCCATCTGAGTGACGGCATCTTCGAAGATGTAGCGCGCTATCTGAAGCGTGAGATTGAGATGGGACGAGGGCAGATCCTCGTCCCATTTTCCATGCCGTCGAGTGACGACGTGGCGGCGCCCGAGGAGGAGGCGGTCGAAGCGGTGGGGACCGTGCCGGCAGCTGAACCCGCACCTGCGTCTGCACCGAAGTCTGAGCGGAAGGCCGCCGAGCCGCCGCAGGCGGCGGCGCAGGGGGGTCTGTTCGGGAGCGAAGCGCCCGCCGACGAAACGCCGGCCGGCCCCAAGTCGGATGAAGAGGTCGAGCGGATCAACGCCGCGCTGGCGGCGATCCAGGAGAAGGCCGAGGCGTGCGTGGAGTGCAAGCTCGCCGAGACCCGGAACACGGTCGTGTTCGGCTGCGGGAGCGCACGCTCGGGCATTGTTTTCGTCGGTGAAGCCCCCGGCGCGGATGAGGACGCGCAGGGAATCCCATTCGTCGGCCGTGCGGGAAAACTCCTCGATCGGATCCTCAGGGCGATGGAGATTCCGCGTGACGATGTCTACATCTGCAACGTGCTCAAGTGTCGTCCGCCAAAGAATCGAGATCCCGAGGCGGATGAGGTGGCGTCGTGCACGCCGTTTCTGGTGAAACAGCTCGAGATCCTCGAGCCCGCCGTGATTTGCTGCCTGGGTCTTCACGCCGCGCGACGGCTTCTCAACACGACCGCGCCGATGGGAAAGCTCCGCGGCACCGTCATGCGCTATCGGGGCATTCCCGCCATGGCGACCTATCATCCGGCCGCGCTCCTGCGGAATCCGAACCTCAAGCCCGCCGCGTGGGAAGATTTCCAGAAGCTCCAGCGGATGGCGAACGGGGAGACGGTCTAGCTGCCCTCGGCGAGCGAAATCGCTAACCTGTTGTTGTGCCGCCAAACTTGAACCGGATCTGGCGCCAATCCCTGGTCCACTCTATAATCCCGAAGGTGTCGCAAGGGGCCGCGCCGCCGGATCTCCACACCTTCACATCGATCTCTCATCGACCGGTGAACCGGCGTAACCGATTGCGACATAATGACATCTAACCGTTAGGAATACCAGCCATGACAGTCGAGAACGTGCCCGGACGCCTTCCGCCGCAGTCGCTGGACGCCGAGAAGGCGGTTCTCGCCGCAATGCTACTGAGCCGCGACGCGATCGGTGTCGCGGTCGAAATGCTCCAACCCGAACACTTCTATCGTGAGGCGCATCGGGCGATCTGCTCCGCGATCATCGGGCTCTACGAGCGAAACGAATCCGCGGACATGATCTCGCTTAGGAACGAGCTCGAGAAAGAGGGCGCTCTGGAGAAGGTCGGTGGCACACCCTATCTCTCCGATCTCTTCGAGTACACCGTGACGGCCGCGAACATCTCCCACCACTGTCGGATCGTGAAGGAAAAGGCGCTGTTGCGATCGTTGATCCTCGTGTCTACGGAGATCGCCGCGGAGTCGTATCAGGAAACCTCGGATGTGAACGATCTCCTCGATCGAGCGGAGTCGCGCATCTTCGATCTGGCGGAAAGCGGCACCCGAAAGGGCTTCGAGGACGTTCGGGCCTACATCAAACCGACGATGGAGACGTTCACGGACCTCTACGAGACCCGTCGTCACGTGACCGGCGTCGAGACCGGCTTCCCCGACATCGATCGACTCACCGCAGGATGGCAGCGCTCCGACTTCGTCGTGATCGCGGGCCGCCCCTCGATGGGAAAGACGTCGCTCATGCTCAACTTCGCCGCGCACGTCGCGCTCGAACTCAAGCAGCCTGTCGCACTCTTCAGCCTCGAGATGTCGTGCCAGCAGCTTACACAGCGGCTTCTCTGCTCGGAGGGTGAGGTGAACCTCCATCACGCCCGGACCGGCCGGATCCACGAGAACGAGTGGCCCCGGCTCACGCATGCCGCCAGCCGACTCACGAACGCCCCGATCTACATCGACGACACGCCCGGTCTCACCGTTCTCGAGATGCGCGCGAAGGCCCGCCGTCTGAAGGCCGAGCGGGATCTGGCCATGGTGATCGTCGACTACATTCAGCTCGCTCAGGGGTCAATCACTGAGAATCGCCAGCAGGAGATCGCGAGCGTTTCGCGCGGTCTCAAGGCGCTCGCCAAGGAGCTCAACATCCCAGTCATCGCCGGCTCTCAGCTTTCTCGCGCCGTCGAGTCGCGGACGGACCGGCGGCCGGTGCTGTCGGACCTTCGAGAGTCCGGTGCGATCGAGCAGGATGCGGACGTGGTCTGCTTCGTTCATCGCCCGGAAGTCTACGATCGCACCAAGCCCGAGCTCGAGAACTACGCGGAGCTCATCATCGGCAAGCACCGAAACGGCCCAACCGACACGGTGGCGCTCACGTTCATCAAGGAGTATGCGCGCTTCCGGCCGCACTCGCCGACTTACGAGGACGAGCCGGCGAGCCTTCCCACCTGATGCTTTCTCTCCGAGATTCGCAACCGCTGCCCGCTCCGGGGTAATCTACCCGCCTGGAGGATCGAATGGCCCAGTCGGCGAAAACCCTTTTCTTCTGCAAGCAGTGCGGAGGCGAGAGCGCCAAGTGGTTCGGGCGCTGTCCGCACTGTGGGGAGTGGAACAGTCTGGTCGAGGCGCCCAAAGCACCGAAACGGTCGGCCGGGCGGCGGCCTCGGCGTGGCCGTCCTGCCGAAGCTCCGACGCGTCTCGGCGAGACGGAGACCGGCACGGTGCAACGGATCGATATCGGCATCGCCGAGTTCGATCGCGCCCTCGGGGGCGGCCTCGTTCCGGGATCGGTTGTTCTTCTGGGCGGAGATCCCGGTGTCGGAAAGTCCACGCTTGCGCTACAGGCGGCCGGTCGGCTCGCAGCGTCGGGCCGTCGCGTGCTCTACGTCACGGGCGAGGAGTCTCAGAGCCAGGTCCGGCTTCGATCGGATCGCCTCGAAGATCCATCAGACGACGTGCTGCTTCTGGCAGAGGGTAACGTTTCGCGCATCACGGAGTGCGCGGAGGAGGAGCCCCCGGCCCTTCTCGTCGTCGATTCCATCCAGACCGCGTTCACACCGGAAGCCGACGGCGCGCCCGGCTCGCTCATTCAGGTCCGCGAGTCCGGCCAGCGGCTTCACGCGCTCGCCAAGGAGCGAAACGTGGCCGTGCTTCTGATCGGACACGTCACGAAGGAAGGCGCGATCGCCGGCCCCCGCGTTCTCGAGCACATGGTCGACACCGTTCTCTATCTCGAGGGTGAACGGATCGGAAACTACCGTGTTCTCCGCGCCGTGAAGAACCGATTCGGCTCTACCGACGAGATCGGGCTATTCGAGATGCGGGAGACGGGACTCACCGAGGTTCACGACCCATCCCGCATGCTCCTCGACACCGACGGACGGCGCGCGGCCGGAAGCGCGGTCGTTCCGGTGATCGAAGGAACACGCCCGCTTCTCCTCGAGGTGCAGGCTCTCGTCACTCCCGCGGCGTACGGTGTTGCGCAGCGCGTCGCGTCGGGGATCGATCCGAAACGGCTTGCTGTGCTTCTTGCCGTTCTGCGCAAGCATGCCGGCACGGACGTCTCCGGGCATGATGTATTCGTCAATGTGGTCTCCGGCATCCGCATTCAGGAGCCGGCCGCCGACCTGGGTCTTCTCGCGGCCGTGGTCTCCAGCTTTCGCGACCGACCGCTTCCCGCGCGCGTGGCACTCTTCGGCGAGGTGGGATTGGGCGGTGAAATTCGGCCGGTCGGCCAGCCCGAGCGGCGCATCGCCGAGGCGTCTCGTGTCGGGTTCGAGCGTTTCGTTGTTCCGGAGGCGAGCCGCCGGGATCTGCCGAAGCGATTGCAGGAGGTGGCGATCGGCGTCGACCGACTTTCGGAGGCGCTTGTTCAGGCGGGACTCTACCCGAACGCATCGAGCGCCACGGACGCGGTGTTGGATGACTTTCCGGGCGAGCTGCAGGATGAACCGCCGGACGACCTGCCCGACGACCTGCGTGATGATTGGGGGCTCGCATGATCTCGGCACTCATCCCCGCCGCCGGTAGCGGTTCGCGCATGGGGGATCATGGTCCGAAGGCGCTCATTCCCGTCCTCGGGCGGCCGATGCTTTTGTGGAGCGTCGAGGCGCTTTCGAAGGTGGACGGGGTTGGGGAAATCCTCGTGGCCGCGCCCCCCGACGCGGTCGAAGCCGTCAAGGCGATCTGCAAGGAGGCGAACATCCCACGCTGGCGATGCGCGTTCCCGGGTGGCAGATCTCGCCGTGAGTCGGTCGCCGCGTTGCTCAGGGAGGCGAAGGGTGACCGGGTCCTCATCCACGATGCGGCCCGGCCCTGCATCACACCGGAATGGGTATCGACGCTTCTCAACGAGCTGGGTTCACACCGGGCGGGTGTGCCGGCGCTACCGATCCGCGATACGCTGAAGCGGGGTAACGGTGGCGTCGTACGCGACACGGTGCCGCGGGATGGGATCTTCGCGGTTCAGACCCCTCAGATCTTCGACGCGGAGCTGCTTCGTGGCGCGCACGCGCACGGGATCCCCGGCGGAGGGGACGTAACGGATGACGCGTCGCTGGTGGAGTCGGTCGGAGGCAAGGTCCGACTCCTCACCGGAGACCCGCGCAACATCAAGGTGACGTTTCCGGGGGACATCGAGGTTGCGGAACAGCTGATCACGGGGCGGGCGGGCTGACGAGTTTGACTGGATGACCGGTCTAACCGGATGATGGAGCGATGGGAATGACCGGACGGGTCGGAATAGGATTTGATACGCACCGGTTCGCGTCGGGGCGGGTGCTCGTTCTCGGCGGCGTGCCGATCCCCCATAACGCGGGGCTCGATGGCCACTCGGACGCCGATGTCCTGATCCACGCGATCGTCGACGCGCTCCTGGGGGGGCTGGCCCTCGGGAACATCGGAACGCACTTCCCTAACACCGAACCGGAATGGAAGGACGCGCCGAGCGAACGGTTTCTTCGTGGGACACTCACGCTGGTGCGTGATCGCGGCTTTCGGGTGGCGAATGTCGACGCGACACTCGTGGCTGAGATGCCAAAGCTCTCGCCGCACATCGACGCAATCCGAGCGAGTCTAGCGGAGATAATGCAGGTCGGTGCCGATACCATATCCGTGAAGGCGACCACTGCGGAAGGCATGGGCGCGATCGGTCGCGCCGAGGGAATCGCCTGCATGGCGGTTGCCATGCTGGAACCGGAGGAATAGGGGTCACGATGAAGGTCCTCGTGCTTCTGGGCGGCAGTTCATCGGAGCGGGAGGTGTCTCTCGACACCGGGGCCGGGGTGGCCGCCGCACTCGAGTCCGCCGGCCACGCCGTGGAAACATTCGACCCCGCGCCCGACGGCCGCTTCGACATGACCTCGCTTCTCGACCGCGTGACGGGTGGTCGGTACGACGTTGTCTTCATCGCGCTCCACGGAGGTGCCGGGGAGGACGGGCATGTGCAGGCATTGCTCGATCTCGCCGGCGTTCCCTACACGGGGAGCGGCATGGCGGCAAGCACCCTTGCCATGGACAAGGTCATCGCGAAGTCCATCTTCGAGAAGGTCGGCGTCCCGACGCCGGCATGGCGATCCCCGGCGGGAGAGCTCCGTGACGTGCGTGCGGCGGTGGAAAAGATCGGCGGCTATCCCATCGTGATGAAGCCCATCTGCGGCGGATCGACGGTCGGCATCTCGATCGTCGACGACGAGGCAGCATTGGAGCCCGCGATTCGCGCGGCCCTCGAGTGGGACGATCGACTGTTCGTCGAAGCGTATATCCCGGGGCGGGAGCTTACCGTGGCGGTGCTCGGCGACGAGGCGCTGCCGGTCGTCGAGATTGTTCCCGACGGCGGCTTCTACGACTACGAACACAAGTATACGTCGGGGAAGAGCCGCTACATCGTGCCGGCGGATATCCCGGAGGCGCTTGCCGAGGAGACATCCAGGTTGGGTCTTCTCGCGTTCCGGCAGCTTCGATGCGCCGGTGTCGCCCGCGTCGATTTCCGGCTGGATGAAGCGAGCAACCTCTTCTGCCTCGAACTCAACACCGTTCCCGGCATGACCGAGCTGAGCCTCGTTCCCATGGCGGCGAAGGAAACCGGCCTCGACTTTCCGGCGCTCACCGACAGGCTCTGCCGGCTGGCGATTGGGTCGTGATGGAGTGGTATTTGCTCATCGGGTTCGCGCTTCTGGCCGAGATCGGGATCGCGATACACGTGAGTCGGGAGCTGTCGGGGAAACGCATCCCTGTGCTCATCTATCATCGGCTCGTGGCGCGCGAGGCCATCCTGCGGGCTCAGGATCGTTCAGAGACCGGAACCATCGTCTTCGACGACGAATTCGCCGCGCACATCCGGGGGCTCAAGGCCGCGGGATTCGAGGGGATTTCCGTCGAGGAGTTCGTCGCGTTTCACGAAGACAACGCCGAGCTTCCGGCCAAGCCGGTCCTCGTCACGTTCGACGACGGATGGCGCTCGGTCTACGAGTTTGCGCTACCCACGCTGCAGGCGGAGCAGTTCAAGGCCACTGTCTTCGTCAACACGGATCCCGACAACGCCAACTTCCGGGCGGGGGCACCGGTGGACGGCTCCATGACGCCCGAGATGATCCGAGAGTGCGAGGCATCCGGCATCGAAATCGGAAGTCACGGTGTGACCCATCGGTACTTCACGACGCTCGATGAGGCAGGACTTCGCACGGAGCTCGTGGAATCGAAGCGGGACTTGGAGGAACTACTCGGCCACCCGGTGCGCATACTCGCCGCGCCCGGCGGGCAGTCGGACAAACGTGTCAGACGTCTTGCTGCCGAGGCCGGCTACGTCGCGCTCTTCGGCGGTGGGACGGGCACGGTTGGCAAGGACAGCCCACTCCTGAACCTCCGGCGGCAGGGGGTCGACCGCAATACTTCGCCGGCCACCCTCGTCCGGAATGTCAGGCCGGTCAGTGTGCTGCAGCACAGGTTCATCCGATCCCTGAAGCTGCTGCCGACGCGGCTTCTCGGCCCGGCCCTCTCGAACAAGGTCCGCCGCGCGATCGTGCGAGCCGGGCTCGGTCGGATTCTGAGCGTCTCGTTTCTCAAACGTGCGATCCCGTTAGCGATCATCGCAGTCGGACTTGCCGGGCTCTTCTGCTATGCGAAGTGGATCGAACCGAACTCCATCCATGTCGAGGACGTGACGCTGTCGGTGCCGGGTCTCGATCCGGACCTTCAAGATCTCGAGATCGTCTACTTCGCCGACCTGCACGTCGATGAGCTCGGCAAACGCGAGGAGCGCCTTCTACGCCGCTTGCGGGAGATCGATCCGGACTTGGTTCTCATCGGCGGTGATCTCATGATGAACGCCTATTGGATGGAGGACTACCTGGACCACGCGGCCGCTGCCTGCTCCCTTCTCGCTCAGATTCCGTCTCGCCACGGCAAGTTTCTTGTCTGGGGCAACAACGACGAGACGACCGATGTCGTACGCAGGCTGGTGATCGGGGCCGGAGTGACCGCGATCGAAAACGACTGGGTACGACTCGATCTACCTGAAGGCGAGCTCACGCTCGTCGGTCTTGGTGATCCGGTGACCGGGCGGGAAGACTGGGAACGGACATTCAGCGAACCTCCACCCGAACCGATCGTCATGATGGCCCACTCGCCGGACGCGTTTCCGGAGGCCGTTCGAAGGGGTGTGCCGGTGCTACTGTGCGGGCACACGCACGGGGGGCAGGTGCGGCATCCGTTCGTGTCGTCGAACCCTGAACGTTTTCTGCGTCTGGCACCGGGGACACCGGCCTACCGGGCCGGCCTATACAGCAAGGGGAGTTCGCTTCTCTACGTGACGAGAGGGGTCGGGATGACGCACCTACGCTATCGGTTTCTCTGTCCTCCGGAGATCACTCGCATACGGCTCGTTCCGCGGTAGGATTCAGGAACGACGCTCACTCCCGTAGAGGTTGTCCACGGTCTGTCCCTTGAACTCGAGTGGCACGTTCGAGACCACCCAGCGGAACTTGCCGCTCTTGCCGCGAGGAATCTCGTCGACGAATTCGAGATCGATCGCGATATCACCCCCGACTCGCGCTTGAAGCCCGCCGAGGAGCTTCTTCGAGTCATCGTCCGTGTACCCAGGCCGCCTCACGATTCGGACGACGATTCGATCTGGGCTTTCCTGCACGATCTGTGACGCGGCGATGTTGTCCATCGGCTTGAACGGATGGGTCAGGACCGATGAAGATATGAACCGACCATCGGGTGTGACGACGATGTCCTCGGCCTTTGTCGTGATGGGATCGATCCTCCGCCACGACCGTCCGCAGGGGCAGTCGCCCGCAACAAACGCGGACGTGTCTCCGATCTCGTACCGGATGAGCGGCATGAGACGATTGTGGAGACCCGTCAACACGAGTCGCCCGTGGACTCCCGGTGGGCAGGGCTCCCCGTCCGCGTCCAGGATCTCGGTGATCCCATACGGCTCGAACACGTGGAGTCCGTTGTGTTCCTCGCATTCCCCGGCCGCGATCACCCGCTCCGCGCAACCGTAGTAGTCGAAGACCGAGCAGTCGAACGCCTTCTCGATGGTTTCTCTTTGCAGCGGAAGAAGGGTTTCTGACGAGCAGTGCACGGCGCGCAGTGGGATCTGTTCACCGGACGCCACAAGAAACCTGGCCAACACAAAAGCCGTCGATGGGTAGGCTTCCAGCATGACGGGCCGGAAGTCCCTGAGAGCGGTTACGTACTCTGGCAGATTGGCCTCATGGAGATGAAACGCCGAGAATATCAGCTGATTCGATGCACGATTGAGGCGCCAGTAGGGGGGGCGAGCTTGGCGTCGCGGCACGACCATGCGGCCAAGGATCGATGCGTAGCGTTCCCCTCGTCGAACGCCGAGCCAATCCCGGTGCCGGGTGTAGACGACCGTGTTCCACCACTCTACTTCACGGTCCCAGTAGAAGCCGAGCGGCGAACCGGTCGTTCCGGATGTATGGCCAAGGCGAACCTTGTTGGAGAGCTCGCGAGGAGCGTGCAGCTGATTGAAATGCGAATGGACCTGCTCACGCGTCAGGATGGGGATCCTTCTCAGATCCGAGAGAGTCCGGACGTTTTCGGGTTTGACGCCGCTTCTTTCGAAGCGCTTGCGATAGAACGCGATCGACGCATGAGCGTGGTAGATAAGAGAATCAAGCTGCCTCATCTGCCAATCACGTACTTCTTCGATGCTCGCGCGTTCCAATCGCTCGAGGATCGCCAACCGTTCCTGAAACTCGCGTCTGAATCGCAATCGGTTCTTCCGCCGCCCCTCCATGCTCAGAAGTAGGTTCTGAACGGGAATCGGTATCGCGCGATAGATGCTTTCCAGCATAGAGCCCCGATTGAAAGGCATACGAGAATTGCCGACGACATCGTGAAGCCTCATGTTAGCATGTCGCGTCTGTGGAGAGCGTCGTTTCTGATGGGACTCACGGAAGCTTGGGCGCAGCCTCGTGGGAATTATGGAGACATTATGGTCGTCGCATTCTGGTTGAGTCTGTTCCTCTTGCTCATCCCGTATGTCGTCTATCCCATCGTGGTCTGGATACTCGCTCGTCTGCGCCCACGCTGGACCGCGTCGGCATCCATCACGCCGTCGGTGAGCGTAATCATCTCCGCGCACAACGAGCAGGTGGCGATCGAGCGCAAGCTACGGAACACGACGCAGCTGGACTATGTGGAGGGGGGAGTCGAGATCATCCTCGCCGATGATGCATCGACAGATGCGACGGTCGAGCGCGCGGTGGGAACGAAGACGGCGAATCTCAAGATCGTTCGGGCACGCGAGTGGCGCGGCAAGACGGCAGCCCAGAACGCGGCCGTGCGTGAGGCCACCGGCGAGATCCTTCTGTTCACTGATGCCACCGCAATGCTCGAGCCGATTGCCCTCCGCAAGATGGTTTCGCATTTCGCCGACCCCAATGTTGGTTGTGTCACAGCGAACATCGGCTTCGAGACATCGAAGGGGACGACGATTCAGAAGGGGCTTCAGGCCAGGCGTGACTACGAAGTCTCTCTTCGAATCAACCAAAGCATCGTCTGGACGATTCTCGGTGCTACGGGGGCGGCCTACGCCATTCCCCGGGCCCTCTATGTCGAGTTGCCGGAGTCGTACGTCAGCGACTTCATGGAGCCAGTAGAGCTTGCGTTGCGTGGCTATCGAACGATCTATGAACCCAATGCCTGGGTCTACATGGATCGTCCCGTTCGGTCGGACAGCGAGTTCGCTCGTAGACGCAGGATCGTCGTCCGCTCGGTTCAAGGAATGTGGCATGCACGCAAGCTCTTCAATCCGTTTCGCTTTCCTTGGATGGGGTTCACCCTCTTCTGGCATCGGCTCGTGCGTCTGATGGGGCCGTTCTTCCTGGTTTCGTTACTCGTGAGTGCTGCGTGGCTCGCAGGATCCACGTTCTACGCGGTTGCCCTCGCTTTGCAGGTTGCCGTTTGGATAGCGGCTGGGGTGGGTCTGGTAGCGGCTCGCCTCCGCCTCAGAATCCCTCTGGTGCATCTGCCCTATTTCTTCGCGCTCGCCAATGTTGCCGCTCTGGCCGGATGGTGGGCGCTCGCACGCGGGAAGCGCTTTCTCACCTGGGGGAAGACATGAGCGGGTCATATCGTGTTTTTGCGGGACGAATCGGAGTGAAGGACTGACATGGAATTTCTGCTGAGCCCCATCGGCATCGCGCTGACGATTGGGGCCTTCATCGGTCTAATCGTTTCGGCCACGAACCCCCATCGTGGGTTCGCCATGATGATCTTCTTCGGGATCACCGCGGCCATGAGCTCACCGAACATCGCCGTCCTCGGGTTCGGAACCGGCCTGATTCTCGTTGCCATCGTCCCGCGCATCCTGGCTGAGAGACGGATACTGCTGCCGGGTCAGGTCTTTCGACGGGCGTCTCCCGTGGATTGGATGTTCTTTGGAATCGGGATCATGAGCGTAGTTCATCTCGTCGTTGGGATAGTGAAGGGAAACTGGTTTCGCTTCTTGCTTGGTGATTTCTACCACCTTGCCGTCGAGATCGTGCTTGTCTTCTTCGTTGCCCAAGTGCTTCTTCGGGATGAAAGGGACATTCGACGATTCCTTCGGGTGACGGGTATTGGGATCGCCTGTATCGCCGTTGTGCTACTGATCCTGATGGCAACCGGATGGATCCGAGCCATCCCGGGTAGCGGGTGGGTGATGTCGCACACTGATTTCTGGCGATATCGGTACTCGCATCACTTCCCGCTCAATCCTCTGCTTCTGTATCTGGGAGTCGTCTCGGTCGGGAAGGTTCGGGGCGGAATGAGGGTGTATGTATTCGCCACGTTGACCCTTCTCGTGGCTCTCGTCATCTCTTTGAAGCGCGCCGCCTATCTGGCTTTTGCGAGTGTCGTGATCGTTCTGCCGTTTCTGTTGAGTCCTCGCAATCGTGCTCGATCTGCGATCTTCGCTGCCTTCTGCGCGGTCGCCATCGCAATTGCCGTACTCGTGCTGCCATCAGACACATGGAATCCGATCACGAAGAGCTTCATCATTGATCGCGCGACGTCCGTCACGGAGGGCAAGCACGAACTCGGAAATCGCGAAGAGCAGACACGGATCGCATTCAGCCTATTGATGAAGAACCCGGCAGGATACGGTCTCGGTAGTCGCCTGGAAACGTACAGGACCGACAAGACGCATTATGTCCACAATTCCTTTCTTCACCATGGCCTGATGGCGGGGCTTCCGACGGCGCTGCTTCTTTTAGTGATCATCGTCAAGACTCTGTTCGACGGCTGGAGGCTCTATCGGCGACTGCCGGACGGTCTCTTCCGAGGCATCGTGGTGGGTTGTCTCATGGGGTTGGTGACGGTCCTCGAGACGAGCTTCGGCGAAGCCACCGTGAATACGTTCTTCTTTCCAATCTTCGTCGCTCTGATCTACAACATCCGGAGCATCGATCGTAGTCGTCAGCGGGATGCGTCAGGGTCCATGAGGTCAGAGCGCTGGCCGGCTGCGTTCGGTGCGTGACTCGGTGGTCCGTCCTGTGGAAGCGGCTGACACACACCTACCCATTCGAATCTCGCTCTAGCGACCGGCGATATCGCGAAGGAACGTGTAGCAGGTCCAACACAAACCACCGCTCTTCGGCTCTGAGGAGCCGAGAAAGAACGAAGTAGAGCCCAATGCTGATGGCGAGACTCGTGACGACACGAGCGAGTGTCACGATGAAGCTCGTGCCCGGGATCCACTTGGCAACGAGGAGAAGGGCAACGACAAGGCCAATCGAGGATAGAAGCGTCTTCATGACTGACCGCATGAACGCCAGATCGAACCGGAAGCCGAATCGTCTAGCCAGGATTCCCTGAAGCAACAAGCCGTCCATGGTGGCCGAAGCCACCGTCCCAAGCGCCAGTCCCCCAACTCCCAGTGGCTTGACCAGAACGGCACTCACCGCGATCTTCAGGAGAAGCCCGACGGCCGCGGTTCGGACCGGTGTCCGGGTGTCCTGAGAGGCGTAGAATGCCGGTCGCGCGCTCTGAATCAAGGCTTGAGCCAAGAGGAAGCTCGAAAAGCAGCCAAGGGCCCACGCGGTTGATTCGAGTCCAATCCCGCCGGCGAACGCCCCGCGTTCAAAGATCACGCGCACGATATCGCGACGGAGGAAGAAGACCAGTAGTGCCGCCGGGAGGAGGACATAGATCATGCACCGGAGAGCGTAAAGGATCGTGGCACGCATCACCTCTGTTTGTCCCTCAGCCCGCATGCGAGAATAGGCCGGCAGGAGGGCGGTTGCGAGCGCCGCACCGAAGAGACCAAGAGGGACCTGGATGAGCCGTGCCGCGTACTCCAGGGAGGCGACGGAACCCGACGGGAGACGGCTCGCGAAGAAGATGTCGATTACAACATGGAGCTCATAGAGGGAGAAGCCGATAACCATGGGCGCCATCAGACGAAACACTCGACGGACATCGCGATGGCGGAAGTCGGGCCGCAGGATTCTCAGCTTCCCGATACGGCGCAACGCGGCCCACTGGAGACTCACCTGCACAATCCCGGCAAGGAAAAGACCGACAACGGCACCGTAGATCATCCGTTGAGGTGGGCCTCCAACAAGTGGACACACAACGAGAAAGGAAAGGATCATCACCACGTTGAACGTGGCGGTGTTCAGCGCGGGGACAGTGAATTTCTTCACGACGTAAAGGATGCTCATGCACATCGAAGCCAGGGTTATGAGGACGACGTAGGGGAGTGACAGTTGCGACAGGCGGACCGCCAACGTCGTCTTGCCCGCCTCTTGGGCGAAGCCCGGCGCATAGAGTGGGAGAAGATAGGGTGTTGCAAGGACAAGGATGAGGATGATTGCGGTGACGGCGAGCAGCAACGAGCCGAAGGCACGCCCTGCGAAATCGCACAGGCCCTCGCGGTCACCTTGTGACTCGTATTCGCTCGCGATCGAGACGATGCTTGCGTTGACGGCCCCTTCCGCGATGAAATATCTGAGCAGTCCAGGAATGCGAAACGCAACAATCCAGACGTCGGCGGCGGATCCCACTCCGAAGATACTGGCGAAGACCATGTCGCGGACCAGGCCCAGCAATCGGCCCAGTAGCTGCCCTGCTCCGAGCTTTCCTGCCGAGCGACCGATTTCCTTGCGGCTCTTGGTCTCCATGGGCCCTCTGTTCAAAGCTAGTATCCGAGTGTCCGAAGAGCTTATCCGATTTGCGCCCATCGTCCAGAAGATTGATCAGTGGAGTCATGACAGCATCGGTGAGGCCGATCGGCTTGTGATACCGGATCGGTTATCCTAGACTACTCCGGTGCTCGGACTGGTGCCGCATGGCAGGGCCTGGACTATCAGAGGCTCAAGAATCGCCTGCCAATGCGAGCACATCAGGCGGTCGAATATCTGTTTGCCTTTGCGAAGATCCAGGCGCTTCCCCTCCTTCGCACGACCATAGCAGGAAGGACGGCGGGTGGTTCAGCACCGCTTCCCAACGTCGGTGTCGGATCTTGTTCTCGTTCATGCCACGCTGAGCGACATTGGTTGTCGACGAGAGCGAAATGAAGACGCCGCGGGTTTCTTCGGAAGTGAGGATCCGGTCGGTACGTTCCTGCAAGTCATTGCTGACGGCGTCGGGGGTAACGCCGCCGGTGATGTCGCGAGTCGGCTCGCAATTCGCTCCGTGAACCAGAGCTTCTTCCGCGACGGGAGCCCCGATGACCTCGCCGCTGCTCTCCTCTTCGCGCTGGAGGAAGCCAATCGGGTAATCCGTCGACAAGCGGAATCCAATCCCGAGCAATCCGGCATGGCAACGACGTGCACTGCGGCCGCCATTCGCAACTGCACTATCCAGATCGCCCACGTCGGGGACTGCCGCGCATACCTGAATCAGGGTGCTGTCATGACGCAGCTCACGAACGACCATAGTCTGGCCGCCGAGTATGAGCGCCGTGGCAAAGCGCTCCCGGCTGCTCGTGAGAGCCTGGCAAACGTCCTCACGCGTTGCCTGGGGGGAGAGGCCGAGCTGGCGATCGATCTTCACGGCCCCATCAAACTGAGTGAAGAGGATTCCCTCCTTCTATGCTCGGATGGGTTGAACAAGGTCGTCGAGGACAAGGAAATTCAGGAGGTTGTCTCTTCTCTGTCCCCTGAGATTGCCTGTCGCCAGCTGGTTGATCTGGCCCGTGACCGCGGCGCACCCGACAATGTCACCGTTCAGGTAACGGCCCTGTTACCGGCCTAGGGCTCACTCCGCGCAGCCCCATCCTTGAGGATTTCCGAGTTTGACAGAAGAACGTCCAGGATGTTCTCCGCTACGATTCGGTGTCCAACCGGGCTCAGATGAGCCCAGTCGATGCTCCCGCCTTCCGTTCGGATGAACTTCGTGAGGTTCTCATCCTCCTGAAAGCTTGGAAGCGGGTCCACGAGGATGATCCCCTGCTCCGTCGCGAAACTCCGCATCTTCCTTTGAAGGAGTCCCTCTTCCACCGTCCGTGAGAATGCGAATCCATCAGACCGATACATGTCGGCGATGGTCGGCCCAGTTTGAATATCGATCGGAAGCACGAGAATGATGAAGGGGATGTTGCGGGCGGCGAGATCGCTGTGCATCTCGCTCAGGATCAACCGCGTGTCGTTCCAAGCCTGGACCGCGCGTTCGTCTTCCATTCGAAGGAATGCTTGGAGCCGCAAGCCCGGATCGACGATCCCCACGCGCCTGAGCACAGCTTTCGAGCGCTCTCGGAAGAGGTGGAACAGGTGAGAGTCCGCTCGGAGAAGGCGGTCTGCCATTCCGGCCATGGTGGAAGCGATGAGCTGTCGAGGTTTCGCGGCTTTGGCCTTGCCGGCCGCTACGGTGGCTGATGGAAGAACATCGTTCTGGTTGAACCCGAGGATAATGGCGTCCAGATCATAGGCATCGATGAGATCCTCGGCGAGCATCCTCGCAAAATAGGCGTTTGCCGCTCCTCCGGCGAAGCCGAGAATCTCAATGTTCGCGTAGCCCGAGTCCTTCAGCAGATCCTCCAGCACGCGAAAGAAGACGCTGTCAATGGCCGCACCTGTGCCGAAGGTGACGGAGTCCCCGATGACTCCCAGCCGGACGACGTTGGACGGCTTGTCGAGGGTGTGCTCCACATCCCGCCACCCCTTTGAGTTGATGCGCACCAGATAGGGACCCATCCAGTATTCGATGCCTGGAGTGTACGGCCCCTGCCCGGGGGGCAATATCTCCCGGGCCGCGACTTTGTCACCCGCGACGAGGGCTGCTCCTCCGTCACGCAATTCAAAGTCGTAGTAGTGGAGGGGTTGGGGGGCGACGATCCGGATGATGTGCTCCGTGGCGACAAGGGTGATGGCGATGGCGACCACGATTGTGGCGGATCGCCGCACGAAACTGAGGATCCCGCGTGTCCGGATGCCCATGAGCCCTCTCTCCGAAGTGGTCGAATCTGCGAAAGATCTCACTGTGAATCGTCCGATGAATTCTATACATTCTATCGAACGATTGACCCAGAACTCAAGCCGGAGCGTCGGGCGGGAAGCACGCCGCGAGCGGTTGTGATCGATCTCCCGGCCCCGGTCACGAAGTCGGATTCAGACTGGCGCCTGTCGCCTCCACAAGAAGACGAGATCTGCATTTACGATGATATTCAGCAGCTTCGAATTTCTGGTTTTCTTCATCGCCATCTACCTCGCATTCTGGTTGCTCCCCTCGAGGAGATGGCGCCATGTGCTTCTCCTGGGGGCCAGCTACTACTTCTACATGAGCTGGAATCCCTACTTCATCAGTCTCATCATCATCTCCACCGTAGTCGACTACACCGTCGGCCGGGCGCTTAAGCACTGTGAGGCGAGAAAACGCCGCAAGGTTCTGCTGACGTCCTCCGTCGTCGTGAATCTTTCCATCCTTGGGATCTTCAAGTACGCGAACTTTTTCGTGGACAACGTCGTGGATTCCCTGAATGCGCTCGGATTCCATGCTGATCCGGTCGCTCTTGGCATAATCCTTCCCGTGGGCATCTCGTTCTACACATTCCAGACGATGAGCTACACGATCGATGTGTACAGGGGAATCCTCAAGCCTTCGGATTCCTTCGTCGAGTTCGCGCTTTTCGTGGCGTTCTTCCCTCAACTCGTCGCCGGCCCAATCGTGAGAGCGCGCTATTTCCTGCCGCAGCTTCTAACCCACAAGCGGTTCAATCGTGAAGACCTGGCCGCCGGGCTGCGGATTTTCGCCCTGGGGTTCTTCAAGAAGTGCTTCATCTCCGATCGGATTTCGCCTTTCGTTGACGAGGTCTTCGCGAACCCCGATCCCGTCAACTCCGCAGGGATCTGGTTGGCCGTGGTGCTCTATGCGATTCAGATCTATTGCGATTTCTCCGGATACAGTGATATGGCGATCGGCTGCGCCAAGATGCTCGGCTTTCGGCTCCCGGAGAATTTCCGTATGCCGTATTTCGCCAAGAACATCACGGACTTCTGGCGCCGGTGGCACATCTCACTATCCACATGGCTGCGGGACTATCTCTACATTCCCCTGGGGGGAAACCATGGGTCGATGCTGTTTCAGCGTCGGAATCTCCTGCTTACGATGCTGCTAGGCGGGCTATGGCACGGTGCAAGCTGGAACTTCGTTTTTTGGGGGATGTTGCATGGACTCTATCTCGTCATTCACAAGGCTTTCGTGGCGTGGCGGGGAGATCCGGACGAGAAGCCGGCGACGGTCTGGAACCGACTGCTTGGGGTCCTTTCGGGGTTATTCACCTTCTACGTGGTTTGCCTCACGTGGGTGTTCTTCCGAGCGCAGACATTCGACGTGGCCTGGCACATGATCGGCAAGATGCTGTTTCTGACCGACGTGGGACAGGTTGCGGTGAACCCGTGGCTGTACGGCGTGATCGGGATTGTGCTCGCGGCCCACATCACCGCGTCTGTACTGGATCTTGGCAAGGTATGGATCCGGACGCCGATCGCGTTCAAGGCGATGACCTGGACTGCGTTTGCACTGCTTGTGTTCCTCTTCACACCTTTTGATCCGCAGCCGTTTGTCTACTTCCAGTTCTGACAATGACGCGAGCCCTGTGTGTGGGTGGCTAGCCCGGATATCTCACCAAGACATGGAAAAGGGCCTCTTGATCCGTTAGA
>CAZAMP010000060.1:0-22049 GCA_964486455.1 uncultured bacterium | reverse complement strand
GAATCGTGTCCGGCTTGCTCTGGAATCAGTGTCCGGCTTACCCCGGAATAATCAGATATCTATGCATCCAACCGAGACGGCAGGCGGCTCATCAAGCGACGCGATAGCGGCGTGGTCACGTCCGACGACATCGTCTGGCCGAATGCCTGGATCATCGACACGGGCATCTTCACCCGGGCGCGAAGGGCGATAGGGAAGGCCAGTACATCGGCGGCGATTCGGCTGGATCGCGTCAAGGCCGATCCGGATTCTCTCGGAGAATTCTACGTTCAAAACGTCGTTGGTGGGTACGAGGCCAATGAGACGAACTTGAGCGGAGCGGCGAGCGTTTCAATCCCCGTGGCAATGAACTGGACCGTTTCGATGGGCATTGGAAGCGTCGTGCGAACGGCGGACGTGAACGAGCGCTATTCCAACCGTTTTCACTCGACGAAGATGCAGGTGACGGCCGAGTTCATGGGAAATCCTCGGCTCAAACCGGAACGGAGCACGCAGCTGGATCTCTGGGTTCGTACCGACCACGAGCGCGTCTCCGGTTCGATCAACGGTTACGCGCGCCGCATCGACAACTACATCACCGTCGAGGCCACGGATCTTTCGCCACGCATGCCGTCCAACCCGTACGCGGTCTATCGCTACGTCAACGGCGAGGCGGAGTTCATCGGATTGGACGGAAGCTTCGAGGCGTCGCTGAGCCGCACGCTAATGCTGGGAGTGGACGGGGCGTACACGCGCGCGACCGACCTGGCCCACGACGAGCCGGTGCTGGGGATCCCCCCTCTCGAGCTCGGGTCGAGCCTCCGCTGGACGCATCCGGGTGCACGGAAGCACTACGTCTCGGGTGCGATGAACTGGGCGGATCGGGAGGATCGCGTGGCGGAGACAAAGGGCGAGAAGCCGACGGACGGCCACACAACGTTCGATCTCAAGGTCGGGTGGATCGCCGCAACGGGTGTCGAGCTCCGCGGAGGCGTGTTGAACGTGACGGATGCGAATACCGTCAACCACCTGAATACGAGGAATCCGTTTACGAAGGAGCAGGTCCCGGAGCCGGGCCGCGTCTTCTTCGTGGAGCTATCGTACTCACTCTAGGCGATCAGGGCGGTCGGCGGCTGACCGAACGCGGTCGGCACGCCGGGCGCCTCGCCGTCTCCGTCGCCCTGAAGAAGGGCGTCTATCGCACGGGAATGGTGGCGAGCAGCTGCTCGTTGGTCGGGTGCTTGCTCAGAAGCCCCAGCAGGAACTCCATCGCCTCCTTCGGATCGCGATCCAGGAGCACGCGGCGGAGCTGCGTGATGCGGGCAAGATCCTCCGGAGTCTGCAGCCGCTCTTCCTTGCGTGTTCCGCTCGCCGCTACATTGATTGCGGGGAAGATCCGCGCCTCGGCCAGTTTGCGATCCAGGACGATCTCGCTGTTTCCCGTCCCTTTGAATTCCTCGAAGATGAGTTGATCGGCCCTCGAACCGGTGTCGACGAGCGCGGAAGCGATGATGGTGACCGAGCCGCCCTCTTCGGAGTTTCGGGCCATGCCGAGGAACTTCCGCGGAACCTCCAGCGCTCCGGCCTCGATGCCACCTGACATCGTGCGACCGCGCCCCGACTGCTTGAGGTTGAACGTGCGTCCCATTCGCGTCAGGCTGTCGACGAGAACGACGACATCGCGACCCGCCTCGAACTCGGCCCGAACGTGCGCGAGGGTCATCTCGGACAGATCGATGTGTTCGCGCGTGGTCTGATCCATCGAACTGGCCAGAACGAGCGCATTGACCGAGCGTCTGAACTGCGTGACCTCTTCCGGTCGCTCGTCGATCAAGAGCACGATGACGTACGCGTTCGGGTCGTCCGCTTCGATCGCCTGCGCAAGCCGTTCCAGCAACATCGTCTTGCCCGCCTTGGGCGGGGAGACGATGAGCCCCCGGGTTCCCTTCCCGATTGGAGCCATGAGATCCACGATTCGCATGCTCGTATCGCCCGTCGTGGAAAGCCGGAAGCGCCGGTCTGGGTCGACGGCAGGGATGCGCTTGTAGGGAGTGCGTCGCTCAAACTCGTCGGGGGGCAGGCCGCACACCGTCTCGATCGATGCGAGCTCGCGACCGCGCTTTCCGTTTCGCGTCGGACCCGCGATCGTTGCGCCGTCGCCCAGCCGACGGACGAGCTTTGGGGGAACGACTACGTCACTCGGGTCGGGTCGGAACGAGAACTTCGGGTTCCGGAGCACACCCGAGCCGTCCGATCGGCGCTTGAGTACACCGCTTGCGATCTCAGCCATTGAAATAGCAGCCTTTCGCTCTTGCGGACCGCGGAACGGGCATCTGCGGGAACGCGGCTCTCCCATCGCCGGGGAAGCTATGCGTCGCCGTCCAGAAAGCCCTGCTCCTTCATCCACTCGTCGTTAACGAACTTGGTAAGGTAGTTGCGGATCGAATCGGGCAAGATGGTGAGCGCCCGGCGGACTCCCTCCGTCTTCCTGACCGCTTCGATCAATCCCCAGACCGCCGATCCCGAGCTGCCGCCCACGAGAAGACCCTCCTCGCGGATCAAGCGTCGCGCCATGCGGAAGCTGTCACGATCGTTGCAGTAGATCCACTCGTCGATGTGCTCATAGTCGAGAACGTCGGGGATGAAATCGTAGCCGATTCCCTCGACATGATACGTGTCCACTGCTTCGCGACCGCCCAGGATCGAGCCTTCGGGATCTATCCCGACCACGCGGATCTTCGGGTTCTTCTCTTTGAGGTATTTGGCCACGCCGGCGATCGTTCCACCGGTGCCGGCGCCCAGAACGATTAGATCGAGCGAGTCGCCGAAGTCATCCCAGATCTCGGCGGCGGTGCCGTGATAGTGGGAGAGTGGATTGTCGGGGTTCTTGTACTGATCGGGTATGACGGAATCTTCTATCTCCTCGTTTAGGCGCTTGGCCACTCCGAGAAGACTCTCGGGGGAGTCGTGGGGTGCATCGGTAGGAGTGCGGATGATCTCCGCACCGAGCGCTTCCATCACCAGCTGCTTCTCCTGGCTCATCTTCTCCGGCATGGTGATGATCATGCGGCAACCCTTTACCGCGGCCACCATCGACATCCCGGCGCCGGTGTTGCCGCTGGTGGGTTCAATGAGCGTCGTGTCTGGCCCGATCCTCCCGCTCCGTTCGAGTTCCTCGATCATGCGCACCGCGATCCGGTCCTTGACGGATCCTCCGGGGTTGAGGAATTCACACTTGGCGTAGAGCTCTACGCCGGTGTCGGTTCCGATGCGATTGAGGCGTACGACAGGCGTGTTGCCCACAGCCTGCAGTATGGTGTCATGGATCATACTGTCCTTTCGTTTCTGGAATTCGGAGTCTGGCCGGGACGGATCTCGAGGTCCCCGGACAACGCGGAATGTGGGCTGTCGTTACCGCGCGGTGTGCCCAGACTCTACGGTGGAGCCGCCGCCACGACAACCGCTAATTGGCGAAGTCGATGGCGCCGAGGCCCTTGGCGCATGCCCGCCTAATCGCCTTGTCCCAGTGCCGTAAGTGGGCCTCCGTGCCTGCTGCCTCGTCCTGGGATATGGAAATTACTTATGGTAATATCATTCAGATTAACCAAAATCACGAGCGCTCCGCTGGATGACCGCACGAGTCAAGGGGGAGAACCATGGTCGGCACCATTTCGTGTTCGGGCCGCGTGCTTCTGATTGTCATCGCTGCCGCACTTCTGATCCCGGCACCTTTTTCGACGTCATCAGCCACCCAATGGGAACCGATGAACGGACCACACGGCGGGGGAATCGTCGGTCTCGGTAGAGACACCGACGGAAGCGTCTACGCCGCACGTGAAGACAACATCTTTCGCACGGACGACGGTGGACAGAGCTGGGTCAACGTCAGCAACGGAGCCGTTCGTGCGGATATTCTGTGCCTTCATGTCACGCCGTCGGGTGATCTCTTTGCCGGTGTGTTCAGCCGGGGCGTCTACTGGTCGTACGACGGAGGGGAGACGTGGGACAACGACCAGCTTACCAATGACCCGCATGGGGGGCAGGGCTCGACCATCCTCGGCGTCGGTGTGAGTCAGAGTGACGTGATCTTCGCGGGATCGTTTCGATCGCTCAACGGCGGCGCGAGCTGGCTGGAAATGGAATCCTACGGCAACGCATGGGCGTTCGATTCGGCGGACAACGTCTACGCGGGAACGGGTCACGGTGTCCGCATCTCGGACGACCAAGGCGGTACGTGGACCGATATCAACACGGGAATGGAGGACAAGCGGGTCATCGCGCTGGCTCTGAATTCCCAGAATCACATCTATGCAGGAACGTGGTACGACGGTCTCTTCGTGTCAATCGATGGCGGATCGAGCTGGACTTCGATCAATGACGGACTCCCATCCCTCGCTATCGAGGCGATCGCGATCGATGCCGCCGATCGTGTGTACGTGACTCTCTATGAGGGAGGGCTGTTTCTGTCGTCCGACTCGGGCATGACCTGGGAGCCGATCGATGACGACATGGACGGTCGGAGAGTCCTCAGCCTGCTGAGCGGTCCCTGGAATATCGTGTATGCCGGCAGCGAGTACCACGGCGTCTTCAGCTCGACGGATCAAGGCGGTAACTGGTTGTCTCTGGCGACCGCCGATATGAGAATGCCGTTCCTCACGGACTTCGCGATCTCACCGGCCACCGGTGACATGTACGGTGCGGCCGACGGCGGGGGGATCCACCGCTCGACGAACGGCGGAGTCGACTGGGAGGCCCGGAGCGACGGACTGCCGACCACGCGAACCCACGCGGTCGCGTGCGACGCGTCCGGCCGCGTCTATGCGGGAACCGAAGAGGGACTCTACGCTTCGACCGACGACGGCGCCACCTGGTTCGCGGCCAATGCCGGATATGAGGACATCCCCGCGCTTGGGATCCTGATCGATGGTGAGGACAATGTGATCGCCGTCCTTGCCCACTCCGAGTTTTTCTTCGAGTTCTGGGTCGTGCGCTCTACCGACGGCGGGTTGAGCTGGCAGGAGATTCTGAGCGATCAGGACGCAACATTCCCGACGACAGCCGAGGCGTATGCGATCGACGTCGATGACCGTCTCTTCATTGCTGGTATGTCCATCGCTACCGAGGGCGTGATCTTCATCTCGGACGACGACGGGACCACGTGGGATGAGGTCACCTTCCCGGCGGGTCTCGGCACCACCAGTCTCGCCGTTGATTCGAACGGTGTCGTCTACGCACCGCTGGGCAACAACGATCTCTACACGTCGACGGACCACGGCGCGACCTGGACGGAGATTCCGAACGGAGGCTGGCCGACCGGAACGGTTGGCGTGCTCGACGCTGTCGCCGTCGATGAGAACGATGCCGTTCTCCTCTCGTCCAGAAGGTCGGGGATCTGGCGCTCTGTCGACGGTGGCGAGACGTGGTCGGGCTTCGATGAGGGCCTTCCGAGCGACAACTACCCAAGCGTTACGTTCATCGAGGCCGCGGACGACGCGCTCTTCGCCGGCACACTGTCGAGCGGTCTGCACCGACGGGGGAACGCGGCAACGAACGTCGACGCCACGGGTATTCCCACGACGCTCACTCCGATGTCCGTCTCACCGAATCCCGCCAGCGCCGGAACGGGGATCGGCTTCTCGCTGTCGGAAGGTCGATCGATCAGCATCACGATCCACGACGTCGCCGGCCGGCTCGTCCGAGATCTCGTGCGCGAAGAATACCGGGAGGCCGGACGACACATCGTCATGTGGGACGGTCGGGACGACTCGCAGCGGAGCATTCCCACCGGCGTCTACTTCGTGAGATTGGACGCGGCCGGGCGACGGGAGAACACACGCTTGATCCTGACCCGGTAGGGACGCGCGGCCACGCGATGCGGCTCTAGGGCGAGATGATCGTGCCGCCTCGGCCGGACATGGCGTCGCGAATGGTGTGCATGTCCGTGATGATCGCGCGCCGACGTGTGCCGACACCGCCCTGCGAAACGAAATCCAGGCACGCCTGGATTTTCGGCCCCATGCTGCCGGGCGGAAACTGCCCCTCCGAGAGAAGCTGCGATATCTCATCGGAGTTGGCTCTGTGGATCGGCCGTTCGCTCTTCGTTCCGAAATCGATCGACACGTGAGGGACCGCCGTGCATATGACGAGAACGTCCGCGGCGAGTCGCCTGGCGAGCAGGCTTGCGGTGAGATCTTTGTCCACGACCGCCTCGACACCGTTGATCTCGCCACCGGCGGATCGGGCGACGGGAATGCCGCCACCTCCGCACGCGATCGGGATCGACCCGGCCTGCCCGATCACACGGATGGAGTCGATTTCGAGAATGCCTTGAGGCCTGGGTGAAGGAACCAACCTGCGCCAGCCGCGGCCGGAGTCTTCCCGCATGATCCAACCGTTCTCGGATTGCTTGCGCGCGGCTTCCTCTTCGGTGAAAAACGGCCCGATCGGTTTCTGCGGGTCCTGAAATGCCGGATCATCCGGGTCGACATCGACCTGTGTCACGAGCGTCACGACGCTCCGGTGGATGTTGTGCTTGGCCAGCTCGTTCGAGAGCACCTGCTGAAGCATGTAGCCGATCTGGCCCTGCGAGTTCGCGTCACAGATGCCCAGGTCTACGGGATGGACCTGCTGGGCCGCGAGCTCGACCCGCCAGAGGATGTTCCCGACCTGAGGGCCGTTTCCGTGCGTGATGACGATACCCCAGCCTTCCTCCACCCACTGCACGAACTTGCGGCACATCACACGAGCGTTGGCGAACTGCTCGCCCACGGTCCCCGCGTCATCGGCGCGGGAGAGGGCGTTGCCCCCGATGGCAATCACTGCGAGTGGCACGAAAACTCCTTCTTATCTGGGAAGGGCACGGACGGTAGCGGCTCGGCCGCGGCATGTCCACCCCAATCAAGAGGGGCGGAGGAGGGGCTGGTAGGGTTTCGTGTGCTCATGACACGTCTCCGTCGTCCCGCCACACGTTTTCGATGAAGATCTTCCGCACGTTCTCGTAGTAAGCGGGCGTGTCCATTTCGGGGAAGAGGACCGACTGGATCTGGAGTCCCATCAACAGCGCCAGAGTGAAACCGGCAAACGCGTTCGAATCGATGGGCGTCCTGAATTCGTCGCCGGCGATCCCACGCTCGGCCAACTGACCGAGACGATTCATCACCGCCCCCTGCTGTGAGCAGCAGATCTGCCAGTAGCGCTTGCGCTTGATGGCCTCCGCCCAGAGGCTGATGGCCCCCCGGGCGTTCTGCCGTCGCTCGTCTTGCGTCATCTCTTCTGACAGAATCCGGAAAAGCTCGGCGAACGCTTTCTTCGCCGATTCCTTCCGTGCGACGATCTCTAGGAGCTGGGCGGTCTCTTCCTGGGCGCACTGGTTGACGGACTCGAGTATCTCGTCCTTGCCGTCGAAGTAGCGATAGATCACACCGGTGCTCGTGTCCATCCGCTGGGCGATATCGCGCATCGTCGTTTCCCGGTATCCGTTCTCGGCGAAACACTCCCAGGCCGCAGCGATGATCTGCCTCCGTCTGAACTCGGCGTGCTCATCCGGCATTTTGGGTGTCATGGTCACCTCCACCGAAACGATAACATATGTTATCTATGATGGACAAACGTTATCTTTCTACCGGGGAGTTCCAGTTCCTCAGGACAATCACCGACTAGAGATAGGAAGGGACTCTTTCTGCCCTGAGTGACGACCGCGCGACCGTTGGCATGCGGGCCGCCCCGGCGACGGGCGCCCGGCGGCGATGCATCGGAGCGCTGAAGACCGCGCATGATCGGAAGTAGGAAGGACGGGACCTTGCCGGAATCCAACAACAGACTCCGCTCCGCCATTCTCCTCATCCACTGCGCCGATCAGCCGGGTGTCGTCGCGGCCGTTGCCGAATTCATTCACGAGAATAGAGGCAATATCGTTGACCTCGATGAGCACGTCGACGCCAGCAATGAGATCTTCTACATGCGCGTCGAGTGGAGCCTGGACGAGTTCGCCATCCGAGCCGAAGACATTGGAGAGCGTTTTCAGACACTGATCGCGACGAGGTTCAACATGACGTGGGGCCTGCGCTTCTCGCACGAGGTCCCGAGAATGGCGATCTTCGTGTCCAAGCTCGGGCACTGTCTCTACGATCTGTTGTCGCGTTGGCAATCCGGTGAATGGAGGGTCGAGATCCCACTCGTCGTGAGCAATCATCGAACGCTGGAACCCGTAGCAGGGCAGTTTGGAATCGACTTCCGCCATGTGCCGGTCAGGAAGGGTGAGAAGGAGGCGGCGGAGCGCGAGCAGCTTCATCTCCTCCAAGGTTACGATGTCGAGTTCGTGGTGCTCGCACGCTACATGCAAATCCTGAGCGCAGATTTCATCTCACACTATCCGCACAGGATCATCAACATCCATCATTCGTTTCTCCCCGCGTTCGCAGGGGCGAAGCCCTACCGCGCCGCTTTCGAGCGCGGGGTGAAGATCATCGGCGCGACCAGTCACTTCGTCACACCCGAACTGGATGCCGGCCCCATCATCGAACAGGACATCGTGCACGTCACGCATCGCGACACCGTGAAGGATCTCGTCCGGAAAGGGCGGGATCTGGAAAAAGTGGTGCTGGCGCGGGCGGTGTGGGGTTATCTCGAGCGAAAGCTCATGGTGTGTGGGAATCGGACTGTAGTCTTCAGCTGACCCACGTGTGCAGATGTCCGTAGAGGACAGCGCATCGCATCACTCGTCGGATTCCGTATAGACATCGGCATCAATGCCCAATCCCCAGGCGTTCGCGTTGCGGCGCATCGACCAGCTTCGGCCGTTCCATCCGATCCCGCCGGTGTCGTAGCAGTCCTCGCCCGCCGTATCCAAGAAGATGCCGTAGGTGGGAAGATCATCCCGGAACGATCGGAACGGCTCGTACTGGGTCGTCGAGCCTAGTGGGGGAGTCTTGGCCCACTCACCGTCTCCGAGGGGCTCCGCGTCGTAGAGATAGCCGTCGTTTCCACGCCGGTCCCAGAAGAGCCCGATCGAACCCAAGTCGCCGGACCCGGCACAGTGGGATCGGAACGCGTAGCGATCGTCGCCGTCGCCGTCGATGAAGACGCCGATCGAGCCGTCGCGCGCGTGACCCTGGAACTGATTCTTGGCGGTGTCGTTGCCGAGGTTGTACTCGTCGTCGCCCGAGAGATCGAGGTGGAAGCCGATGCCGAAGTGAGCGGCGGCTCCCGAGCTGTACTTGCCGTTTCGGTAGCGGTCATTGCCGGCCCGATCTTCCAGGATCCCGACGCCCCACCAGTACGCGCACCCCTGAGCCCACACCTGTGCGTGGTAGGTGTCGTGGCCGTCGCCGTCGATGAGCAGTCCGAACCCGCCGGCGAGCGAGTGCCCGTCGCCGAGGTCGGCGCGCCGCCCGTAGCCGCATCCCTGGCTCATCGCGACCGACTGTCCCAGGTAGAGCTCTGAGATGTTGCCGTCGTCTCGAGCGACATACTCGTCATCGCCTGACACATCCAAGAGCAGACCTGTTCCTTTCGTGGCGCCGAGTCCTTGAGACTGATACGCGCACGAGTAGTGGTCGTCGCCGGCCAGATCGAGAAGCACACCGATCCCGGCATGAGCGGCCCCCTGGACCCAGCGGCCGCCGCCGAGGTACGAATCGTTGCCGTCGAAGTCGATGAGGAGCCCGGATCCGAAGCAGCCGCGCCCCAGACCCGACTCCGCGACGGCGTATTCATCGTCGCCCGCGAGGTCGATGAGCGCGCCGATTCCGAAGACACCCGCGCCGAACGACGGGCGGCCGGTGACGCTCGTGTCGCGCGCCGCGGAATCAACGTAGCGGTCGTCACCATCGAGGTCGATGACGAGTGCGATCGGCGATGCCAATGAGGAAGAAGCGCCGAAGCCCGGCCCGTAATCGTCGTCACCGCCGAGGTCGACCACCAGAAACGCCGCGTCGCGGTGTTCGTCGTCCGTCAGACCGCCCACCAGAACATCACCGAGAGGGGTTCTAAACCGGAACGAAGCGATTGCCTCGTCGGCCGGGCTCTCTGTTTCACGGGCGGTCTGATATGCTTGAAGCGCGTATTCGACGTGGCGCAGCCAGAGGATCGTCGCATACCCGAGATAGGCGAGGTCGACCGTGTCGAGCAAACGAAAACCGTTTCGATCGAGTGTTGCCAATTGACCGAACCGCTCGTCGTCGCGGTGGGTCATCGCTACTCGGTAGAGGTCCTCCACCCGAATCGTCTCCAGAGCGTCTGCTCCACCGATCTCCAGCAGGAGGTCTGTGTCAAACGCGGCCAGAAGCCACGGCCGGACTTCCTCTGCGGCGCCATAGAGGCGGGCGATGAGCTCACGAATCGATGCGGGAAGAGACCGCCAATCCGCTTCGGCGGAAGCAGGCACGCCGAACGGTGTGCGTGAGACGTTCAGTGTGTCGGGCATGACCCGCCGTCCCGTGGATACCGCCAAAAGACGATAGCAGCGACGTGCCATCTCTCCCAGACCGCCGTCCGACCAGCCGGAGCCGAATTCCGCCACCTTGCCGGCGTCTTCAATGAGCTCATCCGTGATCTTTCCCGAGAAGCGAGGTATGTTGCGAGCATCCTCGAAGAGGCGAAGCACAGTCGGGAGGAGCAGCGTGCTCCGGCCGTAGTTTCCCATCTCCGTCGCCGTGTAGCCGATCAACCGGTTCTCCGCGCCGACCTCATGTCGCACGACGTCCCAGATCCCCACCGGGATGTCCAGACTGATGCGCTCTGGGCCTGGATGGGTCTGAGCGGGGAGCTTCACGTCGGTTGCCCGCGCATGGGCCGCGAACGGCGACAGGCCCAGGACGCAGGTGAGTGTAAGGAATCCGCCAAGAGCCAAACGGCAGAACGCCGGCCTCGTGGTCATCTCGACCTCCGTCGCTCTCGATTGCTGGCCTATGCGTGCTCGATGTCCGTGTACTTCGACACGTCGTGATCGAGCGTGACGAGATCCGTGCGATCCAGATCATGCACGTTGGCGCGGCCGTTTGAGCGGGCAAAAGCCCTTAGCTCTCTTGCCGTTGCCTCGTAGAAGTTCAGGAACCGCTCCACGGACTTCGCGATCTCGAACCGGCCGCGCAACGACGGATCCTGGGTGGCGATCCCAACCGGACAGCGATCGGTGTCGCAGATTCGGTATTGCTGGCAACCGATCGCGATCATCGATGCGGTCGCGAGCGCAACGGCATCGGCACCCATGGCGAGCGCCTTGGCGATGTCCGTGCTGTCCCGAAAACCCCCCGTGATGCACAGGGTGATGTCGCTGCCGGCCTCGTCCAACTGTTTGCGCGCGCGATGAAGCGCGAAGATGGGCGGCATGCAGAAGTTGTCCTTCACGAACTCGGGCGCTGCGCCGGTCGCACCGCCGCGGCAGTCGATTGTGATGAAGTCGGGCGACGCGTCCATCGCGACGTCGAGGTCAGCTTCCACGTGCCCCGCCGTGAACTTGACGCCGATCGGCTTGCCGCCGGTCATCGTCTTGAGCTCGGCCACGCGCTCCTTGAGATCCGACGGGCTGTCGATTCCCGTGTGCCGACCGGGGGAATGCGAGCCCTCGCCTTCCGGGATTCCACGAATCGCGGCGATTTCCTTTGTGACCTTCTCCGGCGGCAGATAGCCGCCCATGCCGGGCTTGGCGGCCTGTCCGATCTTGATCTCGATCGCGTCCGCCTGTCGGATCGCATCTTCCTTGTGTGAGAACGGAGCGGTGCCCAGCTCATAGATGTAGACGTCCGCGGCGTCGCGCTCCTCCTGGAGCATTCCGCCCTCGCCTGAGCACATCGCGGTCCCCACGCGGCTCGTTCCCGTCGCCAGCGCGATCTTGGCTTCCCGCGACAGCGCACCGAAGGACATGTGGCTGACGTAGAACGGGATTGTCAGTTCGAGAGGATGGGCCGCCGTCTTTCCGATGACCGTGCGAGTGGTGACGTCCTCGTCTTCGTTCAGGGGAAGCCTGGCGAGCTGCGCGCCTCGGAACAGAACCGTATCCCAATCCGGAAACGTCCTCCGCGTTCGCATCGGTGAGACACGACTCACACCGGTCTTCGCCAACTCGGCGAGACGGGCGTATTTGCGTTCGACGTCGTCGTCCGATCGAGCCCAAGGTGCGAGATACTCCTCGGCGCCGGTCGGAGCGGACCCGGGCCCGGCATCCGTTCCCTCGTCACCCGCATCGTCGGCTTTGCGCTCGAATTCGTCCGGTCCCGCGCTGCAAACCGGGCACTCATCCGGAGGAGCGTCGCCCAGGTGTTCGTAGCCGCAGACCAGACAGACCCATGTAGGTTGATCGGCGTTCGACATGGCTCCCCTCGTTTCCGGCGTCGCCGCTTACTCGACCTCGAAGAACCGCTCGCGCTTCGCTCCGCAGACCGGGCAGCGGTCGGGCGCCGAGCCCTCGACCGTGTGGCCGCAGACATTGCAGACGAAGATCGGCGAGGCGTCGAGATCCTTCCCGACCTTCACCGCTTCGAGCGCCTTGGCGTAGAGCATCGCATGCGTTTCCTCAACCGCGAGGGCGTTCTTGAAGGAGAACACCGCCTTCTTGTGTCCCTCTTTCTCCGCGTCTTCGAGGAACGGCGGGTACATCTCCTTGTACTCGTACGTCTCACCCGCGATGGCGTCGTAGAGGTTTTCCTTCGTGGTTTTCACACCATCCATCGCGCGGAGATGTGCATGGGCGTGAACGGTTTCCGCTGCGGCCGCCGCGCGGAACAATCTGCCCACTTGACCAAAGCCGTCGGCAACGGCCTTTTCGGCATAGGCGAGATACTTGCGGTTCGCCTGGCTCTCACCGGCGAATGCGGCCTGCAAATCATCGTTTGTGCTCACGTTCCGGCTCCTCTCGGGATTGATCCATGTTCGTCATCCGTCCCGACAATCCGGGCGGATCCTATCGACATTGACGGCTACTTCTCCAGCGCCGTCCGAATGGCCTTCAACTCATCCAACATCGCATCGAGGGTAGAGCCGGCCGGGGCCGCTTCCATCTCCGCCGCGTTCGGCGACATGGCCCCACGATACCGGCGAAGCCTCTCGCCCACTATCTCGTAGACTTCCTGAACGTTCGGGAGGCCGACGAGCGATTCCTCGGCCCCCTTGTTTCCGCTCATTCCGGCGGTTTGTATGTTCAGGCTCCCAAGATTGAAGAACCAACGGTCGAAGATGTCACGGTTCGTCTTGAGGTTCGTCACTGTGCGATAGGGAACGTGTTTGATCGATTTCGTCCAGATGCCTACGTGGACGATGACCTCGTCATCCAAGATCTCATAGCGGAGGCTTCGGTAGTACGGGCCCACGAGCAGGAGGCCCACAACGAACCACAGAACATCCAACAGAAAGCAGACGAGGATGACCCTGCCGGCCGCCTGGGGACCTTCGTCAAGACCGATCGGCCAGGAGAGAAGGAGCCCGCCGAGCATGATGGCTGCCGCGATCACGGCCATCACGAGGACCAGCTTTCCGACATAGCGGGAGCTGGGAGTCAGCGTGTGTGTCGCCATTCCGACCCTCCTTGTGAGATGTTCGTGTTACGCGCCGCCCTTCACCGGCTGTCCGCTACGCGTCCGGATTCGTCGCGAAAACCGTCAGCTCCGTCGTGAAGCCACGATCATCCATCGCGAGCATCGCGGTGATCGCGTGCGCGATCTCTTCGCTGCGGAGCTTTCGTTCGCTGAGCTTTTGCTCGTAGCCCGCCGCGGAGGCGAACTCAGTCTGCACCTCGCTCGGGTTAACCTGCATGACGCGGATATTGTGCGTGCGAAGCTCGGCCCTCCAGCATTCCGTCATGCCGCCGAGCGCGAACTTGCTGGCGACATAGGCCGTCCCGCCCGCGTAGCCTCGGGAGCCCGCCGTGGACGAGACGTTCACGATGTGGCCCGTGTTTCGCTCGGCGAAGTGTCGGGCCGACTCACGCGCCATGAGCATCGCTCCGAACACGTTCGTTCCCATGATCGCGCGAAAGCGGTCCAGATCAAGATCCAATAGCTTCCCGAAACGACCCCACCCCGCGTTGTTGATGAGCGTGTTGTAGTCGCCGAACTCGTCGATGACGGTGCGCACAATCCGTACCGCGTCTTCTTCGCGTCCGACGTCCCCCACGATGGGGAGCGCGTCGACGGACTTTGCGGCCTTCTCCAAGACATCCTGTCTCCGGCCGCAGATGGCGACAGAGGCGCCGTGTTCCCTCAAGAGTCGTGCGGTTTCCAGCCCGATGCCGGTGCCTCCGCCGGTGACCAATGCGATTGCGTCGCTGAGCTTCATAGGACTCTCCTCAAGATTACTGGCTCATCATGTTGACATGCGTATTGCCGCGCAAGCCTAACCGAAGCGGAGCGCATGCAAAAGCGGGGCGCGTCGCGCGCCCCGCCGAGGGGATCCGTCGAGATCCCGCTTACAGATTGAACCAGCGGTTGATCTTGATCAGAAAGACGTTGTGCGGCTGCACACCGAATAGATCGCTCATGTCGTCCTCGAGGGCGAAGCGACCATCCGGCGCGTAGTGAGCGCGGGCCTGCGACCACACGAGATACAGGCTGGATCCGGGCGAGTACTGCCATCGGAACACCAGGTTCGAGTTGAAATCCCTGACGTTGAAGTCGCGATCGCGGAACGAATAGTCGTCCGAGCCGTCCATGTCCTCGTCGACATAGTACTCGTCCTCGTCGGCATCGTATCGAACGGCGTCTCCAAGGTCGGCGAAGCGGCCGGAGTAGTGCTCCGCGCGCGGATTGGTGATTCGTCTGAAGCGATCGTACTGGCCTGCGGAGATGAAGGGCGCTCCGTAGTACTGGATCGTGAGGTTCGGGGTGAGGGTGTAGTCGATCCGGAACGAGAGGTCGAACGTCTTCTGGTCCATACGGGCGTAGATGTAGCGGTCCTCGCCGTCGAAGTCCTCTGTCTGCACGTATTGCATTCCGCGCCCGTTCCGTCCGAAGAACGGGTTCAGTTCGATGCGGATGGCGTTCGTCGGGCGCCATGCGACGTACGACCAAACGTGCCGCGATCGCCCGTTGTCGTCGTCGAACCAGCTGGCGCCGACGCCCGCGCCGAACGCGATCGTCTTTCGCCAATCGGAGTTGATGCCGCCGTTCGCGTTGACGTTCCCGGGGATGCGAATCGATGGACCGCCCCGAAGCTCGTAGTTCGAGATTCGTTCGTTCTCTCTCGATATTGAGAAGTTGTAGTTCCAGTTGTTCCTGAAGACCGCGTTCGTGTTGAAGTTGACGGCTTGATAGAGGTTCTCGCCGCCGTACTCGAAATCGAACCACTGATTGAGGTTCAGGCTCATCCGACGGAATACGCTGAAGGGATTACGGAAGTGATAGCCCACCCATGAGAATTGATTGACCTCGTCGGTGTTTCGCAGGAAGCCCACGTCGTTCAGCTCGAAGCCGGGCGACCGCCAGGCCACGCCCGTATCGAAGTTCAGGTTGCCGCTCGATTTCCCGATTCGCAGTGAGCCCGCGTGCCCGTCGAGCGACGTGCGTGTCGAGTCGACCGCCTGCCCGGAGTTGTCGGGACGTTGGTAGTAGCGCGCGGGGGAAGTCTGCGTCCGTAGGATTGCCTCTTCGCTTCCACGAACACGACTGCCGACGACATTGAGCGCGAGGTAGTAGCGTCGCTCCGGCAGGTAGTGGAAGAAGTCCAAGCCGCTGACATAGGCGGCCTCGTGAAGGAAGGCGACCTCGCCGTCCTCGATGTTTCGATTGACGGCGGTGAGCATACCGCCGAGTCGGGTGTCGCCTTTCCGGTAGTCCTTCTGCAATCGGCCGACGAAGTAGTTCGTTATCGGTTCAACAGCGACCTCACGGCGAGTCCCGTCATGTTCGATGTCGGCGTGCTCCTTCGAGGTCAGGCTCTCCAGCACTCCGATCGAGAGGCCGTTCTCCGTCTTTCCGGTCAGCTTGAAGGCCCCGAGGATCGATGTGTTTTCCGGCTGGTCGACGTATCCTTCTTCGTACCAATCCGCGCGGTAGTGTGGTTGGCGGCCAATCCTACGCGAGTAGAACAGCCGATCGCCCGTGTGCGTCCCGTACGCGACCGACGGAGCGACACGGAATTCGAAGATGTTGCTTCCCTCGATGAAGAACGGACGCTTCTCCTGGAAGAAAGTCTCGAAAGCGGTCAAGTTCACAACCGAAGGGTCGGCCTCAACCTGTCCGAAGTCGGGGTTGATCGATAGATCGAGCGTGAGATCGCTCGTGACGCCGATCTTGCCGTCCAGTCCACCGGACACGCTACCCGCGTCTCCGTCCGCGAACGGATCGCCGTCGATTCGCTCGAACCGTTCGCCGCTTGCGACCGTGTAGGGGAGCAGCTCGACCTGACGTTGCGCTTTGATGCCCTTGATGCCGCGAAGCTCGCCGAACTTGCTCACCCACCCGCTTTCGTCCTTCGGGATTCTCTGCCACGTTGACCGCTCCTCGTGGCGGTAGATGCGGCGTTGCACCTGCAGGCCCCAGATCTGCTCGTCCTGGTCCCCATAGCGGAGCTGACTGAGGGGGATTCGAACCTCGGCCGTCCAGCCCCGGTCGTCTACTCGCGACTTGTGCTCCCAAACCGGATCCCAGTTGCCGTCCCAGTTGTTGCCGTTTTCCGAGACGAACTCGTCGCCCTGCGTCCCCGAGACGCTCGCGGTGAACGAGAAGGCCGTTCTGTTGTCGTTGTAGCTATCGATGTTGACCTCGACCCAGTCGCCCGGGAAGTGATCGCGGCGTGCGAGGATGCTCGCGATCTTCTCGGGCTCGGGATCGAATGCCCGAAAGGCGATGTAGAGGTTCTGGCTGTCATAAAGAACCTTAAACGCCGTCTGCGCGCTAGGGGGCTCCCCGTCGGCCGGATCGCGCTGAATGAAGTCACCGGACCACGCCACACTTTCCCAAACGGGATCATTGATACGCCCGTCGATCCGCGGTGGGGTCGAGGTGAGGGTGGTGGTGTACGCGCGGGTTTCCACGGCTTCCGCCAGGCCTGCCGTCGTGGCCAGCAGGCACGCGATTATTAGGACTGACGTTTTCATCGGGTTTCCCCATCGGGTTTGGCGGCTGTCGGCCGGCATGGCCCGAACAACCGAATGACACATCTGTTGGATACGGGAGTCATACCCAGATGTCTACGAGAGAGCTGGAAAAGGGTTTCGAGATGGCGGGGAGGACGTTCGCTTGGAATCTACGGCGGACTGACGATGGCTGGATGATATGGGCTCTGAGCGAGGACGGCAACAGATGGGATACGCTAGGTAAGTGACCGTTCGATCGAGTTCAGCGCATACGAATCCTATGCGCGTGCGATGCGGGAACTGCGAAGGGGAATGTGATCGGGCGTCATCCGAGGGGCCTAAGCTAACTCCGACGACGCCCGATGGCGCGTACTACCAGCGGTTACTACGTCCGCCGCCGCCGCCACGATCCGTGCGCGGGCGTGCCTCGTTGATGTTGAGATTGCGTCCGCCCATGACCGTGCCCTCAAGCGCGGCGATCGCCGCGTCGGCCGCAGCGTCATCCATCTCGACGAAGCCGAAACCGCGCGGGCGACCCGTGTCGCGGTCCTCGATGAGGTTGACGGAATGGACGGTTCCGTGGGGCTCAAAGAGCTCGCGAATCTCGCTCTCGGTGGCGCTGAAGGGTAGGTTCCCCACGTAGATCTTCTTGGACATCTCGAATCCTTTTCTGGCATCCGCCTGCTGGCGCATGCGCTCTGGTGAACTGGGTTCCGACACCGCGTCGGCCCCCTTCTACAATCGGCTGCTGCAGGGCAATTAGTGATTCCTGGGAGGGAACTTGCGAAAGGCGTGCTTTCGAGAGGTTGCTCACCCGGATATCACGGCGCTCCGCCGGCCAGGGTAAACGCTAGCAGCGTACCCGCAGCGTGTCAACCTCTGGTCTGACTGTTAGTTCCGGGCGATGGGGGGTGAGCGGCCGATCTCCCGTCGACTCGATCCATCCGCGGAAGAGATGGTGGGTCTTTGATCGGTTCGCATGTACCTCCATATGGGGCATCCAGTTAGAGGTATGAGCTTCGGACCCGCTCCCGGACGCCGGTCTAGTGCGTCATCGTCGTTCTCCCATCACCCCCGTACGAGAGTTCGATAGGACCGAACTCGGAACGAAACTTGGCAACTCCTTGAAGTGCATAGGTTGTTTCGCGTCCCCGAAGAGTCTGGAGTATGCCGAGGCCGAGCTCTGCGGGTGAGGCATGGACGGGGATCTCGATCGTGGCGGACTTCCCGGCGGCAAAGGCGGAGACGGCGGGGGTCGTTCCATCGACGATTCTACGGTCGCCCAGCGTCAACGCATATGAGAGGTCCTGGATCTCAACGGGGAAGGCGTTCGTGTTGCCCAACTCGAGGTTCATGGTGCCGCGGATCCGGCTGAGCGAAAGCTCATGCCACGCGAGTGACACGATCTGCGCGCTCGGAGCACTTGGGATGGGAAACCGTCCATCGGCACGCAGCGGAATGCCCATGCTTCCCGTCGAGGGGAGGTCGACGTGGATCGTAAGAGCGGCGGCGTAGTCGACAACCTGTCCCGGGCGTAGCCTCGCAACGGTTCGCACGAGTTCAATGAGATCGACGGTGAGCGGGAGCGTCACGAGTTGGGACCCACCGGGCGGGATGCTCTCCGTGAGGTTTGCCGTTCCCCGTAGGATCTGAGCGCCATCGGCGTCGAGCGCATAGTCGATGTCGCGCAGCGGAACGCCGACATTCAGTGGGTTCGACACTTTGACGTCGAACCTCAGGCCGGCGGACCGAAGGCTCAACTCCTCGACCCGGGCACCGACCAGTTCCGCGCTGGGCTTCGGAAGACCGGTTTTCGAAATCAGATCGATCACGCCGGCACAGCCGGTGAGACACAGAATGGCGGTCGTCGCACAAAGCAGACCGTACGTGGTGAGACGGGGCGGAAGCATTACACATCGTCCTTTCTCCGGCCGGGTGGTCCGGCCGGCGGCGCGGATGAAACCGAGCGGGTGATCGTGTTTCGGCAACCGTGTCCACTCCAAATCGTACGATACCGTGAAGAGTGCGTGATGGGAATGGGCGGCGCGAAGCTCCGATCGTCGTCCACCCGATTAGCGACAGCGCGAATCGACAACGAAGCCGCGACGAGATGGATGTGATGGAGAAAAGGAGCGTGCGGCATGATCAGGTGGGATTCGGCGCCGAGAACGAGCGCCATAGCGGCGGTGATCGCTCTGACGATCTCCGCCGTCAGTCTTTTCGGCCTCATCCTGAAGGAGGACCCCGTCGGCCAAGTCGTGTTCGGGGTGACCTGGGCGATCGTCGGCCTGTCCTGGATCGGGCAGTCGATGCGGGCACGGCGCGCACAGTAGACGGAGTCGGAACTTGACGCGGCCGGTTCGGTTGCTGATCGTGTGGAGCTACACGATGAGGATGCCATCCGATCGGGAGGTTTCGACGTGCGGGATCCGCGTCTCGCGAAGCTGCTTGTTGGTGCCGTGAACTACAGCCTGAAGGAGTGAAACCGCGCCATCTGGGCGTTGGGCCGGCTGCGAGACGATCGCACTGTGAGGTGGCCGGCTGCCGGTTCGCCCGCGGTCCCCGGCAGTTCAGTGACGGGTCTCAAACAAACACCGGACCCCAGCTCAACGGCGGAGGTCCGGTGTCCGAACGGCGGTGAGCATCTACCGTCGGTGTGGTGGGGTCAATCCTCTGGGTCGGCCAAGATCGCTCGATCGCGACCGGACGACTTGGCCTCGTAGAGTGCCTGGTCCGCCCGGGCCAGCCAGATCTCCGCGTTCTCTCCGTTCTTCAACATGGTGACGCCGGCGGAGATCGTGAACGGAATCTCCGTCCCTTCGTACTCGATCTTGAGCGCGCGCACGTTCTTCACGATCTTCCGGCCCATCGTGTAGGCGGTCTCTCGGGATACGCCGGTGATGAGTACGGCGAACTCCTCGCCACCGTAGCGGGCCGAGAAGTCGCCTCGGCGCGTGAAGGTCGTCCGTAGGCACTTCGCCAGCGCGACGAGTACCGCGTCTCCGGCTTGATGTCCGTACGTGTCGTTGATGTTCTTGAAACGGTCACCGTCGATCATCATGAGGCTCGCGCGAAAGTCGCGCCGACGCCCGTTCTCGATGGCTCGCTTGAGTTCATCGTCGAACGCCTTGCGATTGAAGAGGCCCGTGAGCCCGTCCTTGGTCGCACTCTCCTTCGCGCTTTGGAGCTCTCCCGACATCGCGGCGAGCCGCGAGTCCAGCTCGTTGATCTGGGCTTCCTGGCGCCTCTTTCTATCGCTGATGGCGTCGTTGATGACGCCGACCGCCTCGGTCGCGCTCTTCTTCAGATCTTCGATGGAGTTGGATTCGACGGCCTGCCCCAACTTGTCCATCGTCCCCGCCATGAGCTTGTCGCCCGCGCGGTCAGCCGCGATTGTGTGGCTGACCTTCTCAATGACGTCCTTGAGGGAGTCTCGGAGATCCTTCACGGTCTTGGTGACGGCCTCCCGCTCCATGTTCTGGGCGGCCGCCGTGAACTGCCGGAGGCCATCCCAGTCGCGCCCGGAGCCTTCCTCAGATGCCTCTTCACCCTCTTTCATGGGTTTGCCCGTCCGCACGTGTCGGGCCCAGTCGACGGCGGGTTCGCGGACGAGTGGCGCATTCGGGTCACCGATCTCCCGCATGAGCTCGCCGAGCGGCTCAATGAGGTTGCCGAGCAAGGTGAGCGCGGACGCGATCGACGCGGGATCGGCCGAAGCCGCGGATGTCGCATCCGTGCGGGTGGTGGTCTTACCAGCTGTCGGGCTCGCTTTCTTGACCGGTTTCTTGTTCCAAATCATCTCAGGACGCCCTCTCAGTGGATGGCACACTCGGGTTGAAGCTGACACACTCTTGTCAGTTTCCTATCGGTTCTCGGCGGTCGAACCTTGGCTAAGTGCTGAATTCTTAATGTGTTAGTTGAGGTGACGCAGGGCGCGTTTATGGGAATCGATGGGGGTAAGTCCATAGAAAATGGCCCGGGGACAGGGCCCCGGGCCTTGCGTACACAGACTTTAGTCAGTGTCCGGCGAGCCGTTTACTTAAACGTGCTCTTGATCTGGCCCCAGCTGGCAGGCTCGATCGGGGTGCCGCCACCCTCGCAGAAGCCAGCGCCGACCAGAGCGATCTGGTAGGCGCCCGTGTTGTAGCCCGAGCCAAACCAGGCGATGACGGGATCCAACGCACCAGGACCATCCGGTGCGCGCTCCACGCCGTACGGCGAGTTTTCCCAAATGTAGCCGGAGGCGCTTTCCGGATCGTAGTTGTAGCTGCTGATCGCCAGCAGGTACTGGCCGGCACCATCCATGAAGGCTCCGGTGACCGTCGACTGCAGCCCACAGCCGCCCGGATCGTCGTCGTTGAACGAGACGCCGTAGCCGGCCATGTCGAACAGGAAGAGCTGCGTGTCATAGGTCGTGACGTTGCAGGTGGTCGCGCGGAACGCGGCCGGATCCGCGACGTCGACGCAGTACATGTCCGCTTCGTCTGCAGTTAGGCTGCCGAAGATGTTGTCAAGCGAACCGTCGCCGACCGTTGTCTGGCCCGGAGGTAGCTCGGGCGCGTCGTCTACCTCATTCCAATCCGCCGCGAGCACGGGAGAGGCGAGGGCGAGTACGCAAACCGCAACTAGCAGTTTCTTCATTCCGGTTCTCCTTTGGTGATGATCCTGGTGAACTCCCAACGGACGTTGAAACCCCGAACGCTGTGAATCCCCCGATGACTGAACACATCGCTGCAGACATCGACACGGCGTACGCACGCCGGCCATGCCACTACTAGACTGTAAGAGTCTACCATCCACGTTAGTGACTAGTCAAGTTTAGCTTAGCGTATGTATCGACCGGCGAGGGGGCTCCCGTGCCTCCTTGATCCGCAAATCATGAAACACTCCCTTATGGCTGATTTCATGCACCCAAATCTTCCGCCTGTGTCTCAAGATGAGATGATACGGGTGGAATGGTCCGTTCCAGCCGGCCGAATCGGGAAGGTCTGTGTTCCCGGCATAGCGATTCGAGCTATGGTCGGAAGTTGTGTATGAGCTGAGCGAGAGGACGGCGTATCCTCCC
>CAZAMP010000059.1:0-22496 GCA_964486455.1 uncultured bacterium | reverse complement strand
GAGGAAGTACTGGCGAATATCCTCCGCTGGGCGAGGCTCGTTATCGCGAACTACTTCGCGTACACCGCCAAGGTGGTCCGCGAAGACCGATTACTCCAGACCCACTTGCCCGATGAACTCTGGGATCGGATGCGCAACTTCTTCGACAACCTCTCGCATCTGCCGTGCTGGTTTGACAAGAATCTCAGCACGACTGTCTTCGGCCCTAAGCAGAACCTTGACTTCTGGGAGAAGGTATTCGAGACCGGAAAGGCCCCGACCGGCATCTCGATTCTGACTCAGCCGCTCGACATGAAACAGATGATCCAAGCACCGGCCGCTGCCACGGGAGGACGGCGATGAAGCGGATTCCGCATGCTCGGGAAGTTGATCAGGCGTTTCGTTCCGCTCGAGCCACTGTCAAGAAGGCACTGAAGGGACTGAACCAGATAGCGGGGCAGGCCATGGCCAAGGGCGACTACGCCTCGGCGGAGGCATTGGCGACCCGGGGCCGCGAGATCCAGCAGTTCGAGAGCGATATCGAGGCTCTCAGGACACGCTGGCGGGAACTACGCGGCGGGGGTGGTGGCGGCACCAAGAAGGTAGTCACTCCGCTTTGGGCCTACTACCAGCCCATCTTGAAAGCGCTTGCCGAACGTGGCGGAGAAGCCCGCCGGACCGATTTGGAACCCGGCGTCGTACGCATGATGAGTGGCACGCTATTGGCCGGTGATCTCGAGACGATGGCGAGAGGACGCGAGCGCTGGAAGGTGATGATCCAGCGCGCGCGCAAGCACCTCGTGGCAGAAGGGTGGCTCGAAGACAAGCCGGGTCCAACGTGGAGCATCACCGCCGCGGGTCGCCGGGCGGCGGAGAAGTCGTCTCTCAGAGGGGCTTCCGGAACATAGAGCCCAACGTTAGCCTCTGGCTCACACCTGGCGGGCGCGACCCCACTGAATGCAGATCGTGACGGACCGGAGGTTGACGTTTCGCGCTGCAGAAGGGGACTTGGCTCCATTGAGCGCCACGAAACGCAAAGCGAGCACCGCCAACTTCTTCGCGACCGATGCGGTTTTCTCGCTCGATGAGACGACAGTAACCCTCGTGCCGCCCGGAGACGCGGGCAAAGGCGGGCGATTGTGACGAACTCCCCAGCAAGTCCGACAATCTGATAATAGAATTGCTCTCGACCTCCGAAATGTGCAATATATTACATATCTTGGAGATCGATCGTCATGAAACCCGAACAGTTCCTGGCTACACATAGTCTCTTCACCCGCGCCGAGTTCGCGGAAAGTCTCCGAAGCCGGGGGCGAGCGGTCTCAACAGTCGACTCGCATCTGGCCCGCTGGCACCGGAAAGGTCGCATCGAGCGCGTCAAGCAAGGGCTCTTCGTGCGCCTCGCTCTCCCGGATGGTCCACCAGGACCCTCTCCAGACTTCATTGCCATCGCCTCTCGCATGGCCCCCGACGCCACGGTCGCCTATCACACGGCGCTGGAGGTTCACGGATACGCGCAGAGCGTCTTCGAACGCCTCACCTTCGCCACCTGGACGAAGACGAAGCCGCTCTCCTTCCGCGATCGGCGGTTTGTGCCGGTCCGTCCGCGCGCTCCACTGCTTGCGGCCGACCGGGGCGAGCCCTGGGTCGAGCGGGCGGAGCGTTCGGGGATCGAGATTCGCGTCACGAGCATCGAGCGAACAGTGGCCGACGTGCTCGACAGACCCGAACTGGCGGGCGGGATGGACGAGGTCTGGCGCTCCATCCTCTCGGTGCCGGCCCTCGACCCGGGTCCTCTGGAGGAGTACGTGACCACGCTGCGGAGCGCGACGCTCATCGCGAAGATCGGCTTCTTTCTGGAGCATCGCCAGGAGGATTTGGTCGTCCCCGAGACCCTTCTGGAACGCCTTTGCGCCAGAACGCCCAGCAGTCCCGTCTACATGGACCGGCACCGCAAGGGCAAGCTTGCCTCACGGTGGTCGCTCGTGATACCGACCGATCTCATACCGGATCACGCGGAGGAGATGGAATGATCACCGGTGCCAATGTCGCACGCGTCGCCGCGGAGACCGACTTCCGGCCGGAGATGGTTGAAAAGGTTCTCCGTCTTCGAGGCATACTGGACCGCCTCGACCGGCACGAACTCACACGCGGCGCCTGGGTGCTGAAGGGCGGCACGGCGCTCAACCTCATCCACCTGGATGTCCCGAGACTCTCGGTGGACATCGACGTCAACTTCGTCGGCTCGGCAGACGTCACGGGCATGCGGCAGGCTCGACCGGACTTCGAGCGGGCGCTCACCGCCTGCTGCGAGCGGGAGGGGTGTGCCGTCCGCCGCGCGCCGACCGAGCACGCAGGCGGGAAGTTCCGACTGCGCTACCCAAGCGTGCTCGGCGGATCCCAGAAGCTGGAAGTAGACGTGAGCTATGTCGCGCGCGTCCCCATGTGGAGTGCTGAGCGGCGAGCGATGCGGTTCCCGCCGGGTTCTGCTCAAGAAGTCCCCACCCTCACTCTGGAGGAACTGGCCGGGGGCAAGTTCGCGGCACTCCTTCAACGGACAGCCGTCCGCGATGCGTACGACGCGGCAAACCTGCTCGAGGTCGATCCCGATCTTCCGAGAAACCGGTCGTTTCGGATCGCGTTTCTCTGCTTCATTGCCTCATCGCGCACCGATGCCCGGCAGCTTCGACCTCTCGATGATCCACCCGATGAAAACATCATTGCCAGCCAGCTTGACCCTCTCCTGCGACGCACCACCGGCGCGATCGCCCGCGACCGGCACGATCTCGCCGAGTGGATCCATGAAAAGGTGACTCAGGCGACGGAGCCTCTCCTTTCCTGGTCGGACGGCGAACGTCGATTTCTCGATCGCCTGCTCACCGACGGCGAGATCGAACCGGAAGCACTCCATGAGGATCCCGACGTCCAGGATCGGATCCGCCGGCAGCCCATGTTGCTCTGGAAGGCCCTGAACATCCGAAAAAGTCGCGGGAGGAGCTGACCATGGCGCTGAACCCAATCGCATTCACCGAAAAGGTCGTCCGCAGCTTCCTCCGCTACCAGCTCACGGCCTATCCTTTCGCGGATGAGCGACTCTACGGGCAGATGCGATCGCTGCTCTCGCTGGAGGAGACCCGCGAATCGCCACTGCTCAAAGGCCCGTACGTGAGCCTCTCGCGCACGTTTCGCCCCGGGGCGGCCGTTGACGACCTTGTCACGGAAGGAGTTTTCCACCCCCACATGGCCCGGCGTGTGCCGCAGGGGATAACCCACGTCTACGGCCATCAGGAAGACGTCATCCGGGCCATCCGCGACGGCAAGACCACGCTCGTCTCCACCGGTACGGGTTCGGGAAAGACCGAGTGCTTCCTCTACCCGATCGTGAGCCGCTGCCTTGAACTGAGCGACGAGGGCGTACCGGCGGGCATCAGTGCCGTCATCGTCTATCCCATGAACGCGCTGGCGGAAGACCAGCTCGGCCGCCTTCGCTCCCTCCTGGCCGGCACGGGCATTCCGTTCGGCATGTATGTCGGCAAGACACCTGAGAATGAAAGCGGGGTCGTCGGCACCCGGCTCCCTCCGGGTTCGTCCCGTGCCGAGTATGAGGCCCGGCTGGCCGAGATCCGGGGGGAGCAACGGAGCGAGACCGTCTATCCGGCCGAAGAGGTTTGCTCGCGCGAGGTCATGCGCACGCCGGGCCGGCAGCCACGCATCCTGCTCACGAATGTCAAGCAGTTGGAGCTGCTGCTCACCCGGCAGCGTGACGTGGAACTCTTCGCGAATGCGCGACTCGACTTTCTCGTCTTCGACGAGGCGCACACGTTTGCCGGCGCGCAAGGCGCGGAAACCGCCTGCCTCATCCGTCGACTGCGGAGTTTCTGCGGGCGCGGTGCGGGAGAGACGACCTGTGTCGCCACGTCCGCCACGATCGTCGACCCGAACAACCCCGAAGCCGCTCAGGATTTCGCCTCACGGTTCTTCGGCGTGCCGGCAGACAATGTCAACACCATCGGCGAGGACTATGAGCTGGAGGTCTGGCAGCACGACCGGTCCGTGCCCCCGCCACCGCGCAATGATCCGATCGCGATCCTGGACGCCTGCGTTCGTGCGGTGGATGACGAGGAGAACCTCGAGGCGTCCGTACGCGCCGCCTATCACGACCTCGCCGGTGCGGAGTTGCCGGAAGGCGAATGGTCCGTGGCGCTCCATTCCGCGCTCTCCCGAAATGAACTCGTCTTTCAGCTGAACGAGCTGCTCTCAGCACCCCGGGAGCTTTCCGAAATCCCCGCGGAACTTGAGGCGCGCATCGGCCGCGCCGTGGCCGAACCCGAAATCCTCGCCTGGCTTACTTTGGGCGCGGCGGCACGTGTCGACAGCCGACCACTTCTCCGACCGGTCGTACATAACTTCGTTCGCGGCATCAGCGGCGCCGTCGTGAGCTTTCCGGAAGAAGGTCCGCTTCGGCTCTGGCTTGCCGCCGAGGACGAGATCGAAGCAGCGGGAGGCGATACGCGACACGCGCACTTCCCGATCACCACCTGTACCACCTGTGGCCAGCACTACTTCGTCGCCTTCCTCAAAGACTTCGAGTTCACGGGAAGGATACCCGGAGGAGGTGAGGCGGCAGGCGACGGCTCTTACTGGGAACCGCTGGACAAGACGCACGGTGGCTGCCGCGTCGTTCTCACCGACCGCATCGTCGGAGGAGGCGACGACGAAGAAATCGAGGATAGCCAGCGGACCGTACCCATTCACTTCTGTCGCCATTGCGGTGCGGCGCATCCTTCGGTTACACCCCACTGCGGTCAATGCGGTGCCGCGGTTGAGATGGTGGTGCTCCACGCCATCCGCCAGAAGAAGGAGAACCCAGGATACCTCACGAGCTGCGTCTCGTGCGGCGCCGCCGGTCGCAGGATCGGCTCGCGCTACCGCGAACCGGCCCGCCCCGTGCGCGCCACGAATGTCGCCGACGTTCACGTGCTCGCGCAGGACATGGTTCACCACTCAGAGCGACCACGACTTCTGGTCTTCTGCGACAACCGGCAGGACTCGGCCTTCCAGGCGGGTTGGATGAGAGACCATGCGCGTCGCTTCCGACTGCGGGCGCTCATAGCCGACGGCATGAAAGAAGGGCCCGCCTCGGTGGGTGACCTCGCCCACTACCTGGACCAAGAACTGGAGCGTGACGAGTCTCTCTCCCGCGCCCTGGTCCCCGAAGTCTGGCAGGTCGTCCGCAAGGAGGGCGGGGGCGGACGGCACGAGCAGGAGCGACGGAAGTTTCTGCGCATCCAGGTGTTGCGCGAGGTAACACTCTCCGCTCGTCAGGCCATCGGTCTTGAGCCCTGGGGCCGGTTGAAAGTCGAGTACGAAGAACTGGATGCCTCGCTGCCATGGATCCAGCAGAATTCCAACGCCCTCGGGCTACCCGCGGAAGCGCTGCGCGACGGCGTCGCCAGCCTTCTTGACTACCTCCGCCGCAAGCGAGTGCTCCACGATCCCGAGCGCGAGATCTTCACGAAGTACTGGATGGATGGAGATCTCGAAGTCCAGCAGGGCTACCTGCCTCAGCTCGGCCATCCGGTCGGGACAAAGCTCCGACGCAGCCCACCAGAAAACGCGGACGAACGGAACAAGACGCTGATCGCGCAGTGGCTCAGTGAGCGTGGTGACACAACGATCCGGCAGATCGCCAGAAAATGGGGCGTCGAGTCGGAACATACCGAAGTGTTTCTGGAAGGACTCTTCGAGTTCCTCGTGAACCAGGAGCTGCTCGTACCGGTGCAACTCAAGGGCTCGAGGGGCCATCCGCTTCCCGGGGTGAGCGGGCTCTATCAGGTGAACGCCGACCGGTTGAGGCTTTGCGAGAACCACGGCGTGTGGCGGTGTACGAGCTGCCGCCGGCGCACGACCCATCGGACCCCACACGACAAGTGTCCGGCATGGCGCTGTAAGGGCGACCTCGAGTTCATGCGGGAGGATCCCGACAACTACGATCTTCAGCTTCTCGATCAAGGATACTCGATGCTCCGACCCGCTGAGCACACGGCCATGGTGCCGCACAGCGAGCGCGAGCGGCTGGAGAATCTCTTCAAGGGCGAGTCCGAGGCGGTCAACTGCTTCGTCTGTACGCCCACGCTCGAGCTGGGTGTGGACATCGGCAAGCTGGATGCCATCCTCATGCGAAACGTGCCCCCGCTGCCGGCGAACTACTGGCAGCGCGCGGGACGCGCGGGGCGCCGGCACCGAATGGCCGTCGACATCACCTACTGCCGCCCCGTCTCGCACGATCGCGCCTACTTCGGCGAGCCGCCCAAGCTGCTCGCGGGCCGGATCGATCCACCGGCATTCAATCTCCGCAACGATCGAATGGTCGCGAAGCATGTCCATGCGTCGGTGATCACGCGGCTTCACCAGTACATGCGTGATGACTCCCGATCGGAGACGGAGCGCAGTCGCATTGAGGACACGCTCCGCGATTGCGTGCCCCGCCGCGTATCCCACTATCTCTTCGAGGACGGCCTCGTCCGTGAGTCCGAATTTGATCTTGCGCCACTGCATCAACTCGTGACCGATAACCTGGACGACCTCGTCGACCACGTGGAGAGCGCTTTCCGCCAGGGGTGGCCTGAAGGCGACCGGGAGGTCACGGCGTCCGAGCTGCTTCGCGAACACGTACGGGAAATGCCAACGGGCTTGTCTGAGGTGATTGTCCGCCTGCGGCGGCGCCTGCGCTGGGCCATGGGTCAGATCCGACGGCTGAACGCGCTCCGAGAACAGCAAGGCGACCTGGATCCGGCGGACGAGGCACTTTTCCGCCGGTGCGACCGGCTCGTGAAACGGCTCAAGGGAACGGCGCGACGGACGCGGCGAGAGGCGGAAGGCTATGAAGATACCTACACGTTCGGTGTCTTGGCCGCAGAAGGATTCCTTCCAGGCTACGGCCTCGAGAACGGCTCGGTGCTGGGCACCGCCGAGATCCCTTTCTGGCGGATGGGTGCCATGAACTTTGCGCTGCCCCGCCCCCCCAGCGTCGCACTCCGAGAGTACGTCCCCGGAAATCTCATCTACGCCAACGGCAATCGCTTCGTCGCCCGCCACTTTCACCGCGACGTCGATGAAGAGCGGATCGAGATGCCGGTCTTCGAGGTTTCGGTCGAACACCAGGCCGTGAAGGAGACGAACGTCCACTCAGACGTGTCCGGTCTCGGTGCCGCGGTACTACCGACCATTTCGGTGTGTGATGTGGACCTCGTCCACCAGTCGCACATCTCCGACGAAGAGGAGCTTCGCTTCCAGCTCGGCGTGTCGGTGTACGGACTGGAGCGAAGTCAGCACAATGGAGGCACTGCGTGGCGCTGGGGCAGCCAGGCCCTTCAGCTTCGCCGGGGCGTTCGCCTCCGCCTCGTCAACGTGGGCGCCTCGAGCGCTATTGAGCGGTTTGACCGGTTTGGCTACCCGATCTGCACGGTGTGTGGGCAGAGCGTGTCCCCGCTCTCGTCCGATCGCCAGCGTCAGCATTTCGAGGAGTCGCACGAGGAACGCTGTGGGAGGAAGATCGAACCCGTGGGTTTCTATGCGGACGTGGTTGCCGACGCGATCTCATTGCCCGCCTGCGAGAACCACGCAGCAGCCTACAGCGTGATGGAGGCGCTCCGCCTCGGCGCGACCCGCGTCTTCGACATGCACGTGGATGATCTCCAGATCCTGATCATCGGACACGTCGACCGCGATGAAGTCGACGCATTGCTTTGGGACCCGATGCCCGGCGGCTCGGGCCTGCTCGACCAGATCTGCGCGCGCTTCGAGGACGTCGCGGGCATCGCGCGGGAAATTCTGGCGGGCTGCCCCTCCGCCTGTGAGACGTCCTGTATCGACTGCCTGCAGACGTTTCGCAACACGTACTACCACAAGCATCTCGATCGAACGAAGGCGCTGGAGTGCCTGGATGCGTGGGGACCGCACCTCACCGAGGGCCACGATATTCCGCCGAAGCAGCTGTCTCGAGAGCCATGCGGTGGCTCGCACCCCGTCAATGAAGCCGAGCGGAGACTTCGACATTTGCTCCTGGCCGCCGGATTTGAGGAAGGGATCCGGGGCGAGCAGATCCGCCTGGACCAGGCCATCGGCACTACCACCCCAGACGTCAAATATCGGGCCGATCACCATGACGACGACGAAGGCGTGTGTATCTACATGGACGGTCTGAGCGGCCATCTCCACGGCAACCCCGAGACGGCCGAGCACGACCGCGAAATCCGCGCCTGGCTTCGCAGTCACGGGTGCGAGGTCATTGAGATCCCGGCCACTGATCTCCATGACCCCGACGCTATGACCCGACACTTTCGCCGGCTCGCGGGCTACCTGCGGAAGGACGATCTGCGAGGAAAACTCCGAGATGACGCATCGTGGTTTGCACGAAGAAAAGCCTCAGAAGTGCCCGGGACACCGTTCGTACCTAGGATCGTCCAGCCTGAGGAGAGCGAGAAGTACGTCAACTGCGTACCGCTCGTTCCCCTGGAAGTGGCCGCCGGAGCGTTCGGTGACCCGCAGAACGTAACAGACCGCGAATGGGAATGGGTTGAGCTGGAGACTCCGCGCAGGCTGCGCAGGGGTATGTTCATCGCGAGGGTAGTAGGACAGTCCATGGAGCCGTCCATCCCGGACGGATCGTACTGCTTGTTCTCGGCACCGGTTACTGGTACGCGTCAGGGGAAAACAGTTCTCGTACAGCTTCGCGATACGATCGATCCCGAAACCGATGAGCGCTACACAATCAAGCGCTACGAAAGCAAAAAGGTCGAAACCGACGGGACTTGGCAGCATGTCAAGATCACGCTTCATCCCAAGAATCCGAGCTACAATCCGATAGAGCTGACATGCGAGGATGAGGCACAAGTCGCCGTAGTCGCAGAAGTTGTGGAAGTCCTCAGGTAGAACAAATGGTCAAGCACTCGGCACTTCACACCGCAGTGACGACATCCGCCGAGATCCACGACGCTTGCCCGACGTGCTATCTGGCCGCCCTCGCGCGAATGCCGGACTCCCCACCAAAGGTCGCGCCGCTCGGCAGGTGGCTGAAGCGTCGTTGGGATGACGTGGCGGAATCGCTTCCTCTCACCTTTGAGTGACTGATGGAATCGACCATACTCCTGTCCCCGGCATGGTTGCCGGCGGAGTTGCCTAGGGGCTGACTGCGATCGCAAGTCGTGTGCGGCGCCGATCAAACTAGCGCGTCGTGGGTCAGGAAGCTCTCCTCGGTGACTGAGCGCCGTGCGCATTCGCAGGCAACGAGATATCCCGACACCGTGGCTCTTGTCTACCATCAGAGGTTATGTAACAGATTGTGAGACATCAAGAAACAGCTCTTAGTGTGACTTAGGGACTTGTCTAAATTTACTTCGTTGACTAAATGTAGTGAATGGACTAACCTCCTCTAATCATGAACCAAGCATTCTCAAATCCATTCAGACCGGGTGCGGGCCATCGCCCTCCCTATTTGGCCGGGCGCGGAGAAGAGATCCGGGAGTTCCGTCGACTTCTCGGGCAGGACGTCATCCTAGAGAACCTAGTTCTCACGGGGCTCCGAGGTGTAGGCAAGACGGTTCTCCTCGACGAACTGAAGCCGATCGCGATGAACTCAGACTGGCTTTGGGTCGGTACGGATCTATCCGAGTCTTCCAGTCTCACGGAGGAGAGAACGGTCCTTCGCTTGTTGACTGATCTTTCGGTAGTGACGTCTTCGCTTGAGGTTGCAGAACACACCAAGATGTCGATCGGGTTCAACAAGCAGGAGGAGCGAATCGCTGTCACACTCGACTTCGCGACACTTGAGGGCATCTACAAATCGACTCCGGGTTTGGTTTCCGACAAGCTCAAGCGGGTCCTCGAAATCATTTGGGAAGCGCTGCGACCGGTAGCCAACAGAGGCCTCATATTCGCCTATGATGAGGCGCAGAATCTCTCCGATCATGAGGCAAAAGGCGAATTCCCGCTCTCCCTTCTCCTCGATGTGTTTCAGTCCGTTCAAAAACGCGGCATCCCCTTCATGCTCGTGCTCGTAGGTCTTCCGACGTTGTTCCCGAAACTCGTCGAGGCTCGCACTTTCGCTGAGCGGATGTTCCGCGTTGTGTTCCTAGAGCGCCTGACTGCCGACGAATGTCGGGACGCCATTCTGAAACCTATCGAAGCCACTCACTGCCCGGTCCGACTCGACAGCATGTCCATCAATCACATCATCGAGATATCAGGAGGCTATCCGTACTTCATCCAGTTCATATGCCGCGAGGTGTATGATGCGTTCGTTCAAGGTCAGAAGAAGATCCCCGTCGCGGAGATCACACGGAAGCTTGACAGTGACTTCTTCGCGGGACGTTGGGCTCGGGCAACAGATCGCCAACGTCAACTCCTCATCGTGATTGCCCAGCTGGATCGATCGGAATCCGAATTCACCGTCCAAGAAATAGCAGCCAGATCCAAGGAGATCCTCGAGAAGCCATTCAGTCCCAGCCACATCAACCAGATGCTCCTCGCGTTGGCCAACTCAGGCCTGATATACAAGAACCGTCATGGCAAGTACTCGTTCGCAGTTCCCCTGCTAGATCTCTTCATTCAGCGCCAGATTGAACGTAGAGAGCAAAGCGAAGATGGCGACCATCAAACGACACTCTTCTAGCATGCACCATGGCTAGATCGGACTCATACCTACTACTCCGCCTCATGGTCGAGGCTGACGACATCGATGCGGCCAAGGCGTTCCAGCGAACGGTCCGCCCGATCATCGAAAGCCACGCGCCCATCGCCAGATCGGAAGTCGATCAATACTGGAAGATCTCAGACTGGTACGAGATCACGTTCGAGCTCCGTCCGACCGACGATCCGACACGCGTCTACCGTGATCTCCTCGGCCTCGGAGACGGCGGCTGGACATCGTACGGAGATGCCACGGATAGGTCGTCCGCCTGGAATCCGACGTCTGGATCAGAGTTGCTCTCTCATCGTGTTCGATGGGCGGAGCTCCAGTGCTGCGTTCGGTGATACGGAAGATCTCCTTCACCCATCTTGCTCGATTCTCCGATAGAGGCTAGGCTTTCCCACCATGAAAGCAGACTATGAGTCCACACCGCTCGGACGCGCCGAGTACGTCACGGCGCTGGCCCATTTCTACCGCGGCGAGATGAACCGCGCACTGCATTGGCGAAACAGGCTCGATGCAACGACCAACTGGGCCGTCTTGGCGACGCTCGGCATTCTGACGTTCAGCTTCAACAACCCGCAGTATTCGCAGGAAACGCTCATCGCCGGCATGTACGCGAACCTCGTGTTTCTCCTCCTCGAAGCGCGTCGTTTCCGGTTCTTCGACGTGTGGCGGGCACGCGTGCGAATGCTCGAGGAGAATTTCTACGGGCCGATCCTGAGGCGGAAACTCCACAGCGACGAAGAGCAATGGGGCGAGCACGTGGCCGATGATCTGCTTCACCCCAAGTTCAAGATCAGCATGTGGCAGGCGATCCGAGCCAGATTGCTTCGCAACTACATCTTTGTCTTCGGCTTTCTGCTGATCGCCTGGGTCGGCCGCGCCGTCGTCCTTCCGATCTCCCAAGGCGAAGGTCTGGACGGAATGTTCGGCATCGGCGGCATCCCCGGCTGGGTACCGATCGGCCTGGTTGCCGTTCTATATGTTGGGATCGTGGCGATCATTCTTTTCACGCCAAAAGTCCTGCCGCCGGAAGAGTGCTACTGGCCCGATCCTCGACACAGAGGAACCGAGGTGTCCAGCCTCGACGTCTGATGATCCCGCCGGCCTTGGATGAATCCCGGGGAACCGCGAACCATCAAGATGGAGAACTTCATGCATGTTCGGATGGAGAGCGGTGCGGGTTCGCGCGGGTCCGCGGACCATCAACACGCCGAACCGGCGGCATCGGCTGTTTCACGCGTGAGGGAGCTGGCTGCCCGGCTCGTGAAGGAGGATGCGCCGAGCGTCCTCGACATCACGGCAGGGGCTATTCCCTCCATGCCTGACAGCATTGGCTCATCAAGGATGGTCGGCCTGGGCACAGACGAGTCCGCCCTGTCGGCAAACCTTACCCTGACCGAGCATCACGTTCAGGACATCACCACGGACTCGAAGCTCCCCTTCAACGACCACGAGTTCGACGTCGTCATCGGCGTGTTCCCGGTCGATCACCTGACGCGACCAGCGGATCTCTTCTGGGAGGCCAGTAGGGTTCTCAAGCCCGGTGGGCTGTTCCTCGCCGTGTATTCGCAGGCGCTCATTCCACCCCGCTTCAGCAACACTTGGAAACAGGCCGGGGATGACGAACGTCTGCTCGCGTTGCTCGAGGCCTTCGTCAAGTCCGATCGTTTCGAGAGCCCGCGCGTCTTCGTCGCCAAAGACACGTCCCACCCGGACGGCGCCCACGAGTCCGAGCCGCTCTACGCGGTCTACGCGGACGCACGGGGTGGGAACGGCGCGACGCGGCACGTGGCGCGCTCCCAACTTGCGCAGCACGCCGCCGGACAACAGGAGATCGACGAGCGAAAGCGGTGGATGCGCCATACGCTAGAATGCCCGTACTGCGGCGAGGCGCTCGAGAAGTGGATGGTTCCGGATACACCGTTCAACGAATGGCCCAATGAGTACTTTTACGTGTGCTTCAACGACGACTGCCCGTACTTCGTTCGCGGATGGGACCTCGTCGGCGGGCTCGGGAACGTGGGATCCTATCGCCTGATATATGATCCCGAGAAGGATGTATGCCACGCGGCGCCGGTGATCGGATCATCGGCGGTGCCCAGAGGATAGGGGGAGGCCGATGTTGTCGTTCCGGCTGCGAATTGCGCGATTGGGATGCGCCGCGATGCTCACGCTTGGGTGCATGTTGGTCGCGCCCGATACCGGGACGGCGCAATCTGCGCCGAAGACCATTCTCCCGTGTGAGTGGGTCGGCGATATCGACCGATTGAAGTTCAACGAACCGTCCGGCATCTGCTTCCACCGCGGACGCGGCACTCTCTTCGTCGTCGGTGACGAGGGCGATCTATGCGAGATCAAGACCGACGGAACGCCGATCAGGCAGAAACACCTTCGGGACGCGGACTTTGAAGGGATCACGCATGATCCAGCCACCGGCCTTCTCTACATCGCGGTCGAACGTGAGGAGGCGATCCTCGAGTTCGATCCGAACAGCTTCAAGGTGAAGCGCACGTTTCGAATTCCAAGAAGCGTGGATGGTCGCATGCTCATGAAGGCGAGCCACGACGGCATCGAGGCGATCACGTTCGTTCCCGATCCGGATCACGCGGAAGGCGGAACGTTCTACTTCTCCAACCAGAGCTTCGACCCGAGCGTTCGTGACGATATCTCGGGGATCTTCGAGCTGGAACTACCTCTGCGGAGCGGGAAACGCGGCGGGGTCGACGGACGGATTCTTCGCTACCTCGAAGTCGACGTCATCGATCTCTCCGGAATGTGCTACGACCCGGAGACGGGCCACCTCTATGTCATCAGCGACGCAACGAACGCGCTCCTCGAATATACGCGGGAGTGGGAGCTTGTGGGTTCCTGGGCATTCCCCGGGAATGATCAGGAGGGAATTGCCTTCGACGGTGACGGCAACTTCTACGTCGCTCAGGATTCCGGCGGCGTGATCAAATTCAGGTGGAACCGCTCGAATTGATCGCCGTTCCATAGGTACCCACCCCGGCACGCTTTGTCGTCCGATGTACTATGCATACACGCCAATGTTCTATCCGCCGGGAGGGTTGCTACTATCCTCCCAGCAAGAGCGCCCGCGTCGGGTTCTTCGTGCTCGAGAGCGGCAGCGTGAACGATTACATGGCTCCAACCGACGACCCACGGATCGGGGACGCTCGCTATTCCAGTTGCATCCCAGTGACCATGGATATCTGCCCGGCCGCGTGGAATTGCATTCTCCTCTCGTCCGGCGCCGCACCGATTTGCTGGCAGGTGTATTGCGGATATGACGAAGTAGTCCCCCCACCCGACTGCACGCCGACGCCGGTGCTGGAGTCGACCTGGGGACACATAAAAGCGCTGTATCGCTGACACCACCAATCTTCTGCGTTTCGCAAATAGCGCCCGCATCTGACGTCCGAACGACCCACCGTCGGTTTCGCCTTGTGACGTGCACCCAGTCCATGAATACTTGGAGCCTCGGTTCCAGCCCATAGCATCGCCGTGACGGAGAGTGAGACCTTGCGGATCGTGGCTTCGGCTTCCGACACGACCGCGTTCGCACTGGAGTGACATGGCCGTAGAGATCAAAGAGGTCCTCCTCGTCGACAACTACATTCACTGCCGATTCGCGGGAGAATTCGAAGGTCTGAAGAGGATGATCGAGAACACGCGGCGCATCCTGACGTTCCATCGCGAGACCGGCTGCCGCAACGCCCTTCTCGATTTCACGGCGATGACAGGGCGCGTCGGGATATTCGCCGAGCACGGTCTCGGCGTTCAAATCTCCATCGCCATGCCGAAGAGATCTCGGGTGGCAGTGCTTGCCCCGAGCTACATGAAAAAGAAAGCCAGTGGCCATCTGGAAAACGTCGTAGCAAACAGACGAGAGGGCTTCAGACTGTTCTGGGACCACGATGACGCCGTCGCGTGGCTGGCAGACCCAGACGCCCGGCCCCACGAGCCGCGCGCAGAGCAAGAGACGCAGCCATCCGATCACCCGAAGGCGGAGTCCGAGCGAGCCTAAGATAAAGCCCATCAAAGCGCTATCGGCTTCTCCTCCGTCGACCCCCCTCCACTGACACCAGGCCAAGATCATCAACAACCGTTCAGCAGCTGCCGAAGAATGAGACGGGCCAGGGCGCTGGGTCGTGGCCCACCCATATTGCAGAAGCAGGGGGATCATAATGCGACCAGTTGCAGGGACTCCGTCATTCGTGCTGACGGCGCTTCTGATGATCGGATTCGCCGCGTCTCAATCGGCCGCCATCGATGTGCCCTTGACCTTTTCACCCTACGCGGGAAGTACGAAGTGGGCACAGGATCTCGGACTGAAGAACATGATGCTGGCGGGTGGGCGACTCGGCGCCACGCCACTCCCGTGGCTCAGCGTCGAGGGAACCTACGGTTTCTCGATGACGGAAACGGAATACGGTCCCAACTATCAGACGGACCTCGAGCACCTCGGCCTCGGAGTGATCGCAGATGTTCTCCCCGATCGGACATGGACGCCCTATGTCGCGGGAGGATGGTCCCAGGTGACCCTTAGCAGCGAGCCCTCCCGGGTCGTCACGGGGGCGGCCAGCCACCTATTCACGGGCTGGGACCTCGGCGGAGGGATAAAGGTCCACGTTGCCGAGGGCAATGGATACCGAGCCGCCCTACGGCTGGACGCACGCGACTTCATCTCCAAAGACACGGACATCGTTCAATCGGTCCCGAATTTCGACGACCGGCACCACAATGTTCTCGTGAGCGCCGGGATTCATCTCACCTTCGGCGGTTCCGACCGGGATTCGGATCGCGACGGCATCGCCGACAAGCTCGACACGTGTCCGGACACTCCCCGTGGCGCGACGGTCGACCACGCGGGATGCCCCTTGGACACCGATGAGGACGGTGTGTTCGACGGCATCGACACGTGCTCCGAGACGCCATTGGGCGCCGTCGTCACGCCGACCGGCTGTCCAACCGACACCGACAACGACGGCGTGTATGACGGCCTCGACCAGTGTGCGAACACCGCATCAACCTCCAAAGTCGATGAAGTCGGATGTCCGCTCGAGATGACGGCAACCGAGTCGGAACTCCTCGATGTCGGGCTGATACGCCGGAGCATTCAGTTCGCATCCGGTAGCTGGGAGATCGACCCGGTCTCCTACCCGATGCTCGATGAGGTCGGAGAGGTTCTCGCGAGGTGGACGGAGTTCGTCATCGAAATCGGCGGGCACACGGACGCCCAAGGCGGCGACATGGAGAACCAACTGCTGTCCCTGCGCCGCGCGAAGGCCGTGCGTGACTATCTCGTAGAGCACTTCTCCGCGATTCAGGGCCGCCAGCTCACGACCAAGGGTTACGGTGAATCACATCCTATCGCGAAGAACGAGAGCTGGGACGGACGCGCCAAGAACCGCAGGGTGGAGTTCGCCGTGCTCAATCTAGACAACGTGAAGTCGGAGATCGGGAGCCAGGCCACTCTCGACAATTAGCGCCGCAACGCCCCACGCCGCGCAAACAGAAAGGGCCCGCCGTAGCGCGGGCCCTTTCTCGTATCACTCAAAAGCACAAGCTCCTCGCGAGTCCATCGTGCCCCTTACAGGAACCGGTATGTGACGCCAATCGATAGTGTCTGCTTCAACTGACCGGCCTTGCGGATGGCCGCGCTGACCGCGTCCAGTCCGATCGGGTTTCCGTCCCCATCGGTTCCACCCAAGACCACAGTATTGTCATACTTGTCGTAAATCCACCGCGTGTACAAGTTGACAGAGATGAACTTGGTGATCTGCGTTGTGAGGATGTTCTCCCAGTCGACCTCGAGCGTCGTCGTGAAATCCGCAACGTCCGTATCGATGCCGTGGGCCGTCAGGGAGTCGGCGGAGACACCTTCCAGGTCGCTCTTGCCGGAGAAGAAGACCGGCTGATAGAAACTCAGCTTCGACGTCCATGAGACGCGATCCTCGAAGACCTTCGTCTTGTAGTCGGTGATGAACTCGATACCTCCGTCGTTCGACGTCTCACTCATCGTGGTTTCGTCCGGCTCCGGGTTCGTGAACATCTTCCGGCTGCTCTGCCTGAACGAGAAGCCGAGACGGCTGAGCAGTGTCCGCTCTTCTTCGTTGATGAACTGCTTGGCGATACCCGCGGTTTCCTTGAACTTCATCGGATTGAGCGTCAGGCTACGATCGGGATCCGACCCATCAAGGAACTGGCTCTCGAAACGACCCGACGCGAACGGATCGACAAATCCGCCCAGCGTGAAGCGGGCGATGGACTCGAGATCAATGAGGTCGGTAGATTTCTCGGGCTTCTCCCAGACGCGAGTGCCTTTCTGACCGAAGTTCTGCTGGTGCGTATGACCGAACGCGAGCTTGAGCGTGTTGTACCAATTCACCTTCTCGCTGAGCTGGTTCTCCAGCGTGCCGTTCGAGATCGCGGTCCAGACGATCGAGCCCTTGTCTCCACCCGACCAGTTGGTGCTGTAGGAGCTCTGGGTCAGATTCATTCCCGCCTCGAGCGTCGGGTACCACTTGCCGATCTCGAGCACCTTCTCCTCCGCAATGGAAGGGGAGGAAACCAGCCCGAGTCCGATGATGACTCCGGCCGCGACCCCGATCCCCTTTCTCTCAAACATCCTACGGATCATTGGCGTCTCCTCTGAAACTGACGGCCTCGGGTGCGAGATGACGGAAGCATCCCGCACCCCGATTGATTGTTCTTCAGGCAGCCGGCTCATTCACGTGGTGAACGACCTGCTGCGGGAACGGGATCTCGATCCCTTCCTTATCGAATTCCTCTTTGATCTGGCGCGTGAGGTCGAACTTGACGCCCCAATAGTCCGAAGCGTTGACCCATGAGCGCACGACGAAGTTCACGCTCGAGTCGGCGAGCTCGGAGACCGCGATCATCGGAGCCGGATCCGACAATACTCGCTTGTCCGCTTTGATGAGCCTCATCATGACCTCGATCGACTTGTCGATTGACGAGGTGTAGCCGATGCCGATCACGAGATCGACGCGCCGCGTGTCGTACGACGAGAAGTTCTTGATGATGTCACCGTAGAGCTTCCCGTTCGGGACGATGATCTGGACGTTGTCCGGCGTTGCCAGAATCGTGTTGAAGAGCTGGATCTCCTTGACCGATCCCTGCACGCCGGCGGCGTTCACGACATCGCCCACCTTGAAGGGGCGGAAGATTAGAAGCATCACGCCGGAGGCGAAGTTTGACAATGACCCCTGAAGCGCGAAGCCGAGCGCGAAACCGGTGGCGCCGAGGACGGCGACAAACGAGGTGGTCTCGATGCCGAATTTCGCCATCGCGGCCACGAACGAGAAGATGATGATGAGCGCGTAGCCCAGGCTGCCGACGAAGTTCACGAGGCTGGGATCCACATCCTGCTTTCTCTGCATCGCGCGCCGGAGCAGTCTCTTGACGATCCCGGCAATGATGCGTCCCACGATCAGTATCAGAATGGCGCCGATGACCTTAAGTCCGGAATTCGTCGCCCATTCCTGGATCTGACTGAGTATGTTCTCCACGTGATACTCCTTTCAGTTCATCAATCGTCTTGAGTGGTCGCCCCTGTCCCGGCTACAGAGATCATGAGCTGCGGTCGTGTGAGAGGTCGCCGAAACATGCCTCAAATGAAGGTGCGAAAGGATGCCCGACCGTGCGTTTGATGGAAAGCTTTTTCTCTCAACGCGATGCGTCCTTGATGATCGGCAAATCGGATTTGGTCTGATCCCCTCATCGCTACCTCTATATCTGACCGGCAGGTCCGGCGTTCGCCTGTCCCCTGACACTCTCAGCCACGCACCTACGACACGGCCGCCGGGGCAAGAGTCACATGAAGGAGGGAAAATGGCACCTGGGCCCCGCGCCCCGTAGCGAGGTATGCTGGGCGGTTACTGCCGGACGACCTCGTCGAGGAAGACGCTGTTGGGAATCGTCGTCACGTGATCACCCCGCTCAATGACCGTCTGGATCGGGGTGATGGACGCGAGGATGCCCTTCTCTCCCGCGATCTCGACCTCATCACCGATGCGGAAGAGCTTGCGCGCGTACAGACCGGCAACGAGATTGCGCGTCACGTCACGCGTGCCGAGACCGAACGACAGGGCGAGCGCGACGGCGAACCCGCCCAGAAGGACGAGCACCACCGACCGCACGATCTGCGTGTCGATCTGAAGCTGAGAGATGGCCATGATGAAGACGACGAAGAGAATCAACGCGGAGACAATTCGGCCCAGAAGCGGCGCGAACTCGACGCCCGAATCCTCCGCAGCGCGCGTCACGGCCCTTGCCAGGAACTGCGCGACCATCATCCCGAGAAGCAGCACGAGGAACGCGGCTATGAGATTCGGCAGATACGAGAGAAATGACCCGATCGCGCCGGCAATCGTCTCGAGGCCCACGGCCCGTGTCACGCTCTGCGTGAATAAGATGATGAGCAGGAAGTAGATCGTCCGGGAAAGGAGCTTGCCGGGAGATCCGCGAAGCCCGAGCTTGTGGAGCGTTTGACTTACCCCAACGCGTTCGAGAAGGGAATCGATCTTGAACTTGCTGAACGATCCGCGCACGGCCTTCTCGGCGAGCTTCGCGATGAGAAGACCGATCAGGATGATCACGATAGCCATGAGGGCCCGCGGCGCGAGGTCGGCGACGGAGTCGACGAGATTTCGAAGAACGTCGAGCATGGCATCCTTGAAGGCGAATCCGTCTTCCATCACTCCCGCTCCTTCTCTCGGTCCTCACCACCGGTGAGGGCCTGTATTGCCATGGTCAGATACTCGATAAACGTCCGGAAGAACACCATCAGTGAGAAGTCCACGGTCTGGGACGCGAAGACTCGGCGGTTGATGCTGTTTCTGATCCTCTGAATGAACCCTTCCGAAGGTGTCTCCCGAAGACCCACTAGTTCCGGAAGCGGTTCACCCGGATCCACGTCGGCCCCATCGGGCCCATCGTCAGATTCGTTCATCGACCTCATCCATCACCGGCCTCACGGTCGTAGAGCCGCCTGAATTCCTCGCGGCCCCGCTTGATCCGCATCTTCACTGCGGACAGCCCGACCTTGAGCGCCTCGGCGATCTCGTGATAGGTCATCCCATCGAGATCGCGCATGATCAAGGGGAGACGCAACGTATCCGGCAGCTCGTCAAGAACCTCCCGAATGCGCGCCTGCTCGTCCTTCGCTCCCACTTCCCGTTCCGCCGACGCCGGCACACGGAGCTCCGGTTCCGTCTCGGTGACCGGATCCTGTACATCGACGAACGTCTTGCCCTTCCGCTTGCGAATGAAGTTCAGGCAGTGATTGACCTTGATGCGTTTGATCCACGACGCGAAAGCGGCGACACGATCGAGCTTCGGGAGCGCGAAGAATGCTTTGACGAACACTTCCTGCGCGAGATCTTGGGCATCGTCAGCAGAACCGGTCAGATAACGACAATTGGCCAGAATCTGCCCCTGATGCCGTTCGACGAGCTTGTCAAAGGCACGCATGTCACCCGAAGGCGCGTTCTTGGCTTGCTCAACGAGCTTCTTGTCGTTCTCCATGTCGAGGTCGCTCCACATCTGCCACATTCTTCAGACAAACACGAAGCGGAAAAGTCACATTGGACCGCCCGCGTGTCAAGCCGCCCGCCGCATGTGACTTCTACCTACCCAATGGTGTCTGGGAAAGAGAGGCGCATTCGCGTACGGCATTCGCGCGGTGGCGCATCGATGGGATGCGGCCGGCCTTCGGCGGATCGTTGCCGCTCGACACCTTGCACGACAGCGTGATGTCGCCACCGCGCGTTTCTCGACGGAAGGCCACGGCCGAGGGCCGGGCTGAGAACCGGTGCGTCGAGTTCAGCGTGATGAATCCCGAGGAAATGAAGCGGGCCATCGAGCATCGAAAGTTCTTCGAGAAGGATTGAGCACGGACACCTAGCCAATTCGCGCCCCAGGCCTCTTCGGGGTGCTTTCCTTTGCGCGCGAATGGTTGTACGGTGCCTCCCATCAGAGGAGGAATCGGACGTGAATCACATCTGGCATCACGGCATTGCACTGGCGATCTGCCTGTTGGCGCTCATCCCCTCGGTCGGGGCAACGGAGAACGGAACACACGCGACGTTCTCCCCCTACGCCGGCACGGGGATCTGGTCGGCGGATTTCTATCTACAGAATGACCCGGTTCTCGGCGTCCGCGTGGGCGCGGCATTGACAGATTGGATGGGACTCGAAGGAACGTACGGTTTTTCCAGGACAATGACCGATTTCGAACCCAATCGCGTGACCGACGTCGAGCACATCGGTGTGGATCTCGTGCTGTCCCCGGTTCGGATCTATCGAGTGACCCCCTATGTCACCGGCGGGTGGTCACGCCTCGATTACGAGAGTGGCGCCATCGCGGACGCGTACGACGCGGTTCATCAGGACTTCAGTGCATGGGAAGTCGGTGGCGGTCTCAAAGTACATCTCGCGAAGAACTCGGCGATCGAAACGGCCTTTCGATTGGACGCTAGGGACATCATCACCCACCAGACGCAGCAGGCGGTGGAGAGCAGTCGATACCACAGCCTGATCGTGTCCGCTGGAATCGAAATCGCATTCCGCAAGACGGTGGAAGATCGGGATCGCGACGGCGACGGCGACGGCGTGAGCGACTCCAAGGACGTCTGTCCGGATACCCCTTTCAGGGTCATTGTAGATCCGTTCGGTTGTCCCCAGGATTCGGATGAAGACGGCATCCCGGACGGTATCGACGTCTGCCCGCAAAGCGTGCCGGGGATCTATGTGGACTCGACCGGCTGCGCCCTCGCGCTTGGCCCGATCGAAAAGGAGTTCCTGCAGTCCGCCCGCATTCGCCGCTACATCCAATTCGAGTCGGGAAGCGCGGTGATCAGTCCGGAGTCGCATGGCTTACTGGACGAGGTCGGAGAGGTGCTCGTGGTGTGGCCGACTCTGCAGATCGAGATCAGCGGGCACACCGACGCGACGGGGTCGGATGAGCTCAATCAGCAGCTTTCCGAGAAACGGGCCATCTCGGTTCTGGAGTATCTCATACGGCGATTCGAAGAGATCATTCCGACCCGATTCACGGTGATGGGATACGGAGAAGCCAAGCCGATCGCCGCGAACGACAACCGGCAGGGACGCGCGCTCAATCGTCGAGTGGAATTCACGCTGAAGAACATCGCGGAGATGCACGGGATCCTGGAGGGGAAGCGGGGCGCCCACTTCGAATAGGCGGGCGCCCGACCCAATGGACGATCCGGCTCAGCTTGACATGATACAGCGATCGCGACCGCTTTCCTTGGCCTTGTAAAGCGACTGATCGGCCCGCGCCACCCACGAGGCTCCGTCCTCCCCGCTGCGAAGCGTCGTGAGACCCACGGAAACCGTGACCGGGATGTGTACCCCATCGTAGGTTATCTCCAGCGAGCGCACGGCCTTGATGACGTTCTGCCCGAGCTGGTAGGCGGCCTCCCGCGATCCGGCATGGCTGATCACGGCGAACTCCTCGCCACCGTATCGCGCGACGAAATCCTCGGAGCGGCCGAACAGCGTCGAGAGGCAACCGGCCAAGGCAACGAGCACGGCGTCCCCCGCCTGATGACCGTAGGTGTCGTTGACATTCTTGAAGTGATCACCGTCGATGATCATGATGCAGTTGGACCCGTTGCCATCCTTTGCGTTTCGAACCACCTGTTCGATGGTTTCATCGAGGGCACGCCGGTTGTAGAGCCCGGTGAGCCCATCGCGCATCGCATCTTCTTTGGCTTCGTGTAGCGTCCAACAAGTGATGTCCCCCTTTCCCGCCTGAAATTGCTTTACATGT
>CAZAMP010000058.1:0-24531 GCA_964486455.1 uncultured bacterium | reverse complement strand
GGCTGGAGCGGCGCATCGGTTCGCCGCGCGGTTCTTCTCGGACTTCTTCTGTGGTTCCCGAGCACGCTGCAGGTGCTCGGTCTCGATCGAACGTCCGAGGCCGTGAGCGCGTTTCTCACGAGCCTGTCGGTTGTCTTCGTCCCGCTCGCGATGATCTTCATCCTTCGCCGCCCGCCCGGGCGCGTGATGTGGATCGCCGTCGCGATGGCGACGGTCGGGATCTGGCTCATGACGGGAGCCTCTCCCACGGGATTCGGGATCGGTGAGCTTCTCGGGCTTCTCTGTGGGCTCTTCTTCAGCGCGTACATCATCGCGATCAACGAGATCATGCCGAGGGAAACCGCGTGGCGGATGACGGGGGGGCAGTTCGTCGTGGCGGGCATCGCGGGGTTCGTGAGCTGTGCCGTGGTGGCGGGCGAGCCCGGCGCGCTCGCGCCCGCCACCGCCTGGCGGATTCTTTCGTTCGACACGGTCTGGCCGAACCTTGCACTCATCGTCGTCTTTCCCACGATGATCGCGTACGCGTTGATGTATCGTTTCCAGCCGGACGTCACGCCGACCCGGGCGGCGATCATCTACCTCGCCGAGCCGATCTTCGCGGCGCTCTTCGCGTTCATCGTCGTTGCCCGCTCGCTCGGAACACTCGCGCTTTTCGGGGCGGCGCTCATACTCCTGGCGAATGGCGTGGCGGAATTCGGAGGGAGGTTGGGGAGACGCGTCCGCCCGTGAATGATCGGCCTCGGTGTGTTGTTGGCGGGGCTCGGCGTCTACTTCTGGGGGCAGGCAAAGGCCAAGAAAGCGCAGTCGCTATAGAGCGTTCCGTGTCAATGGGATAGCCGCATCCGATCCCGCCGCGTTCGGTCAAATCCGGACAAGACGCCTCCTGCGGAAAGGCGGCGTTTCCGTGTCCCCGCTTCATCCGCTAGAATTCCTGCTCCTGTTATCCGGAGGACGCATGAGCACGGAACCCAGTGGCGGTGTGATCGCCGGGGGCAGCCCGGTCACGGTCGCCGCCGGCGTAGAGATATTGAGGATGGGTGGAAACGCGGCGGACGCGGCGCTCGCCGCGGCCACGACGGCGCTGCATGCGGAGGGCACGTTCACGTCCGCCGGCGGGGGCGGCCTCATGATGGCCGGCAATCCCGGGTCGGGGTTCTCCGTTCTCGACTTCACACCGATCGTTCCCGGTCGCGGCCTCACGGCCCGGCCGAAACTCGATTTCATCGGCGTGCCGATCTCCTTCGGATGCGCCGACCAGACCTTCCACGTCGGCCGCGGGGCGGCGGGTGTCCCGACCTTCTTCGCGGGCCTCACAGAGGCGCACCGGCGATGGGGATCACTACCGCTTCGGACCATCGTCGCGCCGGCGATTCGAGCCTGTCGCGAAGGGGTCGTCGTCACCGAGGCGCTCACGCGGATCATCGGCATACTGGAGCCGGTCTGGACGTTGTCGTCGGAATGCGCGGCGCTCTATCAAATCGATGGGCGCAGGGTCCGCCCGGGAGACCCTCTGCGCAACCCGGACTTCGCCGACGTTCTCGAACGATTCGCGGATGAAGGGCCGGACTTCATCTACAAAGGAGAGATCGCCGAGAGGATCGTGGACGCGTTCGGGCCCTTCGCCGGTGGACTCATCACAGGCGAGGACCTCGCCCGCTACCAGCCTCGGCTTTACGATCCGATCGAACTCTCCGTCGCGGGGGGGCGCCTGCTGACGCCTCCACCGCCGTCGTTGGGGGGCGGCCTCATCGCGCTGGGGCTCGGGGTCCTCTGCCGGCAACCCCTCGACGCGGTCGACTTCCTCTCCCCGCGACACCTCAAGCTCGTCACCGCCGTGCAGCTCTTGTTGCTGGCGGTTCGGCGCGACTTCCTGAGTGGTGGAGCGCCCAACGACGTCGTGATCAGGGGACTCCTCTCGGATGAGGGATTGGTGGAGCAGGCGTCCCGCTTGGAGACGATCGAGTCTTTCGAATCCCACCAACCCGACGGACGCGGGTCGACGACGCACGTCAGCGTCATCGACGCGCGCGGTGGGGCCGCGGCCATCACCGTGTCGCATGGTGAAGGATGCGGCCACGTCATCCCGGGCACGGGCATTCAGCTCAACAACTTCCTCGGTGAAGAAGATATCAACCCGGATGGATTCCACCGGCAGTCGGCGGGAGAGTCGATGGCGACCATGATGGCGCCGACGATCTTTTTGCGGGGCGGCCGTCCCGTGCTTGTGCTCGGTTCCGGAGGATCGAATCGATTGCGCACCGCGATCATGCAGGTCGCCTATAATCGCGTGGGACTGAAGCAGAAGATAGAGACGGCGGTGAGCGCACCGCGGATCCATGTCGAGAGCGACCGCTTCAGCGCGGAGTCTCCCGGCGTCGATCCCGGCACGCTCAATGAGCTGAGACGGCGTTTTTCGGACAGTGACATCTTTCCAGAGAAGCATCTCTACTTTGGAGGAGTACACTCTGTAGGTGTCGAACCCAACGGCCGGATGATCGGCGCGGGTGACGCGCGACGCGGGGGAGTCGCTGTGATCGTAGGCCCATCCGACTGAGAGATTTCTATTCCGACAAGGACGATAAGACCCATGGCTATGACACTTCAAGGATCCGTTGGCGACAACGAGATCAAGCATCCGCTCACGGAGGGCCGGCACACGATCGGCCGGTCCGGGGACTGCTCCGTGAGGGGGCCGTATCCTTTCGTTTCGCGTGAGCACGCGGAAGTGGTCGTCGAATCCGATCGCATCGTGGTTCGTGATCTGGAAAGCCACAACGGTACCTGGGTCAACGGCGCGAGAATCGAGGAGCCGACGACCGTCACCAACGGCGATCGAATCACGATCGCCGACGTGACGTTTTACATCTTCGGCGAGAGAGCCGTCGATACCACGATCATCTCAGACGGATCCACCGTCGAAACGCGCAAGAAAGTCTCGTGGGACGAGGTACAGAGGCTCGAATCGGAGGACGCGGACAAAACGACACGCCTCTATCAAGTGCTTGCCAAGGCGGGGGAGCTTCTGGCCGTGCAACGTCCGCCGGAAGAGCTGTTCGAAGCCATTCTGGATCTCGTCGAGCGCATGGTGGAGGCGGAGCGGACGATGCTCCTTCTGCGCGAGGAGGGGAGTGCGGAGCCGGTCGTCAAGGCGTCCCGGCTGCACGGTCCCAGGCGGGAGGATCGCATCGTTCTGAGCAGCACGATGGTCCAGCAGGTGATCCAGGAGAAAGAATCATTCCTAACGACCGACGCGCAGGAAGACCCACGGTTTCAGAGTCACGAAAGCGTCATCTTCCAGCGAACACGATCCGCGATGGCGGCACCGCTCTTCGACAATCAGAAGGTCATCGGGGTGCTCTACGCGGACACGACGGACCCCATCACGCAATACACGGATGAAGAGCTTCGCACGTTCATGATTCTCGCCAACCTGGTCGCGGTGAAGATCACGCAGGCGAGGCTCGAAGCGGCTGAGGCCGAGCGCCGCCAGATGGAGATGGAGCTTCGGACGGCGCGTGACATCATGACGCGCATCCTTCCGTCGGAGCTGGAGAGGGTGGAAGGCTACGAGCTTTGCGCGTATCAGGAACCTTGCCATACGGTCGGGGGTGATCTCTATCAGATCTGCCGGCTGGAAGACGGGCGCGTCGTGATTCTCATGGGAGACGTGTCCGGCAAGGGATTGGGGGCCGCGCTCCTCGTTTCGACGATCATGCCGATCGTCAATGTGCTATCTGAGGACGTCGCCGAACCGATCACCCTGATGGACAGGCTGAATCGCCAGGTGTTCCAGTCCACCGACGCCGTTCGATTCGCGACCGTGTTCCTAGGCGTTCTCGAACCCGGAACCGGAAAGCTCGAGTACGTGAATGCGGGTCACAATCCACCGCTCTTGATCGACGGGGACGGGACTACCCGCGAGATCGCCGCCACCGGGCTTCCCGTCGGCATGTTCGAAGAGACGTCGTACGAAGCGGGCACGGTCGACGTCAAACGCGGCGAGATGCTCATGCTGTACAGTGACGGCATCCCGGAAGCGCTCAACGCCGATGACGATGAGTACGGAATGGAGCGCTTTGCAGACCTTCTTCGTCGCGAGCGGGCCCAGGGTCTCGAAGAACTGCTGTTGTGTGTTCAGGACGACATCAGCGAGTTCGTCGGGGATACGCCGCCGTCCGATGACGTAACGATGCTGCTGATACGGCGCCAGTAGCCAGCAGCAGGCAACGGGCCGCGGGTGACGGCTCCATCAGCCGATCTACAGGTATCCGCGGATGCGCGACGGGACGTGGCGAAGTCCGTCTTCACCCTGTATGATCGTGACTCAGTAAATTTCGAGTTGGATGGGGAGTCCCGAGCCAGAGAACGCGAGGTTGATGGAAGGGGTCACCTCAGCGAGGTGTCCCGAGTCTTGGCGGCGGTTGTCTGTCTTGCCAATATCGATATCGATATCGAGATCGCTGGATTGCACGCGTCTACAGAGAGGGGGAAAGACAATGTCAGGTGTCATGCGCATTGTCGGCCGGGTACTCATTGTCACGATGGCGATACTGACGATACCCGCGCTGGCGCTGGCAGAAGGGGGTACCTCAACCTTCTACGCAGGTACCTCGATGAGCTTCAACTACGCCGGGACCATCAATGGGACTTTCGACGCGAACGGTGTGGTCAAGAGCATGGAGACGTTCCCGCCGGTCGGGACTTCCGCGGCGGTCGGGATGTTGATCGTGGAAAAGGACCCCGAAGTGCTGGGCGTTTGGGGAGCCATCGACAACCAGGACGGTACCTACGACTGGGCGACCATCACGTTCGTCCAGCCCGACATCGCGACCGGAACCTATCCAATCGGTGAGGGCATTCAGGACGCGGTCGGCTTCATGTTCTTCGACAACGCCGACGAAGTCGGCGGGCCCGAAGGTGGCGGACAAGGTGGCAATTGGGGCGCCGATCACGCGTTCATGGCCATCAGCGGCCAGGCCACGATCGACAACATGAACGGTACGATCTCCGGCACGTTCACGGGCCAGATGATGGATCTCGTGCAGATCGGGGGCATGATTTCCGTCGGGACCGGTGTCTACAACCTGACCGATCCGATGGTCGTGCCGGTCCTTGAAACGAGCTGGGGGCGGATCAAGGCACTCTATTAGCGCTCCGATGGGAGAGTAAGTCGGCACGCCACGCAAGCCTGTGCCACCCGTTCAACCTTGCCTTCGGTGACGTGCCCGTGCGGGAGGCAAGCTGGGGCGGCATAAGGGCCCGATTCTAAGGATTTAAGGTATTTTGTCCGAAGATACGAATGCACCCCGAGCGGTCACGTGACCTTGACCTGGCACGATACGTCAAGGTCGATCGTTCGGGGTGCGTTCGATTCCTCAGTTCACTTCGAAATCTCTTGAAGGATATTTCCCCACCGTCATTCCATCTCATGGTGCGGCCAGCGTCTACTTTCTGGGCGCGGCAATCGGCGGAAACATGCATGGGACCCGCATCGTGAGAGTGGAGTAATCAGCGGGCGGCGCCCCAGTGCCAACGCAACACTATCGCAATAGCACGCATCTGCGGGTCACTTCATGACCAAGCGCCTCGAGCCTGAGGTAGTAGATTCCGCTCGCCGCTCCGACTCGTCCCGCGTTCCATGTCAGCGCATGAACGCCTGGGGACAACGTGCCCTCGAAGGCCGTGTCGATACGCCGCCCGCGCACGTCGTACACGCTCACCGTGGCGTCGGCCGCCTGGGGTAACGTGACGGAGATTCCGACCACCTCGCGTGTCGGATTCGAAAGGAGCTTGATCACCGCCAGGTCAATACGATCGTCAATCGTCTCGGGCGCGCCGTTCGCCTCGAGGCAACCGCTGTAGTACTGATCAATGACAACGGGCTCGTATCCTTGCCCGACGTCGGGGACTTCGACCATCAGAACCTCGTGCGTCCAGTCATAGATCTCGAAGTCGAACCACTCGAAGTGGATGTTCCATGGCCCCGCGGGGACGTTCGCCAACGTCACCTCCAGGTCGGCGCAGCAATGGGAATCACATAGCCACTCGGTGTGCTCGATGACGAATATCGTCGCGCTGCCGACATGGACTTCGTACTCGATCGGATCGGGGCAGGTGTTGTAGAGGGCGGTGTAGTGCGAGATGCGTAGCGTATCCGCATCTACCGATGCTCGGATATCGTCCATGTCCCAGCACCAGAATTGGCCCCAGGCCACGGTGGATGATAGAAGCAGACAGCAGAACGTCAGGATGAGAGTGCGCATCGTCACACCTCCTGTACTGAAATCTGCAATTCACTAATTCCAAAGATATTATAGGTTATCTGAGTGCCGACGGCAATCCTCGATGCCGTACCAGCGCCGCACGTAGGGTTGACGATTCGAGCGAATCGGAGGAGAATCATAGGAACGAAAGCAATCGGACGCTCCGACCACCGCTTCGCGAATACATCCCATGGCCGGGAGGGATGCGCCGCGCGCGTCCCCGCTCGGCTGGAGGGGAGGCGTCGAGATGAACGCGAACGTTTCCGCATCGCGATCTGTCCTCAGGGCCATCTTCGTCGGCTTGATCGTTACCCTGACGGTGGCTGTTCCAGGTCGCCTCGCGGCCAATCCCATCCCCGAAGCCGCAGTCTTCGTCCACGTACAGCCGGAGGATCCGGACGCCTGCGACAACCCGCTGCTCTCGTGCGATGACATCGTGCAGTACACCGACGCGTCCGGTGTGCTCGAGTTCGACGTCTATCTCTCGACGAGCATGGTCTGGCCGCTTCAGGTGAGCTCGCTTCAGGTGGAGGTGGAGTGGCCCGAAGCCTGGGACCTCATCGACTACGTCGCCTGCGGCGGCGCCATGGGGGAGATCACTGTCAGCGGAAGCAGCGCGCTTCTGGATCTCCAGTGGCCGGACTGTCCAATCGCAGATGGTGACGTCTTCCTTGCCGCGCGCTTTGTCTTGAATGTCACCGAGAACGGCGACTTCCGCGGAACATCCTTTGAACCTTCCGCGATGGTGGGATGTCCTCCGGATGAGATGCCGGTCGGACCGATGCCGGTGTCGGCGGAGGCCGGTGTTGAATGCAGCTACTGCTGGACGGCATGCGACTTCGACTATGTCTGCAGGCCGACGCCTTCGGAAGAGCTCGTCCAGCTCGAACTCCACCAGGGCGAAGTCGATGATGTCGAGATCAGCGTGTTCGTCATGGGAGATCCGGATTGGCCGTGCTGGCTCGAGTGCGTCGGCACCGAGAGCTGGATGGCCGTCGAAGATGAGGTCATCGACTACTACTGGCACAAGTTGACGCTCACCGTCGACACGGCTGGCCTCGAGCCGGGCTTCTACGACGGGTGGGTGGAGATCGAAAGCACCTGCATGGGATGCACCAAGGTCATCCTGGAAGTCCTACCGGAGGTCAACAGCGTTCCCGGCGAGGATCCGGCGACGGTCGAGACGACGTGGGGTAAGTTGAAAGATGCCCATCTCGAGACGCGTCGGTAGTCAGCCGGTCAGACGAGCCGGGGAGCGAGAGGTTTTCTGGAGCGCGTCCAGCGACGGACAGCCGGCGGCGGCGGGTGTCTACTTCGTGCGCCTGGAGTGGCAGGGGCTGGTCGACACCGAGAGTGTGATCCTATTGCGGTGAGAGGAGGAACGGCGAACACGCTCAGGCCGCGAATTTCCTTCGACCCACTCTGATTCATCGAATCAGCGCGATCCGCCTGACTTGAGTACCGCCGCGATTCTCCAGTCGCACAAAGTACGTTCCGGGGGCTACCCGCCGCCCAGCGCTGTTTGTGCCATCCCACGTAACGGTGCCCGTTGGCGCCGCTCGCACGTAGGACCTGATCAATCGACCAGCGACATCGAATACCGAGATCGAGTACGGCCCCGCTGATTCACCGGCGTACGCTAGCCTCACGGCGCCCTCGAATGGATTGGGGGCGGCGGTCAAAAGCCTGATCCTGCTCATGGCGACATCATCTTCCACCGAGACGGCCGTGCAACCCGTCCAAGCCGTGCCGACCAGGCCGCTCTCCCGGCTCAAGCGACATCCCCCAGTAGCTATAGAATAGTATAGCAGCGCAATGTAGATCTGAATAGATGGTCGCGGGTGAGAGCGGCCTCATTCATGCTCGCATCGCTGTCCACACTCGTCGCCACTTGCCTCTCAACCGCCGATCCTCCACCATGCCGGTTCAATCCATGCGAATCGATTCGTCCACCTCGAGGAGGACATTCATGGCACGTCGTCGCTTCACGCCGGAAGATCTCTGGGCGCTCCCCCGTGTGGGTGGCCCGGTCCCGACGAAGGATGGAAAGCAGCTCATCGTTTCCGTCTCCACCTATTCGCTCGAAACGAACGAAGGAACCACACGTCTTTGGCGCGTACCCGCGTCCGCGAAGAAGGCGGGCAACGGCGCGCGTGGCGACGTCGCCCGGCCACTCACAACGGCTGAGGCCACGAGCGGCGACCCCGCCGTAAGTCCCGACGGCTCCCGCCTCGCGCTCATCCGGAAGCCCGGCACCCCCAAGGGCGACAAGAAGAAGGCGGGCGGCCCGGAGCATCCGGACAAGCCGCAGCTCTACGTCATGCCGCTCGACGGCGGGGAGCCGGAGCGGGTCACGGACCTACCGCTCGGCGTCGCCTCACCGCGCTGGTTTCCCGATGGCAAAAGGATCGCGTTCGTCGTCCCGCTCTATCTCGACGCGATGTCCGTCAAAGGAACGTCGGAGCTTCGGAAGAAGCGCGAAGAAGATCCCGTGAAGGCCGCTGTGACCGAGAACCGGGTCTACCGTGTTTGGGACACCTGGATTACGGACAACCGCGTTCACCACATCTTCGTGCTCGACCTCGATAGCGGCGAGATGATGGATCTTCTTCCGAGGTGGCGTCGCTGGATGGATCCGACGGGGGCCTCAGGCACGTTCGACATCGCGCCCAACGGTCGTGAGATCGCGTTCGCCGCGTGTCGGTCGAAACCGCCGTACGATCCTTTTCTCTGGGGCGCGTTCACGGTCCCGGTCCCGGCCACCGTTCACGTCAAGGCGAAGGCGGGCCGCGTGACGGAGATCCGACCGGGGAAGGTCGCCCACGCCGACTATCCCGTCTACTCGCCCGACGGACGCTTCATCGTCTACGGTATCCAGCGCGAGTTCGATTTCTACGCGGATCGTGTTCGCCTTGTGGCGTTCAATCGGAAGAGCGGCAAGCACACGGTGCTCACCGAGGAGTGGGACGGTTCCGCCGCCGGCTGGACATTCGGTGAGGATCCGAAGACGATCTTCTTCGAGGCGGAGACGAACGCCCGGACCGCGTTCTACTCGCTCGACCTCCCGCGCGCGCTCCGCGACCCAGCCGCCACCAAGCCGCGGGAGCTCCTTCGTGGCGGCACTTTCACCGCCCCGCGCGTCGCCGGCAAACGGATCTTCACCTCGCAATCCGGGCTCACGCATCCCCCCGAAGTGTTTTCGTGCAGCCTGAGCGGCGGCGATGAGCGATACGTCACCGCGTTCACCGATCCCGTCATGAAGCAGATTCAGCCCGCGACCCTCGACGAGTGGATCTTCGACGGCGCCGAAGGCGATCCCGTTCAGATGTTCATCCTCTATCCGCCGGGCGTGAAGAAGGTGAGGGGGAAGCCGGCGAAAAGGCTGCCACTCGTCCATCTCATTCACGGCGGCCCGCACGGGACGTTCGGTGACACGTGGCACTGGAGATGGAGCGCCCTCGCGTTCGCATCTCACGGCTACGCGGTCGCGCTCGTGAACTTCCACGGCTCGACGTCTTGGGGACAGGAGTTCGCCGCATGTATTCACGGACGATGGGGGGATCAGCCCTACACGGACATCATGCGGGCCACCGACGAGTTGATCGAAGCGGGGGTTGCCGATCCGAAACGGATTGCGGCCACCGGCGGGTCATACGGGGGATACATGGCGTCCTGGATCGCCTCGCAGACCGATCGTTTCGCATGCATCATCAACCACGCCGGCGTGTGTGATTTGCAGACGCAATACGCTTCCGACTTCACGCAGGGGCGCCAGCGCTCGATGGGGGGAGAACCGTGGGACCGGATCGAGGGCATGGACCGCTACAGTCCGATGCGACATGCCGCGGGGTTCAAGACGCCGATGCTCGTGATCCACGGCGAGCGTGACTACCGCGTGCCGTACGCACAGGCGCTTCAGATCTACAACGTCTACAAGGCGCGGAAGCTGCCCGCGCGCCTGGTCTGCTATCCGGACGAGAACCACTGGATACTCAAGCCGAAGAACAGCCTACACTGGTACGGTGAATTCTTAGGGTGGCTGGATCGGTGGATGGGCAAGAAGCGGAGATCGTAGCGCATCGACGCTGAGATGGCCGGTGGACGGTTGATTCAAGCCGGGGGCCTTATGTACTTGGCCGGCGCCCCGTTGGCTAATAGATGGGCCGGTCCGCAAGGTCACGCTAAGGTCCAATACATTCCCGGACGACAACTGTAGGGAGAACGCGTATGTGACACCTGGGAATGCGACTGTCTTGCGAGTGAGAGCGTTTCCGCGACAACGAGATATTTGCGAGCATGAATGCGAACCGATTGGACCGTGCGGGCTTCACGACCCTCGAGCTTCTCATCGTCATCATCGTTGTCATCCTCTTTGCGGCCATCGCGATTCCGCGCTTCAATGATCTCTCCGAGCGAGGTCGTCTCGTCGCGCTGGACGCCAATCTGATTCAGCTCCGCAAGACCATCATGGCGTACCGGCTCGAGCACGAGCGCTACCCCGGAAGCACGAAGCTCGACGATTGCGTGCCGGTGACCGATGCCGACGAGGCGGCGGCGGCGTTCCGCCAACAGCTCACGCTGTTCACGGATCGATGTGGTGTTGTGAGCCGGGAGAGAGACGCCGTTCACTTCCTAGGGCCCTACCTGAAGACCGGCATTCCCGCCAATCCGTTCAATGGATCGTCCGAGGTCACCTGCAACCTCACCGAAAGAGACCAGGACGCCACGGTCAGCACTCCGGAAGACGGGACGGGCTGGAAGTACTACGTCAAGACCGGGCTTCTCATCCCCAACCACTGACGGCACGACTCCCGCTAACCCGCTATCCACGTGCGCTTCCGCGGACGAGCATGCTATCCTGATGCTTTGAACCGACCAGCGGCCGACCTATCCACCTCATTGGGAGCACAGCCATGTCCGGACAGACGATGTTCACTCGACGCACGCTCATCCCAACGCTCCTGACCCTCGTTTTCCTGGTAGGGCTCAATGCGTTCTTCGGATGCGGCTCCGATCCGACGACTCCATCGCAATCAAACGATATGACCGATATCCGCTTCGAGGTCGACCTCGACGGCGGCGAGTCCGAGTTCGAGATCGTTGTCGGGGAACGCGAAGATCGACCAGGGCCGTTCATTCTGCGGGGATCGAACATCCACTACGACACGGAGTGGGAAGCCCTCGTTGTGGATCTCACGCTCGTCAACGCGAGCGAACGCGCCTATCCGGAGCCGGTAACCCTGACGTTCGAGGAGTTCCTTCCGGCGTCCGTGACCGTTCTGAACGCCGACAATGGTGAAACCGGTCCCGGCGCGCTCTTTCACGTCGAGTTCGCGAACGACGACGCGATGTGGACCCAGGGCGAGGAGAGTTTCCCGATCCCCGTTCAGTTCGGCGTGGAGCAGGGGATGTCGATCGGTTTCGTCGCCCGCGTCGACGTCGGTGATTCACCGGACCTCGGAGGGATCGGCGGTCTCGTTTGGCATGATCGGAACGAAGACGGTGAGATCGGCGATCACGAAGAGGGCATTCCTGGTGTCGGGGTTCTCTTGACGGGAGATGATATCGAGCGCCGCGTGGAGACTCACGAGGGCGGCAGGTATCGCTTCGATGGTCTTCCGGCCGGACTCTATACCGTGACCCGGCTTCCGCGTGACGACCTGGAACCTACGACACCGGTCACGCTTCACGCAGTCCTGGTCGATACGGACGACGGCGTCAGCGACTTCCTCGAGGCGAACTTCGGCTGCATCATCGTTCAACACGATGAAGCACCCGTCCGCGTTGGAGATTTCGTGTCCGTCGCCGGCGAGCACATGCGCGAACCGCACCGGATCGTCGCGTGGGAAATCGGTGTCGGGCGCCACGGTGATGAGGATGGCGATTGCGATCACGATCACGGGGGCCATAACGATGAGAATGGCGAGGGGAACCACGACGAGTGCGAGGGTGGCCCGGCTGAGCTTCGTGGAGTGATAACAGACGTGGCCCACGACGATCAGGCGCTCGAGATCATGGGATCTTGGGTGGTCTTCGATCCGGATGAAGGCGTCGGGCAAGGCGGCGGCAACGACTGCGGCGACGAGCTCGAAGACCTGGAAGTAGGTGAACGCGTCGCGACGCGCATCGACGAGCCCGTTCCGGAGAGCGACGATCGACCCCTTGTCGGCTCCAGGCTCCGCTGTTGGAACGGGCATCCCGAAAAGGTCAAAGGCACCGTGCGCGAGATCATCCGGAACGAGGACGATGAGATCGTCGGGCTGGTGGTGCTCCGGACCTTCGTCGAGCTGACGCCCGACACGGAGTGGGACCGCGAGTGAGGAGGTTGCAGGGGCGGGTGCGGTCTATTCGTCGAACATCGCTTTGAGGCGCCCCCAGGTCGTCAGCGCCACGGGTGTGTTGCACGCACCGCAGCCCTCGCCGAATGCGCCGATCCGTTCATCGCAATCCTCGTCGTCCGAGCGGCTACCCTTCAGGCATGGGGAGTCCTCGCAGAGCGTGAAATCTCCGCCGGTCGCATCACAGAAGAGAGGATCGGCGGAGAAGTTGCCGTTGGCCTGGTTGTGACCGGCTAGATCGCCGATCCAATCGCCGCCCGCGTTTCCATAAACGTTGCAGCAGCTGATTGACGGGTTGCAGGTCATGTCGTCGACAAAGATTCCCTCACCTGACGAACTGAACGCGACGATGCAGGAGCGGACCGTCGGCGAGGATCCATTGTTGCAGGATATCCCACCCCCCGGGCATCCGTCGGCGTGATTGCCGACAAATGTGCATCCCGTGACGCTGGGTGATGCGTGCCAGAGATCGAGCCCCGCGCCGCATCGTGCCGCGTTGTCGACCAGGAGACAGTCTGAAAGAGTCGGGGACGCGTAGCGACATGACAATCCGCCCCCATGTGTTTCGGCCGTGTTTCCGACGAAGACGCAACCTACGATTTCGGGGGACGAATTTCCGCTGCACGCCACACCGCCGCCCATGTTCGCCGTGTTCCCCGAAAACGTGCAACCCGTGAGGCTCGGGGACGACAGCACGTAGAACACGCCACCGCCTTCACCCGCCGAGTTGTCCGAGAATTGGCACGACGTGATGATCGGTGACGAGTTGTCGCTGAGCACCGCGCCGCCGCGGCCGGGGCTCGCGTTGTCGACGAACTCGCAATCGATGAGCCTGGGCCACGACCCGCCCACAGCCGCCATCCCGCCTCCGCCGCTGGTCGCCGAGCACTCGGAGAATACGCAGTTCGTCAGCAGGGGGGACGACGAGTAAAGATAGAGCCCGCCGCCTAGCTGGTCAGCCGTGTTGCCGGAGAACACACAGTTGGTGACCTGGGGAGTAGAGATGCTGCAGTACATTCCTCCACCATAGTAGTCCGGGTAGGACCCGGATGCGTGCCCGCCGGAAAACGTGATCCCTTCGATTAGCGTCTGGGAGTAGATCCGGTCACAGGTGAGCACACGGCCCTTTCCTTGGGCGTCGATCGTGACACAGGCGGGATCGCCGGATTCGCTCCGCAGACAGATGCCCGTGCGCATGATGATGTCGTGCTCCTCATACGTTCCGCAGGCGATCAGCACCGTATCACCGAAGCTGCTCGCGCTGATTCCTGCCTGAATCGACGGGTAGGCGGATGGGACGTGGAGGATCGCGGCGGATGCGTCGATCGGCAGCAGGCATACGAGGCACTGTAGAAGAACCTGCCGGACGACCGAGCATCTCATAGACAATTCCCTCGTTGTGCTACCGGACTACGACGAGGCGACGGCTGTGAATCGAGCTCCCCGCGGTTAGTCGGGCGACATACACCCCGGCTGATACGGGGCGTTCCCTGACGTCGCGTCCATCCCAGTGCAGCTCGCCGTTGCCGGCAGGGCGGGTCTGTCCGCCCAGCGTTCGGACCGTTCGTCCCGAGGTCTCGAATATCTCGATCGTCACCTTGGATGGCCGCGCTAGTCTGAATCGCAGTGTCGTGCCCGAGCTGAATGGGTTCGGAACATTTCGTGTCAGGTAAGTTCCGTCCGGTACACCGCCCCCTGGGTCCTCGACTCCGATCACCTCGCGATGGATGACCGTCATTAGCTCGGGGTCGCTCACGCCGAGGAGATAGGGATCCTCCGATGCGTCTTCGATCCAGTTGCAGGACTTCGGTGGGTAGCCGTTTGCGAGGCGCTGCGCGTTGATGAGATCGCGGCACCAGTAGTCGTTCGTCACGGGGTCGGTCGTTACGAGGAGCGTGTTCGGTGTCAGCTCGTCGTAGAGGCTCCAGGTCTGAGGCGGGTGGAGTGGATCGCCGTTGAACGTTCCACGGATGCCATCGGTGACCACCAGTCCGGTTTTGCTCTTGATCTCGGAATTGGCGTTGAGCGGGAGCATGCCCGGCGTCGTGTCCTCGCAGAGATCGGAGGGGTGGCAAGAGCCAAAGTGATTCTTGAGCGCGGCCGTGATCTCGAACTCCACAAAGGTATGGCTCTTCAGCGCGGGTGTGTCGATGACAAAGTCGGAGTTCAGAATATAGCGGGAGAGCTCATGATCTTCCCAGACCACGTAGCCGGATCCTTGAGCCCAGTTCCCGGAAGCGATGTACGGGTGATTGCCGTTGAACGTGAACTCGGCATCGCTGTAGCCATAGGTGTGTGGGTCGTCGCGGTCGAAAAGGGTCACCTGACTGACGTCGTACGTACCACCCAGCATGTATGACAGACCCGAGACGATTCCACGAACCATCTCCCAGCGCGTGCAGGTGGGCCCGATGCAATTGACCTTGATCGCGAACGTCGAGCCGGCATGAACACCGGGGAAGAGCGACTCGAATGCCTGACCCGTATCCGTGATGCCGGTGAGCATTCGGACCGCTTCGTGAAGCGTCTCCTCGACCCGGTCCCGGTCGATGGTCTGAAGCTGCCCGTTCATCAGTGGGTTTCGGTAGATGACGATCCGACCGGGAAGGCTATTCCCACGGGAATCCGTAGCATCTCCGCTTTGAGCATCCACCAGCTGCCGGCCCATCGTCGGGGATCCCGCGGCCAGGGCGCCCAGCGCCGAAAGCTTCAGGAATTCCCGTCGGGTCGGGCATATGCCGGAACGGCGCGGGCCACACGGAGGCATCATGATTTCCTCAAAGCAAGTGGCACGGATCGGGCGGGGTGCGATGACCCCGGAGAGAGTCACACGTTTCCACTAGTGAGTAGTGCATTGCGGAGACCGAATGGTTGCATGGAAGAAAGTCAGGTCGTAGGTAGGTTCGAACGCTCGCTTTGGCGGTGCGTCCCGAAACGGGTATCATTGCTCCTTCGCCCAACGCTTCGTATCTGATCGGTGACACGGTAGGAGTCGACCTTGAGGATTCTGCGCGGGAAGTCGTTGGTAGGCCGTCTCGTCCGGGCGCTTCACGTGCTGCCGGTGCTGGCATTGATCGCGATCGGCTGCGGTGACTCCCGTCCATCACCCAATGTGGTTTTGATCGTCATCGACACACTGCGGGCGGATCATCTTCCCTTCTACGACTATCCCAAGGACACCGCACCGTTTCTGTCGACGCTCGCGGTTCGGGCGGCGCTGTTCGAAAGGGCCTACTCCGTCACGTCGTGGACGGCGCCGGGCACGGCTTCCATTCTCACGTCGCTCTATCCCATTCAGCACGGCGTCGTGACCGGCTTCAAGGCTTCCCAGGAGCTGCAGGAAGACGACCCGCGCCTCACTCTGAATCGAATCCCGGATGAGGTGATGACGATTGCCGAGGTCTTCAAGGCAAAGGGCTATCGCACCTTCGGGATCGCCGACAATCTGAACATCTGCGAGGAGATGGGATTCGATCAAGGCTTCGATCGTTTCGTCTGCTTCGAGAGTAGCTCGTACGAGACGGCCGATACGGTCAACGCTCAGCTCGAGCGGTGGGGGCCGGAGATCGTCGAATCGGAGCCCTACTTCGTCTACCTCCACTACAACGATCCCCACGTTCCGCGTCATCGCCGGGCGCCGTGGTTCGAGAAGCATGACGATCCGATTCAATACGACATCTCGGCGTATGACAGCGAGATCAACTACCTGGACGAGCGGATCGCCGCTATGTTCCAGCTGTTCGGCTGGGAGAGCGGCACGCTCGTGGTCGTGACGTCGGACCACGGCGAGGAGTTCACCGAGCACGGCATGACGATGCACGGCAAGACGCTCTACTCGGAGGTCGTTCATGTTCCCCTGTTCATCTACCACCCCGATGGTGGCGTGACCGCGAGACGGATCCCCGGTGCCGTGAGCACGATCGATATCCTACCGACGTTGAGAGAGCTGGCCCGGCTGCCGTCGGATGATCAGGACGAGGGAACCAGTCTCGCGGGGTTGATGGACGGCACGGGAGCGGGCCCGCGCGATCGCATGCTGTACGGCCATCTGCTCAGGCGGGAAGGGGAGTACCATCGCGGCGAGCTGTTGATGCAGTACGCGATTGATGATCGATGGAAGTACATCCTGACGCTTCCGAGCGTGGAGGAAGAGCTGTTCGACATCGAGGCCGATCCAGGGGACATGGACGATCGGGCTGAGGAATCCGCGGAGGTCGCGAAGTCACTCAGAACGCGGCTGCTCGAGTTCGCGAACGACTGCAGGAAGTACGCTTCCGAGACCGTCGAGACAAAGGTAAGCCGAGAGCGCCTGCGCGCCCTCGGCTATCTACAGTAGCTCGCGTTTTGCCTACGGTAATATCTGGAGCTTCCCGGTCTCCCGCCAGCCGCGTGTCGACACGCGATAGAGGTAGACGCCGGGCGCCAGATCCCCCATCTGCCACGGCACGCGGTGACGACCGGCCGGCAGTCGACCCAGGTCCGTGCCCACGACGCGGCGTCCACCGACGTCGAACGCTTCCAGTGTGACACGCCCCGGCCGCGCCAGGTCGAACATCAGACGCGCGCGCCCCGACCTCGACAGCGACAGGGGATTCGGAAACGCGGCGTGCAGCCGGTTCCGCGCCGGTAGGCGATCGGGATCGTTTCCGACGCCGACCACACCCGTGAGGAAGTCGATCGTGTCGAAATCCCCCATCAGGACCTCGCTCACCATCGTTTCCGTGCTCCCGAAGTGTCCCTGAAGGATCGTCGAGTAGACGCTTCGATAGTCGTTCTGCATCAGCAGATTGCCGTTCGGGTCGAGGTTGTCGAGATCGGGGTTCGTTCCGAACATGCCGCCGATCACGCCCGCTCCCATGGCAAAGATCGGTGCGGCCGTGCCGTGGTCGGTTCCGAACCCGCCGTTTTCTTCGACGCGGCGACCGAACTCGGATGTCGTCACCACAAGCACACGATCGCTCAGGCCCTGCGTGTCCAGGTCTCTCATGAACGCATCCAACGAGTACCCGACGCTCTGCATCAACCCGTTGTGCGCCCCAAGCTGGTTGGTGTGCGTATCGAAGCCGAACTCCGAGGTGAGGAATATGGGCGTGTCGAGGTTTCCGGAGATCAAGCGCGCGACGATCTCGAGCTGAATGCCGAGCGTGGTCTGCGGATACTCTTCCGTGTTCGTGCCGGCTTCGGCGGCCGCCTGGATCGCCGCGGCGTACTCGAAGCTCTCCACGTCGACACCCCGAACATAGCCGAGCTCTTCGCCCCCACGCGTGTCGGGAAGCTCATCGTTCCACTCACCGGTGTACTGCTGGCTGACCAGCTGGTAGAACGTGTCCGGGTTGCTGATGACGACACCGATCACGCCGCGATCCCCTTGTAGCGGGATCGGGTGCGAGAACGACTGTTGAATCCCGTAGGGCGCATCGGGCAGTGTGCCCGGGAACTCCGGGAAGACGGCTTCGATGTAGCGCGCCAACCAGCCCGTCGATATCACCTGGTCGCTCGAGGATCCGCTGAACCAGATGTCGGTCGCGCGGAAATGCGAGAGATTCGGGTTCGGGTAGGAGACCCCCTGGATGATCGCCAGGCGGCCGTTGTCCCAGTAGTCGAAGAGCGGCTGGAGCCCCGGGTGCAGGCCCGTGTCCGCGTCGATCTGCACGGTGTTTTCGGGCGGGATGGCGATCGTATCGCGGACCTCGTAGTAGGTTTGATTGGTGATGGGAACCACGGTGTTCAGGCCGTCGTTTCCGCCGCTCTGATTGACGATCACGAGGATTCGTCCATCGAGGACGGTATCCTCGGTCGTGCCGCGAAGCAGCGACATCGATCCGGGATCGATCCCGTCATTCGTGAATGCGCCGGCGCGCCGGTACGAGGGAAGAAGTAGCCCGGCCGCCAGCAGCTTCATTGTGCGTTCTAAGAATAGACGTCTATCCATTGGAGAACCTCACTTAAGCTGAAAGTCCGGCAGACGCATCGCCAGGCGAACAAGCCCCTGAACGCGGGATTCCGCATCGGGATCGCTGAGCGACCACTCCCAGGGTTCACTGCCTTGAAGCAGTTCGTCGAGCATCCGTTGCCTGACAAGTTCCGTGGGCGTCATTCCGAAGAAGGTCAGCGCGACATCATCGATGAGCTGGTACGCGTCGTTCGGGTCCGAGAGCGTGTTTGCCCAGGCGATCGCATCGAGCTGCATGGCGATGTCGTAGCCGTTGACGTTCCCGTCGACGATGCCGACGTCCAGAAGCTTTCGGTATGGAAGAGTCGTGGCGTTGATCCAGGTCCGGTATCCGGGCCAGCCGGCGACGTTCGGAGGTTCGAACAGGATCTGCCCGAAGAGGAACATACCGTAGTAGGCCCAAAGGCCCGCGCCCTCTCCCATGCTGTCCATCAGCACGACATCCTCGATGTGCAGGCTGCGCATGGCGCCGAGGCTTCGATCGATGCCGTCGCTGATGATCGCTCCTCGATAGTTCTCGTCGAAGAAGAGCGAGCTGCGGAGCATTCGATCGAGCACGGGCGTGATTCTGTAGTTGTTCGCGCGAAACGTCTGGGCGAGATCTTCGATGAGCGGCTCGTCCGGGTATTCATCGATATACCAGCGGTAGAGCTTTCTGCAGATGAAGCGGGCGACCTCGTCCTCTTCGAAGATGAAGTCGACGATGTCATCGCCGTCCCAGTTTCCGGTGTGCCCGAGAAACGTCTTCTCCGTCGTGTCGTGATATTCCGGATAGAAGTCGCTCGTCACGCCGTCGTACGTGAGCCATCCGGTGAATGACTTCGCGGCCGCGACGATGTCGTCCTGAGTGTATTGATCGAGGCCGAGCGTGAAGAGTTCCAGCAGCTCGCGAGCGAAGTTCTCGTTGAGATTTCCCGCGACGTTCTGGTTGCCGTTGAGCCAGAGGAGCATCGCCGGGTCTTTGTAGATTCCCCGGACCAGATCCCGAAAGCTCCCGAGCGCGTGCTGTCGCAACAATGTGTTCTGTAGGTACATGGATTGCGGCAAGATCACGCCGGAACCGCCGGTCGCGAAATGGTCGTGCCAGAAGAGCACCATGCTCTCTCGGATTTCCGGACCGTCTGTGGCTTCGACAATGACGTCGCCCCACCAAAGCCGCAGAATCTCCATTCGCTCCGCGTACAGGGCGACAAGCGAATCGATTTGCTCAGGCGTGAAATCGCCGATGTCCGGAAGCGGCTCGAGCGCCCACGGCCCGGGCGGCGTGGGTGGCGGTGACGGAGAAAGAAGATCGGCGATGGTCGCGCCGAGCCCCGTCGCCGCGGCGTCCGCCATCTCGCTGTAGCGCGGCCCGATCACGCCGCGGTGCAAGAGATGCGCGGCTTCGTAGACTCCGAACGGACCGTCGTAGGGTGTCCAGTCCGAACGAACGTTTCCACGCCTGGCGGAACCACGCTCCGCGGGAGTCGGTCGACCCTTGAGCGATGGAGTTGATGAGTCGGACGCGGTCTCGGGGCGAATGCCGAAGACGACACCCGCCTCTTCCGCGTAGGCGGAGATAGGGTCTGGGTTGCTCCTTGCCCGTTCCAGCAGCCGGGTCAGCTGGGCGATGCGTGGGTCCGCACCACTGAGGATCTCCTGGGCGAGCGCTTGGGCGGGAACCTGGGTGATGCTCGCCAGGAGGAGGGCCAGGCAGCAGACCATCCACAGACAACCCGGTCGGTTGCGTTGCAGCATGGCGGCCTCCACGGTCGAAATAACGGAATAGAGGATCCAGATCCGCATTGTAGCACGGTGCTCGCGTTGGCACTCGCAATTAGTTGATAATCATACATATGCAGTCGTCAATTGAGCTCGGGGTTGCCGGAAGCGCGCGGAGTACGTTACGATTCCCAACGATGCGCATCGACTTATCCAAATGCCTATTCGCTACCGCGATCTGCGTCGTGCTGTCCACACCGGCCGTCGCCTACTACCCTCTCCCACCCGCGGAGACGGGGGATCTCTACGTTTCGAGCTACGAGAACGATCGCGTCTGCGTCTTCGGCGCCGACGGCGGGTACCTGGGGGACTTCACGGGTGGAGGGCTGCAACGACCCCGCGGACTGGTCGTCTCCGCGATCGGCGAGGTGTATGTCGCGAGCCAGGATACCGACGAGATCCTGGTCTTTGGTCCGGACCAGTCGTTTCGGCGGAGCTTCACGGGCCCCGGCCTTGACGGGCCGGCGGGTATGGCCCACGGGCCCGACGGCGTTCTCTACGTGTGCGGGGCCAATAGCAACAAGGTCTTCGTATTCAATGCCGACGACGAGATCATCGGCTTCGTCGAAGGCGGTGGATTGAGCTGGCCCAACGGTGTCGCCGTCGATCTCGCGGGAGACATCTACGTCACGAGTGTCAACACCGATGACGTGCGGAAGTACAACTCGAGCGGCGGATTCATGTACGCGATCGGCGGAGGGGGACTCGATCACCCAACCGGACTTGCCCTGAGTCCCACAGGAGCCGTCTACGTTGCGGGGAGCGGTTCGAATAACGTCGTCAAGTATGGTCGCGAAGGTGGAGTCCTCGGCGTCATCGAGCACGAGGAGTTCGCGAGTCCGCAGAGCATCGCTTTCGATGATGAAGGCCTGATCTACATATCTCAGTTCTTCTCCGACGCGGTCGTCGTCTTCACACCGGACGAGCAGTACGAGACGAGTATCACGGGCGGAAGCCTCGACGCACCGCGCGCGTTCGCGTTCCTGCCGGGCGGGTCGGTGGACGTCCCCGCCGATCAGCCGACGGAACGCCTGGTGTCGTCCGTGCGATTGGTCCGCGTGATTCCCCAGCCGTTCACCGCTTCGACCGAGGTCTTTTTCGAGCTCAATGCCGACCTCCCGGTCACGCTGTTCGTCTATGACACCGGCGGACGATTGGTGAGACGACTCCTGAGCTCGACGATCCCGGCGGGGATCCATACCGCTAGATGGGACGGCAGCGACGGAAGCGGGCGCGCCGTGCCCGCGGGGACCTTCTTCTACGATCTCCGGGTCGGCGACGAGCGTCGCACCGGCCGCCTCATTCGCCTGCCGTAGGGACCAACCTCGCGTTCAATTGACTTCGACGCCGTTTGCCCCAAGAGTGTGTTCGTTCCGTAGAGGAAGCGACGGGTGGTTTCAATCGCCCGCGGGCGGACAGGGAAAGGGAGGTCGGTATGCTTCATCATCAGTCACGATATGCCCACTGGGTTGCCGCGCTTGCCACGTTGACGCTGGTGCTCTTCGCCGGTTGTGCGAAGAAGCCGCCGACCAATGAGCTGGTCACAGGTCTCCTGCTCCGCTACGCGCCTCCGGAGAGCGGAGCGATGCGGTATGCGATGTCAAAAGTGATGAAGCAAGAGATGGAGGTCATGGGACAGTCGATCACGACCACGGTCGATAGGTCGTGCGAATTCACCTTGGCGTATCAAGAGAACAGGGACGGCAATCTCAGCTTTCTCGCCACCCTCGATTCGTTTTCGGTCGCGATCGAGTCCCCAATGATGAACCTCACCCCGGACGTCGACGATCTGCTGGGAAAGCGATTCGGGCTTCTTCTCTCTCCATTCGGTCATGAGATCGAGCTCACCGGTGCGGACACCATCTCGTATGAGATGGGCGCCGGCGAGCGCTCCACGATCGCCTCGGATTTCGCGTTGCTGTTTCCAAACCTGCCGGAGGAGGTGGCTGATGTCGGTGTGTCTTGGATGACAATGGACACGCTCATCGTCGCCGGGGGCGGAACGGACATGAGCTTCCTTTTCGAGAAGGTCAACACGCTCACCGGATTCGAGACGATGGCCGGCCTCGATTGCGCCGTGATCACGGCCTCCGTCGGCGGAGTGATCAGCGGCTCGGGGGAAAAGCAAGGCATCCAGGTCGCCTTTGACGGCACGTACCAGGGGGCGGATACGTGGTATTTCGCTTATCGTGAAGGACGACTCGTCAACGTGGCCTCGGACGGCACCGCAACCGTCAAGATCACGACGAGCGGCGCGCAGGCGATGGAAATCCCGATGACGATGAAGTTCGACAACGACATCGTCTGGGTCGAATAGTCAATCCTGCGTCGAGGCCGGGCTCTTCTAGCGTTGGAGCATAACAGAGGTGTTGCGGGTATAATGGCGCGTACACAAACGCGCCATTTGCGTTTCTCGAACTCGTGAGGAGCCGACCCGATGCGACACGCCCGGATTCCGACAGCGGCCGCCGTGGTGGCCGCATCGAATGCGAACGCTTGAAGGAGTGAACGATGAAGATCTCGCGGGAAGACATGGACCGGATCGTCGTGCTGCGAATGGAGGGCAAACTCCTGGGCGGTCCGACCGCTGGTGACGTCAAGACAATGATCCAGGACGCGATCGACGAGGGCAAAGCGAATGTGATCATCGATCTGGGTGGCGTGACGCTCGCCAACTCCACGGGACTCGGGATTCTCGTCAGCGCGTTGGTCACCCTCAGGCGTCATGGGGGTGACCTCAAGCTCTTGCGGGCTCCCAAGCGAATCGGTAGCGCGCTCCAGATCACGTGGCTCGATCGCGTCTTCGACCTTTACGACAGCGAAGAGAGCGTCCTGGCGAGCTTCTAGTCCGACGATCCGCCCGTCGCTCCGACACGTTCGAGCACGGCGAAGTCATAGCCGCGACTGATGAGCCGTCTGCGGTCGTTGTCACCCATCCCCGATACGTCAATCACTGCACCGCGGGGTGCCACGGTCCCTCCCACCTGCACGCGCCGCCCGCCGGGATCCCGTGTCGTGTTGAGCAGGAACTTCAATCGGTATCCGGCACGGAGATAGCTCTCTCGGTTGAGATCACAATCGACGTCGAGCGATGGGAACACCCAGCTCGCGATCAAGTCGGGTTGGCGAGAGAGCACGTACTCGGGATCGATCTTGTCGTGTCCCGGATCCCGGAAGTGCTCGGTTTCGATCTTCCCGATGTGGGAATCCGTGAGCCCCAGCATGTCAATCGATGGCAGCCGCGAGAAGTATGGGATTTTCCCTGCTGCGCTCGTCGCGAGAAGCTCGTTCGAGTAGCGAGCGCCGAGAAACTTGCCGAGCGTCACCCACGCGTCATAGCGCTTGGACGTGTAGTCGAATCGAATGTCGCCGATGAGCGGGCTCAGCTGAAAGATCGCGAGCACCACCACCAGCGGCACGAGTCGACCGGCGGGCAGCGCGCGCGCGAACTGATCGAGGAATACCAGGATGCCCATAGGATAGAGCACGATGAGGAAGCGCTCGCCGAAGTGGTCGCCGCCGATCGCGAGCCAGTAGAGAAGCAGGCAAAACGGAAATACAAGCTCGAAGGTGAGCGCGGATGATCGGCCGCCTTCCTTCCGGAACGCGATGATCGCCGCCCCCAGGGCGAAGAGCAGGATCACGGCATAGATCAGAAGCGCGTTCGGATAGGAGACCCAGTAGAGCTGGTTCAGGGCATAACCGATCCGTTCGATCAGCGGGCCGGTCACCTTCGTGTGATACGTGTTCGGCAACAGGTCGCCGTAGTAGACGAGTCGCCACCCGAAGTAGACGATGACGACTGGAAGGAGCGCCAACGCCGTGCGCATCGCGAGTCGTGCCCTCCCGCGGAGCACCAGGTAGGCGAGTACGATGAGCGGCATGAGGAACCCATCGGCCCGAAGCAGTATGAAGAGTCCCAAGAGCCCCGTGAGCGTCCAGAAGCGTCGGCGTGACTCGTCCTCGAGGACGGCAGCCACGGCGACCCAGACGGCCATCTGAGCCGCCAGTACGGGCGCCGTCTCCAAGCCCGCCGCGGTCCACGCCCATAGCGGTGTGCAGAGCGCGAACATCAAGGCGGAGACAGCGGCGTGTCCGTCCCCGAGCCTCGATCGCGCGAACCGCCAGAAGATCCAGAGTGCCAGCATGAGGCACAGCAGATTCAGCATCGACCCCGCCGTGTAGATCGAGTAGGGGGGGACGAATACGTGGAGCC
>CAZAMP010000057.1:0-24736 GCA_964486455.1 uncultured bacterium | reverse complement strand
CCGTCATCGCCCGCGGCTCGCCCACCGTCTTCCAGCTCGCCCTCGAAGTGTGAGATGAAGCTGAGAGTCTCTCCCTGCGTCCCATCGATCTCACCGCCGCGAGCGATGACGGCCATCCAGTCGTCCGAGATCTCGAAGATCGCCCAATCATCTTCGGAGAAGTCCTGGAGCGGCTCATCGGCGAACGGTCCGTTCTCGACGATCATGAACTGGAACTCATTGAACCTGTAGTTCGTGCCGGATTCCCATTCCTGGTACCAGCTGTTGCCCTCGAGCGGAATGCCGATGGGAACGAAACTCGCGTGTGCCGTCCCTGCCAACGTGACCAGCGCGACGAGCAGCGTCACGCCGAGAACGTGGTTGGGGAACCTGAAACCGAATCGAAGGGAAGGTGCCATTCCCTGTTCTCCTCACTTGTGTTGTCGCTGGCCGTAGCGAATGCGATGCATTCGCTGAGCTCTGTTGAGCACAAGGCCCGGCTCGGTCACGGTCTCTGCGAGCGGAGCGCGAGTCGGGCGCAGTGCATGCGTCAGGCTTCCAGGCTCCGGTTGGACCCCATTATACCACAGAATGTTCGGTTCAGGTGAATCCAAAAACCGCGCTGTTCACGGGTCATGCCCGGATGCGGATAGGTGTGGCGGATAGGGGGTATTCTTGGGACCCGCGAACCGTGACCGCGGTAGAAAGCAGGATATCCGTAGAAGTTCCGCGGACCGTCCAGTAATTATCGATTGCGGGTTGTAAAGCGTAAACTCATGAAACGATGTGAGGTGCTTCGCGAGCGGGGAGAGACGCGTGCTACCGACTGTCTCCGATCAGCACGAACGGCGCCCAGAAGTAAGGGTGCGCGAAGTAGGGATCGTCGAGCAGCGTGAGCTTTGCTTCCCGAAGCGCTTCAAGGCGCCCAAGAGACCGCTCCGGGTTCAGAAGGTTCTCGTAGAAGTTCACCATGAGGTCGGCCGTTCCTTCGTCGTCCACGCGCCAGAGCGACGCGACGACGGAAGGAACGCCACCGCCGAAGCGAATGAACGCCTGGGCGAGTCCCATGATCTCTCCGCCCGCCGCCTGGGGTCCGAGTGCCGTCTCACAGGCCGATAGCGTGACCAATAGGCTGCCGCTGAGTTCGAGTCCGTTGATTTCCCCGATCGTGAGGTGACCGTCGGTCAGATCGAACGCGCCCATGCTCTCTCCGGAGCTATCCGGAGCCGTGCCGTCGAAGGCCATCGCGATGCTCCCCGGTGACCCCGGCTTTGCCATGAGGAGGTTCGAAAGCTTGGGGTCGTCGAAGTAGAGGTGGCCATGCGTCGCGAAGTGGATGATGCTGTGCGCTCCCGTCACCACGAACGCGGTGTCCTCGGTGGCTTCGGAGCCGACGATGAGCTGCGCACGGTCCGCGAAGACTCTCCCAACCTGCTGAACCTCGGCCTGCGCCATCGGAAGATCGCTGTTGGGAGGGGCGAACGCGAGGAGGCTCAGCTCATCCCGGTTCGCTTCGTCGATCGTGCCGAACACGTCCAGGAAGTTCGCCAGCGTGAAGTAGAAGACACCGTGATCCTCGATGAGAAAGCGGTAGCCGTCTTCGCTTTCGGCGGCGAGGCTCTCGAACGGCAGGTAGTGGAGGATTCGGCTCGGGCTGATGGCGATCATGCTGCGACCGGCGATGAGCGAATCCACGGGTCCGATAAGATCGTTCCGCAAGCCGACGGATAGTTCGATCAGTTCCTGATGGCTCGCCGGAAGCGTCGCCACCGCCTCCTTGGAACTCCAGTCCACCCGCCGATTCCGTTTGGCCACCTTTCCCGCGGACAGGAGCTCGCGATAGCGGCGTACGCGTGATTCGAGGTCGGCCAGGGTCACGGGTACGTTTCGATAGGAGGGTGTCTCACCTGCCGTCGCCACGAAGATGATGAGCTGATCGTCCATGGGAAGGTATTCGAGGACGATCATCTCCTCCGGCAACCGGTCCTCCAGTCCCTGCAGACTTGCGGGCTGGATGCTCAGGTAGCTCAGAATCTCGCGGTTGGTTTCGAGCAGCTCGGTCACGTACTCGTTGAACGCCTGGCGCGCCCGGGCGCGGCGGGCCCGGAGCTGGGCAAGTGTCATCGGGTCCTGTTCCTGCTTGGGCTTGGCGGCTTCCATGGCGGCCGCCCGCTCGCTCTCGAGCTTCTCGCGCATCAGCGTTTGCAGCTTCTCGAAGGCCTCTTGCTTCTCCGGAGAGTCGAAAGCGACCTCCGTCGACTGGATGAGGTCCACGAGTTCCTGGGATTTCGATCTGTTGAGGACGTCCATCGCCTCGCTGACGAGACCGTTTTCGAGCATGAGCACGACGGCGGACTTGTAGAGCTTGCTCTGCTCCTGCCGAAACTCCGTGCGACGCGACTCGCTCGCCGCGTGCTGAGCGATCATGCGCTCGTGAAGCTCGAGCGCCTCGCGCACGCTTTCGAGAGCGATGTCGCTGTAGCCGAGGATGTGGGCGTACTTCATCTTCGTTTGAAGAAAATCCAGGACGCCGCTCTGGTAGTCGATCTGGCGACCGAGAGCGAGCACGTTGTCGATCTTCGCGATCATCCCGCTGTCGGCTACGGAACGAACGGTGTCGTCCTCCAAACGCAGGACGAGATTGGCCAGCCCTCGAAAGGCATCGAACTGGCCGATCTTGTAGTCGATCGTCTTGCAGAGCATCATTGCCTTGCTGAAGTTGGCCGTGGCACGTTCGGTGAAGAGCGTGAGGCTGTCGGTGTCCGCCGCCTCGAGTCCGTTTCTCATGAGACGGGCGACGATCGTGTCATCGAGATCAGCCTCTTCGTAGTGGACCGACGCGCGGGCCCGCGTCCACTCGCCGTCGCGCGCCTCCTCCTCGATCGCGTCGAGGATTTCGGCGGCCGCGTGAAAATGGCGGCGGACCTCTTCTGTGTCGTAGCCATCTTCTCGCTGAATGTACCAACCGAGGTTGAGCTCGATCTCCGCCGCTTCGATCGGCTCGTCGAGCCGCCCGAGGTAGATCTCCTTGAGCGCGGCGAATTCCTCTACAACTCCCTTCTGACCCATCACCATCTTCGCGACAAGCGCGTTTCGACGGGCATTGACGAGGTGGGAGAGGTTCTCCTGACGATCAACCGACGGCGTCGAGTCGGGGTGGGCGGCGATGATCTCGCCCAGGAGCGTGTCCAGAGTGTCCATCTCGGCGGCGGCCCGATCGTGAAGCGCCAGGCTTGCGGGCAAGTCGTTCTGACTGAAGAGAAGCACGCCGCGGCTGTTGATGATGAGCGCACGCTGGAGCCGGCGGAGCAATGGATCGACAATCTCCTCGGCGGCGGGTCCCAACTCGTCGAGAACTTCTCCCGATCCGACATGATCGCCGTGCTGGCGGAGGCTCGACGCCAGCTGCAGGAGCCACTGCACGTACTGAACATGATCCCCTTCCGCCTTCCTCAGCTCGGCCATTCGCCGGTACATCTCGGCCGCCGCGGCATAGTCTCCCTGGCGATAGCGAAGATCAGAGAGTTCCCGGACCGCCTCCTGGATCTCTTCGGTGTCGCCCGACTCCTGGAGCTTTTCGAGCATGGTGGCTTTCGCTTCTTCCGCCGCATCGAGATCGTGCTGATCTTCGTGCTCTCTCGCCAGGTTACCCAGGACGATGACCTCGGCCTGCGTGTCGCCGATCTCGCGAAAGAGCCTGATCGATTCTTCATAGTGGGGAATGGCCTCATCGACGCGATCCGAGTCGGCGAGCGCGATGGCGAAGTCGTTGTGAACGTTCGCGAGCGTGCTCTTCCTGTTCGCGGCTTGATCGGTGTACTGGAGCTGCTCATAGTCCGCGACGACCTGTGTCATGAGCTCGATGGCGGGGGGGTAGTTCGGGATTTCGTACTCGACTTGGGCCCACACGTCACGCGCCCAGACATTGCCCGGGAACTCTCCATCGAGCGTGTCGGTGATGGACAAGCTCATCTGCAAGATTGCGCGCGCGGAGTCAAACTCGGCCGACGCGAAATGAACCATGGCGAGGTCGTGCAGGCAGGCGACCTCATTGTACGGTGTTCGTGAGTAGGTGCGGGCGCGTTCGTAGTGCTCACTCGCGGCCCCGAGCTCATCGCGGGCACGCGCGATCTCACCGAGCAAGCGATAGCCGGCGAAGTAGAGGACTTCGGCGTCCATCGCTTCGGCGTCAGCCAGCAGCTCACCGGCAATCGATTCCGCCTCGTCCAGCTCTCCGGCTCCCGTGTACTGGAACGCGGCGCCCATCAGGACATGCCCGATGAGGTCGGGTTCTCCGAACGCGCGGGCATAGTCGCGCGCCTCCAGATAGTCACGGCGGGCGTCGTCGGATCTGCCCCACAGCCGATTAACGTCCGATCGAAGCGACAGACAGTTCATGGCGTAGTAGTCGTGGCCCATTCCCCGGAATTCTTGAACGGCGCGGTTGAGGTATTCGAGGGCGGGGCCATCCGCAGCGTAGCGCAACGTCCAGCCGAGGGAGCCGGCCGGATGCCCGACGCCGAGGTGGAGACCGATGCTGTCGGCCAGTTCGATGGATGCTTCGAGCGCCTGAGCGGCAAGGTCGACTTGATAGGCCTCGTTCAACACGGACGCAAAGATATTGAGCCGGATCGCACGACCGACCGGTGAGATCGTGGATTCGAATGCGGTCTCGCCAGCGCGGAGCGCTTCGAGCTCGTGGATGAGCTCGGTCAGCGATGGGTTCTGCAGCGTCCCCTCGATCAAGGCGAGAAGGTCATCCTGATGTTCGGAGATGATTCGTCCGTCGAAAAGGTGTGCGTCCACAGCGTCGAAGACCAAATCCCAGCCGAGTCGGAGGGCGATTTCTCCCGCGTCGATGATCGCCCGCCGGGCAGAGGACTCCTCGCCGCCCTCCAGATGCGCGTCGAGACGTTGAAGGAGAATGCCTTCGGGCAGGATCGGGTCGTTCACCTTCGCAGTGGGTTGGTCAGCGAGCACGGTGATGGCGAAGACCATTGTCGCGAGCGTCACCATCGGGTTCCGATACGTCCAACGCGTGGTGGGTCCGGGAAGTGAGGTACACCGCAGGCTTGTCACAGATCCTCCAGTCTCGGCGTTTCCCTATGTCTCGGAATCGGCAAGCCTATTCTATCGTCTGTTGAACGCCACGGACCAAGAGAATCCGGGATCGCAGCTCCGCCGGTAGGGCGGGGCGAGAGTGTGGCGTGGCGGAATCGAGCGGGGAAGAGGACGAGGCGGAAGCGGGACCCTGCCGGACCCTGCTTCCGCCTCGTTGCGGGCTCTGAAATTGTGATAGACGCTACCCGATCGGGATCTCCGTCGTGCCGTCGGAGAGGAACCCTTCGCCGTCCGGGCCGAAGGTGATCTCGTACGTCACCGTCTGACCGTACTGCGTGATGCGCACCGTTCCCGTGCCGCTTCCGTCAGGGGCGACCCAGATCTCGCCCTCGATGCTGGGCTCACCCGGCTCGGCGGGTGCTTCGGACGCGAACGTAACGTGCTGGCTGCCGCCTTCGAGCGTTTCGATCGTGAACTCGCCCTCGGCGCCGTCGTTGCGCGCCCATGTGCCCGCAAGCAGAGCGTCCTCTTGGTACTCGAGCGTGAACTCCTCGCGGAGATCCCCCTTGACCTTGAACCCTTCCGCGTCGAACGCTGTCTCGTCGCCTTGCCCCGAGAAGAACGTCGTGTCGGGGCGCCCGTCGGTCCACGTGAGAATGTCCCACGCTTCGACGGAACCCTCCTGGACTTGGCCACGTTGCTCGCGCGCCGTCGGGTCACTCCCGGCGGGGAAGGTGGTGTTGATCGTGTAGTCACCCGTCGTGGCGTTCCATGTACCGGAGACAACGGTGCCGTCGACGCGGTTCTCGGTCACCTCCGCGTTCCCGTCGTCATCCCATATGATCCAGCGCTCGTAGCTTGACCCGTCTCGGAACTCCATGAGCACGTGGAGCGTATCGGGGCCGTCACATTCGACGTCGACCTCCCGGAGAACGTGGACGACCCACCAGTCCTCTGAGTACCAGACGTCGTGCTCGGCCTCGGCGCCACACGGCTCCTCTCCCGGACCGATCGGTTCGTCCGGGACGTAGTGGATGTAACCCCTGGGGTTGCCGCCGTCGATCGCGGTTCCGTCGAACACCGAGCGCCGACTGACCTCGACCAGGAGATCGTCCGCGTCGTCCTCGAGATCGCCCATCATCACGTTGAGAGTGTCGGAGACCGACTCGAGCCACGGATTGGCGGGGGCCGCATCGAACTGGCCGCGGGCCTCGACCAACGTATCGTTCTCGATTGGGCCGCCGCCGGGCACGTCGAGCATCGCGCGGTGTTCGGCGTCGTTCCGCCAGTGGACGGTGGCTTCGATCGAGTAGATAAGCTCGTCGCCTTCGACGTTGAACTCGCCGACGTCAAGGATATAGGAGACCTCGGTCCATTCCTGGAGCGGATGGAATCGGGGATCCTCCACGTGCCAGACGGCCTGGACCTCGATGCCCGGACCCATAGGGCCGCTGCCCGAGACGGGCATCAATGTGCCGGTATCAACCTCACCGCCGAACCACTCTTCTTCGGAGAAGAAGCTGTGCATGATGTCGTCCGAGCCGTCCTCGAGCGTTCCGTTGATATCGAAGACATGTTCCTGATCGCGTCGAACGATGCGTCCGATGACGGGCGTGTACTCACGCAGCTTGACGAAGCGCACGATGTCGTTGTCCACGTCGACCCAGATGAGCGCGTTGAGTCCGGTCGAGTCGGGACCGTCGAAGTACTCCACGTCGATCGTGTCGCCATCTTCTTGCTGGAACTCCCCCCAAGCGTCCATGGTGAAGGAGCGCTCCAACATCGACGCTCGGAGCCGCGGCGAGGCGGCGATCTTTCCGTTGAATGCACGCACGGTTCGGAAATCGCGGGCCATCATCTCGGCCTTTTCCGGAAATCCCATGCCGTCAACGTCCCAGCCGTCGGGATCGGTGTCTTGGTAGAGGCCGGCGTCCTCGCTGATCCCCGCGAGGGGGTTCGCGAAGATGTCCACCTGGTCGAGATTGATGCCGACGGTCGCCGCGGTCTGCGCCGTTGCGGCCAATGATGCCGCGACCTCGGGATCCGGAGCGTTACCTTCCGGATCGGTCGAGGAGTCGCGGTCGCACCCGGTTGCGCCGAGCAGCAGGGCAACCAGCCCCGCGATGGCCATGAGCGCTGTACGGGTCGAAATCGTTCTGACGGTCATGTCGTCACCTCCTTGGGTGGAAGAATCATCGACCACATAGATCGCAATCCCCATGCCGTTGTGAGGCGCGAGAGTGGCCGTATCCGCCTTCCACTCAAGTTGTTCCGAATCAAGGATTTGGGAGAGGGCCGGCAGGAAGTGTGCCGCGCCTATGGTGGCTCCGCAAGCGTGAAAGATCGCCACAGCTGTGAAGATCGGAGACCGCTGGTTGTGTCAAAGCAATGACGTGGTCGACAGTCGTGTGGTGACAGGGAAGAAGGCTACGCCGCCGGGGAGGCGGCGTAGCCGCGACAGGGTTACTTCAACAAGGTCAACTGACGGACGTTCGTGTATCCCGGCGCTTCCAACCGCACGAAGTAGATGCCGGAGCCAAGCTCTTCCGACGATCCTCCACGTGCGTTCCACTGCACCCGATGCTCACCGGCCTGGACCGTTCCGTCAACGAGCGTTGCGACCAGCCGGCCCGCCACATCGTAGAGCTTCAGTGTAACGGGCGCGCTCTCCGGCACGCGGTAGGTGATCGTCGTCATCGGGTTGAACGGGTTCGGGTTGCCCGGATCGAGACCGTACGTCAGCGGAGCCGCACCGGATGTCTGGGCGCCGACCGTCCCCATTCCCGTATTCGTCGTGAAGAAGATCGCGCGGCCGGACGTGAGCGTCGCCGCGCCATCCGGGTACCGATTGAAGAACGTGTAAAGCACGCCGTCGGACTGATCGTGGTTCTCGATCCCTACCGTACAATAGGCGTCGACGGGGTCGGTGACGCGGATCGTCTCGTACTGGAAGAGAATCTCGCCGTCGCCCGTCTCCGTCACGTGGTGCGCGGGGTCGTACAGAATAGCCTGGAATGTCTCTTCGTAGCCGTTGTAATCGTTCTCGAGACGACTCCACTCCACGATCCAGCGGTGATTGGCCGAATCATACCACTGGTATACCGCGCCGCCGTTTTGCTCCAGGTCGTCCCAGAACGGAGCGATCATGGCGTCCGGACCTCCGGCGCCCGGGATCGTCCAGTTGCGGTAGGTGGTCAGGTACGTTGCGTCCATAGCGATCCAGCCGTTCGAGCAGACCGTGGCGCGCGTGTAGTCCTGCCCGTAGTACGTGAAGGTGAAGGGAAGGTTTACCACCCTGGACTTGTCCTGGTAGTCACCATAGTCGCCCAGCACGATCTCGGTTCCGCTTCCGCCGTACCCGGGGTCGATCTCCACCCACGAGTATGACGGGGCCTGCTCGTACCCGGTGTCGGTGTTGTCGAACGCGTAGTAGCCATAGCCGTCGGGCCCGACCGGGTCTGAAGTGGAGATATCACCGACCGTGATGAGCACGAATGCCGTATCGTTGGATGCTCCATTGAACTGGGTTATCAGATTGAAGGCGGCGGAGTGTCCCTCGAACGTTTCGGGGTCCGCGCTGATCTCGAAACGGTCGCTCGTGTTCTCACCGGTTCCACCAATCGCAATGCTGCCGAAGCTGCCGGTGGCGTCGGTGACGGTCACGAACGGACTGAGTGACACGAGCGTGCCGAATGTGAGACTGGCGGCGGCGGTGCCCTCATTGCGCAGCCTCACGCTCAACTCGACGGTCTCGCCCGGATCCAGGCGACCGTTTCCGCCGGCGCCGTACAATGTGGTCGCATCGGTCACCAAGTTGGCCGAAATCACGTTGAGATCGATGAGGGAGTGCCACTCGTCGAGGCCGGACGTGACGTCCAGACCGAGCCTGATGGTCCGGTTATGCGGACATGATGGGTCGATCGTGAGATCGAAGTCGTCCGTGCTCCATGCCGTCGAGTTCCCGGGGATGTCGCCGAATGACTCGCTGGGATCGGTGATCGTCACATAGGGGTCTGCGGACGAGAGCACGGCCGTGACGTTCAATGCCTCTGAGACTCCGTAGTTGCGAAGCTGGACGGGAAGCTCGATCGTCTCGCCGGGATTGACCTTGCCGTCGCCGTTTCCACTGCTCGTGTCAATGGTGTCGTCGTCGATCGTAGAGTCGTAGTAGCCGACGTGGATCCCCGACGTCACGATGGGAACGGTCGCGAGATAGGGGTGATGATCGTGGTGGGTGATCGTCAGCAACATGTCACCGGTCGTGGGGACGGAAATTGGAAGCTCGAGCTCGCCCGCCGAGTTCGTGTATCCAACGATGTAAGTCTCTCCGTCCTTCGAGAGGCAAACCTGGGCGCCCACGATCGGATCCATCTGGTCGTCCTCGAGTGAAACGTTGAACGCATTGGCCCCGACGTGAACGCTCGCGTCGTGCGTCACCGTCATCGCTTCGGGGAAGCCGGTCCAGATCTCACAGGCGGAGTCGCCCATGAGGCTGTTCCAGTACGACCAGATGATGACATTGTCCGGTTCGGTCTCCTGGTAGTTCAAGTACATCTCGAGCTTGCCGCGTGTGAGGGCGGCGCCCATCGAGTATTGTTCCTCCCACAGCAGCCCGCGCACGATTCCGTAGTGCATGCAATTGTTGTAGCGGGTGTGTGTTCCGCTCGTCGCCGTTCCGATCGCACCGATCCCACCTTTCGGTTCTACGGGGTCCGATGATCCCGCTCGCAGAAACCCTTCGGACCTCGCCGTGCCGCCCTCGAAATTGCCGGTGCCGCACGTGATGATCACACAGAACGGCATCTCCCACCCGTTTGTGAGCTGGTTCGTGTTGCTGTTTGACCACCCGCTCATTCCCAGCCAGCCGCGATAGCTGAAGATGGTGTCGCCCAGGTTCAGGGCGTTCCTCATCTGCGTGACGAAGCTCCCACCGAAGATCGTATCGATGTCCGTGTAGCCCAGATCCAGGAGGCGGGTCTTGATCCAACGTTGAACCTCGACGGTGCTCCAGCCCGAGCTGCCCGGATCTCCCACCAGACACGCGCGCGTGTACCATTCCGTGTCGCTTCCGATGTGAGGCGTGCTCTCGTAACCCACGCTCTTGCCGACGATGATTTCGAGGTCGTTCAGACTACTGATCGACAAGCGTCCTAGGTGCACGTCTGCGAGGACGTCACCGCCCTCCAGCTGCGTGTATGGGTGGTCTCCTTCACCCCAATAGCCACTTTGATTCTCGAACCACGTCGGGATCTGATAGCTGCCGTTGGCGTCGCCGACCAGGACGACATGCTCCGGAGGGATCGGCCAGGTGTTGTATGCGTTCTGGATGAAGCTCTTGATTTGCTCCTTGGACGATCCCGTCTCTGCCGTCGTGGCGAGGTAGACGGGCATGCCCTTACGCTCCCGCCATTCGAGGAGCGGCTGAAGGCGAGTGGTGACGCCCGAGTTGTTCGGGCAGATGACGAGATACGTTCCGGGCGCGATGCTCTGGTCATGGGCAGCATCTGGACCCTCATAGTTGACGATCGTGCTGCGATAAAGCTGATCGAAACTTGGCGGGATAGTCTGCCTGAATGAGCGCTTCGCGTTCTCGAGATCGGTTCCGACGAATTCCACGCTCACCTGCATGCGGCGCGCGACGCGGACGCTGCGGTCGGCGGGGTTGTAGCTAACGGGTCGGAACGTGATCGGAACGACCCGCATATCCCTGAAGATCGCCGGCCGCCCAATGGATGCCTGCCGAGCATCGCCGAAGCCGTCCCGCTCATAGGCGGCTGCGTTGTACGCAAACGTTTCGCCTTCGTCCGGCTGCATTGGCAGCAGATAGATGTCGGAGAGGGTCTCCACTTCTTCCATGGTCACCGAAACCTGCACTCCCGCTTCGTCCGGGATGGCGACGAGGCGAGAGAAAGTGGGGATGGAGGGTTCGCCGACCTCACCGGTCAGCGCGCCACCCGGAATGCTGAGTAGCTGGAAGGCTTCGTCTTCGATCGAGAATCGCTCGACATCGAATTCGGGAAGTTCAAACTCCAATTCCACTCGGTTCTCATCGGATGAGACGACGTGGATGCGAGGCAAGCGTGATGAGTCACCGTCAAGAACTTCGACGGGCTCGGCGTACGCCGTGAGGGACAATAGGATGCCGACGACACATAGAAGCGAACAAACCAGACGCATAGCAGCCTCCAACGCTCGGCCTGCATGGTTCCGACAAGGAGCAGCTTGCCGATGAGGTAGGATCCCGAACAAGGCTTTCAGAAACACTCCTACAATAATAGCCGATTCGGGCAATCGGCGCAGGGCTGATTGATGAAAGCCATGAGATCGTGCGGCGGTCCGTGGGCGGAACGCTGGCGCAATCCCCGCCGACCGGCTCAGATCCGCCAGAAGCCCGTACGCTCGCTGGTGCGTTGGCGTTTCGGGCTTTTGTGACCTGCTCGTCGTTTTCCGGGAGAACACCCGACGCGATCAGTGAGGAGCGATGCTAGGATGAAGCGAGGTGAAGACCGCACCGAATCCTTGCGGGGCCCGGGCGTCGATCAGCTTCGACCTGGTCACTCCCGGGGTCGTGGAGTTAAGCCTGCACGACGTGGCGGGTCGCCGAGTTCGCACCCTCATCGATGGAAGGCTGGGCGCCGGATCTCATCTGCTCGAATGGGACGGTCGAGACAACCAGGGCCGCCCCCTTGCGCCCGGCGTCTACTTCGCACGCCTTGGCTCGCGTGGCGGTATCGCCACGCAAAAGCTCGTCATTGTCCGTTGATCTGCGCCGCTCCTCTACTCCTTGTACGTGCCCTTGATCCGCCCCCAGCTCGTTTCGAGAGTGACAGTCGTTCCACAGCCCACTTCGCCGGAACCCATAAGCATGCACGGCGCGGCGAGGCACGGCGAATCGCTTTGGATCTCCCAGTTCTGATCCTCGTCCGGCTGGGTGGAACAGAACTCCGGGTCAGCCGAGATGTTGTTGTTGACGCCGTTCTGATCCCCAATGCAGTCTACGTAGTCACCGCCTTCGTTGCCAAAGACGTCGCAGCAGCTGAGGTCGACTGAACTCGTGCCATCGCACAGCACGGCGGCGCCGCCGGCGGAGTACGCGATGATGGTGAACCCGATCGTAACATGCGAACCGTTCGCGGCGTCGATCGCGCCGGCCCCCTGTGAGGCCGTATTCTGCGTGAAGGTGCTGTTCTGGAGTGTGAACGTAGACTCATCGGCGTAGAGTGCGCCGGTAGTACCCGCGGCGTTGCTGGAGAAGGTGCAGTAACCGAGGGTGGTCGTCGATTGCTCGATGTACATGGCGCCGCCCTGCCCTGCCTCGTTGTCCTGGAAGAGCGTCGTCGTGATGGTGCCACCGGAGTTGTAGAGCACCATACCGCCTCCAACTTGGGCTGCTACATTGCCGATGAACGTGCACATCGTCATCATCGGATTGGACGAGTAGCAGTCCATTCCGCCGCCGATTCCACCGGCTTCGTTGGAGTCGAACACGCAGTCGTCCACGCCGGCCATCGAGCCATCCATATAGATCCCGCCCCCGTGTCCGCCCGCGACATTTCCCGTGAACGTGCAGCCGGCGATGGTGGGATTGTTGCGGTCGATGTAGATCGCCCCCCCGCTATTCTCGGATTCGTTGTTAGTGAAAATGCAGCTCGCGATGGTCGGGTTCGATTCATTGCTCGTTCTGAATGCCCCTCCGATGCCCGCGTAGTTCGAATCGAAGATGCAGTTGTCGATCAGCGGTGATGATCCTGCAGAGAAGAGAATGGCCCCTCCCCCAAGGGAATGACCGTTCATGACCGTAACACCGGAAACGGCAGAGGTGACCGTCTCCTGCGTCTGGAAGTGGAAGCCGCGGTGCATGTCTTTGGCGTTCGCCTCGCAGTCGATGATGCAAGTAGTCGGGTCTTCACTCTGGGACTGGACGACGATGGCCTTTCCGCCGAAATCGATGTCGCGGTTGCCTTCCCCGGAGAAGGTGCCGTCGGTAAGCTCAATGACGTCCATGTCGGATGCGGCGTCAACGGCCGCCTGGATGGTGGGGTAGTCGCCCGTCCCGTCCGGTCTTACAGTGATCGTTTCCGCGATCGCCACCGAACCGAACATCACGAACACGATGAGGGATAGAATGATCTGACGCATGCCCCCGGCCCTCCTGTTTGAGCGCTGTTGTGGTTTCGCGAAACTGGTTACTGGAGCTGACTCTAGCAGAGACGTCTGATCGTTCCAATGCCGCCGAGGGGCTAGAGAGCAATCGGAGTCGGGACATCGCTTGTCGTTGTGGACCTAAAGATCGATGGGTTCGAAGTGCGGGAACGGCTTCGTGAACTCCTCGATGTTCGATGGAATCTCGTAGCTGCACGCTTCGTTGAAGCGGTTCCACATCTCCAGTACCGCCTCGTTATCGTGCGCGTCATCTATGGCCTGCTGAGATTTCCACTCGAAGATCTCGAGGATCGTCCCGTCTTTCGCCCTCACGACCTGCGCGGGACGGTCCGTCGCGAGACCCTCCTTGCGCAGAATAGGAAGATGTTCCTTTACGAGCTCTAGGAGCTGCGCTTCTTTTCCTGGACGCGGCCGATAGGCGGCGATGACGAGTAGACCCATCTGATTGTGCTCCTGTGACGTGGCCGGGGCGGACTGCCCCGGCAACCTAGTTTTCCCCGACCGCAGTGACGGGGAAGGAAAGTGCCGAGAGCGTTTGGAAAGATCTATCTATAGTATTCCAGACCGCAATGGAAGGCAAGCGGGTAAGTTATTATATTACAAAGCGGTAAGGTTACACCTCATGTGATGAACGTCCGATGGGAGCCGGTCGCCGCTCCAGGCCGGAATCTCAACTAACCTCGGCTTTGGAAACAAAAGATCTTCTAATCGGACAGAGCTAAAAAAGAGATCTTAACATCACCAAGGAAATGTAAGACAATCTGGGCCGCTGCCGAAGAATCAATTGGTGGTAGGCCCGCCCATCCACGGATCGTCCAACGTGATGAGGTGGGGCGAATCGCTGAAGAGACCGTGGAGGACCGTGGCAATGCTAGTCGAATCGCTGCAGACGATTCTCCAGACCGCACGAAGGGCCATCGGGGCCACGTGCGGTGGCGGAGTGCTCACCGAAGAGCTCCCTCCGATAGATAGTGACGGTTTCTCCTTCTATGTCTCGGGGGTCTTTCCTCAAGATCATGCGCCGGTTCGCAACATCATTTTGAGTTGCGACGAAGGTCTCGCCAAGTTCTTGGCGTCACGGCTCTTTTCTTCGATGCACGCGGTCGCACCGGACGAGGAGGTCACCGAGGCGACCGAGACCGCGTTTCGCATCTTGTGCAGCATCTTTCAACAGATGCTCGCCTACTCGACTCAATGGTACGAACCTGTGGACGAGGTTCTGCAGCTCGGCTCCGGCACGATGACGCCCGCGTTGGCCGGTAAGAAGTCCCTGAACATCAGGATCCCTACCGTTGCCGGGGAGATGATCATAGCCGTGCACCCGGCTTCACGGCGCGAAGCAGATGATGTGTCAATCGCGGACGCGGACGTGAATGACGAGAAGGAACAGCGTGAGGGCGGAGCGTCGGCCACACGAGTCCTCAGCGATGAGGAGTGCACAGAGTTGCTCACGATGATTGCCGCCGACGAGTGTGACGTGCAGATCGAGTTGTACCAGGAAGACTCCAGCGCGGCCCTGCACTGGGCCACAGTCCTGGGACGCGCGAGGCTCGGCGAGAACGATGTCCTGACACTGTCGTGTCCCGGTCTTCTAAGAGGGGATTCGTCGCCCGACGTGGGCACGCCGGCGATCGTCTACTTCTCTCGCGCGGGGCAGCTGTTTCAGTTCAAGAGTGAGATCGTTGGTAGGGCGTGCAAGACATTGGAAGGCGGATTGCGGCTGCCCGTCATTCCGCTGAAACCGCCGGAGAAAATCGTCGAGGGGCAGCGTCGATCGGCTTTTCGAACGGAGCCGACGGGCGAGCTCCTTGTGGAGATCGGCGCGTGGCGTCGTTCGGGGCATTCGCAGGCCGGTCGTCGTCACGTATGCCGAATCGGTGACATCAGTTTCTCGGGCGCGAGGGTCACTACCGCGGACGAGAGTGTTATGGTGAGTTGTCCGGAAGGCAGTCTCATCGCCTGCAGCATCCAACTGCCGGAGGAGTGGGGGGAAGTCGAGATTCCGGCCCTGGTCCGGCGAATCGAATCCCGCCACATGGAGACCGATGAGCACGAAGTCCATCTGGGGATCGAGTTCTTGGCATTCCTTGCCGCCAAGGAGTTCGAAAGTGCCCTCGAGCAGATTCGGCAGTACGTTCTGAGCGTGCAGCGCGAGGCGATGAAGCGAGTCGGCAACGTCTGACCGGTACAGGTTCCGCCCACGCCTGAACAGTCACCCGACCATCCAGAGTTCGCAATCACAGCAGTCACACTCCTCGTCGCCCAACCTCGAGGATCCAACACCTCGATGGCGTGGGCGGAACCTACCGTGCTTGGTTCAGTGAACCAGCAGGTGCCCGCACCGACCCTCGGACGGTGTGACGGAGCACCCAGGGAACCCCGACCCACCACCGCCCAGAAGCCTCCTAAGGGGGCCGGCCGATCGCTTTCACCCCACGTCGTGGGAGGTTCGCTTTCACTACCCGACCGGCCCTGCCATTCGTTATTGCAATCGGCGTACCAACCGGGCGCGCCGACGCGGTCGTTTGTCAGGTAGTGCCTAACCGACTGCGTGCGAGCGCACTAGAACGTCGACGATCGGGCCGAAGGCTTAACGTGTAGGATCGATGAGATGGCGATGAGGCGGGTTCACGAACACGCATGTTTCGTGGCAAACATGCGTGTACTCGGCAATCGTTATGGATTACTCGCCGGCGATCTCTTTAACCGCCCGTCGAACCGTGATGGCGGGGATTCCGGAGAGCTCCGCCACCTTGCGCGTGTCCTCACCCGTGTGCGATTCCAACGAGCCGCCCACGGCCCGATAGGCGCGCTCGAAGAACCGGCGCTTGAACACCCGCTCCGCCTGGATCTTCGCCTCGTGATAGTCCTGGCTGAGCGGAGGGTCCCCTTCCGGAATGTCAAACGCGGTGGCATCCAGGGTTCGAACATCCCTGTTCAGGACGAGTGCCCTCTCGACGGTGTTTCGCAGCTCACGGACGTTGTTGCGGCTCCACGCGTAGCTCTGCAGACGGCGCAGGCCGTCGGGAGCAACCGAGATGCCGGAGAGTCCCATTTCCGCCGCATACTTGCCGATGAAGTAATTGACCAGGTCGGGAATGTCTTCCGGATGCTCCCGCAACGGGGGGACCTCGAGGCTCACCACCTCCAGCCTGCCCAGGAGGTCGTGCCGGAAGCGTTCCTGCTTGACCATCTTGCGGAGATCGCGGTGCGTGGCCGCGATGACGCGCACGTCCACCGATATGGGGGAGGACGATCCAACCGGAACGACCTCACGTTCCTCGATGGCATGAAGCAGCTGTCCTTGAAGGGCAGGCTGCAGGTCGCCCACCTCGTCGAGGAAGATCGACCCACTCCGTGCGGTTTCGAAATGCCCTTTGCGCTCACCGGCGGCTCCCGTGAACGCGCCTCTCACGTGTCCGAAAAGCTCGCTGGGCGCCACGTGCTCTCCGAGCGTCGCCATGCTCACCTTTAGAAACGGACCCTCCGATCGTGGGCTTCGTCGGTGGATTTCACGCGCGATCAAGGTCTTCCCGGTTCCGCTCTCTCCTGTGATGAGAACGGGTGTGTACGGAGCCGCCGCGATGCGGTCGATCGCGTCGTCGAGCTCCTCCATCCGTGGTGAGGCTGAGAGGAAGACTCCGTGAACGGCCGTCATCTCCCGGCGGAGTTGATCCCGCTCGCGGGCGGTGCGCGCGACTTCGGTGCACTTCTGGAGTTTCGCAATGATCTCCGCTCGGCCGGCCGCCTTGTGGACATAGTAGAGGGCGCCCCGGCGGATCGCCTCCGCTTCCGTCTCCGCCGATGGTCGGCCGGTTGCCATGATGATGGGGAGGTTGGAATCCAGTTTCCGTATGGCCGGCAGGATGTCGAGACCTGATCGACCGCCCTCAATGACGAGGTCCAGGACAACGGCGTCGGGCGGATCCGAGGAGATCACCCCCAGACCTTCTTCGCCGGTCGCCGCGAAGCGGCACACGAAGTCAGGCGAAAGCGCGGCCGCAAGATCCTCGCGAAACTCGGGATCGTCGTCGATGATCAGCACGGTGGGCGTCATCTGTCCTCCTCGCTGAGCGTTCGAAGCGTTACCTCGACCTCCGTTCCCGTTTCGGGGGAAGATGAAACAACATCGATCCTGCCGTCAAAGAGTTTCAACCTGCGCTTGGCGTACGCAAGTCCCCGGCCGCGCCGCTTCGGGTCCGTGACGCGAGCATCGAAGATCTTCTCGATCCGATCGACTGGGATCCCGCCGCCGGAGTCAGTCATGACGACGACGAGCTGGCCGCCCTGGATTCTTGAGCGAATGCGGACAAGCGGAGTCCGGCGCGAGGCGTTTGCCGCGCTGGCGCGCACGCCGTTCGCGATGAGGTTCTCCAAGATGTTGGATAGATCGCCTTGAGGAGCGAACACGGGAGGCAGATCGTCAGATAGTTCGTCTCGAATCTCGACGCCTTCCGATCGCGATCGCACGCGATCCACGGCGGCACGTGTCTCACCCGTCACGCCTGTGCGGAATCGTCTGCCGAGGAGAACGAAGATACGGTCGATCGTCCGGTGCATCCGCGCGGCGCTCTCGCTCAATCGCTGGAGAGCCTTGGCCGTGGCGGCGTTCTGGCGGCCGAGTGTGTCGTCGTCTCCCTCTCGGAGAAGCGTATTGGAGACGAATTCCACACCGAAATCGATTCTGCCGAAGTCACGTTGGTAGGTGCCGATCAGCTCGTCATCGAATCGCGATCTGGCGAGAACGTCCGATATGCGGACCATTTGAGGTCGGATCACGTCATCATACGAGCGGAGTCGCTTCCGTAGCCGAAGTAGAACCTGCGCCCGGTCGGCGCCTTCGGTCATGCTGCGACTCAGCGATGCGATGCCGCCCAGATACTTGAGCCAGGCGGCATGGGAGAAACCATCGATCTCGTCGAGGAGCTTCAGATGAATGCTCGCCAACTGGTCCGGGGATTGACGACGCTTGTCGTGCCGTGGAACGCCACGGGCGGCGATTATCCCGGGTAGCGCGCCGATCAGGAGTCCGGCCAGTGCGAGACGACCTCCTACTTTCGCATCAGCGTAGACCGGCCAGTCCACAGTGGCGGCGAATGCGACGGCGACCGGGATGAGTAAGACGACGATGATGAGGCCGCGGCGACGCCGGCCCCGCCACGTCGCGAAGCCGGAGATCGACCAACCGACGATTCCTCCGTACACCAGCGCCAGAGGGAGAAGGCCTGCCCATCCCATTCGCGCGGCTGCGCGGATCACTCGCCTCCACGTCACCTTGAGACGCGACCGGAACGCGCCGAGCGCTCCGGGCCCGGCGGGCTCGACCACGGTGATGCGCGCCCCCGGACGCACGTCGGTAAGCTCGACGGGGGAGTTGGAGAGCGACGGAAACGTCACGGTCAGCTCGTACGGGCCGTTGGCCGGTGCGCCGAAGATCAGCTCGCACCATCCACCGTGGGACGGTGACGTACCCGTCTGTCTGTATCCCGCGATCATACCCCCACGACGCAGTTCAACGTCCGCACCTGCGGCGTGAGGAGCGCCTTCTCGATCGAGAACACGGATCTTTATCGCCGAGGCGCCGTCTCCAGGGTTCAAGTGGGTCGCGAGGGTCCCGTCCCCGCACCAGACGCCGACGATATCCGGGTCGCCGTCTTCGTCTACGTCGTAGCAATGTGTCTCACGCATAGGGGGGATCCGCCTGAGCCACGAATCGTCCCCCGCGGAACTGAATCCTCCCGAGCCGTCGTTGAGCATGTGGGCGTTGGTGAGCGGTTGTCCGGAAGATCCGCTCCGCCGCGTGTAGAAGAGGTCGAGGTCTCCGTCGAGATCGAAGTCAGCGAACATGGGAGTTCCGGCGTGGGCGGCACCCTCCACGGGGATGTTGCCGGAGACGTCAACAAACCGGCCGTTGTCGTTGCGATACAGCAGCCCGTGGGACGTGACCGGAATGTCTTCCCGTGTGGTGTGGTCTTTCGTGACGAACAGGTCGAGGTCGCCGTCAGCGTCGATGTCACCGAATGCGGCCTCGGATCGCCGGGTGCCGATCTCTCGGATCCCGCTGGCGGTGGCGCAGACGAGGCCTCCCGCCTCCTGCAGGTAGAGGTCACCGGTCGCGCAGAAGAGGTCGACGTCGTGGTCGCGATCGATGTCCGCGGCCAGAACCCCCCGGGAGGAGGCCAGCCTCGTGAGGCCCCCGGTCGGCAGCGGAAACGGGTGTGATCGAAAAGTCTCCGATTCCATGCCGACGTAGATGGAATCTCCTTCCATGTCGCCGGCACGGGGAAGAAGCAGTTCGAGGCCTCTTGCGGGCATGATGTCGGCGATGAGGAGTCCGATGGGAGGGTTCGCACCGATGTTATCAACGAGAGGTGCCGGCGCGCGCCGAAACCGGGCGTTGCCCAAGCCCTGGAAAATGAGAAGACGCTCGTTGTCGAATCCGAGGAGATCGATGATTCCGTCTCGTGTCAGATCCGCTGCGGTCGGACGATTGAATGAGACGGCGGACTCGAGCCCGACGGTCGATGCGTCGATCGCGGTCGCGGAGACACCATGCGAACCGAGGAGGATCAAGGGGGGGCTCCCGCTGCGCCCGACGAGGCGATCCACCACGCCATCACCATTGAGATCCGCGACCAGCACACTTGTCGGTGTCCGTGGGCGGGAGTCAGAATCGGATGGGTCTGCCGCTCCTCCCGTGGCCATCGAGAGCGCCAGGACGAAGTTCAACGCGCTGATCACTTTTGATGAGGGCATGTCAGTCGCCATACGCGGGATCCAGGTCGGTCACCATTGCTCGTTAGACAGTCATCATACGGATTGCCGCCGGGAATCGCGACAACGGATCGGATCCGCCGCGCGGCGGTTTCAGCGCCACGCTCCACACCGCGACGATCGCCACGTCTTCCGCGCGGAGCTAGAAATCCGACGGGAACATGGGTGTGACGTTTCCCGGATCAAAGGCGTAGAGCTTGTCTGATCGCACGACGAGAACAATCCCTCCGCCTTCCGCGACCCCCACCTCCGTGCCGGACGCAGTGAACTCGCGCCACTGACTGCGATTTGCGCCGTACCCGTAGTAGCGTTCGCGATCCGCTGTCGCGACCCAGCCGACGTAGTGGGTCGCGCGCCCCAAGACGTACGGCTGGTCAATCGCGACTACCGACGTACGCATCGTCACGGTGCTGTATGCGGTCAGCCGCATGGCTGAGTTGTCTACGCCGATCAGAAGGTGCTCGCCTAGGCAGTTCGGATCGCTGAAATCGACCGTTCCGGCGAACGGATGGATGTCTGGGATCAGGGTCCGATACGAGTACGTGATGTCGTTCGACCAGAGGAGAAGCTGACTATCGACGTGCAGTCCCCCCACCTCCGTGCCGGCGGACAGCGTGAATTGCTCGATCGTGTTGTGTGAGGCCGAGTAGAAGAAGAGGTCCACGTCGTCACCCGCCACGGCGGTCGCATACGCGCGCGACGCGCCGGTCGTGTGTGGCGTTGTGGATTTCCAGATCTCGGCCGTCCTCCACGCGTTGTGCGGTCCGTGATAGATATAGACGGTCATCTTATCGGACGCCTCATCCCAGCGTGAGAACGTGAGGTAGTTCTGCCCGGCGAACCTCATCGAGGTGAAGTCGCGATCAAGAGGCTCCGAACGACTCTGACCCGTGGCATGATTGAACCCGTGGGCCGTCGTGTCATCGGCGACCACGTAGACGTCACCCGCGGCCAAGGTGAAGCCGGAATCGTAGTCGACGCCGGCGGCCACCGTACGGAAGGCGTCATCGGCATCAGAGTAGATGAGTAGCTCCAACTCGTTTTCGGTCATGTTGTGGACCGGATTGATGACGTACTCGCTTCCCCGTTCCCAGTCGGCGCCGTAGTCGAATTCTCGCGCGTCGTAGTCGATCGTGTGCGTGGTCCACAGCCCACTTCTCGTATCGTAACCGAACGCGTGATAGCGCAGATGCTCGATCGGAACCACAGACTCCACGTAGCCCGCCGCGTACGTGTAGAACTGATCGATCCCGCTCGTGCCCTCGGGGGTCTCATAGAGCGGCTCGTCGCCGGGATGAACCGTCACCACGTCAAAGACGCCGGACACCGCCGAGAAGCCGGTGAGTGTGGCATTTCCATCCTGTCTGTGTACGCCGGCGTAGCCGAGCGTCATCTCGAATTCGCCGCGCTCACCGAGGACGCCGAAGTCGGTCTGGCTGAACGCGTGTTGGGGTCGGCTATAAGCGATGTTCATCGGTTGCGCCGGGACCTGCCGCGGAAGAGCGGCGACGGCGTAGTCCGCGCCCGCCACGAACCGCCCTCCGGATGTGTAGTCCGCAGGGAAGGCGTAGGCGTATTCCCGCCAGGTGTCGAGCTCGGCGTCGAAGACGTACGCATTTTGATCCGTGACGACGAATGCGAGCTTGAACCCGCAGGCCCAGCTCTTCTGGTCGGGTTGCGTCGACAGAAGACTCCCTTCGAGTCGGACGGTATGCGCGAGCGACGTGCGGGAGTTGTAGGCGATGGCGAGTGAATCCGATAGCGCCAGGACGACACGCCCGTCAGCGATGAGATCGTGAAAGGTCTGGACGGCGTCGAGATTGAATTCACTCCACGACGAGCCCACGGTGTCGAAAAAGAGGATCTTGTCCGACGTCCGGTACGTGAAGCCGGCACAGTCCCATCCGCATGCGTAAAGGCGATCTCCCGTGCCGAACTCCGTAACGGACTCCCCACGCCACACGGCGGTCTCCGCGCGCCCACCGAACAGAGTCACGGCGGCAAGCAGCACGGCAACGATACCGGCGCGGGGGTGTGGCATGTGATCCTCCTACTCGGTCATCTAAGCAGCGCGTATCATGGCTTGAGACGGTATACCCAGTAGGGATCGTCCCGATGCACGAGCTCGAAGGCCTCGATCGACTGCGGCTGGGTGAACATTCGGAATACCGTAGCGGATCGGGCGCTTCTTGGCAGCCTGGGTGCCTCCGACTGGCCGTAGCGATACGTGATGATCCCCGTGTACACGAACGGCATGGCCTGTGTCTCCTGAAAGAGGAGATACGTTCGGATCCCCGCGTCGCGGCAGAGCCCGGCGAGGACGCCTTCATCGGAATCGACGAGCGCGGTGTGGATCGCCTTGATTCGCGTTCTGTTCAACGGGTGTTCGAGATGACCGTCCACGAAGGTAGGTCGCTGCATCGACGTCTGGATGTAGTACCCGTGTCCCCAGTCGGCGAGGATCGGTTCATCCTCCGGGACGTTCTCCGAAACCCACCGGCCGATCCGGATCAGTCCGGGGTCGGGTCCTGACGCGTAGTTCCGGGCGACGCGAGAGCTTTGCCTACCGCAGGCGACCAGCGGAACGCATAGAGCCGCCGCCGTGAGCCAGCGGGCGATGGGGGCTGAGAAACTAACCGCCCAGCACGCGGCGCCGCCGCTGAGCAGCGCGTACGGGATCGACGCGAACGCCTTGCTCCGATCGAAGAAGAAGGCCGCTGTGAGGCTGATGAGCCCGAAGACGATCATAAACATCGCGGTCGGAGCAACGGCACGACGCGCGCGGACGCGGCCCTTCCTCTGCTTGGATGACGCGGTCGCCTGCCGACTCGAACGCCACATCCAAATCAGTCCGAGAGCGGCGAGCGGCCCCGACCAGGAGAATATGTTTCCTCGGGTAAAGAGCGCCCACCCCGGAGAGGTCAGCTCGTAGACCAACGCGTAGAGATTGACTAGAAACGGATCCGCTTCGCCGATTCCGTTGCGGGCAAGCATCGATCGGATCGCACTGCCCTCCTCGACGTCGAACGGAGTCGCGGGAACGAATCGGCTGCCGATCACACCGACGGCGATGATCAGGATCGCGACGGCCACGCCGCGTCCAGCCTTGCCTTCGGGCCACACGCGTCCGACGACGGCGGTCGCGACCGCCATCACGAGACCGGCGATCCCCGTCTGCGATAACAAGACGTGCTGACCGCGGAAGTAGGGGAGGATCCCGGCGGCCAGAAACCCAGCAGTCAGCGCGGCGGCGAGCCATCCGATCGTCGACCACCGATCGGTCCACACGAGGAGAAACGCGAGAATAGCCGCCTCCATCGCGAAGAGCCCCACGCCCGCACGCCAGACGGCCAGCTCCATCAGTAGTGTGAGCGCGGCGATCACGGTGAACGTGAGTCGCCGTCTCTCGGTTTGTGCCGCCAGCGCTTCGACAACGGTCATGAGATGGCATGCCCAGAGAAGAGTCCCAAGCGCGTCGAAGCGATAGACATTGCCGAGGGTGCGCGCGGCGTGCGCGGGAAGGAGGGTGATGACAGCCGCCGCCAAGAGGGCCGCGGCGTTCGATCCCCACAGGCGCCGTCCCAAGAAGAAGAGCGGAACGGCGATCAGTGAGCCCGCCAACGCGTTGAAGACGCGAATGGAGCCCTCCAGTCCGCCCGTGATGGGAGCGATGAGCCGATGAAACGTCGAGCAGGCCGTGTAGAGTCCCGTTGGTTGGAGCTCGGTGACACGCGCGCCTTCCGGGTGAAAGCGTAGTCCATCGGTTTCGCCAAGCCGGCCGTCGAGGGCACGAAGCGTCATTCGGTGGTGGAAGGCGGAGTCATGCTGGAACGGTTCATCGGACGTGAGACCCGCCTCGCCTCGAATCCAGAAACCGATTATGACACAGGCGATGAGGGCGATGACGGCCAACGGTGAGACGACGTGCGTTTGCGTTTTGCGATCTGATCGGGCCATGTCGTTGGGCTCTTTTCCCTGTCCGGTATGGTGTCGACGGCCTATGATACTCGATGAGTTCGGAATCGGCATTCCTTTGCTCGTCGAGCGGTCGGCAAACTCCGGAAGGTGATCGAGTGAAGCTCAGAATCGGTGGAATAGTTGGCGGAAGTGCCGGCGTAGTGATCGCGTCACTTCCATTGACACTCCTCGCGCTGTTCGCCTCCTGCGGTGAACGCGAACAATCATCATCGCTCCTGATCGGCGACGCGCATCGCTCGAGCGTTCTCCTGATCACGGTCGATACGCTCCGACGTGACCGCCTTGGCTGCTACGGCTGTGACATCCCAACACCGTTCATCGACCGATTGGCGGATGACGGTGTTTGCTTCACCCGTGCCGTGGCACAGGCCCCACTCACGGCGCCGTCTCACGCGTCGATGCTGACGGGGACATACCCGCCCCGACACGGCGTCCGTGGCAACGGGACGTATCGTATTCGCCCGGGAATCGCCACGATGGCCGAATTGCTGAGGGACGCGGGCTACGCGACCGCGGCGTTCGTGAGCGCCGCCCCACTCAAGCGGCGATACGGGTTCGATGCCGGATTCGACACGTATGATGACGATTTCAGCGGATCCGTTCTCGGCGGGAGCCTTCAGGACTTCTACGGCATGCGCACGCTCGCCTACGAACGGACGGCCACTGAGGTTACCGACGACGCCGTGGCGTGGATCGAGCGTCAGGAAGCCCGGCCGTTCTTCCTCTGGGTTCACCTCTTCGATCCCCATGGGCCTTATCGTCCGCCGCCGGAGTTGCTTCG
>CAZAMP010000056.1:5914-25190 GCA_964486455.1 uncultured bacterium | reverse complement strand
CGTTTTTGCGGTGGCCATGGCAGAGGGGCCACACCCGATCTCCTCTCGAACTCGGAAGTTAAGCCCTCCTGCGCCGATGGTACTACGTGGGGAACTGCGTGGGAGAGTAGGACGCTGCCGGAGCTTTTCCCCCTGGGCGCTCGACAACTTCTCGAGCGCCCCTTTTTTGTGTCCGCCAGGCAGGCGCTGAGGACTTCGTGGATCGCCTTGAGCATTGTGGCGAGCGTCTTGACGGCAGTAAACACGACTACGATGTTTCGGGGCGTCGCGTCGCGACACGCGTCGAAGGGCATGAGCCGGCGGGGCGACACGCGTATCGATGGGATGGGCGGTCGCTCAACGGCCACCGCCGCGGCAGCGGCGTCTACTTCGTGCGCGGCGGGGACCGATCAGCCTAGCCGATCCTCGGAGTGTCGGATCACTCGGTCGGTGCGTTCAACCTCTTGATGACGTCGGCCTGAAGGGCGCCCGCCTTCTTTCGCGCCATTTCGATCGCCTCGTCCGCCTCTCGGCGCGCCTCGGTGGCAAAGGGTGTCTCGTCGGCGCCCTGGAGATTGATCAGCACGTTGTAGTAGGCGCCTTCGGCGCCGGCGAGCGCCGTGAGCCCGGCCACGCCCGCGTCGCTGAGCGAGGCCGGGTTGCCCGACTCGACGACGCCCCGCGCGAGGTCCATACAGGGAAGCGCCGCCTTGAGAACACCGAGGGGCACGCGGATCGCGTCTTGGTCCGCTTTCTCCATCGCGGCCTCGCGGGCGGCGATCTCCGCGTCGGTCTTCTTGGGCAAACGGCGCGCGGCGAGCACGTCGTTGAACGCGTCGGTGTCGCGATCGATCGCGTCGAGGAAGAACGTGCGCAGCTCGTGCGCCTTCTCGGCGATCTCATTCATCGCGGGGCGGCGGTCGCTGAACGCCTTTTTGCCGTAGGTGAGGTGCGCCACCATCGATGATAGCGACGCTCCGATCGCGCCGCAGAGCGCCGCGACACTCCCCCCACCGGGCGCCGGGGAGTCGGATGCCAGCTCCGACGTGAACTCACCGAGGTCCATCGACACCAGCGGCTTCGGTGTCCGGATGCGGTACTCGATGATCTTGTCGTTGGGATCGAAGGGGGTGAGGTCCGAGAGACCGAGCGACTGAACGGCCGACTCGACCAATCGTTCTTCGGCGACGCCGGTCGCCTCTCCCTGCTTGGCGAGGTAGTGCCGTCCGGCATCGAGCATCGCCTTGAGCGGAACGAGACCGACAATCTCGCTCCCGGTCACGCGCATGCCGCGCTTCTCGGCCTGGGCGACGACTTCATCGAACACCGTGTGGATGGGCGTGACGTTGAAGTTGGTGAGGTTCATCGAGATCTGCGCCCGGGCGTACTCGTCAATGTACCAGCCGACCGCCTTCACGCACTGAAACATGCCGGGCTTACGGGTCTTGTTTCCATCCGCGTCACGAATGATCTTCCCGTCGGCATCACGGGCGAAGCGCCCCTGCTCGCGGATGTCGAGCGCGATGTCATGGGCGAGCTTGCGATTGCTCGTGTTCAGATTGAAGTTGTATGCGATCAGAAACTCCCTCGCGCCAACGGCTGTGGCACCGGTCCGCGGGTTGAACGTGGCGGGACCGAAATCCGGCGCCCATTCGGGCTTTGCGAGCTTATCCGGGAGCGCTTCATACTCGCCCTTGCGGACGTCGGCCAGATTGCGACGCTCGGGGCGTGACGCGGCCTCCTCGTACAGGTAGATGGGGATGCCGAGCTCGTCGCCGACCCGCTTCGCCAGACCTCGGGCGATCTCGACGCAGTCGTCCATCGTCACGCCGGATACGGGGACGAACGGACAGACGTCGGTCGCGCCCATTCGGGCGTGCGCCCCATGGTGCTGCGCCATATCGATCAGCTCGGCCGCGCGCGCGATGGCACGGAAAGCAGCCTCCGCGGCGGCTTCCGGTGCGCCAACAATGGTGAAGACCGTGCGGTTCGTCGCCTCGCCCGGATCCACGTCGAGCAGCGACGCACCCTTGACGGCACGTATCGCGTCGGCGATGGCATCGAGCACGTCGCGGCTGCGACCCTCGCTGAAATTCGGTACACATTCGACCAGTTTCACACCACACCTCCTGATTGCGAACCGGCGGAGGCTATCATGAGCCTCAAACAGCCGTCAATTCGGGCGTCTTGACGCTCGAATCGGCACCATGATAGCCTCAGGTGGTTGACCGTCCGTATCCAACAGCCACATATCGTGTGAATAGGAGCTAGGGATCCGCCATGTCCGGACACTCAAAATGGGCGAACATCAAGCGACGCAAGGAGTCGCAGGATGCTACGCGGGGGAAGGTCTTCGGCAAGCTGATCCGGGAGATCACCGTGGCCGCGCGCATGGGCGGCCCCGATCCGAATGCGAACTCCCGTCTCAGGACCGCGGTCGACAAGGCCCGCGGCGCCAACATGCCGAACAACACGATCGAACGTGCTATCAAGAAGGGAAGCGGTGAGGGCGGGGCCGATACGTTCGAGGAGATCACCTACGAAGGGTACGGTCCGAACGGCGTGGCGGTCATGGTGGACGCCATCACCGACAATCGCAACCGAACGACCGCCGAAGTCCGCCACATCTTCAGCAAGTATGGCGGAAACCTGGGACAAGACGGTTGCGTTTCGTGGGTCTTCGAGACCAAGGGGATCATACAGGTCGCCAAAGACGATATCGCTGAAGAACGGCTCATGGAGATCGCGTTGGAGAGCGGCGCGGAAGATGTTGTCGATGAGGAGGAGTACTTCGAGGTGCTCTCGTCCCCGGAAGATTTCGCCACGGTCAGTGACGTGATCAAGAAGGAAGGCGTGAATCCGATCAGCGCCGAGATCACGCGGCGGCCCACCACGATGGTCGCCCTCGAAGAGACCGACGCGATGAAGATCCTCAAGCTACTCGACCTGCTTCAAGACAACGACGACGTGCAGCAGGTAAGCTCAAACTTCGACGTGTCGGAAGAAATCATGGAGCGGCTGGGACAGGAGTAGACCGGATGTTGGTTCTGGGCGTGGATCCGGGTACGCTCGTGACAGGCTTCGCCGCGGTCGCCCGCCAGGGCGGCCGCTTCGTTTGCAGTCGGCTCGGTATCATCCGGCCTCACCGAGACCTGCCGTTGGAGGAGCGTCTGCTCCGGGTTCACGATGAGCTGGACGCCCTCGTTGATACCGTGCGCCCGGACGTCTTGGCTGTCGAGGACTGCTTCTACGCGCGCAATCTGAGATCCACGCTGAAGCTCGGGCACGTGAAGGGCATCGTTCTGATCGTGGCCGCACGCCGGAAGTTGCCGATCCACGAGTATGCGCCGCGCAAAGTGAAGCAATCCGTGGTGGGCAACGGAAACGCGACCAAGGAACAAGTTCGCTTCATGGTGGAGCGGATGGTCGTTCATCTGGCCGAGGGGGACGACGCCCTCGACGATGAATGGAGTCTCGACGCGACCGATGCCCTGGCCGTAGCGATCTGTCATCTGCACGCCTCGCAGGGAGTCCTGCCGGCGTCGGTGCGCGGGCTGTGATCAGCATCCTCCGCGGGGTACTTCTCGCACGCAGCCCCGCGTCGTACACGATCGATGTCGGCGGTGTCGGGTTTCAGGTCGCGGTGCCCGAGCGAACGGCCGCGGCCGCTCCCCAGCCGGGTGCCGAGATCGAGCTGCACACGCATCTCCACGTTCGTGAAAACGCCCTCGATCTCTACGGGTTCGCCACGACCGAAGAACGGTCGATCTTCCGCGCGCTTCTCGGCGTCAGCGGCATCGGCCCGCGAACCGCCATCGCCGTTCTCTCGCGGCTCTCGGCCGACGAAGTCGTCTCGGCGATCGAGCACAAGAACACCGCCGCCTTCTGTCGGGCGCCCGGCGTCGGGAAAAAGACCGCGCAACGGATACTCCTGGAGCTGGCGGAGAAGTTCGATCTCGGGGCCGTAGGGGGGAGCGGTGCGCGAGTGGCGGCGGCCGAAGAAGCCATTCAGGCGCTCGTGACGCTCGGCTACACGGAAGTGCAGGCGTCGAAAGCTGTGGCGGAAATACGATCGAGACGGGCGGGCGACGTGGAGACCGCGGAGCTCATTCGCGAGGCGCTTCAGCTGGTCGGAGGCCGGAGCTAGTCGGCTTCGACGCCGGTGCTTTCCGGTTCCTCCGTTCCTTCCTTTTCGATGTCCATCTCGCTGTGCGTTTCGCCGTCAAATCGCATGATGATCGGCTTGCCCGCGAGAATAGTGCGGATGTTCACCGGACGCCGCCAGATCTTGTAGAGGTTTTCCAGCGTGGGCTGCGCGTACGCGATCTGCAGATCCAGACCGATGTGGTCGTGCCAGAGAAGAAGCTCCGCGCGGTTCATGAAGTTGGCATCTTCCACGTAGATGAACGGCTTGCCGTGGTTGGTCAGGCCCATGAGAAGGTTCTGTTTGACCTTTTCGTAGGCGCGCGTGTCCACCTCGATCCTGCCGGTCTTCTCGTTCTGGCTGTAGGCGAACAGGCGATGATCGTCCACGAAGTCCTCATCGAGGAACGTGTCGACGAAGCCGATGTCGTTGTATACCCTGCGTACCTCGAAAATCTTCTCGTCGCCCAGCAACGCCTTCGTATCCCAGTTCTTCCGTTTGAGGTAGTCGTCGCACTCCTCGTACTCGCGGCCGAAGCGGCCGCGGTCCCAGCGACGCTTGATGTGGCGGAAGAGCTCGAGACCGAGCTTGTAGGGATTCAATCGTCCCGGGGACTGTGCAACCGTTCCCGAGTGATGGTCGGCGTAGTCGATGAGGTCTTCGCCGTCGAGTATCTTCTCGGTCATGAGCCGCGAGTGCCAGTACGTCGCCCATCCTTCGTTCATGATCTTCGTCTGGCCCTGCGGCATGAAGTAGAGCCCCTCTTCCCGAATGATGGAAAGGAGATCCGCCTCCCACTTCTCGAGCGGGGCGTGTTGGACCAGGAACCCGAGCACATCACGGTTCGGCTTCTCGGGGTATCGGCGTCTCTGGTTGGCGATCTCCTCCAGCCGCCGTCTCTGCTCCTCGAGGTACTCCTTCGGATTGATGAAGTCCTCCAGGTAGCGCTTGCTCGCGTGAAGACGGGGCACGGTGAAGTCACGTCCGGGCTCCTCCGACGCGGCCGACTCCGTCACGGGCGGCTTCTCGTGAAAAAGCGCCTGAGGATCGGTCAGGGTCTCCAGAGACAGGCAGGCGTCGAGGAAATCCTCAACACGGTCATGTCCGTACTTCTCGATGTACCGGCGCGTGCGAGCGCGGTGGTTCGCCATCTCGTCGACCATCTTGCGATTGGTCTTCGAGAACCAGGTGTTGTTTTTGAAGAAGTCGCAGTGGGCGTAGACGTGAGCGATGACGAGCTTGTGATCGGTCATGCTGTTGCTGCGGAGTAGGTACGCGTAACACGGGTCGGTGTTGATCACCATCTCGTAGATTTTGTGAAGGCCGTAGGTGTAGCTCTTCTGGAGCCTCTCGAACTCCATGCCGAAGTGCCAGTGGGGATAGCGCACCGGAAATCCGACCAGAGCCGCAATCTCGTTCATCTCTTCGTGGCCGACCATCTCGAAGATCGTGTCGAAGAAATCCAACCCGAAGTCGCGGGCCATCCCCTCGATGCTAACGACCCATTCGGCGATCTCGGATGGAAGCCCGGTGATCCGCTCTCCGCGCTTTCTCATCAGCGTCCCCGTCCCAGGAATTCTTTGATCGAGTCGTAGATCTTCTCTCTGGAGGTTATGTTGCTGGTCACCAGCTTCTCTTCTTCTTCGAAGCTCTCCGTCAGGTCCTTCAGGAACTGGCCGCTTCCGTATGGGCTCTCGACCTGGCCGTAGCAGAACTGGTTGGAGATCGGAACCAATCTGCTCTGGAGGAGATTGACGCACTTCTCGGTGTCACCGGATCCCCAGTTGTCTCCGTCGGAGAAGTGGAATGGATACATGTTCCATTGGGCCGGGTCGTATTCCTCGGTGATGATGCGGTCGAGGAGCTCGTAGGCTGACGAGATCTTTGTGCCGCCGGATTCCTTCAAATGATAGAAGGTGTGCTGGTCCACCTCGTGAGCGACCGCGTCGTGCACGATGTAGTGGGTTTGGACGTTCGGGTAGTGGTGCCTGAGCCAGGTATCGATCCAGAACGCTTCGATGCGCACGATCTCCTTCTGCTCATCGCCCATCGAGCCGGACACGTCCATGAGATAGAAGACCGCCGCGCTGGCCTCGGGGGTCGGGGACGGTTTGGCCGCTCGGTAAACTCGGTCTTCGCGCACGGGAATGATGATCGGGCGGTCCGGGTCGTAGGCGCCGATCTGGATCTGCCGCTTGAGCGCCTTGCGAAACGTCCGCTTGACGTGTCGCAGCGACTCGGGGCCCGATGAGTGAATCGTGGTGTAGCGGGACTTCCGCTCCATGATCTCCCCGCCGCCCTTCGGCTCGATCCGGGGAAGCTCGAGCTCATCGCCCAGGATGTCGGCCAGCTCCTCGAGCGAGATCTCGACCTCGAGCATGTGGCGGCCGGGCTGGTCTCCCGCCGAGGAGGAGCCCTCCTCGCCGTCAACGGGATCGCCGGAGTCGCCGTCGCCCTGCCCGACGCCCGTCTCGTTCTCGCCATAGCGGAACGTGGGGATATCGATCTGCGGCAGCGGAATGCTCACGATGTTCTTGCCGACGCGCCCGACCAGTTCGCCCTGGGACATGAACTTCCTTAAGTTCTCTTTGATCTTCCCGCGGACGATCTGGCGGAAACGATATAGATCTCTTTCGACTTTGAGGATCATGCTCAACTCTCACGGGAGGGGAGTGCGCTCGTGTCGGAGCGTTAGCTCGCGTCACCCCTCGCGAAGATCGATGCCACGAAATTGAGAACGTCCGACGCGCAGACGCTGCAATATCCGTAGTTCTTGATCAGTCGGCTCTTGACGATATCGATCTTCTCTTGGGTGTCCTCATCCACGACGCTGGACACGAGGCTCGTCAGCTTGATGGTGTCTTTCTGGTCCTCGAACAGCTTCATTTCCAGCGCCTTTTGGAGACGCGCGTTCGACTTCCAGTCGAACGCCTTGCCTTCCACGGCCAGGGCCCCGATGTAGTTCATGATCTCCCGGCGGAAGTCGTCCTTCCGGCTTTCCGGGATGTCGATCTTCTCTTCGATCGAGCGCATCTGGCGCTCGTCGGGCTCCTCATCGCGCCCGGTGTACTTGTTGCGCACCTTCTCGCGCTGCGTGTAGGCCTTCACGTTGTCGATGTAGTTCGAGAACAGGCGGGCGATCGCCTCCTCGTCCGCCGCGATCGCGCGTTGCACCTCGTTCTTCACGACGTTCTCGTACTCTTCTTTGACCACGGCGAGAAGTTCGATGAAGCGCTTGCGCTGTTCTTCACTCGAGATGAGGCTGTGGTGGCGAAGTCCGCTTTCGAGCTCGTTGAGCACCATGAACGGGTTGATGCAGCTCTCTTCGCTGCGCACGAGCGCGTTGGAGACCTTGTCCTGGATGTAGCGCGGGCTGATCCCCTCCATGCCCTCGCGCATCACTTCCTTGCGGAGCTCGCGCACGTTGTCTTCGGTGAAGCCGGGGAGACTGCGGCCGTCATACAGCTTGAGCTTCTGCAGCAGCGTGAGCTCGGCCTTCTTCGGCTCCTCGAGCCGCGTCAGCACCGCCCACATGGCCGCCATCTCGATCGTGTGGGGCGCGATGTGCTTACCCTGGATGCGTTCGGCGTTGTAGTCCTTCTCGTAGATCTGAATCTCGCGGTTGAGCTTCGAGACATACGGGATGTCGATCTTCACGGTGCGATCGCGTAGCGCCTCCATGTACTCGTTCTTCTCGAGCTTCCGATACTCCGGCTCGTTCGTATGACCGATGATGACCTCGTCGATGTCGGTCTGCGGGAACTTCTTCGGCTTGATCTTGTGCTCCTGGCTCGCGCCGAGCAGGTCGTACAGGAACGCCACGTCCAGCTTGAGCACCTCGACGAACTCCACGAGCCCGCGGTTCGCGATGTTGAACTCGCCGTCGAAATTGAACGCGCGCGGGTCGGAGTCGGATCCGTATTCAGCGATCTTGCGATAGTTGATGTCACCCGTGAGCTCGGTCGAGTCCTGGTTCTTCTCGTCCTTCGGCTGGAACGTGCCGATGCCGACGCGGTCCTTCTCGGACAGCACGAGTCGATGGACGACGACGTGCTCGGTCATCCTCTCCCAGTCGCCGTCGTATCGGGCCATCAAGCCCTGGTACGTCTTCCGGCAGAACGGACAGAGATCGCCTTCGACCACGATCTGGCGTTCCTTGGGAAGGTCGGCGTTCATCGATCCGATGATGTCGGCTCGGAGGGCGGGCGGGAGAAGTCTGAGCGGCTCCTCGTGCATCGGGCACATCTCGACCGGGCCGGAGGCGGCATCCTCGGTCCGCCAGCCGAACGTGTAGAGCGCTCCGTCCTTGGTCTTCGAGTACTCCTCGAGACCTTTCTTCAGCAATCGGACGATCGTCGACTTCGCGCTACCGACCGGTCCGTGCAGAAGGATCACGCGCCGCTCCGTTCCGTATCGCATCGCGGCCGACTTGAAGACGTCCACGAGCTTCATGAGCGGAACGTCGAGACCGTAAATCGCGTCCTTGCCCTTGTCGATCGGATCACTGAAGAAGCCGTAGCGGATGATCTTCTTCTTGGAGTCGATGTACTCGTCCTGCCCGTAGGACAAGATCATGTCGTAGAGACGCTGGAAGGCGCTTCGCGTGGCTCCGGGGTTCTTGGCGGTGATATCGAAGTAGTCGCGAAGTGACCCTGTCCAGTTCAACTCTTTGTAGGACTCGACGTTGTGCTTCTCTCGCACAAGCGAGTAGAGATCCGGCTGGTTCATGCCGTATCGCCTCCGTTCGAAACAGCTGGTCGTTACCCGTGTTTCCCCTTTTTTCTAGTCTATCGGACAATCCTGAAAGCATCTTGCCTTTAATATGTCGCGCGTCTTTCGTGTGGATCGTATTTGGGCACTTCTACTTGTATGGAGACGCAAAGTCGCAGCTTTGTTCCCAAAAGGTTTTCGAACAACGATCGAATCGTACGTCGTTAGTAGCGTGCGGAAGTGGCAGGATGACGTTAACGTCCTGTGTTGGTTTGGGATGGCGCGATGGATCGCTTTTTAGCGTGCCGGGGTTGTGGTAGTGTCGGCGAGCGGAATGTCGCAGAAGCGGAGGATACCGACCCGAGTATGAGAAACCCCGTCACAAACCCCGTTGCCGTCACGGATGAGCGGGCCTTTGAGGGCAGTCTCAGGCCGGTCAATCTCCTCGACTTCCAGGGCCAGGTCAAACTCAAGAGACGGCTGAAGGTCTTCATCGACGCCGCCCAAATGCGTCAAGACGTACTCGACCACGTATTGCTCTGCGGGCCGCCGGGGCTCGGGAAGACGACGTTGGCGTGGGTTCTGTCGCGCGAAATGCAGGCGAACATCGTCGTCTCGAGCGGTCCCGTTCTGGCACGGCCCGGCGACCTCGTCGGGCTCCTCACGTCTCTGGGTAAAGGGGACATCCTGTTCGTCGACGAAATCCACCGTCTAGCGCCAGCGGTGGAGGAGTATCTCTACGCGGCGATGGAGGACTACTGTGTCGACGTTGTGGTCGACCGGGGACCGGGGGCCCGCTCGGTTCGACTCGACCTGCCCCGCTTCACGCTCGTGGGGGCGACGACGCGATCGGGGCTTCTGACGTCGCCGATGCGCGCGCGATTCGGGATGACGCTCCGGCTCGACTACTATGCGGCTGCCGAGATCGTCGACGTGATCGTCCGATCGGCCCGTGTGCTGGATGTCGAGGTGGATGACAACGCCAGCATGGAGATCGCGCTCCGGTCTCGTGGCACGCCACGCGTCGCGAACCGACTTCTGAGACGCGTCCGCGACTATGCCCAAGTCCATGGGCAGGGATGCATCACCAAGGAGGTCGCGTGCTCGGCCCTCGAGATGCTCGAGGTCGACGAGCGCGGCCTGGATGAAATGGATCGCAAGGTCTTGCTCACGATCATCGACAAGTTCGACGGCGGACCCGTGGGTATCCACACCATCGCGGCGGCGGTTGCGGAAGAGCCGGATACGATCGAAGACGTTCACGAGCCGTTCCTGGTTCAGGAAGGCTTCCTCAATCGAACCCGACGCGGGCGTGAGGCGACTCGCCATGCGTACGAGCATCTCGGCCGCGCGCTGAACCCGAGGCTCAACCAGGCCGATCTCTTCGGCGCCTGACTTCTCTCTCCCACTTCGCGGAAATGCCAAATCCCATGAAGATCTCAGACTTCGACTATGAGCTACCGGAGGATCAGATCGCGAGCCATCCGCTCGCGGATCGAGACGCGTCCAGGCTGTTGGTGCTCGATCGCGGCACCGGCTCGATCAACCACCGGCACTTCCGGGACCTTTCGGAGTACCTGCGGGCGGGGGATGCGCTCGTCATCAACGAAACGAGGGTGCGTCCGGCCAGGATACAGGGCGCGCGCGCGACGGGGGGGAAGGTCGATTTCCTTCTGTTGAGCGAACATCCGGACGGCGGCTGGGAAGCGCTTGTTCGGCCTGGAAAGCGGGTTCGCGCCGGCGAGTCCGTCACGTTTCCTCACGGACGGGTCGAGATCCTCGACACGCTGCCGGGTGGGCGACGCCGGGTCCGCCTCGCGAGCGAGCAAGGCGATACGCTGAATCTCGACGACGTCGGTCTGCCGGCGCTTCCGCCCTACATCCGTCGACCGCCGGATGCGGACGACCGCGAGCGCTACCAGACCGTCTACGCGCGCGTCGATGGCGCGGTCGCCGCCCCCACCGCCGGTCTCCACTTCACGCCGTCGCTGCTCGACGAGTTGGGCGGTAGGGGCGTGCGCGTGGTTCCGATCGTGCTCCACGTGGGCTACGGGACGTTCAAACCCGTCAGGGAGGAGGATCCGAGCCGTCACACGATGGAGGAGGAGCGCTTCGATTATCCGCTCGAGGCGGCCCGGACGCTCGAAGAGGTCCGACGCGACGGGGGACGCGTGATCGCTGTCGGGACGACGTGCGTGCGCGTGCTCGAGACGGTCGGCAGGAGTGATGAGCCGGTGAGCGGCGGGACGAGTCTTTTCATCCGGCCTCCGTATGAGTTCAAGGCCGTCGATGCGCTCGTGACGAACTTCCACCTGCCGCGATCGACGCTGCTCATGCTGGTGTGCGCGTTCGCGGGAAGGGATCGGATGCTCGGAGCCTACGAAGAGGCTCGGGACGCGGGGTATCGATTCTTCTCCTACGGCGACGCGATGCTTATTCTCTGATGCCTCTCGCGTAGGTTCGGGTATTGTCTTCCGGTTGGGATCGGCGGGTCTGTCCACGGGCGAGTTCCGCAGGTCACAAGTAGTAGGGCACGGCACGAGGGGCCGAGGACTGTTTGAGCCCCGGGACATGCCCGCCGAGCCCACGAAGCGTAGAACATTGGAAGCGATAGGAAACCTGCATGACCTGGGAAGGCTTTCGGTTCCACCTCGAAGCGGTTGATGAGGAGACGGGCGCGCGCGCGGGGGTCATCGAGACGCCGCGTGGGCGAGTGCACACGCCGGTCTTCATGCCGGTGGGCACTCAGGCCACCGTCAAGACACTCACGCCGGACGATCTGCGCACTCTCGGCGCGGAGATTATTCTCGGGAACACGTATCATCTGTATCTCCGGCCGGGTCACAAGCTGGTCAACCGCCTGGGCGGCCTGCACGACTTCATGTCATGGGATCGACTCATTCTCACCGACTCGGGCGGCTTTCAGGTCTTCTCTCTATCCGATCTGAACCGCATCGCCGACGACGGCGTTCGGTTCCAGAGTCATCTCGACGGCTCACGGCATCTGCTGACTCCGGAGCTGGCGACCGAGGTTCAGATCGACCTCGGTTCCGACATCGTCATGGCGTTCGATCAGTGCACAACGTATCCGGTGGAACCGGCGGACGCCGCCGCGGCGGTCAAACGCACGAACGGATGGGCTGACCGCTGTCTCGAGCGTTGGCGCGAGGAGTCTACGGACGCGATGACGGGCCGCGCCCTCTTCGGAATCGTGCAGGGCTCGACGTATCCGGACCTGCGAAGGCAGTCCGCCGAGGCGCTCATCGAGAGAGACTTCCCGGGCTATGCGATCGGTGGGCTGGCCGTGGGAGAGCCGAAGGCGGAGATGTTCGACACCTTGGAGTTCACCGCCGCGCGGCTTCCCCTCGAGAAGCCCCGGTACCTCATGGGAGTCGGGTTCCCGGATGACATCGTGGAATCCGTGTCCAGAGGCGTCGACATGTTCGACTGCGTCATGCCCACGCGCAATGCGCGCAACGGAACGGTCTTCACATGGGACGGAAAGCTCGTCGTCAAGAACCGGCCCTATGCCGAGGACGAACGGCCGATTGACGACAGTTGCTCGTGTCAGACATGCCGGCAGTTCAGCCGGGCTTATCTCAGACATCTCTTCCAAGCGGGTGAGATACTGGGGCCGCGGCTCGCGACGCTTCACTCACTGACGTTCTATGTCGAGATGATGCGACGGATGCGCAAGAGTATCCTTGACGGGGAGTTTCGCGAGTGGCGAGATGCGTTTTTGGATCGCTTCCGCCATGGAAATGCGGCTTGAACTGCGTGTGATGCGGGTGCAGAATTGGCGCCCGACAATTCCGGCGGACAATCAAAGGAGCTAATCGCCGATGAACATGCCAATGGCTTTGATGGCCCCCGCAGGTGGGGAAGGTGGTCAGGGCGCTGGGGGGATGGGCTTTTTCGTCATGCTCATCGTCATCTTCGCGATCTTCTACTTCTTGATCATCCTCCCACAGAGGCGCAATCAGAAGAGCCGCGAGAAGATGCTCGAGGCCGTCAAGAAGGGTGATAAAGTCCTCACCAGCGGAGGAATGTACGGAACGGTGGTCGGTTTCAAGGCGAACTCTGTGGTCTTGAAGCTGGACGATCAGGTCAAGGTCGAGTTTCAAAAGGCCGCCATCACGCAAGTCGTCAAGGAAACGTAATGTCGGAACGGGAGCTGGTCCTCTACGGTCATCCAGCGCTTCGCAAGAAGGCCGAAACGGTGGATGAGATCACGGACGAGATCCGGGAACTCGTGGAGGACATGACCCGCGTCATGTACGAGGAAAGGGGCATCGGACTCGCCGCCAACCAGGTGGGTATGCCCCTGCGCGTCATGGTTGTCGATATTCCCGGGGAGTCCGAAGGCGAAACCGTTAGCTTGGCGCTCATCAATCCCCGTTTCACGTCGACCCGTGGCTCGACGTCCGAGGAGGAGGGCTGCCTCTCCATCCCCGGCATCCGTGAGAAGGTGAAGCGGTTCGCCGCGGTTACCTTGAGCGCGACGACCCTGGAAGGCGAGACCATCGAGATCGAAGCGGATGACCTCCTGGGCCGTGCCTTCCAGCATGAGATCGATCATCTCGACGGAATCCTTTTCGTCGACCGGCTGTCGAGCATGAAGCGGGCTCTGCTGAAGCGTCAGCTCGCCGACATCGCGGCGGGAAAGGTGCCCAAAGAAAGCGAGAAACAGGAGGCGGGCTAGCTTCTGAACACCCGTGTCCGCCACGCCCTCTTCTGGACCACACACGCTTCCCGCAGGAGTTCGTTCATGCGACTGATCTTCATGGGTAGCCCCGAGTTCGCGGTGCCGTCGCTGGACGCCCTCGCGCGCTCGAGCCATGAGGTGATTGAGGTCGTCACGCAGCCCGATCGTCCGAGCGGCCGCGGGCTCAAGCTGAGGCCTTCCGCCGTGGCGGTCGAGGCCGAGCGGCACGGCATCGTCGTGTCGAAGCCCGAGAAGTTTCGAGCGGCGGAGTTCGTGGACCATCTTCGTTCGCTCGCCTCCGATCTCGTCGTGGTTGTTGCCTTCGGCGAGATCCTGCGGAAGAAGCACTTGGACTTGGGGCGGCTCGGCTGCGTGAACCTCCACCCGTCGCTTCTTCCGAGACATCGGGGGCCGACGCCGATCCAGTATACGCTCCTAGCGGGGGACGAGGTGACGGGCGTGACGACGATCTACATGGACCGCGGCGTCGATACCGGCGACATCATTCTCCAGCGCGAGGCGGAACTCAGGCCCGAGGACAACGCGGGAACGCTTCATGATCGCCTCGCCGTGGTCGGTGCCGAGCTGCTGGTCCAGACGTGTGATCGAATCGAATCGGGTGACGCGCCGCGGATCGAGCAGGACGACACGCACGCCACGCACGGAGCGAAGTTGTCCAAGCGGGACGGGCTTCTCGATTGGGCGCGGGACGCGACACAGCTCGAGCGCCACGTCCGCGCGATGACGCCGTGGCCGGGCGCCCGAACGCGCTGCGCCGGGGAGCTGATTCATGTGGTTCGCGCACTCGCGTCGGACGAGGGCCCGCGCACGGGCCGACCGGGGGAGATCGTGGAATGTGATTCGTCGTCAGGGATACTGGTGGCGTGCGGAAGCGGATGGCTTCGGCTGGTCGAGGTGAAGCCGGCGGGCTCGCGGGCGATGAGCGCGATCGAGTTTCTCTGCGGTCACTCCGCCAAGGAAGGAGACGTTCTGGGTGGTGCCGACACCTAACCGAGACGCCGGACGCGTTGGCCCCGCGCGAGAGGTGGCCTTCCGCGCACTCCATGAAGCGGAGAAGCGCGGCATCTTCGCCGACAGGCGGCTTCGCCAGCTCTTCGCGAAGAGAAAGCTATCGCGGGAAGATCGCGCGCTGGCGACGCTCCTCGTCCAGGAGACCTTGCGGCGCAGGGGGGAACTCGATTACCTCATCTCGCAGATGTTGGAGAAAGGCTTCAGCTCCATTCCGCCGCCGGTGTTGCAGGCTCTGCGGATCGGCCTCGTTCAGATCATTCATCTCGATCGCATTCCGGATCACGCCGCCGTGGATGAGTCCGTATCACTGACGCACCTCGCCGGTCATGAGGAGCGGGCCGGTGTTGTGAACGCGATACTGCGTCGGGCCGCGGGCGGTGATCTTCCACCGCTGCCGGAGGGCGACAGCGATCTGGCGCTCGCCGTTCGTCACTCGTTCCCCACGTGGCTCGTGCGGCGGTGGCGTCGGTTCGACGATCGACTCGTGCCGATGCTGGAAGGTTCCAATCGCACGCCGGAGCTCGTTCTTCGCGTCAATGGCACGAGGACGAGCCGCGCCGCCGTCCTCCGTGACCTCGCGTCGGCGGGTGTGCCGTGTGAGGTCGGTCGCCTCTCGAAGGATTGCATCAGGATCACGGGGCGATTCGACCTGACGAGCTTTGTGGGCTTCGGCGCGGGGGAGATCAGTGTTCAGGATGAAAGCGAAGCGCTGGTTGTTGATCTCCTGGATCCGCTGCCGACCGAACGTATTCTCGATGCGTGCGCCGCGCCCGGCGGGAAGAGCTGTCACATCCTGGAACGGACGAATGGACTCGCCCAGCTCACCGCGATGGACCTGTCGCGTAGTCGCCTCGGACGACTCACGGAGAACCTCGATCGACTCAGGCTACGCAGCCAGGTTGTCGTGGGTGACGGACGCTTCCCGCCGCTCCGTCCACTCTTCGACCGTGTATTGGTCGACGCGCCGTGCACCGGAACCGGTGTGTTGGCCCGGAGGGCGGAAGCGCGTTGGCGTCTGGAATCGCGCGATCCGGCCATGCACGCGGAACGTCAGCTGGTCCTCTTGACTGAGCTCTCCTCACTCGTGACACTGGGCGGGGTTCTCGTCTATTCGGTGTGTAGCGTGGAAGCCGAGGAGACCACCGATGTCGTGGAGCGCTTCTTGGCCGCGCGCCCCGGCTATCGGGAGGAGCCGGTGGGAGCGCTTCCGCAGCGTGCCCGTGATCCGATGGGACGTCTGCGGCTCCTGCCCGGTGACGCGGGCAGTGACGGCGTCTTCGGAGTTCGATTGAGGAGGTTGGCGTAGTGCCGAGCGAGCGGATCCTGACCGGTGGCGTCACGCGGAAGAAACGCCCGCCGCTTCTCGATATCGCAACGCACGCGTTCTTGTTGGCGGCCGGCGTGGCCATTGCCCTCTTGATCTTCCACTTCGTGTTCATGCCCATCGTGGTGAACCAAGGCCAAGAAGTCGTTGTGCCGGACGTCGTCGGCTTGTCGGTCGGCGACGCTCGCCAGATTCTGCAGCAGGTCTCGCTGGATGGTGCGGTGATATCCGAGCGGATCAACCCCGAATGGCCGCGTGGCACCGTGCTGGAGCAGGATCCTCCTGCGCAACTGAGAACACGGAAGGAACGCGGCGTCGGCCTCATCGTGAGTCTGGGACGCGGGGAGGTACAGATTCCAAACGTGGTGGGTGAGTCGCTCCGGCACGCAGAACTGATCCTCGCTCGGGACGGGATCCCGGTCGGGAACGTCTCACGGCGGCCGGGAGAGGAGCCCGCTGAGCAGGTGTTGGAGCTTCATCCCACGGCGGGATCGACCTGCATCCGCGGCCTTCCGGTGGATGTGCTCGTGTCGGCGGGCCCGGGATCTCCCGCATATCTGATGCCGGATTTCCGCGGTGCCGACGCCGAGGAAATCGCCGCCGCGCTTCGTCGCAACGGTTTTCTCGTCGAGGTGGTCTACCCGGTCGGTGCGATTTCGTTGGGTGGTGGGGTTGTTTCACAGATTCCGGCGCCCGGGCATCGCCTCATTGCCGGAGAGCCGGTGAAGCTCATGGTTGGGGAGGGGATGTGAACGGGAAGAACCTCTTCGGAAACGATCGCAAGCGCGGGCTCGTTGCGCCTTCGATCCTCTCCGCTGATTTCGCCCGACTCGGTGAGCAGGTCGAGAAGGTGGAAGAGGCCGGCGCGGAGCTCCTTCACCTCGACGTGATGGACGGTCACTTCGTCGACAACATCACGTTCGGTCCACCGCTCGTTAAGTCTGTCCGACGCTCCACCCATCTGTTTCTCGACTGCCATCTCATGATCGAGGAGCCACTTCGGTACGCGAAGGCGTTCGTCGACGCCGGCGCCGATCTCATCACCATTCATGCCGAGGTCTTCGGCGATCTGCTGGAGCCGATGAGGCGGATCCGATCGCTCGGCGTGCGAAGCGGCGTCTCGCTCAATCCCGACACGCCGCTCGACCGCGTGGAGGCGGCGTTGGATGAGTGCGATCTCCTGCTCCTCATGTCGGTTTTCCCGGGCTTCGGCGGTCAGATCTTCTGTCCGGAGGTGTTGGAGAAGATAGAGACCGCATCGAAGATACGTAATGACAGAGGGTTAGAGTTCGCCATCCAGATCGATGGCGGAGTCGACGCTGCCAACGCCGAGATGCTCACACGCCTTGGGGGCGACATCCTCGTGGCCGGCAGCGCCGTTTTCTCGAACGACGATCCGGCCGGAGCATTCCGCTCGATCGAGGCCGCCGCCGCCCAAGGCATCCGCTAGAAACCCCTTGCCGTCAGCCGGCTTTCTGGTAAAATTCTGCGTTCGCCATTCGGGCCCCGTCTTGGAGGGTGAAGTACGCTCATCCACGTGACGGGCCTTTTGGTCATTGTCTTATGTTTGAACAACTTACGGAGAAATTTGAAGGTGCCTTCCGGAAGCTCCGGGGACAAGGCACTCTCTCGGACGAGAATGTCCGCGACGCGCTTCGGGATGTCCGTCGTGCGCTACTCAGCGCTGACGTGAACTTTGCTGTGGCGAAGGAATTCGTCAAGCGGGTCGAAGCGCGCGCTGTCGGACACGATGTCCTCAAGGGGCTCACGCCGGGTCAGCAGGTCATTCAGATCGTTCATGAGGAGATGGTCCGCCTGCTCGGAGGGCAGAACCGTCCGCTCCGCAAGACCAACTTCCCGCCGACGGTCGTGATGGTCGTTGGGCTGCAGGGCTCTGGGAAGACCTCGTTCTGCCAGAAGTTGGCGCTGCATCTCCGAAAGAAGAAAGAGCGCGTATTGCTCGCCGCTTGCGACGTCTATCGTCCCGCGGCGATCGATCAGCTCGAGACGGTCGGCAAAGAGATCGATGTGCCCGTTCACTCGGATCGCACGACGACCGACGTGGTCAAGATCGCGGAAGACGCGTTCGATGCCGCGCGCAAGATCAGCGCGGACTACCTGGTGCTCGACACGGCCGGGCGGCTCCACATCGACGAAGAGCTGATGGAAGAGCTTCGCCGGTTGCGCGAGGCGATGGAGCCGAAGGAGACGCTTCTCGTTCTCGATGGCATGACCGGTCAGGATGCCGTTCAGAGCGCGGAAGCGTTCAACGGGAGCTTGGGCGTCGACGGCGTCGTTCTCACGAAGATGGACGGCGACGCGCGCGGCGGGGCCGCGCTGTCGGTTCGGGAGGTCACGGGTCGTCCGATCGTCTTCATCGCTGAGGGTGAGAAGGCCGCGAACCTCGTGGCGTTTCATCCCGATCGCATGGCATCGCGCATTCTCGGAATGGGTGACGTGCTCACCCTCGTCGAGAAGGCGCAAACCACGATCGACGTGGAGAAGGCCAAGAAGCTCGAATCTCGCCTCCGCAAGAGCGAGTTCACGTTGGAGGATTTCCTCGACCAGCTCCGTCAGGTTCGCCGGATGGGGCCGATGGAGGACTTGTTGAAGATGATCCCGGGCGTGGGGAACAAGTTGAAGGGCATCGATCTCGATCCCAAGGCGTTCTCGCGCACCGAGGCCATCATTCTTTCCATGACATCGAAGGAACGGCGCTACCCGCGGATCATCGACGGGTCGCGTCGTAGGCGCATCAGCCGAGGGAGCGGGACCACCGTCCAGGATGTCAATCAGCTCCTGAAGCAGTTCAAGCAGATGACCAAGATGATGAAAAAGTTCTCTCGGCTACCGAAGAAGATGCGCGGCGGGTTGCCATTACCCATGTAGCGGCAGAGGAGGTGTGAGTTGGCAGTCAAGATCCGGCTCCAGAGGGCGGGCACAAGGCATCGCCCGTTCTATCGGATCGTAGTTGTAGATGGTCGGAGTCCCCGCGACGGTCGTTTCATTACGACGCTCGGGTATTACGATCCCCTTCCCAAGACCCCGATGGTCCAGATCGACACTGAGAAGGCCAAGAGCTGGATTGAGAAGGGCGCGATCGCAAGCAACACCGTCAAGAGCCTGCTCAAGAAGGCGGAGACGTTCCCGACGGCGGATGCGGTAGCGGACGAAGCGCGCGAGCGTCGGCGCAGCGCGGTCGAAGAGGCCGCCAATATCGTCACGCAGAGCCCTCGAACGGACAGCAAGCCGAAGGCGGACAAGCCCGCGGCCGACGGGAAGCCTGGCGCGGACAGAAAGCACCCGCCGGAGAAGAAGCCCGAAGCCGCGCCGCCGAAGAAGCCCGAAGCTCCGAAGGCGGAAGCGAAGCCGGCCGCCCCGG
>CAZAMP010000056.1:0-5814 GCA_964486455.1 uncultured bacterium | reverse complement strand
CGAAGCCGGCCGCCCCGGAAGAGAAGAAAGGTGATGTGTAGACCGTGGTTAAGCTGATCGAATATGTGACCCGGTCTCTCGTTGAGCGCCCCGACGACGTCAAGGTGCGTGAGCTGGCGGGCGAGAAGTCCACGATTTTTGAGGTGAGCGTGCATGCCGACGACCGCGGACGCGTCATCGGCAAGAACGGACAAACGATTCGCTCGCTTCGAAACATCGTCTCAGCGGCCGCGGCACTACAGGGAAAGAACATCGCCGTCGAAGTCACGGAGTAACCGTCATGGCCGGTGACCCGGCATCGATGATCGTCATCGGACGTCTCGTTCGGGCACACGGCATTCGCGGCGAAGTTCTTGTGCGGGGCGAACCGGATGAACTGGCGCTCTTGGCGGAGCGCGAACGCGTTCACCTGCGACGGCAGGAGAGCGCGGATAGCATCGAAATCGTTGAGCTGATTGCCACGCGACCTCACAGGGGGGGACTCCTGGTTACGCTCCCGGGTGTGGTCGATCGCAACGCGGCGGAAGCGCTCGTCGGCGCGACCATCGAGGTCCCGGAAGAGGATCTGCCGGAGCCGACGACGGACGGCCATCTTTGGCCACAGCTTCGCGGATATCGGGTTGTCACCGAAGAGGGTGTCGACCTCGGTAGGATCGATGACCGAGTGCGGACCGGCGCGAACGATGTGCTCATCGTGCGTGACGGAGAGATGGAGCACCTGATTCCCGCGACGGACGAGGTGCTGCGCGAGGTTGACCCGGAAGGCAAGACGCTGATCATTCACGTATTGCCGGGCCTCCTCGAGATCAACGACAAGGCGCACGGGGAGTCCGATGCATGAGATCGCTATCATCACGGCCTTTCCGTCGATGTTCGGCGACCCGTTCGCCGAGGGGATGATCCGGATCGCGTGCGAGCGGTCGATCCTGAAGATTCGCACGGTTGATCTGCGTAACTACACGACCGATCGGCACCGGTCGGTCGATGACGCGCCATACGGCGGCGGCGCTGGGATGATCCTCAAGGCCGAGCCGGTGGCGAAGGCGCTCGAAGATGTCGAAGAGGCATCGGGGGAGCGCGCGGTTCGTCTATTGCTCGGACCACAGGGTGAGCGGTTCGATCAACGAATGGCCCGCGAGTTCGCGGAGACGGCCAGGATCACGTTGGTGTCGGGCCGCTACAAGGACGTCGACGATCGGGTGAGAGGTCTCGTCGATCGCGAGGTCTCGATCGGCGACTACGTGCTTGCCGGCGGCGAGCTGGCCGCCATGGTTATCGTGGATGCCGTGGCGCGACTGCTGCCCGGCGTGGTCGGCGATCCGGAGTCGGTCGACACCGATTCGTTCGAGACAGGGCGTTTGGACGCGCCGTACTACACGCGGCCGGAGCGGTTCGAGGGGACGGCTGTTCCCGACGTTCTGCTCTCGGGGCACCATGCGCAGATCGAGGCATGGCGGACGCGTGAGGCGCTCAAGAGAACGCTGCTGCTCAGGCCGGAGTTGCTCGAGCGCACGTCGCTCACGGATGAGGAAGTGAAGCTGCTTCCCGACATCGCGAGGGAAGTTGCTGAGATAGCGGACACGCTCATCAAGCATAGAGAAGGAAGAGACTGATGGAGAACATTCGTCGGATAGAGGCAGGCTTCCTCAAACGGAAGCTCCCCGAATTCGGATCGGGCGACACGGTCCGGGTTCACGTCCAGGTCGAGGAGGGCGAAAAAGTCCGGACCCAGATCTTCCAGGGCGTGGTCATCAGTCGCCGTGGCGCCGGGACGGGTGAGACGTTTATCGTCCGCAAGATTTCCGACGGCATCGGCGTCGAGCGGATCTTTCCCCTCCACTCGCCGAACCTGGCCAAGCTCGAGGTCGTCCGGCGGGGTCGCGTCCGTCGCGGGAAGCTCTACTACCTCCGGAAGATGAAGGGCAAAGACGCCCGGATCAAGCCGCTGCGGACCGACAAGCGCTAGACCCATGGTCGGCCGAGCGCCGGGCCGGCGGCGGGAGCGATTCTGGCGACGCCGTGGGGCGCGGTCGATCGCGGGGATCGACGAGGCCGGCCGCGGGCCGTTGGCCGGGCCGGTCGTCGCGGCCGCCGTGCTGCTTCCGGTCGGTTGCCGGATCCCGGGGGCGCGCGATTCCAAAGAGCTCAATCCCGGGGCACGCGAGCGGCTCTTCGACATCATCCACGATCGGGCGACGGCGGTCGGTTGCGCGGCCGTCGGCCCGCGTGTGGTGGATGACATGAACATCCTACGGGCAAGCGAGCTCGCGATGCGACTCGCCGCCGAACGGCTTCCATCTCCTCCCGATATCTCCCTCATTGACGGCAATCCCGTTTCGGGCTTTCCCCACGAGCACGAGGCCATGGTGAAGGGCGACTCGCGCGAGCTCGTCATTGCGTGCGCGTCGATCGTCGCGAAGGTCACCCGAGACCACATCATGACGCTTTACGATTCGATCTATCCGCACTATGGTTTCGCCGGGCACAAAGGGTACCCGACGCGGGCGCACATGGCCGCTATCGAGCGGCATGGTCCGTGTCCCATTCATCGCCTTTCGTTCTCTCCCCTCAGACAGCGTTCTCTCCCGTTGGGCGCATAGCTTCGGGCGCGGGCCGGGCGAACGGCCATGGGTCCGCCCCGCACAATGGGCAACGGGCCGCCCGGTGGCGTACAAGGTGGATAGGTGAAACTCGTTCGGTAGTAGCTCTTTAGCAGTTTGTACCCGGGCACAAAATCGCGCGGCCCCGCAATCGAGTCTGCGGTGAACCGCGACGAAATCCGGGGGGCGGGCCCACCGCCCCCACAACAGAGGCGACGATGAACAGTGTCGAAGCCGGTCGGCGAGGTGAGGCGATAGCCGCAGCGTACCTCGAACTCACCGGCCACGAGATCCTCAGGCGAAACGCGTGCTTCGGCCGACGGGAGATCGACATCATCGCGCGGCGGGGACGCACCATCGTTTTCGTCGAGGTGAAGCTCCGAAGCCACTCGAGGGCCGGAGGGGCGACACACGCCGTGAACCGGCCGAAACAACAGCAGATCCTCCAGGCGACGGCACCGCTGGCCGGACGACTACTCCGGGCGGGGTGGCGCATGCGCTACGAGATCATCGCGCTCCAGCTCGAGCGTGCGTCGCGACGCATGACGCTCCGGCACTATCAGGCCCCCTTTCGACCTCCGTCGTCGTTCACGACCTGAGCCCTGGATCTCCGCCTCGTGGGAGCGACCGTCGAACGCTCTAACCGTATGGAGATTGGGCGATTCCGTCCGCCCTCAGTTGACAGAATCGGGTGTGGGTGATAGCCTCGTTTGGCTTCCACTCAGTAGGCACTAACACGTTCCGCCGGATGATCTTACAGTGACGACGGATAGCATACAGACGCTCATCACTGGCGTGCTGAATAGCGACCGCCGCGCGGTTGCACGTGCCATCTCACTGGTGGAGAATTCCACCGAGGGCGCGAGTGACATCCTGTCGGCGATCCATCCTCGGGTCGGGCAGGCGGCGCGGTTGGGATTCACCGGTCCGCCGGGCGCCGGGAAGAGCACCCTGGTCGGCGCGATGGCCGGCGTCTATCGACGAACCTCCGACCGGGTCGGCATCGTCGCCGTGGACCCGACCAGTCCTTTCTCGGGTGGTGCGCTCCTGGGCGATCGCGTTCGCATGACGAGGCACAGCACCGATCCCGGAGTCTTCATCCGATCGATGGCGAGCCGCGGTGTGTTTGGCGGACTCTCTCGTGGCACGTGGGATGCCGTCGACATCCTCGACGCGTCCGGCTGCAATCCCGTGCTCATCGAGACGGTCGGCGTGGGGCAGACGGAGCTCGAGATCGCCGGGCTTGCGGACACCACACTTGTCGTTTTCAGCCCCGAAGCGGGCGACAACGTTCAGGCGATGAAAGCGGGTCTCATGGAGATCGCCGATGTCTTCATCGTCAACAAGGCGGACCGTGACGGGGCGGACGCGCTGACGCGCGACATCGAGACGATGCTGGACTACAAATCGAGTAGCCGTGCGTCGGACGGGGATTGGCGACCGCCGGTCTTGAAAGCGATTGCCGCGCGCGGCGAGGGCGCCGACGAGATCAAGGAAGCGATCTTGGTGCATGCCGCGCATTTGAGTGAGCACGGTCTATTGGAGGAGCGCCGCCGCGCCGCCATACGCCGGCGCGTGCTGGACATTCTCGAGAGTCGAATCCGGCGACGCTTCTGGACGGCCGAAATGAAGACGGAACTCAAGCGCCAGGTGGATCGTGTTTATCAGCGGGACGAGAACCCCGCCGGTGCCGCGGACCTCCTGCTCGCGGCCGGTACGCTTTTCGATCGAACTGACGACCCCTCGGTCGGATAGGGAGTAGCACGACGATGTTCGACATGGATCGATATGCAGCGTGGAAGAAGGAGATCGAGGGCGGCAGGCTTCGCGATGCGGACTTCACGACCCTCTCAGGCGAGTCGACCTGGCATTTGGCGACACCCGCCGAGCGCGACGGGTGGTCCTACGATGAGAAGCTAGGTCTTCCGGGCCAGTATCCGTACACCCGAGGCGTCTACAACAGCATGTACCGGGGAAGACTCTGGACTATGCGGCAGTTCTCGGGCTTCGGCACCGCGCAGGACACGAACCTCCGATACAAGTACCTCCTCGAGAAGGGTCAGACCGGGCTCTCGGTGGCGTTCGATATGCCGACGCTCATGGGTCTCGATTCGGATGACCCGCTCTCCGAGGGAGAGGTCGGCCGATGCGGTGTCGCCATCTCGAGCCTTGCCGACATGGAAACGCTCTTTGACGGCATCCCGATGGAGAAGGTTTCCACGTCGATGACGATCAACTCGCCGGCCGCCATTCTCTGGGCGATGTATATCGTTGCCGCCGAAAAGCAGGGCGGCGATCGGAAGAACCTGCGCGGCACCACGCAAAACGACATCCTCAAGGAATACATCGCGCAGAAGGAATATCTCTTTCCACCGGAACCGTCACTCAAGCTCGTCGTCGACACGATCGAGTTCGCGGCGAAGGAGCTTCCGTTCTGGCACGCGGTTTCGGTCTCCGGCTATCACATTCGGGAAGCCGGCTCCACGGCGGCGCAGGAGCTGGCCTTCACGCTCGCTGACGGCTTCGCCTACGTCGAGGAGACGCTCGCGCGCGGGGTGGACATCGATGACTTCGCGCCGCGCCTTTCGTTCTTCTTCAATTCCCACTCCGACTTCTTCGAAGAGATCGCCAAGTTCCGCGCGGCACGCCGCATCTACTCAAAGCGGATGAAGGAGAAGTACGGCGCCAAGAAGCCGCAGTCGATGCTCTGTCGCTTCCACACGCAGACCGCCGGCTGCTCGCTCACGGCGCAACAGCCGGAGAACAACATCGTGCGCACGGCGTATCAGGCCATGCAAGGCGTGCTCGGTGGCACACAGTCGCTCCACACGAACTCGATGGACGAGACGCTGGCGCTTCCGACGGAGAAGGCGGTGAAGATCGCTCTTCGCACGCAGCAGATCATCGCGTACGAGACGGGCGTGACGAACTCAATAGACCCGCTCGCCGGCTCTTACTACGTTGAGGCCATGACCGATCGGATGGAAGCGCTGGCCGAAGAGTACTTCCAGCGAATCGATGATCAAGGCGGCGTGGTCCGGGCGATCGAGAACGGGTTCTTCCAGCGGGAGATCGGGGAGGCCAGCTACCGATATCAGAAGGCGCTCGAGGAGAATCGGAAGTTCGTTGTTGGCGTGAACGTCACCGATGAGGCCGATGACGGTGCGCATGAGCTCGAGAAGCTGAAGATTACCCAGGAGACCGAGGACGGACT
>CAZAMP010000055.1:0-26694 GCA_964486455.1 uncultured bacterium | reverse complement strand
AGTGTCCATTAACAAAACGCTTGACCGAGTCCCGCGCGCTCTGACGGGGAACACTCGGGGGTAGCGGTTTGCGCCGGCACCAACTCTCAGGAGGCGCCAAGACTTATCTCCGACGGCGTGTCGGGCGCCATCATCAGCTGGGTTGACCGTCGCTATGGCGCCTATGCCGTATTCGCACAAAGAGTCAGCTCCGTCGGCGACCCGATGTGGGCGACCAATGGAATCAATATCGATCCGAATCAGTCCCAGTATCCCTACTTGGGAATCGCCTGCGACGGCGACTTTGGCGCGATCATCGTTTGGAACGATGATCGTGCAGGTGGTGGCAACGACGACATCTATGCGCAGCGGATAGGGGGCGACGGGGAGGCGCAGTGGGCGCCGAATGGCGTTGGTGTCTGCCTCGATGCAGCGGTTCAGAGCGTCCCCGAATTGATTGCTGACGCTGAAGGTGGAGTGTTCATTACCTGGATGGACGATCGAAACGACACCGGGATCTACGACGTCTACGCGCAGAGGATCTCGGGGAGCGGCGAGGCCGAATGGGAAGCGGACGGCGTGCCTGTCTGTACGGCGGGAGGGGACCAGTTCTCTCCACAGGTCGCAGTGGAGGACAGGGGAGGTGCCCTGTTTGCCTGGGAGGATCACCGCCATTCGCCCACGCATCCTTGTCTCTACGCGCAGTTCATAGACAATAATGGAGAGTGGGGACATATGACGCCGTACATTCATGCGGCGAACGATGTTCCAGGGGACCAAGGTGGCTCGGTTCATCTCTCCTGGTATGCGGCGCGTCCCGATCGCTTTGGTTCATCCGGCATCACGAACTACACGATCTGGCGCGCCATCGACGCCGGCACGGCTGGCCGCGCTCTGGAGTGTGACGCGGAGATTGCAGCCGATCCCGCAGTCCTCGACGAGCCCGAGATCGGCTCGCTCCTCCGCACAAACGGGAGCAATGGCGACCCGATGTTTTGGGAGATGGTCGACGAGCACGGCGCTTACTTCCAGACAGGCTACTCGCGCGCCATCCCCACGCTCTTCGACTCGACGTCGGTGCACGACGACTACCACTACTTCCAGGTGATCGCGCACACCGACGATCCACTCGTCTACTACACGTCGCTACCCGACAGTGGGTACTCCGTGGACAACATCGGCCCTGGAATCCCAGGCGATATCGGCGGCAAGATCCTCCCGCCGCTGAACACGCTCGTTGTCTCCTGGACGTCGAACCGCGAAAGAGACCTCGAGGGATACCGGATCTACCGCGGCCTGGACAAGGACTTCGTGCCCGGCGATGAAAACCTGGCCATGGCAACGGTGGACACCGCGGTGGTGTTCAGTGACTTCGATCCGTCGGAAGGGGCCTACTTCAAGGTGTCGGCTCACGATATCCACGAGAACGAGAGCGGCTACGCGCTGCTTTCGCCCGAAGACTTCACCGGGGTCGGGCCGGTGGACGCGACTCCAATGCTCGCGCTCCGGCAGAACGCGCCGAACCCGTTTCACTCACCGACGACGATCCGCTTCCACCTTCCGGATCAGCGAGCGGTGCGAGTCACCGTGTTCAGCGCGGACGGGCGGCACATCCGCACGCTCGTTCAACAGACGATGTCAGAGGGGCCGTACGAGGTCGTGTGGGATGGGACCGATCACCGGGGGCGGCCGGTGGCGTCGGGAGTCTATCTCTATCGCCTCGACGCGGGGGATCAGAGCCTGAACAAGCGAATGATGCTAATCCGATGATGCTTTGATCTCACGAACGGAGGGGGGCGGCGCGTGCCGCCCCCTTTCGTCTGTATGGAGGAAGGACGATCCTCAGCGTGCGACGAGAACGCGGCGCGTGCTCTCTCTCTGTCCGGTAAGGAGTCGGACGAAGTAGACTCCCGAAGGGACCGGTCGACCCTGGTCATCGCGTCCGTCCCATTCCACCATCGAGTGACCCGCCGAATACGAACGCTCGCCGAGATGACGCACCTGCCTGCCGGCCGCGGATATCACCACGATCCGCGCGGTGCCGGAATGAGCCAGGCGGAATCGGAGTCGAGTTTCCGATGAGAACGGGTTTGGACTGTTGGGTGCAAGGTACGTCGTACCGACGCGCGGTCCATCGTCACCTTCCACGGCGATCGTGACGTCGTAGTTGATGACGGTCATCGAATCAGGGTCGCTCACCCCGATCGCGTACGGCGCTTCGGACGCCTGCTCGACCCAGGGGCATTCGAACTCGGACCATCCGCGGTCGACTCGCTCCGCGTTGATCATGTCACGTGCCCAATACGACTCTGTGACCGGATCGGTCGTGAGAAGGATCGTGTTCGGTGTCTGATCCGGGAAGGTGTTCCAGATCTGGGCGGGTTCCCACGGCCCGCCCTCGTACGTGCCGCGAAGCGCGCTCGTGACGACCAGCGCGCTCTTCCCCTTGATGTTCGCGTCCGCGTTCAGCGTGAGCATCCCCGTGATGTTGTTGCAGAGGTTCTGGGGACAGATGGAACCGTAGTGGTTCTTCAGCGCGGTCGTGATCTGATGCTGCGGGTAACCGACGTTATGGGCCTTCAGCACGGGGACATTGATGACGTAGTCGTTGTCCATGACGTGGTTGGAGAGTCGGTGGTTCTGATAGACGTAGTAGCCGCTGCAGCTCTCCGAGCTCCGAACCGTGACCGTGTTTCCGCCGAACGTGAACTCACCGGCAACGTAGCCGTGATCGGGTAGATAGGTCTGGACATCGAAGATCGTCACCCGGCTGACGTCGTACGAACCTCCCAGCATCATGGCGAGGCCGGATACGAGGCCGCGTACGACCTCCCACCGGCTGTCGTTCCAGGCGAGGCAGTTGACCTTGATGGCGATCGTCGACGCTGCGTTCAGGCCGGAGAAGAGCGACTCGAACGCCGCTGCCGTGTCGTCGATGTCGGTCAAGAGACGCACACCGTGATGCACGCACGCTTCGGTGTGGTCTCGGTCGATCTCCGCTTGGTGCCCGTTCATCGCGGGGTCGCGGTAGAGAACGATTCGCCCGGGCAGCGCATTCGCGGGAGACAGCGGATTGGCGCGCGCGGCCGGGGCGAGGAGGCCTGACGTATCGGCTGCTGCGGCGAGCATCGCCATGGCGGAGAGTTTCAGAAACTCGCGTCGCGTCTCATCACTCGTTAAACGAACAGATGCCGGTCGATGCGTACGCTTGTCCATGCTCGAGCTCTCCCTTCCGGTCAACGGAGACCTTCGCCCATGCTCGTCGCGCGCTCTTCCCGGCCTGCGGCGCACGCTCGTCGCTAGATTATACCGTTTGTGGAGTTGCCCCGGAAGGGGGAGGGCGCCGTGTGAAGCGGTCGGTCAGGTGCTACAATGCGATACAGCATCAAGGGTTGAAGGAGGAGGGATGATGTGCACTGAGGCGGAAGTGGTTCGGGGAGGCGTGCCGGTAGCGACGCGCCGGATCGCGGTGTCGCGCGTGTTCGGCGTGGTTTTCCTGATCGCCGCGTGTCTCACACTCGCCGGATGTGGCGGAGACGAGAAGACTCCGACCGAGTCCGACATCGAGCGGCCGGAGGACTTTCTCCCTCCGAACGGTTCAGCGGACATGACGAAGGTCGGAGAAGCGAACACGGCGAGCACGGCCGCGGAGCTCCGGGAGCTCATCAACGGCGGCTACGAAGTGTATGAGAATCATGGCTTTGAGGAGATGGTCCAACAGATGTACACCGGAACGGTGGACGGCCGCCAAGTCAATGTCGAGATCTGGATCTTTGACATGGGCGAGACGGAAAACGCGGCCTCCCTTCACACCGAGCTGACCACGCAAGGGCTCTGGCGCGAAATCGACGGTCTTGGTGAGGAGGCTCATGACAAAACTGGCATCGCCAACTATGTGGTCATCTTCAGAATTGGCAAGTATTGGTCGTGGCTCTACATCGGCGACGACACGCCGAATGCCGAAGTGAAGCTTGGGCTTCTCGCCGCCCACATCGAGCAAGAGATCGGGGAATAGAGCTAAATGAAGAGACGTCGCTTCATCGGTCAGGGACTCGGGCTCTTGGCGGCGGGGCTCTTCGGCCGCACGACCATTGTTTTGGGAGAAGCATCTTCGGAGATGGATGGCAGTCAAACCGCCGCTGAAGGTTCCTCCGGAGATATCCCCGACATCGTGATGGCGAAAGGCGATCCGCGCGACGCGACGCGGCAGGCGATCGACGCGATCGGCGGGATGCCTCGCTACGTGTCGCCCGGTCAGGTGGTGGTGATCAAACCGAACGCGAGCTTCGAGTGTCCACCCGCATGGGGAGCCACTACGCATCCGGACGTCCTGTCGGCGGTGATCGAGGCGTGCTTCGAGGCGGAAGCCAAACGTGTGCTCGTCATCGACCATACGATGCGGAACGCCGAGCGCGCGTTTCGGCGAACGGGCGTGGCTGACGCGGTGGGCGCGTTCCCGAAGGCCAAGCTCGTATCACTCGACAAGGAGAGGATGTTCCAAAGGATCCCTGTGCCGGCGGGACATGCGCTTCACGAGACGGATATCCCCGTGGCCGTCCAGAAGGCCGACGTGTTGATCAACGTTCCGACGGCCAAGTCTCACTCCGCGACCGGCGTGAGCTTCGGGCTCAAGAATCTGATGGGACTCGTTTGGGACCGCCAGCTGTTCCATGACACGATTGATCTCCACATGGGGATCGCCGATCTCGCGACCGTGCTGCGCCCACAGCTCACGATCCTCGACGCGATTAGCCTGCTGAAAACCGGGGGGCCGGCGGGGCCCGGTGAGGTCGTTCAGTTTGGCGGCGTGATCGCGGGCACGGATCCGGTCGCGGTGGACGCCTTCGGTGTTGGGCTTACGACATGGAATGGGCGGAGCCTTCGTCCCACGGAGGTCGCCTATCTCACCCAAGCCGCGGAGCACGGGCTCGGGTCGCTGGATCTGGACGCGCTCGACATTCGCAGATTGGATTCCTGAATACCCGGGCATGACGCGTTCCGGTCTCGTCTCGACGGGGGGAAATGGTGGGGGAGGTGCGGCAGAGGCGACGGCGCCGATGGCGGACGGTCTGGATGCTCTTCGCGTCGTTCGCGGCGGTCGGCCCGAGCACGTTCGCCGAAGCCGTTTCAGACGCAGCGCCCCGTCCGTTCGCGGAAACCTCGGGCGATGATCTTCGCGCGCGCATCGCGTCCACCGATGATCGGATCCTGATCCTCACACCGGCCGCCCTCTATCGTTTTCATCCCGAGTCTGAAGCCTGGTCGATCACCACTGCTTCCGATGGGCTGCCCGGCGCGCCCCAGCGGAGCTTCTCCCTCAGTGGTGGCGACGTCTGGGTCTGTGGTGAGGGGGCGTGCGTTTCGGATCAGCGGTTCGACGACTGGGAGCGCTACGAGCCTGGGCAGGGCTACCCCGGGCGGGTCGTGTTCGACATCGAGGCGGATGATGACTACGCCTACGCCGGTGCCGACGGGGGTGCGGCCCGCTTCGATCGATACATCTTCGAGTGGGAGGATCTTGCGGGCGCTCACGCCGAACCGTTGGGGCCCGTGAGCGACGTTGCCGTCGGGGACGAGAAGGTCTGGTTCGCTCTGGAGCACGGTGTCGCCGAGTATCGGAAGGACGCCGAGAGCATTCGGGTCGACACGCTTTTGGGCGAGCTCGAGGCTCCCCGGGTTCTGGCACTTCGCCAGAGCGCGAGATTCGTCTGGGCGCTATCGAATGTTGGGATAGCGAGATACGACAAAGAGCTCGAAAGCTGGATGAGCTTCCGTCCCGGTGTCGACGTTCCCCAAGCGCGCGTCCACCAGTTCTCCTTGATCGGTGACGATGTGTGGCTCGGCACGGATGACGGCCTTTGGCGCTATCGGGCCGATGCGGGAATTTGGCGACGAGACGAGTCGGCGGCCGACATGCCCGGCACGCGGGTGACGGCGTTCGCGGTGGAAGCAGGACGGATATGGGTGGTCACCGATGTCGCCTTCGCGCGCTACGACCTGGATGCGGCCCGCTGGATCGACTTCACGGCAAGCGTGCCGCTTCCTCCGACCGCCGTTTCCCAAATGGCATGGGAGGGGAACACGCTTGTCTTTCTCGCGCCGGACGTGATCGTCTACGGCTTGAGCGCTGGGCAGGACAACCCCAGCCTCTTCACCTATCGCACGCGGGCCATCGAGGCGGTCGCCGCCGAGGGCTCGGCAGAGCGCGAGCGTTGGCGGGTGGCCCTGGACGATGCGGGGTTGGGGGTCGTCAGAAGCGAGAACACCGCGCTACACGTGAAGGGCGGCGCTACCGTATTCGTCGAGAACGCGGAGGACGGCGGTAGCCTCGATGATCTGAACGCGGAAACGCGCATGGATCTCACCGTCCACGGGCGTGTCGGTCCCGACCGGACCCTCGGCGGTTTCTACGACAGCACCGATCCCGACAACCCGGCGTACCAGCTAACGTATCGTGGCGCGCGTTCCGACGTCCTTCGAGTTCTCAGCGCGGGAGAGATCGAGGAGGAGCTGTTCAATTCGCGACTGGCGACCGGCACCGGGCTCCGGGGCGGCCGATTGCGCGCGGAAGCGGGGGGGCGCACCGAACGAACGCGACGGCGACTTCTGACGCTAGACGGATGGGTAGGGGAGCGCCGGACGCTGCCGGGACGCGACACGTTCTATGGCGGCAATCTGAGCGTGTCGGGACGCCTGCGGGACATCGACTACACGCGGCTGCAGGTGTTCGACCTACCGGACGGCTGGCGTGCTGAAGATCTCGAGAACGCTACCATCTACAAGGATGACGGTGAATCGTCGACGGACGACGCGAACAGCAGTCGCCGCGCCATCGCCGGACGTGACGGCGTATGGGACGCCCTCGTGCCCAACGCCGACTACTCGCTCGGCCCGCGCGGCGAGACGTTGATCCTGTCGGTACCGCTGGAGGAGAGCGGCGCTCTCGTCGCCGTTGCCGAAACGAGACCTCCTTCGACGCGAGAATCCGATCTGACGGATAGCTGGCTTCGGAATCATTACTGGATCGCCTTGGAACCCGTCCCGGGGTCCATCGCGGTAACCATCACCGACTCGACCGGGTCCCACTCCGACGCAAGCGGAATACCTTACACAGAGTTCTTCGGCTTGGACGCAAACGGAGACGGATCGCTTGACCCCGATAGATTCAGCCCGGTCAACGGCTTCCTGAATTTCCCCGAGGAAAGGCCGTTCCGGGAAGAGGTCTACTCCTCCGATCCACTCAGCCGTTTCTCCTTGTCGATTGCCTATGAGGCGACCCTCAATACGTTTCAGCTCTCGCATCAGAACCTCGTGCCCCGCTCGGAACGGATCACGGTGGACCGGGCGCTGCTGCGATCCGACGTGGATTACTCGATCATCGCCGCATCCGGCCTCTTCGTGCTCTTCGAGCACGTGCTGCTGGACGAGGACAGCGCGATCGAGGTGGAGTACCTGTACGAAGTCGACGAGACCGCCTCGGCGGGTGGCACGGCCGACGATCTTGTCGTGGCCGGTCAGGTCGGCATCGCGCCGAACGATTTTCTCTTCGGCGGCGCAAACCTCACGACATGGTCGGACGAAGACGGACGCGACGTGATGACGGGTTCGGTCAACGCGCGGCTCGAATCAAAAGGGGACGATCATCTGCTCCGGGTGAGCCCGGAGCTGGCCTGGAGCGGAAGCGGAGACAACGGAGGCGGGCGCGCGTCCGGGATCTCATTCCGGGGGCGTCATCGCGCGCTCGAAGTTTCCGCCGCGCATCGCGCCCTGGGCGCGAACTACTCATCGTTCGAGGACCGCCGTACGCTCTTGGGCCGACTCCTCGAAGAGACGAACGCGCACGCCCGTTATGACGTCGGCCGCCATCTCCAGGCGGAGTTCGATTGGGAGAAATCACGTTCGGATAGCGTTGCGTGGGGGGCGCCGCTCGGCGCCGTCTCCGACGAGGACACAAGCGGCACGACGCCGGGCCGGGGTGAGGAGTCATCGTACGCGGGGAGCCTGCGCTACTTGCGGTCGGGCTGGCCGAACCTCGAGCTCAGACGCGGGCGCGTGGTTGTCGATGCGCCCGGTCGGCGTCAGACCAAACACATCAGCCGCGCAGAGATCGAGCTCAGCCCTGAGCAGGCGGGCGTCAGAGCATTCGGGATCCGCCGCCTCTGGCTGCGCGCGTTCCTGCAGAGGAGTGAGCGGCACGTTGAAGCGGTGGACTCGGCCGGCGCTCACTCGGACACGCTCGCGGTGGGGTCGGAAAAGAGCACGACCGATCAGGCATTCGTGCGCCTGAATGGTTCCTTGGGAACGCCGCTGTCATGGAACGTCGCGTTCGAGGACCGGCGAACATTCGTGCCGGAGCGCAGGGGATCGCGGGACGTCCGCCGACGCCAGGCCGTTGACGCGACGCTACAGGCACAGCCGCACACGAGCGTGGACGCGTTTCTGCGCTGGCAATCGAATCGGGATATCTTCAGGCATCCCGGGGGGGACGAAGGAGGTTTCTCCGTTCGGCGGCTCGTTCTGGCCACGGTGCAGGCCTATCCCGGGCGGATCTGGGCCGATCTCTCGCCCATCTCGTTTCGCCTGGATCTTGGAGGTGAGGATACCGAATCTGGAGAGCCCGGGGTCACGCTGCCTGATTTCGGAAGTCTGTGGTCGGCATCGGATCACGTTTCGGAGCGGATGCGCGGACGAAACGGCGTCCTCGAGGCACGGATTCAAGTCCTGTCGCGCCTCAGGCTGATCGAACGGATCGAGATCGAGAACGAGCGCTTCATACGAGAGCGACTGGCATCGGAAGGGGAGACGCGGCGCGTCGAGAATCGCGTCGAGATCCGGCCGCACGGGGGGCTCGTGATCCTCCGCGTGATCGGCTCGCGCGAGGAAACGGGAAGCGTCGAGATGGACGAACGCCGTTTCTCCGGGCAGTGGGATCAGACGTGGGGACGTGGCATTTTGACGTTTGCCTCGTTGGAAGCGCAGCGTGACGAGACGCGCGACCGGCTGGCCGGCGATCTGAGGGAGCATTGGGCTCCGCAGGCGCAGATCACCTGGCGGCGATCGAGATGGAAGCTGGACGCCGCGCTGGGGGCGGCGCTTTCCTGGACACGCACGAAGGACAGCTCGCGCGGAAGCGAGTCGGTATGGGACGTTACGAGGCGGCGGACCGTGTCCACCTCGTTGAGCATTCAGCCGCACTCGGTCATCACGCTCAAGCTGAATTATTCGCTCGGGCGCGCGGAGACAGCGACCAATGTGGCGGTCGGGTCGCCGAAGCGTTGGGAGACCGAGCACGATCTTCGGCTCCGGCTGCAGATACGCGCCTAACGACTTAGCGGAGAACATCTTCACATTAAGCCGATTTAGGGATATCATTCTACGGATAGGCCGGGTTTAGAATGACATCCCAACCGACCATGCGTCCGCATCCATGGAGGCAAACATGGAGAAGTCCGGCGGCAATCCTCCCAAGAAGCAACACACGTCTGCCGTCTCCCCGTCGCGTCGTGAGTTTCTCAAGCTGTCGGCCCTGGGCGCGCTTGCCATGGGGTCGCCGGCGGTGGCCAAGGATCTGATCGGGAAAGGGGCAGGCGCGAGCGACGCGGTTCGCGGCAACGGGATTCCGGGAAAGATCGTCCTCTGCCACGATCCGCTCATGAACGGACATACCGCGACGATCGATCGCGATCGAGTCGAGGCTTCGCTTCACGAATCGATCCGTCTGCTGACCGACATTCCGGACATCGGCACGGCCATGGAGTCGTTCTTCCCCGGCGTTCACGCGAGTTCTACGTTCGCGATCAAGGTGAACTGCATTGGCACGACGTGCACGCGCTGGGAGGTCGTGCGGGGGATCGTCTCCGGCCTCTCGCAGATGGCGGGCGGCACCTACGACGTGAGCAACGTGACGATCTTCGATCGCGACAACCCGCACTACAGCGGCTACACGGAGTCTGAGTTCGAGTTCAACGGTAACACCGCATACATCGCGACGGGTAACAACGCGAACGACTCCGGCCACATCGTGTGGGAGGATCACCACCTCTCGCGCTACCTCCTAAACACCGACTACGTGATCAACGTCCCGGCGCTCAAGAGCCACACGCACTGGTACAACCAGATCACGGTTGGGATGAAGAACCACTATGGGTCGTGTGATCCATCCGATCTCTGCAACGACAGCACCATGGGAATGCTTCCCCTGAATTCCGACACCAACCTCAAGGACAAGACCGGCTTGGTGGTGACGGACGCGATCCGGGCGACCTACTACGGCGGACCCGGAGAACCCCCGCAGAACTGGTCGATCTATGACGAGGCGACGCCTAACAGTCTCTTGGTCACGACTGATCCCGTGACGAACGAGTACTGGGCGCGTGACATGATCAACGCACAGCGGGTCGCAAGCGGCTACTCACCCAGAGCGTGCGCGTGGATCGAGGCGGCGTCCGAGGATCCATACAATCTCGGCGTGAGCGATCCTGCGGAAATGACGGTGATCAACTACGACCCGACCATCTCCGTGGACGATCCCGGGGTTGCGGTTCCGGACGGAGCGCTTCTCGTGGCGAGCACACCGAATCCGTTCAGCGCGAGGACGACACTCCGCTTCAGATTGGCCGATGCCTCGGACGCCAAGATCGAAATCTTCGCACCCTCCGGTCGGATCGTGCGGCAACTCGGAGGGCAGCAGTACCCCGCCGGCATGGGAGAGGTCGTCTGGGACGGGTTGGACCAAGCCGGGCGGCGGGTTTCGGCTGGCGTGTACATAGCTCGTCTCACCGCCGGTCGAGCAGTTACGAACCGCCGCGTCGTCATGGTTCGGTGACGTTCGCCGAAAACTCTGGCCCACTTCTGTAGGCTCCGGTAGAGTCGCGAACCCGATGGAGCAGTTGGGTGATCCGCGAGGGATGCCGGTGCTTGAAGACGTCCAAGTGTGGAGAATTCTGGGGTGAGCGCGGCGGATTCCCCCAACACGCCGGCCACGCCACCCACCGGATCGCCGGCCGGAGGCTTCGCGCACTATCGCCGGATCCTCCGACACTCGATCATCTACGGACTAGGTAACCTCGCGACCCGCCTCGTCGGTCTCTTGTTGCTTCCCCTGTACACGAGGCTCTTGACGACCCAAGAGTACGGCGTACTTGCGATCATCAACGTCTCGCTGGCGTTTCTCGTCACGGTCCTCAACGTCGGGATGACATCCGCGATTTTCCGGGAGTACTTCCGCGCGGGCAACGATCTGATCAGGCAACACGTGATCTCGAGCGCCTTCTGCTTCCTCACGTTGCTCTCCGGGGTAGCCGCCGTGGCGGGATGGTTTGCCGCCGAATCGATCTCGCAGCTGCTCTTCGGCTCCGCCGACTTTGCGCCACATACGCGCGTTGCCCTTGTGGGGCTTTTCTTCGAAATCGGTCTCTTCACGCCACGCTCGCTTCTGCGCGCAGGGGAACGGTCAGGGCAATTCGCCCTCGTCGCGGTCGTGCGCCTGGTGATCAATCTGATCCTGAACGTCGTATTCGTCGCTCACCTGAGACTTGGGGTCTACGGAGTCCTTCTCGGAAACGCGCTTTCCGGGGCGGCTCTCTACGTCGTGCTGCTGCCTTTGGTGATTCGACGACTTCGGTACGGTGTCAGCTTCGCCGTCCTCAAGCGGATGCTTGCCTTCGGTGCCCCGCTCATGCCGGCGATGCTGGGTACGATCATGCTCGCTTCGGCCGACCGCTATTTCATCCGACACTATTGTGGGCTGCACGAGGTGAGTCTCTACGAGGTGGCGTACAAGGTGGCGAGCGCGCTTTCCGTGTTCGTCATCCAGCCGTTCTACCTAGCTTGGCCGACGGTGATGTGGTCGATCGAGAAGCAACCCGGGGCACACCAAACCTACGCCCGCGTGCTGACGTACCTGGTCGGCGCTACCGCGTTCTTTGCGCTCGGGATATCGATCTTCGGCCGGGAAATCATCGCGCGCATCGCGACCTCCACCTACGTCGAGGGGGCATGGGTGCTCCCCTTGGTCACCGGAGCGTACGTCTTCTCGGCGGCGTATTTCGTGCTCAACACCGGTGTATCTCTTGCGGGACGGACCGGATACATGTCGCTCGCGGTGGGCTTGGCGGTGCTGACGAACATGGTGTTGAACTTCATCCTGATACCGTCGTCGGGCATTCGGGGAGCGGCTGTCGCCACCATCTTGGCCTACGTCGTGATGGCGGCGTCGATGTATGCGTTCAGCAGGCGGTTTCTTCCTCTTCAGTACGAGTGGCGCCGGGTCGCCTGGATCGCTATCGTGGGTGTCGCATTGTTCTTCGCGGGTAGCGCGAGTCGATCGCTGGGCGAACTGCCGAGTGCTATTGTGCGGCTCGGTCTTCTCGGCGCTTACTGCATGGCGATACTCAACCCGAAATTCCTGAGGCGTGACGAGTGGCTGGCGGTCCAGGCGCGCGCTCGTCAGCTCGCGCGCCTCGTGGGCATAGGCCGAAGCGGAACCGGATGATCTATCGAGACCGAAGAGCGCTCTTTGGGGCGGCGTTCGATCGGACGCCATCGTCCAAGGTGAACTGGTGGTGGGTCGCGGCGATTACGCTGGGCGCGCTGGCGCTCCGCGTGTATCGCATCGACGTTCAAAGCTTCTGGGCGGACGAGGTCGAGAGCGTGCGCGTGCTCTTCGACCTTCGCGAAGCGGTGGCACACGTTCTGTTCCGCAACTTCCACGGCCCGTTGCACAAGGCGCTCCTGTTCATCTGGGCTCAACTCTTCGGATCGTCGGATCTTGCGCTGCGACTGCTCTCGGCGACGATAGGCACGTTGACGGTGCCGCTGATCTATGCGGCCGGACGACGCTGGGTGGGGGAGCGCGCGGCCCTCTTCTCCGCGCTGCTGCTCGCGGTCAATCCATTTCACGTCTGGTATTCGCAGGAGGTGCGCGGCTACGTCCTCTTGATGGCGTTGGGCGTCCTCATGATCTGGGCGTTTCTTTCGGAGATCAGGGAGCGCAGCGCGAAGAGCGCGCTGGCCGTCTTCGCGACGTCCTTGGCAGGCTGTTTGTCGAGCTTCGGAGGGCTGTTCCTGATCGGAGCGCACTCGCTCTTGGCCTTGGTCGCGGGCTGGCGACGCGGATATCCGATCGGCCGCTTCGTGGTCATCCAACTGCTCGTTCTGATCTGCCTCGCGCCTTACCTGATGTCGTTCGGCGAGACGGTCGATCCGGACACCATCGTCGGGTTGTCGGATGTCGCGCCGGAAGATCGTCTGCGGGGAACGCACACGTTTTCACCGCTCGCGCTCGCACATACCTTCTATGCCTATAGTGTCGGAACGACGCTCGGCCCATCGATCAACGAGATGCACCGATCTTTGACCTTTTCCACGTTCCAGCCGTATCTCGTTTCGATCATATGTGCCTTCATCGCGTTCGGGATGCTTGCCGTCGCCGGAGCGCTCGGGGCCCGACGGCGCCCGGAGCGACTCGGGTGGATCATGGCGTGGCTCATTGTGCCGATCGTGTGCACGGCCGTGCTCGCGATGCTCAACGTCAAGGTCTACAACGTTCGCTACCCGTCGATCGGCCTTTGCGCTTGGGTGCTTCTGCTCGGGATCGGGGTGGATCGCGTCGGGCCGCGCTTCATTCGCGCGCTTCTCCTGATCATGGTCCTGGGACTGTCGTTCTTGTCGTTGTACAACCACTACTTCGACACGCGCTACTGGAAGCCGGATGCCCGCGCGGCGGCCGAGTTGGTGCTCCGGGATGGACGTCCAGGCGATCGAATCCTGCTCTACACGACGCGGGAACCGTTCGCCCACTACTATCAAAAGGTGGGGAACGGGCCGCTCGAGATCGTGAAGGTGACGGGCTGGGATCTCGATCCGGTCCGGATCGACGCCAGGCTCGATGAGATCGGGTCGTGCGACGGTCGGCTCTGGCTGATACGACATCGAAGTTGGTACGTCGACCCGTCAGAGCGGGGCAAACGGAAGCTGGATTCACGCTTCGAGCTGTTGGAAAGCTGGCATTTTCCGGAGCTACCGGTGGACCTCTACCGCTGTTCCGCGATGTCCGACGAGTGAGCGGCCTTCCAACTTGTCTTCCTGAATTCTCATCCGCGTAGCGCGTGCCACGTACGATGGAGAAGCCGGAAGGGGGCCGCCGTGCGCGCGTGCGTGTAGACCGTGTCCGCGCACCCCCCGACGAGTCGCTTGAACTCGGACAACCCCGGAGTATGACCGCCGCCCCCGAGATTGAGTACGTCTAGCCCACGGCGACAGGCTTCTTCCGCCTCGCACATGATCAACATGGAGGCCGGGAAGAACCGGTTCGAGTCCTCGCGCGCGGTCACGCCGTTCCAGACCAGCAGCTCACGCCCGGAGACGAACGTGAGGTGCGCGCCCAAGACGCGATCGCCGTGAAGCGCGGTGAAGAAGAGCACGTTCTCGTCGCCGAGCGCGATCATGTCGCGAAAGAACTCCAGCGGGTGCGGCGCCAGGCCCCATCTCCGACACGCTTCGACGTGCATCGCGTAGTAAGGGTCGAGGTGTGACGGGTCACTCCCCAATACCACGCGGACACCGTTCCGGGTCGCGCGGCGGCATTCGTTCCGCCGGTTCTTCGGAAACACGTCCATCCAGAAGGAGTCGAACCCCCCGGAGAGCGGAACGATGTGGATGGGTGTCGGAAGAAACGGCTCGCCCGATGACAGCGCGCTCGGATGACGCACGACGCAGTGGGATCGGAGACAGCCGGGGCGCCTCGTCATTTTTTGGTAGCGCTCGTACAGCTCACGCTCGAGCGACTCGGCGTCCCGATAGCTCGGGTCGACGATCGGACCGCCGTACGTGCCCATCGGCAGCGACTCGACGGCGTAGAACACGCTTCGCCGGATGCGAACCGCCGCCTGGCAGCCGACGAGACGCCCGTCGGATTCAGCGAGCAGGAAGAACGGTTCTCCCGCGTGGTGTCGTGCGTAGATACGGCTCCACTCGAGGGAGTGAAAAAACGTGGCCGTCGGAGATGCCGCGACGAGCCGCCGCCACTCATCCTCTGGCGGCAGGTCCGTTACCCTGAACTGGGGAGGCGTCCAATGACGGTGCGACGGGTTATCAAGCATGAATCATTCATCCTATTATGACTGTCGATCCGACCCTAGCACCCTCGCGGCGAGGAGGTCAAAGCGGGGTCAGACGGATGGGAAATGAGAGTCCGCGAGATGACGGCGTACCCAGAGCAGGGTCGGAGGCGTCGTGGCGGTCGTGCGGATCAGGAAACGGGCGGAGCGATTGCCATCGGAGAAACGGGCGAGGAGCGTCGAATCGGGGATCATCAAGAGCATGCGGCTCGAGCCGGACCCGCTGCAATCCAGGGGCTGTAGCTCCTCCACGTAGGGTGAGGCCGCGATGCGCTCGACAAAGCCGCCGAAATGCGCCGGCCACATCTCGTGCGCTGATGGAAGGCCGGCCTTCTCGCTCGCCGGCAGGTCGCAGGTGCGCGTCGGCTTTCGCGGCTTGATGGGTGTGGAACTCGTCGACTCGTCATCCTTCAACATCGTTTCGATGACGTCCTGCAGTGTCCGCGCACCGCTCACCAGCAGGCCATAGTCGCGGCGCATCGCGTCGATCTGTTCCCGCAGCCGGAGAAGCTCCGTGCGAAGCTCTTCGGTCGGCCCGGAAGTGTTCGCCGCGGCTCGCCCGTCCGCATCCACGCGGGGGTCCTCCGCTCCACCTTCCTTCAACCGTTGCTTCGTGGTGCGGTGTGCCTGACGTTCCGCCTCGAGCTGCTCCCTGAGCCGTGTCAACTTCTGCTCCTGGCGGGTGCACTCATCGCGAAGCGCGCGCAGTTGCTGATTCCGCTCCGATAGCGTCCGGCTGAGACGATTCTCGGCCTCGGCCGCGAAGCTCGGGCGGGCTCCGGCGGTCCCGTGCGGTTGGCGGTCGGTGCGCATCGAGTCGCGGGACGAGAGGTGAATGTCACCCGACTCCAGGCGGTCCAGGAGCTTGATGGCTTCGCGGTGAACGGTGTCGCGCTGATCGAGGAGCGCCGCGAGGAGAAAGGGTCGGGCCTGCGCGGGAGGACGTTCTTCGAGCTTCCGCAGCTCGGTAAGCAAATCCTGCTCGGCCGCTGAGTCTGTGCGGGCGAGGACGGGGTCCGCGATGCGCGCCATCGTCGCCTCGAGACCGCGGCGGAGATCGACGTTCTTCCAGCAGTCCGCGGCGACGGCTCGTCCGATCAGATTCAGAGGAGCCTGACTCGCGCGGAAACCCGGGATCGTGATGTGGTATCGTGTCGCCAGCTCGCGGAGTGCCGAAGGATCCACGAGATAGCGAAGCACGGTCAATACGCGCTGGCGTGATTCCAGCTTCTGTATGATCGACATAAGGCTGCTCCGTTTGTGAGCGGCGGGGATGCTAACACGCCGGTGAGGAAAGGGCAATTCCATGCCATCGGTCAGAGGTGTCGGACTCGATATCGTAGATCTGGAGCGATTCGGCGGCGTCTTGGAGCGGACGGCAGAGCGGTTTGTCGAGCGCGTGTTCGCACCCGAAGAGCGCTACTCGGGAAGTGGGGGCCGCGAGGCGGAACACTACGCGGCGCGTTTCGCGGCGAAGGAGGCGTTCCTCAAGGCGATCGGCACAGGTCTGGCCCACGGAATACGCTGGACCGACGTGGTGATCGTCAACGGCTCAGATGGTGAGCCGGTAGTGCGCCTCGAGGGGCGGGCCGCCGAGATCGCTCGTGATCGGGGGATAGAGACCGTTTGGGTCTCGCTGACCCACAGCCGTCAGAGCGCGGCCGCGGTCGTCATTCTCGAAGGGTGAGCCTCGCCCGACCCTCGTGCCCTCTCGACGGCCTACGGGCCCTCATCCATGGCCTGGAGGTGGGGAAGCGGGTAGTCGACCGTGAGCTGCTCGCCCGTCGAGCTGGACACCAGCGTGAGTCGATACGCGAACGTTCCGTTTCCGCGAAACGCAAACTTGCGGTTTCTCTCGACGAAGTCGTGCGCCCCGTTTTCGGATTCGAGTCGACCGATTGCCCACTCCAAATTGGCCAGGTTGCACGAGTGCATGTCCTTGTGCTTCACGTGCTGGGCGCGGAACAGCTCGCTCAAGAGCGTGAAGTGGCGAAGGAACGCGTCCTGCGCGGCCTCGACCTCCGCATCGCTACGATTCTGATAGAACTCGGCGAGGACGTGAAGTGTCTGTTGCAGCTCCAGATTGACCAGGAAGCCCGAAGCCCAGAGATTCACGAAACCGAGCTGCGAGATCTGCCTCTCGAACTGCTCCGTCCCCGGGTTGATGATCGGGTCGGGATGCGTGTCAGCGTAGGCTCTGAAAAGCTCCACGACCGAATTCACGAGCGAGTCGTCGATGGCGTCCGCCGTCCAGATTCCTTCCATCGTGGTCAGTAGCCTGACCCGTCCCAACTCCTCGAGTATCCCGTTCCGTAGGCTGCTCATCTGTACGATCGCGTCGATCGTTTCCACACGCTCACCGCACGATGGCAACAGCTCGGCCGCCAGGGAATGAAGCTCCGAACTTGCCGCCGCGCGGATCTCTTCATTCGAGAGGTCCGTGTAGTCTCGTGACATGCAAGGAATTGCGGTGACGACGAAGAGAATTAATAGGGAAGCCAAGACACGCATAGGGTCGACCTCGTGATTTCGGTTTAATTCTCGGGCGTTAGTGACCCGAAAGATTCTAGCAGCGCACGTGATTGAGAGTCAAACGGCCCGAGGACGAGAAAGTTCCCGACGGTCCTCGGGCTTGGAGCGCGGGATTAGTCGGAACCGGGAACCCGCGAAGCTGTTTAACTTCTGTTGTTACCGTCGTTTGACGTGACAACGGTGCTCTGATAGAGTGCTGCCGTCTTCATGCGTCCCTTCGAATCTCTCCCCATTTCGCAATGGTGGGAAATCGGGTACGAGACGATCGGCCTCCAGGAGTGCCTCGCGAGAGCTTCTGGGGCAAGCTGTCATACCGATAATCCGAATAAAGCCTCGCCGCGCGAGGTATCAGGCCTCACTCGATGAGGCGAGACAGGAGGAGTGCAGTGAGCTTCCGAGTTGCCCGTCAGTCCTCTCTTCTTTGTCTGTTGGCCTGCACGCTCGGTGTGCTCGTGTTTGCACCCGCGCTGGCCGCCACTTACGAACGAACGGTTTCCCTGGAGTCCTACGCCCCGCGTCTGCAGGAAGAGCCCACTGGCTGGCTGTTGTTGTGGGATGGGGCTTCCGGCCGAGGCGTGCCGGGTGAACCGGAATTGCCGTGGATGGCGTTTCGCGTCGCCGTTCCCGCCGACGAAACCATTCTCACAGTGGAACTGGTTCCGCTCGACGAACGGGAAATCGGCACCGGGATTCACCTTCGGCCGGTGCCGCACTTCGCGGAGAACGGACATCTGATTCGTGCCGTGCCGGATCCGGACGCATACGGGTCGACGGAGTGGTTTCCGCAAGAGCGCGTTCAAATCGGTCAGACCGGATTCCACGAAGGCTATCGAATCCTGGGGATCCAGATATGTCCGGCCCGCTACCTAGGGGCCGAGGGGCGTCTGATGCTCGCCGATGAGTTCATGCTTCGTGTGCACACGGGTCCGGCGCAATCGGCCGTCGGCGTCATTCGACGGGTCCGCCCGGACGCGGAACGGGACGCCGCTGCGCAGGCAAAGCTCGGGCGCCGCGTGGACTGGATACTCGAAGAGGTGCAGCCCCTGCCGAAGCCGGTCACGTCGGAGCCGACCGGAGACGCCGGGTTCAATCCGACACCGCTACCCTCGCTGGACGGCAGCGCGGTTGACTTCGTCATCATATCGCCCGCGGCGTTCGTGGACAGCTTTCAAGTTCTCGCGGATTGGAAGACTCGATTCGGCCTCCGCACACAAGTTGTGAACATCGACGACATCGTCGCGAACTACGAGGCCCCGGACTTGGCGGCGAGGATGCGCACCTTCCTCCAGCACGCCTACATGTACTGGGGTGCCGAATACGCGCTCATCGGAGGCGACACCGATCTTCTTCCCGTTGCGTTCGGGCACAGCACATTCCTGCACCCCGGGGACGGGGTCCTGCTCGCGACCGACTACTACTACGCGTGTCTCGACGGAGACTGGAACGCGGACGGGGATCATATCATCGGAGAGCTGGGGGACGACGTCGACCTGGAGCCGGAGATCTACGTGGGGCGACTTCCGGCAGGCTCTCGGGCCGAGGCCGGTCTCATGGCGCGGAAGGTGATCCGTTACTCGGGCGGGGAGCCGGAGCGGTTCGAGCGAAACTATCAGATGAGCCCATCGTTCTGGGCGGAGGCCCTTTTCTGGGATCGCGAGCATGACAACGACCCGTGGTCCGGCGACTGCCTGGAGTTGAATTTCGACGGTGCGTCGATCGCCGATTCGCTCTACAGCCTTCTTCCGGAAGACATGCAGTTGGGCACCGAAATGATCTACGAGACGTACGAGTGCTGGACCGGGGAGCCTTATTTCCCCGTCCCGCAGGATCGCCAAACGTGTATCAACGACTTCAACTCGGGGCGCCACATCGTCACTCACATCGGACACGGGTTCCGCAACCTACTGGCTGTTGGGGCACCGAACGACCGGATCTACAACGCTGACGCGGACGTCATGACGAACGGCGACGAGCTCTCGATTCTCTATGCCATCAACTGCACATCGGGTGCGGTTCACTACGACTGCGTCGTGGAGCATTTTCTGCGAAACGACTATGTGAACGGCAGCGGTGGTGCCGTCGCGGCGATTGCCGGGACGGACGAAGAGTATCCGAGCCAGGGCAAGCACATGACGTACCTCTTCTTCCACGAGCTGTTCGAAAACGGCAGAACGCGGATCGGAGAGACGTTCCACGAAACGAATCGTCAGTGGGCGCCGCACGCAACCTCGGACAACGCCGATCGCTGGCACATGTATTCGGTCATCCTTCTTTCGGATCCTTCTCTGGATGTGTGGACGAACCTTCCGGCCGATCTGGCCGTGGAATTCTACGCGCCGCACGCCGACCTCCAGTACGAGATGGGATCGGGTGCAATCACGCTGCGCGTCAACAAGCTGGGGCTTTCCGATCCGGTCGTCGGCGCTCAGGTCACGCTCTTCAAGGAAGGCGAAGTCTTCGTGACCGGAACGACAGACGCTGATGGAGAGGTGACGCTTGAAGGCGTGAACCCGGTGACTGTGGGAGATCTTCACGTAAGCGTTTTGGCCCACAACTATACGCCGTATCCGGAAGTGCTCGACGTCACGGTGTCGACCGCGGCGCATCTTCATGTGGCCGACTTTGCTATCGATGACAGCGCCGGAAACAGCGACGCGGCGGCGGATCGCGGAGAGCAGGTCGAAGTCAGCTTGACCATCGGTAATGTGGGGGGGAGCGACGCCGAGACCGTCACGCTGGAGGCCACGACGCTCTCGCCCTACGTGGATGTGATCAATGGAATGGCGAACGTTCCGGACGTTCCTTGGGGTGGTGATACGGTCGCCGAGGCGATCACTCTGGATCTGCTGCTCACGATTCCGAATTCCCTCTCCTATGTCGAAGCGACGATCGACGTCGCGTTCGAGATTGGAGGCGGGGACGCCGGTGGAGACAGCTTCGTCCTGCAAGTCGGCAATCCGAGGATCGATCACATCGGACTCGCCGCGATGGAAGACCCGGGCGATGGTGACGGGACGATCGAACCGGGCGAATCCGGAAAGCTGGTCGTGACCGGCTTCAACGCCGGTGACGGTACTCCGGTCAACGCTGAGGTCCTCCTCGAGGCGGTCGACGCGGTCGTCACCGTCACGGATCCATTGGGCGCCATCGCGCTCGCGCCCGCTGTGCCGTCCGTGTCGGACACGCTGCGATTTGATGTCAACAGCGCCGGGGAAATCCGCTTTGACCTCACATACCAAGATGACAACGGCGCCTTCTTCACGCGTCGCATTGATTTGGGCGTTCCGACGCCGCCCGCCCTGGTGTGGTCTGAGAGCGGCGTAGATCATATTCGGGTGAACTGGGAGCCGGTCGTGGAGCCGGGGGTGTTCGGCTACAATCTCTACAGTGCGACTGTGGAGAGATCGGAGTTCGAGAAGGTCAACACCGCGCCTGTCACAGGTGGCTATTTCGCACAGCTCGGCCTTCCTGCCCTCACGACGTTCCAGTTTGCCGTGACGACTGTGGACAGCTCCGGCAACGAGAGCGCGCACTCGGATACGATCAGCGAAGCGACGTCTCCGCCGCTGACCGACGGCTGGCCGGTTGACGTGCAAGGAGGCGAGAACCGCGGCTCCATCACGTATGCGAACCTCGATGGCGCCGGGATTCAGGAGCTCGTCTTCGGATCGAGCTACCTCTATGCGGTCACGGGTGACGGTGTCGACTACTACGACGGCGATGCCGCCCCCGCCACGGTCGGGATCTTTTCAGAGCTAGGCTACAGTCAGACCGCGCGGAGGGGATTCGTGGCCAAGCCGGCCGTTGGGGATATCGATCTTGACGGTCATCTGGAGATCGTCGCGTGCCACTTCGAACAGGGCCGCATCTACGTCTGGGACGAATACGGTAACTTCGAATGGGGCGGCGAGACGCACGATGTGGGTGACTTGCTGTGGTCCAGTCCCGCGCTGGGCAACATTGATTGGGACCCGGAGCTGGAGATCATCCTCTGGAGCGGCAGCCCTCCCGGCAACGACTATGGCGGGACGATCCTTGCCTTCAACCATGATGGTACCGAGGTGACCAACGGCGACAACGACACGGGAACGTATGGCGTTCTTTGGGACTCGCCTGAGCAGACTTCGGGATGGAACTACAGCTCGATCGCGCTATGGGACTTTGACGGCGACTCACTCGACGAGATCATCGCCGTCGAGCGGTTCGAGGGCGACGGACTCGTCCATATGCTGGACTACGAACCCGGCGTCGGCGTGGTCGAGCCGAATGGTTGGCCGTTCGACCCGCCGAATGAAGGGCATCAGTTCAGCGCGTCACCCGCAATCGTTGATCTGAACGGAACAGAGGAAGATAACAGTGACGACCACATCTTCGTCATCAGCCGGAAGTCGCTCATCGGAATCAACGCGGACGGCACGATGCTCGCCGGCTATCCGGAGTTCTACGGGGATGCGGACCTGGATGACTTCAACGATTTCCAGCCGTCACCCGTCATCGGTGACATCAACGGGGACGGGGATCTGGACGTCGTGCACGGTTGGGCCGGTGGAATGGTCTACGCCTACACCGCGCTGACCGGCGCTCCGCTGCCCAACTGGCCGGTCCAGCTGGACATCGTGGGTGACGACTCCGAGGAGGCGCTCTACAACGCCTCGCTGGCCAATCTGGACGCGGATGACGAATCCGAGGTTCTGGTCGGTTCGGGAGGCGGTAAGCTTTTCGCAATCGACGGTGACGGTAGCGTTCTGCCCGGCTTCCCGTATGGATACGGGGGCGCGCTCTTCGGCGCGCCGGCCGTCTCCGATTTCGACGGAAATGGTAGCGTCGATATCGCCATCATTGGAGAGACGACCAAGGCGTTTTGCATCGAGATGATGGGTGTCCCGGTTCCCGCTGGAGAGAACGAGTGGCCCATGTTCCGACACGACGTCCGCAACACCGGCGTCTACAACTCTCCGGTGGCCGTGCCGATCAACCTCGGCTCGTTGGTGATGCGCTCGACGGCCCCGGGACGCGTCGAGCTGTCCTGGATGGCGAACGGCGAGTATCAGCAGTTCGACATCGAGCGGGCGTCGGCCGGGGAGCTCAGACACAAGGTTGGGGAAATCGACGGAGCGTCCCAGGACCGCTACACGTTCGTGGACGAGACGGCACCGTACGGTGAGATGGCCAGCTACTGGATACTGGGCTACACGGCGCATGAGGTCGAGACGATCGGCCCATTCGACGTTCAGGTGATGGCCCGCGTCATCGCACAGACCGCGCTCCACCAGAACAGACCGAACCCGTTCAATCCCACGACGGAGATTCGGTATGATGTGGCCGGCGAGCTCGGGGGAGTCGGGGCCGTCGATGTTCGTCTCGAGATCTTCGACATCGGAGGGCGCCGCGTGGCGGAGCTCGTGAACGCCCCGCAGGAGGCCGGTGAGCATCGTCTGATCTGGGACGGTCGCGATGACACCGGACACGTGCTCTCGTCGGGGATTTATCTCTACCGGCTGTCTGTCGGCGAGGATGTGCTGACGCGAAAGCTCGTCCTGGCCCGCTAGCCTGATGTGAAATCCAATGGGCCGCGGGGGGCGACTTTCGATCGCCGCCCGCGGCACTTTTGTGTGGTCGAAATAGATGTGTGGTCGAGACGGATGAGCGCTTCGGCGTTCATGTGATGGGCGCAGACACGCAGAGATCGAGGAGACGCGAGGTGGCCGAACTCGTGGTGGTGTCGGGAGGCGCAACGCTCCTGTTGGACGACGCCATGGCGTTTGTGTCCGCGACCGATCCGAAGCGGGCGATCTGGTTGGCGGCCGATGCCCCGGCTTCCGCTTCCTATCAGGATAGCCTCGATTGGCTGCTCCCCGAGCTGGGCGAGGTCGCGGCGGCTCCCGTCTCTTCGGATGTCGTCTCTCCGGATACCGTCGCGCGTATCGAGAGTGACCTGGTCGCTCAAGATCATGCGTATCCCTGCGACTGTGGTGACGAGCGATTGAGTGCGCTCGTCATCTCTTCTCTCGATGCTCTCGATGAGCCCCGTTACGACGGGCGCTGCCGGGCGGGCACCTCACAAGGCGCCGGCAGACGTCTCCGATTTCGGAGTGCGTCCGGCGACGACGATTTTCCGATCGACACCTGCCTTCCCATTGCCGCCGCGATCATTTCCAGACGCCCCGAGCGTGTGGTGGCCGCCCGGTCCGAACTGTGGAGGGTGAAGCGCGGGCGAACTGTCGCCATGGCGCTCGGTCACGACCCGGTTCCGATAGTCGAAGCCTCGGTGATGGTCGGTTCTGACGGCGGCAGACTCCGAGATGGATCGCGATTCCGGAGCGTTCCGGACCTTCGTCGCTTGGGGTACGAAGCCGCGGCCGTTCGGCGACTTCGTGAGAGATGCGATCGGTCCGTACCCAGCTATCTGACACTCGCCGCGCTGAACGAGGTCAATCGCGCTCTCCTTCTCGACCTGCCTGCCGAGGGGCGCGAGAAACGCCTCGAGGAGCTACTCTGCGACGCCGGTGTACCGGTGGCGGGTCAATCGCTAGCCGCCCTCTGGGACGCCGTGGAGCCGCGAATCGCTCTCATGTCCGATGCGGTGAGGTTCTTGGGTTTCCTACGCTCGCCATGGAAGCCGCCTGAGCCGCCGTCGACGGACCGTGCTGAGCTCGAATGCCTGGGGACACTGCTATCGGAGGAGCGGCCGACTGATGGAGAAGCACTGGGCCGCGTCCTGGATCGACTCGCGGGGGAGGATCGGGGCCGATTCCTTGACCTCCGTCGGGTGCTCCGCTGGGCCATCACCGGCCAGGTCGTTGCTCCACCGGTCGCGACCGTCTGGACGCTCCTTGGGGGGCAAGAGGCGCTCCGGCGCTTGATGGTGTGTCTCGGGAAAGGGGCGGAGGTCCAGAACTAAGGCGCAGCGTTTGACTTGCCGATCGAAAACGGTGTGTGCTAGAGTCCTCGGACTCGATTCTCTTGGGGTGTCGTCCAATGGTAGGACATGCGGCTCTGGACCGTAGTATCGGGGTTCGAATCCCTGCACCCCAGCCAGTCGCCTGCGCCACCGGCGAGTGGCGAGTACATACATTTGGCCCTATCGTCTAGTGGTCCAGGACGGGTGGTTCTCAGCCATCAAACCGGGGTTCGATTCCCCGTAGGGCCGCCACGATCTCGAGGCGGAGTCCGGTAACGGGCTCCGCCTTTCCTCTCTTACCTGGCCACCGACCGCCATGTCAGCGCTTCCACACAGAACCAGGCGCTCAGTGCGCTGCTCTTCCTCTATCGGGACGTTCTCCGGCAAGATGTGGAGTAGCTCAAGGGAGTCGTGCAGGCGAAGCGCCCCGTGCGCATACCGGTGGTTCTCACAAAGGACGAGGTGAGCGCGATTCTGAATCACCTGCACGGACTGCCTTGGATCATGGCGTCGCTTCTCTCCGGGTCCGGCCTCCGCGTATTGGAGTGCGCACGTCTTCGTGTGAAGAACGTGGATTTCGCCCGACGCGAGATCACGGTGCGCGATGGAAAGGGCAAGAAGGACCGTGTGACACTCCTACCCGCCAAGGTGGCGGGCCCGCTCTCCGAGCAGCTGATGCGCCGAAAGAGGCAGCATGACGAGGATCTACGCCGCGGTGTGGGGAGTGTGGAGCTACCGTATGCAATCGGACGGAAATACCCGAATGCGGCCTGCGAGTGGGCATGGCAATGGACTTTCGCGGCGACGCGATTCTATCGCGCGAGGGACAGCTCGCTCGTGCGACGGCATCACCTGCACGAGTCAGTACTCCAGCGGGCAATGAAGGAAGCTGTTCGGATGGCATGTATTCCCGAAGCAGCCACTTGTCATACCCTGCGTCACTCGTTCGCGACGCATCTCTTGGAGGACGGCTACGACATCCGAACGATCCAGGAACTCCTCGGACACAGTGATGTCAGCACGATAATGATCTACACGCACGTTCTGAATCGGGGAGGGCGGGGAGTGAGGAGTCCGCTGGATGCGCCCTGAGCAGCGGGCCGCGATAGCGGTGCCGCGACCTGCCCCGCGTGTCCATGCGCTCTCTCGGGGAGAGGGATGTCGGAAAGCTATTCGCAGTTCTTACCGCGCTACCTTGCCGGGCGCTGCAAGACAACGTCTCCGTATTCCAGAAACGAGTTGCCGCAAGCGGGGGCTATCACGATAATAGTGAGCAGTATTGAGAGCCCGCGGGTTCTGGATAACGAGCCAGACATTCGCTCGGTATTCTGCTACCGGGCCCAAGCGACTTTGCGTTAGACCGCCATAGGTTGACACGATGACCGGGGCCATGATTGCATCTGAAATAGCCGAGGTGAGCGCGCTGCTGCGTGAGTCATACACTCTGCTCGGTGAGCTGGAGAACCTCACACCGACTCAAACCGAGTTCCTTGTGTCCACGCGTGGTTCCCCTGAAACCCTTGCGCGAGAGAGTCAACATGAGAAGTACGTCATCGCCCACGATGGAGATGACATCACCGGGGTCGTCTCCGTCTCTGATGGCAAGATCACCAAGCTGTATGTACGTCCGTCTCTGATCAGGCGTGGCATCGGAAGTGAACTGTACATGGTTGCCGAGTCAATGATTGCGGCAGCGGGTCATCGTGGCGTCTCCCTCGTCGCCTTTCCCAGTGCAGTGCCGTTCTATGAGAAGATGGGGCTCCATGTTGTTGGTCAAAAGGAAGCGGTCGGTCCATTGAGTGGTCTCACAGTTGCACTCATGGAAAAGCAGTTTCGAGTGGCCTAACGGTGGCATGAACCAGGCCATCCTGCAGGTTATGCATGCGTTATGCATCCGATGAAGGGTGAAATGGACGACAGCCTCCAGTATCGATTTGGCATACCAGAGTCGCTACGCAGAGATGCAGCACAGCTATATGATCAAGCATTCGGTTCCAAATTCTCTGTTGCGGTAGGAAACAGGGAGAGGCGCCTGAAGTTGTTTGAAGATTCGCTTTTGCTGCCTTTTTCGGTAGTTGCCATTTCGAAAGGCAGGTTGGTCGGTATAGCTGGTGTATGTCGTCAGAGCGAATGGGACATTTCAGGCTCGATGTTAATGGACAG
>CAZAMP010000054.1:0-27231 GCA_964486455.1 uncultured bacterium | reverse complement strand
TGACATGTCACGCAATTAACCGGTGGAATCGTGGACAAACTTTCTGGTCGCTACAGCCTTGCGAGAAGATCGATCTGCCAGCTAGAGAACGAAGTGCGCGGGGGAGGCAGCGCGGAGGCGGGGGTTCTCGCAAGGCGACTCGCGTCTGCGCGAGCGAACGAAGTGAGCGCGGAGCCGGCGAGAACCCCCGACTCCGCGCAAAGTCTACTCCGCAAACGAAGTGATATTCTCTTTGACCGCCTTCACCCCCCACCTGAACGCTTCCTCGTTCACCGGGATCATCGCGCACTTGGACTGAAGCGCGATCCGGATCGTCTGGAGGAACGTCTCTTCCGTGAGGAGATCCGTCACCGCCTGAAGCGCACCGAGCGCCACGACGTTCTTCACGACCGCCTTGCCGAGACTCAACGCGATCTCCGTCATCGGCACGGGATGCATCGTCACGCCGGCTTTCACGTCTGGCGTGTCTGTAGTTACACCCGGGTCGTAGATGATGATGCCGTTCTCCGCGACGAGCGGACCGAACTTGTGGAGGCTGGGCGCGTTGAAGGCGAGCAGGATCTTGGGTTCCGGCGCTCCGGGTGACAGCACTTCCTCCGCCGCGACATGGACATCCGCGTAGGACGTGCCTCCCCGCGACTCGGGGCCGTAGCTCGGGATATGGGTCGCGTCGAAGCCCTCGTTGATCGCACCCTTCGCGATCATCATGGCCGCCGTCTGTGCACCATCACCTCCGGACCCCGCGAGCTTCAACGACACGTCGTTCGGATGAAGGTGCGTGGGAAACGCCTTGCAGAACCGTTCGGGCGTCACCTCGCTCGCCTCGATCGTTTCCAGAAGGACCTTGGAGTCGAAGCTCGGCTTCTCAGGCTTGAACCAGGGCTCGGGCGATTCGTCCTTGTACACGCCGAGCGGGTACATAGGGACCATGTTCTCCTTCACCCACTCGATCGTCTCGAGAGGCGAGAGTTTGAGGTGGGTCGGGCACTCCGCGAGCACCTCGATGAACGAGAAGCCGCGGGCTTCCATCTGAAGTTGGAGCCCCTTGGTGATCGCCTTCTTGGCTTTCTTCCGCGTCTTCTGGTCGAAGAGCGCGACACGCTCCACGTAAATCGGCGCGTCGAACGTCGCGATCGTCTCCGCCATCTTCGACGGGAGCCCTTCGTAGCGGCTCCTGCCGTACGGCGATGTCGTCGACTTCTGCCCCAGCAGCGTCGTCGGTGCCATCTGTCCGCCGGTCATCCCGTAGATGGCGTTGTTGATGAAGACGACCGTGATCGGTACACCCAGCTGCGCGGCGAACATGATCTCGGCGATTCCGATCGACGCTAGATCACCGTCGCCCTGGTAGCTCACGATGATCGAGTTCGGATTGGCGAGCTTGTGCCCCAACCCGACCGCCGGCGCGCGCCCGTGGGCGGCCTGGGAGTTCCCGGTGTCGAAGTAGTAGTAGAGAAACACGCTGCAACCGACCGGCGAGATCATGATGGTCCGATCGGCGATGTCGAGTTCATCGATCGCTTCGGCGAGATATTTGTGAGCCAGACCGTGTCCGCAGCCCGGGCAATAGTGCGTGGATGCACCCTTGAGGCCCTTGCCGTGCGCGTGGCGGTCGAAATGCTGATAGAATGCGCTCTTGATCTCAGACATCATTTCACCCCCATGCTTGCCCGAACCTTATCGACGATCTCGGCCTGCTGAGGGAGAACCCCTCCCATGTGCCTCACGTGATGCATCCGCGGTGGTTTGAGATCCGCGTGGCTGAGCGCGAGCCGGACCTCATTCTCTATCTGTCCATAGCTCGCCTCCACAACCACGATATCTGTCACGTGGTCCAGGAGCGGCTTCAGCTCCTGGATCGGAAACGGCCACATCGTGACGGGATGGAACATTCCCGCCTTGATCCCGAGCTGACGCAGGTCCTCGGTCGCCCCCTTCGCCATTCGAGCGGGAGTGTTGCAGGCGATGAGCAGAACCTCGGCGTCGTCCGTCTTAAAGTGATTGGCCCGCTGCTCGTTCTCGACCATCTTGTAGTACTTGTTGACGAGCATCATGTTGTGATCTTCGAGGTCCTTCTCGTCGAGAACGATCGAGTTGATCAGATTGTGTTTGTGCGCCTTGTCACCGTAGACCGCCCAGCTCGGGATCCCGGACTTGATCATGTAGTCGGGAAGCTCGACGCGGCCCGTCATCTGGCCGAGATAGCCGTCCGATACGATGACTACCGGGTTCCGGTACTTGAAGGTCAACTCGAACGCCAGCATCGTGAAGTCCAGCATTTCCTGAGGAGTGGTTGGCGCCAGCACGATGGCATGCGTGTTGCCGTGACCGAGCCCGCGGATCGCGACCTTGATGTCCGCCTGCTCCGGCGCGATGTTGCCGAGTCCCGGACCGCCGCGCATCACGTTCATGATGACCGACGGCACCTCCGCGCCGATCATGTACGAGATCCCTTCGAGCATCAGGCTGAAGCCCGGTGAGCTCGTGAAGGTTATCGACGGCAATCCCGCGCCGCCGCAGCCGTACATGAGGTTCATCGTCGCAATCTCACTCACGGCCTGAAGGAACACACCATCGAGCTTCGGTTGAAGCGCAGCCATGAGCTCCGCCCCTTCGGTCGACGGCGTGATCGGGTAGCCGAACACGTGGCGGCAGCCCGCTAGAATCGCGCCGACCGCTGCCGCGTGTGTGCCCTTGAGCACCATCGGCTCACACCTCGGCAGCGGTATCCGCTCGTCGGGGATCGGATCGGGCGCCGCGGGCGGCTTCGGCCGCTCGCCGAAGAGCTTCGCCGGATCTTCCAGCTCGTATTCGCCGGGGGTCAGGCCATACGGCTCGGGGCACGCGGATACGCATAGCCCACAGCCATTGCAGACCTCCCAGTCGATCACGATGGGGACGAGACCGGAATCCTGGTTGATCTCCGTTCCCTCGTGGATGCAGTCCTTTGGACAGGCGGTTATGCATCTGCCGCAGCCCTTGCACAGCTCCGGCAACAGGACCGGTTTGGGTTTGGTTTTTGTGGCCATATGCGTGATCCTTTCCACAAGGCAACCCACTGGCCGGCGGACGCCGGCACTCCCGGATGAGCCCGGAGAGGAGCTATTGGCGAATTGGGTTGCCGAAGTTTGGACGACGAGAAGGCGATCGGCTCGAGGCCAATGCGAACGCGCCAGTCTAGCATGAATAGCTCACTGGATTTTTGATAGTTTACGACGTCTGGATCGTCTTCCAAATTGGAATTTTATAGTTCTACACAAAGATATTCTTATGCTACCCTTTTCGGCGCCCGAATCGGGAGCGCTCTGATGCCATAAGCAGTTAGTGGCAGATGGGTTGTGGCTTGACGCTTTGCACGCACATTCGAGGGTTCACGATGATGGACCATCATCGATCTGGCGTCTGAACGATGGAGAATGGCATGGATACGAACGCGCGGTCGATCTACGAAGGCCGCATCACCACACCCGACGAAGCCGTCCGGGTGGTCAGATCCGGCCAGCGGATCCTGGTCGGATCCGGCTGCGCCGCCCCTGAGTCGTTGCTCGAGGCACTCGTGAAGCGGGCCCCTGAGCTGTCTGATGTCGAACTCGTCCATCTTTTAACGTTTGGCATCGCTCCATACGTCGACGAGAAGTACGAAGGCAGCTTTCGCCATTGCGCCTTTTTCATCGGGAAGAACGTGCGCAATGCCGTGAACGCGGGTCGGGCGGACTTCATACCCGTGTTCCTCAGTGAGATCCCGGAGCTCTTCACGTCGCAACAGATGCGACTCGACGTCGCGATGGTGATGGTCTCCCCTCCGGATAACTTCGGCTACTGTAGCCTCGGGATCCATCCCGACATCGCCGTCTCGGGTATCGCGGCGGCGTCGCGTGTCATCGCGCAGGTAAATCCGAGCATGCCTCGCGTTCACGGCGACACGTTCATCCACGTCTCGCGGATCGATCACTTCGTCGAGCACGAAGCGCCGCTACTCGAGCTCCAGGCCGACACGATCGACGAGACATCGATGGCGATCGGCCGCCACGTCGCCTCACTCATCGAAGACGGCGCCACGCTCCAGATGGGAATCGGGAACATACCGAACGCGGTCTTGAGTGTTCTCGGAACGAGACGCGACCTCGGCATTCACACCGAGATGTTCAGCGACGGTGTCGTGGATCTCATCAAGCAGGGCGCGATCACGAACAGACGAAAGGGACTTCACCCCGGCAAGGCCGTCTCGAGCTTCGCCATGGGAACGCAGCAGCTCTACGACTTCCTCGATGACAATCCCTTTTTCGAGTTCCACCAGACGGCCTACGTGAACTCGCCGCGCATCATCGCGCAGAACGAGAAGATGGTAAGCATCAACTCGGCGATCCAGGTCGACATCACCGGTCAGGTGTGCGCGGATTCGATGGGCGGGAAGTTCTACTCCGGCATTGGAGGACAGGTCGACTTCATCCGCGGCTCAGCGATGAGCCCCGGCGGAAAGCCGATTATCGCGCTTCCCTCCACCGCCAAGAAAGGCACTGTCTCACGCATCGTTCCCGAGCTCAGCCCGGGCGCGGGCGTGGTTACGAGCCGGGGTGACGTGCACTACGTCGTGACGGAGTTCGGTATCGCCTACCTGCACGGGAAGTCGATCCGAGAGCGGAGCATGGCGCTCATCGAGATCGCCCACCCCGATTTCCGGCCGGAGCTGCGGGCGGCTGCGGTCGAGCGGCACTACGTCCCGGTGGAGTGGGAGCTGCCCTCCGAGCGTATTCGATATCCCGACGACATGGAGGTGCGGCATGTCTTCGATACGGAACCGCAGCTCGTTCGTCCTCTGCGCTCGGCAGACACGGATCGGTTGATGGAGTTCTTCTACTCCCACACGCCCGAGACGATCTACGGGAGATACCGGCAGCCGAAGACGGCGATGCCGCGAGAAGAGGCCATCCGGCTTTGCACGTTGGACTACAAGCGCCGCTTCGCGCTCGCGGTCTTCAGCGTGGAAGGGAAAGGCGAGCACATCGCGGCCGTCGGCCGTTACCACCTCAACGAACGTACCCAGATGGCCGACGTCGCGGTCGTCGTCGGCGAATCCGCACGCCGAGGCGGGATGGGACGCTATATCCTCGACCGACTCCGCTTCCATGCCGAGCGGAATGGCGTTATCGGTTTCGAAACCGAAATCGTTCCCGCGAATAGAGGGCTCATCAACTTCATTCGCGCCCAAGGCCTGCCGCTCGTCTTCGACGAGGATTCGGGCGTCTACAAGCTCACCTGGATGTTCGACGAGAAGGCCAAGACGCGGCGGCGCGAGCGTGGGGCTGAGGACAAACAGAACGCCAATCCAGGTCCCCGATAAACGCACAAGACCTCAAGCCGTATCTTCCCTCCCCACGGGAGGATACGGCATGTCCTCCCCGAGTAGTCTTCGCGTAATGCCGTCTTCCTAGACTCCTCCCATCGGATCGCGGAAACCAGGTCGGAGCAATGCCGCCCAAAGGAGGAGACGATGAGGATCCAGCGGTTTCTGATTGCCGCGGCGGCGTGCTGCCTCATGGCCGTTGCTGGAGTGAGCGCGGAGGAAGTCATTGAACTCTGGCTAGATGATGAAGACACCTACATGTGTGACGACCCATTCGAAGAATCCGGTTGCATCGTTTGGCTCACGACGACGACCGAAGACGATTGTGACGGCGGCGAGGCAGTGCCCAGCGGGCGCTACTTCGTCGAGCTGAATGAAGCTAGAGCGAAGGTCCGTCGGAAGATCACGCTGATCAAGTAGCGAAACCGTTTCAGCGTACGACGAGAGGCCCGGCCCGCGCTAGCGGGGCCGGGCCTCATCGGAAGCAGAAGGGGTATTATCAGTGCTACACGCGGTCGTCTTCTCCGGCCGTCCCGCGGCCGGTGGGGGAACCGCTCACGTCGAAACGCCGAGCTTCGGCAGAATGAACCAGTTCAATACTATGTAGCCGACGAGAATGCCGACCAACCAGAGCGCGTCCATCTTTCTCTCCGTGCGATGTCGCATGTGATGTTCCGTGCTGCTACTGCTGAACCTCTGGGCATCCGGGCCGACCCGAGCGCTTCAGCATATTATCCATCGGACAGAAGTTAGTGAAGGCTGACTGGAACATGTTTACACCAATAAAGAGCGTGAATGCCAGGGCCCACGGGGTGACGAAGATCCCCAGCAACGTGCTCACGATGATCATCGGCCCGACAACGGCTCGAAACAGCTCTTTCTGAGTCATCGGTCATTCCTCCTAAAATACATACCTGAGGCGCAGGTAAAGATTGTCGTTGGCATCGAACTGCCCGAACTGCGTGTCGTTACGCTTTCCGTCGAAGACGTTGCCGCCGGCGGCGACCTCGACCTCGTCCGAGAGCCGGTAGCTCGCCATCCCGCGAATGTGGACGTCCTCATCGGTCGGCGAGTAGAAAGCAAAAAGCGAAAGACGGATGGTTTGGTAGTGGAGCATTTTCTCGAACCGGGCGGTGACGAGGTGGCGGAATTCATCCTCCTCGCGCATGCCGGCGGGAAGCGCGGCCACGTAACTGGCGTGATCACTCATCCGCTCGCCGTAGTACTGGAGCCCGATGTTGAAGTCGGGGAGCCACTGACGCTCATAGCCCGCCAAGTACCGTAGCGAACCGTTCGGCACGAACGGGTTGTCGCCGTCACGATCATCGCGCGAGTCGTAGAGCCCGCCTTCGACCCAGACCACGCCCGAGAGCAGACCGCCGCGGAGGCTCGCACCGTAGACGGAGAGCTCAGGGTAGTACGAGTGCATCTGCGTGGTGAGTCCGATCGGGGTCTTGAAGAAGCCGCTGTATCCGTAGAGCGCGAGGCTCCAGTTTCCGACGTAGCGCGATAGCTTGACGCTCAGTTCGCCGTTTTCCACGACCGATGCGGGCATCAGCGGCGACGCCAGCTGAACCATCGGCGGCACGTAGAACGAAAGGCGCTCCCCGGTCGGAAGGCGATCCGGCGTGAACTGCGGCGCCAGCACGACGTCCGCGTCCATGGGAAGGCCGTAGATTCCTAGCCGGACCGCGTCCACCGGCGCCTTCAGGTACTGATCTTCACGCCCGACGAAGAACGACACCCAGTCCTTGGGAAAGAGGTCGTTGATGAAGACGAGGTCTCCCGTTCCCCACGTGAGCGCCTGGCGACCGGCCTTCACCGTGAGCTTGTCTCCGAGCGTCGTGAAGCGAAGGTACCCCTCGCGGATCGCGACGTCCGTGTCGTTCGACGCCACCTGGTCCTGCGTGAGATCCAGTCGAACGAATGATTCGCCGACCGGCCCGAAGTGTTCTAGGCGGAGCTGTGCCCGCGTCTCCTGAAGCGTGTAGTCTTTTCTTCCCTCGAACTTCGGATCGGTGACCACGCGCGCGCCGTAAGCGCCCTCGACGAAGCCGTGCCATCCGATCTCGGCTTCGGCGGCGGGCGCGGCGGTCAGAACGAGCGCCGCGCCGATCATTATGGTTCGCACCATCTTCTTCATGAGCCGGCCCTCCCCTAGTTCATCGCCGTGACGACCTTAGGCGGGGCCTTCAGGTAGCGCTCGGTGAAGAAACTGTCGTCGATCCCAACGTTGTAATCGATATCGGTGAACTCAACGGTAGTCGTGTGGTTCTTCTTGACGTTCGTCATCGTCCGCTTGGTGATGCTGAGAATTCCATCGATCTCACTCATCTCGTCCGCCGTGAAGACTCGGAAGAGGTTTCCTTTCTTGTCGAAGTACTCTTCGCGGAGCGGAAGCGTGTTTTCGGCGCTCACCCATGTGATCTTCTTCGCGAACGCGTCCTTCTCCTTCGGCACGCTCTCGATCACATATGCGGCCGTGCCCTCGTGGTCCTCTTCGCGAAGCAGCGTGTGCGTGTCGTCCGTCCAGTGCCGGCCGGAGACATCTTCATAGGAGAAGTCGCTTCCCACGAACGACGAGCCCTTGTCCTTCGACGAGATCCGGCGGACCAGGTCGATGGCGGGCACGTAGATCCAACGGGAGTCGTCCTTCTCCGGCTCCTTCCAGACCATGAAGCTCATGCGTCGGACATCACTCGGCTCGAGGAAGTACGCGTAGTACTTCTGCGCACCGCCCTCTTCGATGTCGAGACGGATCATCGTGAAGTCACGCGTACGCGTCTTTCCCCGCTTGTCGGTGAGCGTCATGTGCACCGCAGAGCGTCCGTCGTCCGCCGCGTAGTAGAGGTTGAGGTGCGCATCCTTCATGATCGCTTCGGCCGACGGCGCGGCGCCTTCCGCGTGAACACTGGCCGACGCGGTCACGAGAGCGACCGTGACCATTCCCAGGGCGATGACCACCCAAAGCATCTTCTTGAACATGACTAGACTCCTTTCGATATCGGGCGTGGTCTAGGCGACCACGCGTTCGGTTACTCGGTTCTTTTTCGCGCCGCCCAGGAACCCGGGGTTCATCACACCCAGGATGGCAGGCAACGAGAAGAGCGTCGTAAATCCACTGACCAACATGATGGCGAAGAAGAACGCTCCGACCGTCACGTATGGGACCAGGCTCGCAAAGAACATCGGAACGAATCCGATGGCGATCACGAGGATGTTTCTCGTAATCGCGCGGGCGGGCGCCTCGAATGTGGCCGTGATGGCCGCGTGGAAATCGCCGGTCTCACGATACGCCTCGCGCGTTCTCTGTAGGAAGTGGATCGCGAAATCGATCGAGAGCCCCAGCGTAAGCGACGAAAGCACGGCCACCGGCATGTCATACGGCCGACCGATGTATCCGATGAACGCGTAGACGAGTGAGATCGTCGCCGTGAGCGGGATCATCGAGAGCAGCCCCAAGCGGACCGACCGGAACAGGATGACCATCATGATGAAGACCGTGATGAAGCTGCCGGCGAGCGCCTTACCCATGCCGGACACCATCTTCTGCTGCCAGACGACGTTGATGTACGGCAGTCCCGACCAGGTGAGCGTGAGACCGGGCGGCGGGTTCTCGGCGACGAACGCCTCCGCCGTCTCGATCACGCTTGTCACCTCGCGGTTCTCGCCCGCGTGCATCTGCACCCAGATGTTGGCCCGATCGGACTCGGGCGTGATGAACTTGAAGAGGTCTTCAGGATCGCCGCCGGACATTTCGTAGAGGAAGAGGTACTGGGAAATTTCTTCGCGCGAGTCGGGGAGGATCGCTTCAGTGGGGTCGCCTTTGAGCTCCTCACGCACCTTCTTCACGATGTCCGTGATCGCAGTCGTGGCCCCGACATTAGAGTGAGTCTCCATATGATCCTGCAGGGACTCGATGTACTTCATGGCCTCCGGCTCATTGAGACCGCCTTCCTCCTCAGCTTCGACCGCGAGGTAAGCGATGTAGGTCCCGGCGAGATGCTCGTTCATCACCGTGTCGGCGATGCGCATCGGGTGATCCGCCTTGAACCACTTCACGGGGTTGTCGTTGACCTCGATCTTCGTGAGCCCGACCACCGAGACCGCGAGAAGGATCACGCCGACCGCGATGATCGGCTTCCGGAAACGAAGCGAGAAATCGCGCATCCCGTGCATCGTCCCGCGAACGACAGTGCGGCCCTCTTCCGAGACGCCGAAGTTCTTCAGCGACTTGGTGGGAAGCAGCACCGCGTAGGCGATATTGAACGTTACCGAGAGCAGCCACGCGATCGCGATCCCGAAGGCGACGAAGGCGCCGAAGACCTGGACCGGCGGGATGGGTGTGACCATCAGCGACGCGAACCCAACAACGGTTGTGAGCGAGGTGAAGATCATCGGGATGAAGAGCTCGTCCATGGTGTCGCGGATCGTGCGGCGCATGTCGAGGTGCTTCTGATAGCGCTCGTGGAACTCGCTCAACATGTGGATCGAGTTCAGCACGGCGATCGGTATGAGGAAGATCGGGATCATGGAACTCATGATGTGGACGGTGTAGCCGAGCCCGATGAGAAGACCCATCGTCCAGATCACGCTCATCATCGCGACGATCATGGGTGAGAGCACGATGACGGGCTTGCGGAAGAAGTAGAGCATCACGAGAAAGATGATGAGAAAGGCCAGAGGCGCCGAGACGGCCATCTGCTTGAACATCTCGGATCCGAACGTGTCCTCGGCGAGCGGGATGCCGGCAAGATGGTAAGTCTCATCGCCATCCCCCGATGCGATGAGGGCCTCCACCTTGCCAGCGATCTCGTTCGCAAAGTCCTTCGACACCAGCGGAATGAAGATGGCCATTGCCTTTCCGTCGTCGGAGGCGAGCTTTCCGCGGAGCACGGGGTTCTTTGCGATCTGGATGAGCATGCGCTGAGCGGCCGCGTCATCTTCAGGTATCTCTTCCATCAGCCGCGCGACCCGGAGGATTCCGTCGTCGGTCGTGGAGATGTCATCGACTTCGGTGGGGGCGAGGATGTCATCTTCGATGACCCCCTCCATCTCACGCACCTCTTCGGTGATCATCGCGACGCGTTCGAGCGTCTTGGGATTGAAGACGCCATCCTCTCGAACGATGCCGAGGACCAACATGTCGTGGAGGCCGAAGACATCCTTCACCTCGTGATAGTTGATCCGAACCGTCTCGTTCTCGGGGAGCATGTTCTCGGGATCGGTGTCGATATGAATGCGCGCGATCTGCAGTCCGAGAATGACCGTGATCGCGACCGCGAGACCGATCACCCACTTCGGGTGATTGATCGAAAAGCCGACAAGCAATGACTTCATTTCTATGCCCTCCAGGGAGTGTCGATGCGTGGAGTCGTAACGGCGCTCTCCATCGCAACCGGCGGGCCAAGTCGACGCCGAGACTGGGTGTTGCGGGCCGCAACGTCAATACCGCTATAACTGATTGATGTCACGCATGTTAGACGATGACACGTCATCAAGATTTGAGTCGCGCGACGATCATGTGTTGCATTCCTGCTGTGTATGTGCAACACTCTGTTGCGTCTCGGTGGCCCGGTGGTGCAACGTCACGAGCGCTGCAGCGCCCCGTTCTCCTCCTTCACCGCGAGGTCCGCAGTGGCAACGACCGGAAACCTGGAAATCTGCATGGCGCAGAAGGCCAACATGGAGGCCATCTTCAACAGCGTCGGCGACGGAATCCTCACGCTGGATCCCGCACTAATGGTCACGAACATCAACACCGCCGCGAGAGAAACGCTCGGCGTCACGCTGGACTGGGCGACCGGCCGGCACGTGAGCGAGGTGCTGCACGGTCGTCTCTGGAAGGTCAGCCGGATCGTGCAAGAGACACTGAGGACCGGCGAACACGTGCAGGAACGTGAGAACCTACTGCTTCGCCCGGACGGTGGTGAGCTTCGCGTGCTCCTGTCGGCGAGCCGGCTCCTCGACCGAACCGGAGACACGGGCGGCGCGGTGTTGATCGTTCGCGATATGACGCACGTGCGCGAGCTGGAGGTCCGACTGCAAAACCGAACGTCGCTCCACGGAATCATCGGCTCCGGCGAGATCATGCAGGAGATTTTCACCCTCATCGAGCAGGTCGCCCCGACCGACTCCACAATCCTCATCCTGGGCGAGAGTGGAACGGGCAAGGAGCTCTTCGCCGACGCCATCCACCGCGCGAGCGCCAGGCAGAACGCGCCATTCGTGAAGGTCAACTGCTCCGCGCTCTCGGAGAGCCTTCTAGAGAGCGAACTCTTCGGACACGTGAAAGGCGCATATACAGGGGCTTTGCACGATCGGAAGGGCCGTTTCGAGATGGCGAGCGGTGGGACCATCTTCCTCGATGAGATCGGTGATCTTAGCGAACGGATCCAGGTGAAGCTGTTGCGTGTCCTGCAGGAACGCGAGATCGAGCGCGTCGGTGACACGCGAACCGTGAAGATCGACGTTCGCGTGCTAGCAGCAACGCATCAACCGCTCAAGAAGCTCGTGGACGACGGTCGTTTTCGACAGGACCTCTACTATCGGCTGAACGTCATCCCGATCGATGTGCCGCCTCTCCGAGATCGCCGCGAGAGCATTCCCGATCTGGCCGCCGCTTTCGTCGAGGAGTTCGCAGAGCGGATGCGGAAGACTGTCTACCGAATCTCACCGGATGCCATGCGGGCGCTGATGGATCATCGGTGGCCCGGAAACGTGCGCGAGCTCCGAAACGCCATCGAGCACGCGGTCGTCAAGAACCGAGGCAAGATGTTGCTGCTCGAGGACCTGCCCCGCGAGCTCATCGAGGAAACGGCCGACGTTTCGGCGCTCGTCGGACGCCGGAGACGCTCCGTGCGGCCGAACCACGTTCTCAAGCGACCGTCAGGCGACGAAGAGAAGTCGGCTATTCTGTCGGCGCTCGAAGAGACCGGTTGGAACAAGGGCCGGGCCGCGGAGCGACTCGGTATCGAGCGCACCACGCTCTGGCGGAAGATGAAGCGGCACGGGATCACGTCCCCAACAGGATAGATCCGTGTTGCAGCCCATGTTGCAGCCGAGATAGGCACCCCACATCCCACCCGGCAACAGCCTGCACAATAGCTTGCCACACAACCAGTTATGCATGCGCACCCGTGATTGTCACACTTCCTGCATTGCCCCCTGGCATGCGGCGGGGGCGCGCCCGGGATGAGCCCGGGCGACCTCGCCGGAGCCAGTGAAAGAACTCGGGTGGCCCGGCCACCCATCAAGTGACACGAGCCACACAGCACTCACGCAGGAGGAAAGCAATGGCACAGCCACTCGCGATATCAGACGCTACGTTCGAGGCCGAGGTTCTGAAGTCGGATCTCCCCGTCGTCGTCGACTTCTGGGCTCCCTGGTGCGGACCGTGCCGGATGGTTGCCCCGGTGATCGAGAAGCTGAGCGCCGAGATGGACGGAAAGGTCCTCTTCACGAAGGTCAACGTGGATGACAATCCGCAGTACGCGGCGCAGTACGGCGTGCAGGGCATCCCGACCATGCTGATGATCAAGGACGGCGAGGTGGTAAACCGCGTCGTGGGCGCCATGCCGGAGCCCGCACTCCGCGCCCAGATCGAATCGGATTTCGGCGTGAGCGTCGAAGCTTAGTGGAGTTCACCACCGCCCGTTGACTCGCCCCACGGGACGCCCTGCCGCGAGATGCGGCGGGGCGTTTTACTTAGGCATCGAGTGGGCCCGCCGGCGAACCCGGTGAGCGACATCCCTACTCGGACTCGGCCAGCGTCGCCTCGACCGCAACAGCCCCGGTCCCCGGATCGCCTTCCACGAGTTCCAGGGTTTCGATGTGCAGCATCCGCTTGATGTCGTCGACCCCAGGCTCGAGCGTACGGAGCAGTTCCGCTTTCGCGGTGACCGCCGCCCGCGCCACGGGCGCCTTCATGCTCTTGTTGGCATCCGCCTTTGCCTTCCGCACGCCTTCGATGACACCCACCATCGCGGGGAACATCTCTTCACCTGATGGCGCCGCAATGGCAGCAAACTCATCGAGCGTCGGCCAGGGACTCTTGTGGATGGACTCGTGCATGTCGGGATCGCCCGCGTAGCAGCGGCTCCAGATGTCTTCGGACAGAAACGCCAGGTACGGCGCGAAGAGCCGGACGATCGCGCGGTGCACCAGACGAAGCGTCGATGCCGCCGAGAGCCGCCCCTCGGTAAGTCCTTCCTCATAGGTCCTCGGCTTCGCCAGCTCGAGGTAGTTGTCGCAGAACGTCCGCCAGAAGAACTCCTCGATGAGCATGAGCGCCTGCGCGTAGTCGAACTCGTCGAGGGCCGCCGTCGCCCTTTCCAGGACCGGTCGGAGCTCCGCGATCACGGCGCGGTCCGACTCCATCATGACCTTGTCGGGGCCCAGTTCCGATGGATCGATCTCGCTGAAGCGGCCGATCGCGAACTTGCTCGCGTTGAAGAGCTTGGTGCAGAGACGGCGCCCGACCTTGAAGACCTGCTCGTCGTACGCCGTATCGACCCCGAGACGGGCGCGCGCGGCCCAGTAGCGGACCGCGTCCGCACCGAACTCGTCGAGGAGCGGCTCGGGCGTGACGGCCTTGCCGCGGCTCTTCGACATCTTCTTCCGGTCGGGATCGAGAATCCACCCGCTGATCACGACGTGCTTCCACGGGATCTCCCGCTCGTGCATGTACGCCTTCGCGGTGGTGTAGAACGCCCACGTTCGGATGATCTCGTGGCTCTGCGGCCGGATGTCCATGGGGAAGAGCTTTTTGTGTCGGTCGAGGTCACTCACCCATTTGGTCGCGATCTGCGGCGTGAGCGAGCTTGTCGCCCAGGTGTCCAGCACGTCCGGGTCGCCCGTGAAGCCACCCGGTTTGTCCCGCTGATCTTCCGTGTATCCGGGCGGTGTTTCCTGAAGTGGGTCGACCGGCAGCGAGTCCGTGTCGGGAAGAATCAGCTCGTCATAGAGCGGCTCGCCGTCGTCACCGGCCTTGTACCACACCGGCATGGCGACGCCGAAGTATCGCTGACGGCTGAGGCACCAGTCCTGGTTCAGGCCTTCGACCCAGTGCTGATATCGCTTGCCCATGAACGCCGGGTACCATTGGATCTTCCGGCCCTGCTCGATGAGCGCCTCCTTCTTGTCGAGGATGCGCGCGAACCACTGGCGGGCGGGAATGAGCTCGAGCGGGCGGTCTCCCTTCTCGAAATACTTCACGGCGTGCGTGATCGGCTCCGACGGTTTGTCGAATATGCCATCGCGTGATTCGGCAATCTCGATCGTCGCCTTCTGTGCCTGCTTGACGTTCTTGCCTTCGAGCCCCGCATAAACGGCGTTGGCGGCGTCGGGATCGAGGCTCTCCCATCCGGGCTCGCCGAATGTGACGGGAAGAAGACGCCCGTTCCGTCCGATGATCTGGCGAAGCGGCAGCTTGAACTCGCGCCACCATTCCACGTCGGTCTGGTCGCCGAACGTGCAGACCATGACGATGCCCGTCCCCTTCTCCGGATCGGCCTGCGGGTCGGGCATGATCGGCACGGGGACCTGGAAGAGCGGCGTGACGGCCTTCTTTCCGAAGAGCGGGCGATAGCGCTCATCGTCGGGATGCGCGAGCACGGCCACGCACGCGGCCAGAAGCTCGGGCCGGGTGGTCGCGATGACCACGTGGTCGCGGTCACCGTCCTGAATGCCGAAGCGAAGATGGTGAAACGCGCTCGGGCGCTCCTTGTCGACGACCTCCGCCTGCGCGATCGCCGTCTGAAAATCGACGTCCCACATCACGGGACGCTCGGCCTGATAGATCTCGCCCTTCTCGAGCAGATCGAGAAAGCTCCATTGCGAGAGCCTGCGACAATGATCGTCGATCGTCGCGTATTCCTCGCTCCAGTCATAGGAGAGGCCGAGGCGGGTCCAAAGCTCCCGAAACGCTTCTTCGTCCTCCCGCGTGACCTCATGACAGAGATCGATGAAGTTCTTTCGACTGATCGGCTGCGGATTGCCTTTGCGCTTGCGGTCAACCTTGAGATCCGGATCGAACGGAACGTGCGGTTCGCACTTCACGTTGAAGAGGTTTTGAACACGACGCTCGGTTGGAAGCCCGTTGTCGTCCCACCCGATGGGGAAGAAGATGTTCTGACCACGCATGCGCTGGTAGCGCACGATGAAGTCCTGGTGCGAGTAGCTGAACATGTGACCGACGTGAAGTGACCCGCTTACCGTCGGAGGCGGCGTGTCGACGACGAAGGTCTCTTCACGGGGACGATTCGGATCCCACGCGTAGATGCCCGACACCTTCCATTGGGCCTTCCAGTGTTCCTCGGCTTCCTGCGGCTTGTACTTCTTCGGAAACTCCATTGCCGGCTCCTCGCTCAGCGTGTGTTGGCATATTGAGATCGCCCGGGTGCCCGAATACGGGCCCAAGAGTCGCCAATCTTCCAGGACGGACGTGGTTAGAGGCAAGGATTTGTTGCCGGTCAGCGTGGGCTGGCTTGGCGGCACAGAGGTCGAAACGGGGGCGGCGGCCGGTCGCTACCGCAGTAAGACGACCCGTTTGGTCTCTGTCATGCCCCCCGCTTCCAGGCGGACGAAGTAGGTGCCTGGCGAAACGGATAGGTGGGCATTGTTTATCCCGTTCCACCGCCAAACGCCCGAGGTGGGCGCCAAGGTGTGTGAATAGACCTCGCGACCCATGACGTCAAACACAAGAAGCCTTCGAGGCTTGGACCCATCCGTTGTGAAAGCCACGTGGATAGGGCCATGAGATGGATTGGGGGAGACCGCTAGCCCGGGCGGAAGCTTCAGCTCTTCGACGACAACATCGACGCCTGGATCGCAGCCGCCGTAGCCACGCGCACCGATGATCCCGCAGTAGTGGTCGCCCGGGTAGTTGCCCGGAAGGCATGGCGAATCGATGTGCAGGCTGTAGTCGCCGGCCGTCGTGGGGCTATTCGCGCAGGTGTCGGGATCACAGAAACGTGGATCCTCATGGATGTTCCCCTCTAGCCATATGACTTCTAGTCCATAGCCCCCGACTCCTCCATCGGGGATGCACGTGCATTCAAGCCAGACGGGGCCATAGGTACCCGTACCGCGAACTTCTTGCCATTCAGAATCCGAGCAGTTCCCCCAAACAATCGTGTGGCGGAGCCGAGCCCCTCCCCACTCATATCCCACATAGACACCGCCGCCGGACGGCCCGAAATTGCCGCTGATCGTGCAGTGGTCGATAACCGGGTCCGCTCCATCGTATGCGGCGATGCCGCCGCCACCCGACCACTCTGCAAGGTTGCCGCTGATCACGCAGTGTTCGATTCGGGCCGCCCCGCCATAGCAGGAAATAGCGCCGCCCCTCTGCTCGGCGTAGTTGCCGATCAGAATGCAGTCTCTAACGGTTGGGGATGCGGTCCTGCAGGCGATGGCGCCGCCAAATTCCGCCACCCCGTTCTTTATCGTAAAGCCCTGGAGGAGGGTGGGCCATGCAACATAGCGGAAGTAGGCGCCTCGTCCGGCGCCTTCACAATCGATGACGGTGCTCTCCGGGCCGGCTTCCGAAATGATCAAGATCTCCTTCCTATTTATGTTGAGGTTTTTGTTGCCGTCCCCCTTGTAGACGCCCGGAGCGACATAGATCGTGTCGAGATCCGCGGCGGCGTCAATGGCTTCCTGGATTGTCGCGAAGTCGCCGGGGACATGATACGCATCGGCGTCACAGATCTCATCATCACACGAGACGGCATGGCCCAGAAAGTCCCCATCTAGGTCCTCGCACTCATCCTCGCTGACAACAACGCAGGTCTCGTCCGGCAAACAACAAGCGCCTGGAGCGGTTGAGCAGAGATCCGAGTTGCACTGAACGCCATCTCCAACATAGAAGTTGTCGAAGTTCGTGCAGAAGACTTCCGTGCGCATGAAACATTGACCATCGTCGAAGCAACAGGCGCCGACAGACAACGAGTCACATCCAACTCCCAGTGCGCCGATTAGCTCTCCGGACGGGCTATTCTCTGGGAGGCAGGGAGAGTTGGCCGCCAGTGTGTAGTCGCCCCCCTCCCCTGTCGGCCAGGGATCGCAGAAGTTCGGAGCACTGTAAACGTTGAGAGGATCTGCCGTGCAACCCCACCAGTTGTTTCTGAAGCCACACACATTGTTGCTGTAGATAGTCCCTCCTCCTTCATCACACTCAATGCCATTCCCACTGCCGTAGGCGACTATGTTCAGCGCGATCGTTGGGTGTGCCTCGTCGTAGTGCGATCGGATGCCAAAGTCAGGACCATGAATCGTATTGGATTTGATGAGCGGAGAACCTCTGTTGTTGCTGATCGCCTCGTTGTCATGATGCGTGAGTAGGTTCCCGGTTACATGGGCGTCAGACCAATACATGTAGATGCCAACCGAACCGCCGCGAATGTGGAAACCGGAAAGAACCGTCTCGCTCGAACTGCCCTCTGGAAACCACACTCCATAGTCCGCGATCCCATCGCCGTCGATTACCGTAGCGACCGGCCCTTGGGATGAGAAAACGACGACTCCGTCCTTCATGGACACGTTTGCGATCCGATCTCCCCATGGAGCATCGACGATCAGTATGTCGGAGTAGATACCCGGCAAGACCACTACGCTGTCGCCATACTGCGCCGCGTCGATGCCCTCCTGAATCGTGAGAAAGTTACCGGATCCCCCGCCGTCGACAACATAGGTCGCACCCTCGCTCATTGATGTCCAGATACAGACCGCTATGACAAGAAATGCGGCGACTCTCAAAGCCCGGTTTCCATTGTCTCCCCAGCACCGCCCGCCTGGTTTCCGCAACACGCCACGCTTCCAGGCGATCGAAGTGCGTATCGACGAGAGAGAGAGCAGTCTGGGTGGGGTGTTGGGGCGTACGAAGAGCGGAGGGGCAGAGTGGTGCAATGATGCGAGAGGTACGATCAAACCGGCCCACCCATCACATTGCCTACGGAAGCCTACTTCTAGCACAGACGCCGGGGCAGCCAGAGCCTCAGCACATAAAATGATATCGTTGCCAAAACTGTGCGTCAATGGGCAACAGCCTGGCTCCTACCTGACCAACACGACCCTGCGACTGATGGGACGGCCACCCGATTCCAGCCGCACGAAATATACTCCCGACGGCACGGGAGATCCTCCCTCATCTCGTCCGTCCCAGACGATGGGATGCCGTCCCGCGGCGAGGCGCGCCTCGCGCACCAGGCGGACATGGCGGCCGGACACATCGTGAACCGAGACCCGCACCTGGCCCTCGTGCCGCAGCGTCAGATCGAGGGTGACGCCGGACGGCGCCGGATTGGGCCAAACGGCCAGCCCGGGCGGGAAGAGGTCGAGTGTATCGTCCACTCCGATCGGCGGATCGGTCATTTCGTCCACACCCATGTCGTAGTAAGTCTGTAGGCCCCCGCCCGTGTTCGGCACCGTCGGATCGTCGAAGCGCGGGTCGTCCTCGAAATCGAGCAGCGGGGTGGGCGGATCGCTCGTCCCTGCGTCGATGCACGGCGAGTACGGCCGCAGGTGAAAATCACCCAGCTCGGGATCGACGAAGAGCGGATCGGAGCTGATGTTTCCCTCACCGGGATAGCTCTGGGCGAAATTGCAGTAGGTCGCATTCACGATGGAGAAGATCCCCTAGTCGGCGCTCACGGCCGTCTCCCAGACGACGACGTTTCTCGCGTCCACCGTGCCGCCGGAATAGCCGGAGACCATGTATGCGCGAAGACCGTAGTCACAACCGTAGATCGTAGAGCTGGCTACCTCGACGTACCCACCCCCGGAGCCCACGATGCCGGCGAAGCAGTCGTAGACCACGCAATTGATCACCGTCGCCGACGCGTCGCTGGAGACGCTGACACCCTTGTCGCCGCACGAGTAGATCGTGTTCCCGTCGAGCCGCCCGATGAATTCCGCGTCCAGATCGATACCGTCGTCGCCGACGTCATGGACGACACTGTCGCTGATGAGGACATAGAACGGATCACCGCCCCCATCTGCTTCGATGCCGTCGAGATTGACGTTTTCGACCCGGCACCTGATCACGTGACCTTTGGCCTGCGTGTTCTGAACGATCCCGCGCTGCTGTCCGTTGTGGACGTAGGAATCGATGATCATGAACCGACTGCCGTAACGCGCGAGGAATCCATCGTGCGTGTAGTTTGTGAATTCGCAATCGTCGACGATGATGGAGGACTCGTACTCGACCTCCATCATCCCTCCGTGATCGTCGTCCTCGAAGCTGCCCCCCTGAACGAACACATGGGTCATCCGGTTGTTGGCCGATGCGTTGAATCGGATGGCGCCCCAGTGATCGCCGGGGACATTCCAGCGGATCATGATGAGACTGTCGGGCGTGCCGACCGCGTCCAGCCGACCGCCGTCGACCCAAAGGCTGACACCGGCGGCCAGCCTCACCTCGGTGCCGGGCAGAATCGTGAGGAGTTCACCTTCGCCGACGATGAAATCGTCGGTAAGGATATGGGGATTGTCGGACGGAGACCACACCGTGGTTTCGGCGGACACATGACCGGTGGTGGCGGCTAGCCACACGATGGCAACGATCGCCAGGAGCGGTCTCGGTCGGCTATCTGGGGAGCGATGGAGATGGATCAAAGGTGCAACCCTCACGACGGCCTCGACGGGAGCGTCCCGGTACCCAACAGGAAATGTCCCGGTAGCTGATTTCATTATACCAGATCGCTGCTTTGATAGCGCACGGCCGCGGGGCCACTAACCACTATGGGGCAGCGGTCTTCGGGGAGCCGCCCGGCAGGCGGCCGTTTCATTGGCGATTTAAATGAGGGTTTTATAGTTAACATTTCATGGAAACTTCCGTACACTTCGACTTCTGAGGCGTCTGCGTGTAGATTCTCCGCTGCGTCAAACCTCGCGAACCTGGGTTCCGCGGGGTGATTTCATCAACACATGGCCAGAGGGGAGTGCGCCCATGGAAATCCTGGACCGCATTCTTGAAGAGCACCCCTTCTTCAAAGGGATGGACGAAAAGTACCGACAGGTGATCAGCACCTGCGCCTCGAACACGCGTTTTCACGCCGGACAGTACGTTTTTCGCGAGGGCGATTCCGCTGACAAGTTCTACGTCCTCCGCAGCGGTTGCGTCGCGCTCGAAGTATTCGTTCCCGGAAGGGGACCGATCAGCGTCGAGACGATCAAAGAAGGAGAGTTGCTCGGGTGGTCGTGGCTCATACCTCCATACAAGTGGAGCTTCGACGCGCGCGCGCTTCAACTCACAAACGCGATCGCACTCGACGGCCGGTGCCTTCGTGAGAAGTTCAACCAGGATCCCGGTCTCGGCTACGAGCTCCTTAAACGATTTGCGGAGGTCATTGCGCACAGACTGAAGGCAACGCGGTACCAGATCCTCGATATCTACGGACCGTATGACTAAATAATGCTTCCGGTCGTCGAGCCACACACGACCGCCGGTAACATGCCCGGGTGTCAACTGTGTACGCGGCGAGGGTTCGCCGCGTCTTCGTGAAGGGATGGGTGGAGAGATGAAAAAGGTCTTTGCGACTATCGACGGCAATGAGGCCGCGGCATCAGTCGCACACCGCATCAACGAGGTGATCGCGATCTATCCGATCACCCCGTCGTCGTCCATGGGCGAATTGTCCGACGAGTGGTCGGCGGTCGGGAAACGCAACATCTGGGGCTCGGTTCCTACCGTCATCGAGATGCAGAGCGAAGGGGGAGCCTCGGGAGCGGTCCACGGATCACTGCAGACGGGAGCGCTGACGACAACGTTTACCGCGTCGCAGGGGCTTCTGCTCATGATCCCCAACATGTTCAAGATCGCGGGTGAGCTCACCGCCACGGCGTTCCACGTGTCCGCCCGGACGGTGGCGACGCACGCGCTCTCGATCTTCGGCGATCACAGCGACGTGATGGCGACCCGATCGACGGGTTTCGCGCTGCTCGCCTCGGGATCGCTCCAGGAGATCACCGACTTCGCCTGCATTTCACAGGCCACCTCGCTAGCATCTCGGGTCCCCTTCATTCACTTCTTCGACGGTTTTCGGAGCTCGCACGAAGTCCAGAAAATCGAGATGCTTTCCGACGAGCATCTCCGCGCGATGATGAACGACGATCTGATCGCCGCGCACCGCGCCCGAGGCCTTTCTCCGGACCATCCGGTCCTCCGCGGTAGCGCCCAGAATCCCGATGTCTTCTTCCAGGCGCGGGAAACGATCAACCGCTTCTACACCGCCTGCCCGGACATCACGCAAAAGACCATGGACCAGTTCGCCGAGGTCACGGGTCGACAGTACCATCTGTTCGACTACGTCGGCGCACCGGATGCAGAGCGCGTGATCGTGCTCATGGGATCCGGCGCGGAAGCTGCTCACGAGACCGTCGACTATCTCGTCGGCAAAGGGGAGAAGGTCGGGCTCCTGAAGGTTCGGCTCTATCGACCGTTCGATGCGAAGCGCTTCGTGGAAGCGCTTCCCGCTTCGACCAAAACCCTCGGCATCCTCGACCGCACGAAGGAGCCCGGTGCGACCGGCGAGCCTCTTTACATGGACTGCGTGACGGGACTCCATGAGGCCAGGACGAACGGCTGGGGAGCGCTGGGCGCAATACCGACGATCGTCGGTGGTCGCTATGGGCTTTCTTCCAAGGAGTTCACGCCCGCGATGATCGTCGGCGTTTTCGACAACCTCGCTCAGTCCGAGCCGAAGAATCACTTCACGATCGGGATCAACGACGACGTGACGAACACGAGCCTTCCGTACGATCCCGATTTCTCCACCGAGCCGGACAGCGTATTCCGCGGGATGTTCTATGGACTCGGCGCGGACGGCACCGTCGGCGCCAACAAGAACTCGATCAAGATCATTGGAGAAGGAACGGACAACTACGCGCAGGGATACTTCGTCTACGACTCGCGCAAGGCCGGGGCCGTGACGATCTCGCATCTGCGCTTCGGGCCGGATCCGATCCGCTCCACGTATCTCATCGGCAAGGCCAAGTTTATCGCCTGCCACCAGCAGATCTTCCTCGAGCGCTACGACATGCTGAAGAACCTCGTGCCGGGCGGCACGTTTCTTCTGAACTGCCAGTGGTCTCCGGACGAGGTGTGGTCGAAGCTCCCACGGGAGGTCCAGGAAGGGCTCATCGAGAAGAAGGCCAAGTTCTACGTCATCGACGCCTTTGACGTGGCGAAGCAAAGCGGCATGGGCGGACGCATCAACAGCGTGATGCAGACGTGCTTCTTCGCGATCTCGGATATCCTTCCGAAGGAGCAGGCGCTCGACGCCATCAAGGACGCCATCAAGAAGACGTACGGGCGCAAGGGTGAAGAGATCGTTCAAATGAACATCAAGGCTGTGGACAACACTGTGGCGAACCTCCACGAGGTGACGGTTCCCGCCACCGCGGACTCCGAGGTCCGCATGCCGCCGCCCGTGCCTGAGGCCGCGCCCGAGTATGTCCAGAACGTCGTCGGCACCATCGTGCAGAACCGGGGTGACGAACTGCCGGTGAGCGCCATGCCGCCCGACGGCACGTTCCCGGTCGGTACGTGCAAGTGGGAGAAGCGAAACATCGCTCAAGAGATTCCCGTGTGGGACGAGGAGATCTGTATTCAGTGCGGCAAGTGCTCGCTCGTCTGCCCGCACGCGACGATCCGGCAAAAGGTCTACAGCGCGAAACACGTCGCCGACGCCCCTACGACGTTCAGGTACGCCGATGCCCGCGAACGGGAGTGGAAGAGCCAGGGCCTCAAGTACTCGCTTCAGGTCGCGCCCGAGGACTGCACGGGGTGCGGCGTGTGCGTCGACGTCTGCCCGGTCAAGAACAAGAAGGAAACGCGGCTCAAGGCGATCAACATGGCGCCCCAGCCGCCGCTTCGTCTCCCCGAACGCGAGAACTGGGACTTCTTCCTGGGGCTTCCGGATGTGGATCGGACCACGCTCAAGGTGACTTCGATTCGCCAGCAGCAGGTGCAGGCCCCGCTCTTCGAGTTCTCCAGCGCCTGCGCGGGGTGCGGCGAGACACCGTATCTCAAGCTGATGTCCCAGCTCTTCGGTGATCGCGCGGTAGTGGCGAACGCCACGGGCTGCTCGTCGATCTACGGCGGCAACCTGCCGACGACGCCCTGGTCGACAAATGATGATGGGCGCGGCGTCGCCTGGTCGAACTCGCTGTTCGAAGACAACGCCGAGTTCGGCCTCGGCTTCCGCCTCTCCTACAACCAGCAGAAGGAAATGGCGGAAGGGCTCGTGCGGAAGCTCGCGGGGCAAATCGGTGACGAGCTCGCGGGCGGTCTCGTGAACGCGGTCCAGCGCGATGAGGCGGACATCTTCGAGCAGCGGGGTCGCGTCGAGGAGCTGAAGAAGAAGCTCACGTCCATCGACTCGGATGAGGCGAAGCGACTTCTCAACATCGCCGACATGCTGGTGAAGAAGAGCGTCTGGATCGTCGGCGGCGACGGCTGGGCCTACGACATCGGCTATGGCGGCCTCGACCACGTTCTCGCGTCGGGCCACAACGTGAACCTGCTCGTACTCGACACCGAGGTCTACTCCAACACGGGCGGACAGATGTCCAAAGCCACTCCGCGCGCCGCGATCGCCAAGTTCGCCGCCGGCGGAAAGCCCGCGCGGAAGAAGGACCTGGGGCTCCTCGCGATGGGCTACGGGACGGTCTACGTGGCCAGCGTCGCCATGGGCGCACGGGACGAACACACACTCAAGGCGTTCATCGAGGCGGAAGCCTACGACGGCCCATCGCTCATCATCGCCTACTCGCACTGCATCGCGCACGGCATCAACATGGTAACGGGCCTCCGCAACCAGAAGGCCGCCGTGGAGTCGGGACAATGGCCGCTCTACCGCTACCATCCCGAGCGCTCGGAGCGTGGCGAGAACCCGCTCACGCTCGACTCGAAAGCACCGAAGATCCGGCTCGAGGAGTACCTCCTCATGGAGAACCGGTTCAAGATGCTCACGAAGAGTCGTCCGGAGGTCGCCAAAGAGCTCTTCGCGCAGGCCCAGAAGGAGGCCGACGAGCGCTTCGAGTTCTACAAGTTCATGGCGTCGAGAGAGTTCGGAGGCAACGGCGATTCCGCCGATGGAAACGACAAGAAGTAATTCGGAGAGACTGGGAGGGGTCGGGCCGTTCGTCGGCTCGAGAAGGGACAGGATGATATGGACATCTCCACAACATATCTGGGAATGAAGCTCCGCTCGCCGCTTGTTCCATCGGCGTCGCCGCTTTCGATGGAGATCGACACCGTCAAGCGGATGGAGGACGCCGGAGCGTCGGCCATCGTCTTGGCATCGCTCTTCGAGGAGCAGCTCACACAGGAACGCTTCGAGCTGCATCATCACACGACGCACGCGACGGACAGTTTCGCGGAGGCAACGTCCTTCTTCCCCGAGCCAGACAGCTACCGTGTCGGGCCCGAGGATTACCTGGACCACATCCGCAAGGCGAAGGAGACCGTCGGGATCCCGATCATCGCGAGCCTCAACGCCACCGCGCCCGGCAAATGGACGCCGTACGCGCGCCAGATGCAGGACGCCGGCGCCGATGCGCTGGAACTGAACGTCTATTACATCCCGACGGATCCCGATCTCGCGGGAACCGACGTCGAGGCCACCTATTTCGAAATCCTGAAGGCGGTCAAGTCCGCCGTCTCGATCCCGGTGGCCGTCAAGCTGGGTCCGTTCTTCAGCAACATGGCGAACATGGCCAAGCGTTTGGACGACGCCGGTGCCGACGCGCTCGTTCTGTTCAACCGCTTCTTCCAGCCGACCGTCGATCTGGAGGAGCTAGAGATCGTTCCGGATCTCCAGCTCAGCTCGTCTTTCGACCTCCGGTTGCCGATGCGCTGGGTGGCGATCCTTCACGGAAGGATCAAGGCCGACATCGCGGCCACCCGCGGTATTCACTCGGCGACCGACGCGATCAGAATGATCATGGTCGGCGCCAACGTGACCATGATGGCGTCAGCGCTGCTCAAGAACGGCGTCGGGCATCTGAAGGTCGTCGAGCAGGACCTCGTGAACTGGATGGAAGAGCACGAGTACGAGTCGGTCGAGCAGATGTGCGGCAGCATGAGTCAAAAGAACTGCTCCGACGCGGCCGCGTTCGAGCGCGCGCAGTACATGCGGGTGCTACAGAGCTATCGGTAGTAGATCACGCTCGCGAGCGGAATGACATCATCGGGGCCCCGGGCAATGCCCGGGGCCTTTTCGTTAGGTTGACGTCGCTGACCTCTGGAGAGTGAATGGCCCTTCGATCGCACCGGAGGGGAGCGTGGAATTGTCTCCCCAGGGAGACGGCCCCGCCCAACCTGTTGTTATTAAACCACCTATGAGCTTGCGGGTAGTGGCTCACCGTCCTTCGCCGTGGCGGCTGCGTAGAGCGATCGCAGCTTCTCGGTCTCCGGTCCCGGCTCCCCCGCCCCGATCACACGACCGTCCACCTCGAGGACAGGCGTCAGCTCCCCCATGGTGCCGGTGACGAAGATCTCGTCCGCCGTGTATAGCTCGGTCAGTGAAATATTCCGCTCGATCGCCTCGATGCCCGCCTCTCTCGCGATCCGGAGGACGACCGATCGTGTGATGCCCGGAAGACAGCTGTCCGCGTGCGGCGTCACGAGCGAACCTCTCTTGAACAGAAAGAGGTTCGTCGCGTTCGTTTCGGACACGTAGCCGAACACGTCGAGCATGACGGCATCATCCGCGCCTGCGACGTTCGCCTCGATCTTCGCCAGGATGTTGTTGATGAGGTTGTTGTGGTGGATCTTCGAGTCGACGCACATCGGCGGGTTCCGCCGGATCGAGGCCGTGGCCAGCCGGATGCCCGACGCGTCATAGACCGGTGGCTTCCACTCGGGCAAGACGATGAGGCACGGGCCGTACTGATTCAGCTTCGGGTCCATGCCCGACGTGATCTTCTTCCCGCGCGTGAGCGTCAGACGGATGTGCACGCCGTTCCGCATACCGTTCGCCTCGAGCGTCTCGAAGATCGCGCTTTTGATCGTGTCCCGAGACGGAACGTCGGCGAACGCCATCGCCTTCGCCGAATCCCGAAGACGGTCCAGGTGCGCATCCAGCTGGAAGATCTTGCCGTCGTAGACGCGCAATCCCTCCCAGACCGCGTCGCCGCCTTGAACGGCGCTATCGAAAACGGAGACCTTGGCCTCGTCACGCGGAAGAAGCTCGCCGCCGACGTAAACGATGATGTCGCTATTTCGGGGGTCCGGAAGTTGGGGGGTCATGGTTCAGCCCTCGGGTTTTGGCCTCGTGTTGCCCGGTATCTACGGAACGTCGCCTGGCTGCCGCCACGCTTGCGCAACGACACGTCGCGATCAAAGTTCAGCATGGATCGCGCGCTCCAGCAACCGCGCATAGATCGGCTCGCATTCCGCAAGCAACAGACGCAGCGCCTCGGGAAATGGCGCCGTCTTCGGTTTGTATGTAATGAAGCCGGTTGATTTGTGAACATTCGCGTACCAGTGCTTTGCCCAGATGCCGTCCTCGACCCGGGCACCCACCTCCCACGACAGCATCGAGCGGTCGAACGGCAGTTCCAAGCGATCACAGAGCGCGCTCAATACGCCGGAAGGGTTCTCCAGGAGCTTTCGAGAGTCCAGAACAGGCGGATCCTGCCCCAGCGCGATCAGCTGATCGAGTAGTTCTTGCTGCAGGGCGTAGCCGGTGTCACCCAGTGTCGGCGTCGGTAGCTGATGCCTGAGCGACGGCAACATGTCGACCGGATCGCGGGTCAGGATCACGTTCCGCGTCTCTCGCAAGAAGGCGCGGTCAACACTCGGGATCAGATGATGCGCCATCTGCTTCATGAAGAGCACTCGGCGATCGCATGGCCTGAGGATCACATTGCGGATCACG
>CAZAMP010000053.1:0-27810 GCA_964486455.1 uncultured bacterium | reverse complement strand
CAGCCTAGGGCGCGCACGCTAATGCTCGATGCCCGCCACTCGCGAGTGGTCGGGTCACTGACAGTTGACAATCGCGGAGGGGCACCCAATGTTCACGCGCAACAGCCTCATGCTAGCCGCAGCCTGTCTCTTTGTCTTCCCCGCCTCATTGTTCGCCACGACGCCTTGGATCGATCTCAGCCTCACACCGGACTTCCCGTACTACGTCGAGAATCCGGGTGGCGTCCTTGGGGTCACGGCCGTGGTTCATCCCGACGGCTCGATCCCTGACCTCACCACGGTGTCGATCTTCGATCCGGATGGCGCCGTCGTCTTCTATGAGGAGCACCTGTCTACCACGCATGTGGAAACGGAGTGGTCTGTGCCCGACGGTTCTCTGGACGGATTGTACGTGGTTCGGGTCGAGTACTGGTCCGTTGACAGTGAGTTCACGGCCGAGGAGGACGGTCAGTTCTTCGTCGCGCCCATGACGACTGGGATCTGCGCCTTCAAGTTCATCGACATGGACGCCGACGGTCAGTTCGATGAGGGCGGAGATGACTACCTCGCCGAGGGGTGGGAGATCTGCGCCGACGGTCCCGACAACTTCTACGACTGCCAGATCACCAATGATGAGGGGTACGTGTGCTGGTTCATGATCCCGCCGGGTTTCTACGAGGTGTGTGAAACGCTTCAGGACGGCCACCAGAACACGACGCTTCGCTGCGATTCGTTCGAGTTGGAGCAGAACGACATTGCAAAGGTCATGTTCGGTAACGCGCCGATCGTGCCGACGCAGAAGAAGACCTGGGCGGAGCTGAAGGCGATCTACCGGTAGTTGACTGAGGCCGACGGCTGAAGCGGAAAACTCGGCCGAGAAGAAACAAGGGTCGCGCTCTTCACACGAGGAAGAGGCGACCCTTTCTGTTGTCCACTCGGGCGCTTGACTCAGCGCGTCAAGATCAGCTTTCGGCTCACCGCGAGCTTGCCGCTGTGCAGTCTGTAGAAGTAGACGCCGCTGGGGAGCTGCCGGCCCGCGTCGTCGTGTCCGTCCCAGCTCAGACGATGGTGGCCGGCGGGTAGCGTGGTGTCGATGAGCCGTCTCAGCCTCCGCCCCCCGACGTCGTAGATTTCGCATCGCACCGGCGCCCGCTTCGGTAGCCCGAACGGGATGAGTACGGTCCCCGCGCTGGGATTGGGGGCGGACTGCGCCAGATAGAGGCGCAGCGGTATCGGTGCGTAGTCGGGGTCAACGACCGTCACTTCGTTCGTCGATCCCGGCGTCGGTACCGAGAAGAACACCCACGGCTCACCGCCGTCGGTTTGACGCCCCATCGAGATATCTGCCGATTGAACACCGAAGGTGAGCGTATCGACCGGCACGGCGCCGTTGGCCGTCGTCTCGAATAGCCCGATCTGCTCGCCGCCCGCTCCGAGCTTGAAGTTCGCGTGCATCGAACCCTGCGTGAGATCGTTGTCGCACCAGACCAGCAGGAAGCCGTTCGGCTCGATCAACGTGTCCGGGAACACCCATTGCGTGGGAAACGCGAGCTCATCGCTGAGGTGCATCCCGCCCACGTAGAGCGTCTCGGAGCCGGCGTTGTAGATCTCGACCCAGTCATCGAACTCGCCGTATTCATCCTGGTTCGTGGCGACGTTCGACGCGAGGAACTCGTTGATGAAGAGCGGCGGAATCTGGAAGTCGACGGTGTAGAAGTACGTCTCGATCGGCGCGCTCAGCGGGTCGACGGTCACGCCGCCCGAGTCGTCTTGCGCCTCGACGTAGTAGTTCACGGTCGTGCCGCTGATCTGCGGCAGGATCGATGCCCCGTATCGGCCGTCACTCGCTGCGCCGTCGTTGCTCGCTCCGTCGTCGGCCATGGGCACGGGCGAGAAACCGGTGCCGGTATTGACATGTAGCGTTGCCTGCGAGACGCCGTAGTCGTCCCAGATGTCGGTGGCGACCCAGACCGTGTCGGCGGGGGTGGGAAGCTGAGGTTCGTGTGCCGTGTTCGAGATCTGCGGAGGAATGTTCCCGTACGGCACGTTCGGACCACCGGGCGTAGGAGTGGCCAGCCGCTGCCAGTGGTAGTTGTTGTCGGGGTAGCGTCCGAACGAAACGTCCACGATCGCGGCGCCGAACTCCTTCGTGTCGACCGCGGGATTCCCATCGGCGGCAGGCCCGAAGAGGCCGATGACCTCTCCGGCGGCGCTCAGACGGAAGTTCGTGTGCATCGGTCCCTGGAGACTGTCTCCGTCGCACCAGACAACCAGGTATCCGCCCGCCGGGATCGACGTATCCGGTAGCGCCCACCTGAACTGGTTTGCGTAATTGTCGGTCAGATGGAAGCCCGATAGCACGACCGTCGAGTCGGTCGGGTTGTGGATCTCGATCCAGTCGTCGAACTCACCGAACTCGTCGGAGATCGTGCTGCTGTTCGAGGCCATGATCTCGTTGATGACCAGGAACGGATCGGGAAGGTAGTTGGGAAGCAATGGCTCAACGTGGCCCGTTCGGAGCGTGACGAAGCTCTTCACCTGGTTCGGACCGTCATCGAACCAGGTGTTGTCTTCCCAACCCCACTTGAACCAATCGACGTGCGCGCTCTCCTCGATCAGCGAATAGGCGTTGTCGATCTTGAGATCCATCGTCTCCTGCGAGAAGTGCGTGTCGAAGAGCTGGCGCAACCGGTCGAGGTGGCGCTGCTTGAAGTGCGTGGTCGAATAGCCCCGGAAGATCAGGCGATTGCTCGTCGATGGCCAGATCGTCGTGTCGTAGTCCAGCGTCTCGTCCCAGTTCTCCGTGTTGCCGAACGTCTCGTTGTAGTCCCACGGGAGCCAGTACCAGTAGTCGTCTACCAGATCGTGGTAGAGATAGTAGTCGTCGCGTCCGAAGTCCACGTTGCCGGTAAGCGTGTTCGTGGCGTAGTAGTGGTAGAAGTTCTCGAAGTCGAAGATGGGTAGAAACGTCTGATAGAAGTCCGACGCCGGCGTGCTGTCCAGAAGCTCGATGAACTCGATGAGATCCCCGTAGCCTTCACCCACGTTGGTCTTCTTCTCGTACGCTTCCATGTAGGCCGCCGTGTCCGGCAACACCACCAGCCGGTCGTATGCGCGGTAGAGGTTGCCATCCGGATCGAGGCCGACGCGGTCCAGGAATTCGCGATCGAGGTCCTCCACGTTCGTGTAGACCCCGTAGTCGTCGTCATTGACGAAGAGCTGAATGTGATCGGCGGTCGGGGAGATGACCTCCGCCTCGTTCAGGAGGCGATAGGCCTGCTCCTCACGTATGAGCGACCGATCGGGCATCTCGGCGTTCAGGTTGAGAACGTCCCTGCCGTTGAAGAGGACGCCGTTCAGGAATCGCACCTTCCATGATTTCTTGGCATACGAGCGGGTGGAGCTTCCGCGATAGCGAACCTCGACGTCGTAGCTCTGGCCGTTCGCCACGAAGACGGCCGGCACGAGCGTGTTGGCTTCGGGGGCGCTGTTGATGATCCGCCAGTTCGTGTCGGAGATCTGGATCTCATAGAGGGGAAGCATCGACGTTTCACGCTCCATCGCCGTTGCGCTCAGCGTGTCCGTGGTCGCGCCCTCGTTGCCGAACACGTCGACCGTGGTCACGTAGTAGAAATACTCCACACCGGGATAGGCGTTGAGATCGAAGTAGCGAAGCATGTGCACGTCGTCGGGCGTGAGAAGCGAATATGGGCCGCCGTGGGAGATCGCGCGATAGACGCGATAGCCATCGACATCGACCTCGTCCGTGTCCTCCCACCGGAGCTGGGTTTGCTCGAAACCGTCCCACAGCTCGAGGCCGGCGGGAGGGGCTGGGGCATCCGTATCGGGGGCCTGGTCCCATACGGAGACCGCCGAGATGATGGAGTTCGCGTACACGTGGTGCGGCTCGACGGTGAGCGTCCCGTCCGTGACCTCGACCGCCCGGCGATAGCGGAGCGCATAGCGATTCTGGCGGCTCTCTTCAAAGACGTCGATATTGGGCGTGACCTGCTGGCCCTCCAGCTTCAGGCGGAAGATCCGGAGCCCCGGCCCGTGAATGCGGAAGTCGCCCAGCACGACCTCGACGACGTAGGTCCCGCTCGGGATCGAGTCGAAGCGGTATCCCCAGTTGATCCGCGTCGTAAAATTGAGCGTCGGGTCAGGAGTTCCGCCGCAAGGGATCCCCGAGTAGTCGCTCCAGCCGCTCGTGTGGCCCGCGCCATTGCCGGCGGTCCACTGCTGGTCGGCCGCGAACATTCTCCCGTCCCCGGTCTCGTAGGCGTCACCGCCGCAGTTGAAGCGATACTCGAGCGCGTGGGCGGAGGCGGCGGCGCATATGAGCCACACCGTAACTCCAAGCAAATAAACGTGATTCGTCCATGGGTGCCGCATGGGAATTAGGTGTCCTTCCTCAGGCTGCCTGTTCTTGGGCGCATCCCGCCGGTCGAGAAGCTCGTCCGACGTCAGGGACGGGGGAGAGTAAGCCAACTGTCCGTCTAACTATTATACCAAGGGAAGGACGGTAGTCGGTAGGGGGGACTGGCATGATCATGGTGCTACTGGCCAACCCCAGCCTGCCGCGCCAGACCGCTCAGGCCGCCTTGCGCTGGGACTGGATGTCGTCACCCGTGTTGACGCAGACTTGGTTCCGACCGGACTGCTTCGCGCGGTAGAGCGCCTTGTCGGCGAGTGTGACCAACTCTTCCGGCGTCGATGCCCGGACAACGGGCCACGTGGTCACGCCCAGGCTCGCGGAAATCTGAAGGCTCCGGTTATGCCACTGGATCTCCATCGCTTCGATCTGAGCGCGAATCCGCTCTGTCACGGTCTTGATTCCGTCCATGCCGGTATTGGGCGCAGCGATGAGGAATTCCTCTCCTCCGTAGCGACAGAGCGTATCCCCGGCCCGAGTGCTGGTCTCGATGCGGGTGTTCTCCTGCAGGATGTCCGCGACAACCTTGAGAACGGCGTCGCCTGCATCATGTCCGTGCGTGTCATTCAGGGACTTGAAATGGTCGATGTCCAACATGACGATGCTCAGCGGCGTGCCCTCACGCAGCGCGGTGGAGAAGCTCTTTTGGAGATCCTGCATCCCAGTTCGACGGTTCGCCAGCCCGGTCAGCTCGTCCACGGCCGCCAGTTCCTCGACCTTTTGGTGAAGGATGGCATTCTGAAGGTGCGGTGATGCCTGTCCGCGTATCAATTGAAGTCGTTCGAGCTGTTCCTCGCTGAGCTCCGAGGCCCCGCACGCCAGAACGACGAGACCCGCGGTCCCGTCGTTCACGGAAAGAGGCACGAGCAGAAGCAACCGCGGCCTGAAGCTCCCGAGCGGAGTCGACAGCTCGATCCAGTCCAGTCCCTCTTCATCCGGTCGGATCTCGTGGATCTCGCCCGACTGGATGGCACGCTTGACGGGCCCCAGGCTCGAATCGATGTGCTCGGGCAGCTTGCCCGTGATGTCGGCTCCTGAAGAGCAGAGCCGTTCGAACCGGCCGTCCGTGTTCGCATAGAGGACGCCGGCGCTCGCCTCGAAGGTGCTGGCGATCTCCTTGAGCACGACTTCCCCGGCTTCTCGAAGGTCCACGCGATGCGCGAGGCTCGAGAGCAGGTGCCGTGCGCCCCTTTCCACTCGAAGGCGCCGGGAGATGGCGGCCGTCATCTTGTTGAACGACATTGCGACGGTGCCGAGTTCGTCGTTGCTGGTGATTTTCAAGTGCTGGTCTTCTATGCAGATCTCATGACCTTCGGTCGCGGCCGCCACATCCCGGTTAACGTCTTCCATCCCTTTCACGACGCGGCGGATTTCCCTGACCACCAGCATCTTGAAGAGGATGTAGTTGACAACGCCGCCCAGAACACCCGGGAGGATGCTCAGAAGAGCGAACGGTGCGCTCATTGCGGACGGAATCTCGAGCACATACTTCGCGAACGGTGGGAACGAGAGTCCCACGAGCATCCCAAACGCGATCATCGAAGCACGGAGCTGTCGAAACGCACTCCGCCGGGGGCGCGTCACCCCAGCAGCTTTCCAATCAGTCATGATGAGAATCCCCCAACGCAATCACAGGCAGGTAGAATCTGGGCATTTGGAAGAGGGATCGGCAGTTAGGGCATGAACTTGAGGCGATTGCGGCCTCGACCGGGTGGACGGGATTCGCGGATCGGGTCAGCCGCCACGCAGCGCGTGGACGGCCTCCGGATTGGCGACCGACGCGAGGCTTCCGATCTCCTCGCCGAGGAGAGCCTTCCGGATCGTACGCCGAACGATCTTCCCGGAGCGGGTCACCGGAAGTGCCTCTACCCAAATGACTTCGGTCGGGCGCATGGCGGGGCCGAGCTGATCACCGACGTGGGTGACGAGCGCGGTGGCCAGCTCCGTCCCGGCCGCGGCACCCGCAGCGGGCACGGCTACGAGCACCAGCCGCGTGCCCTTGACCGGATCCGGCAGGCCCACCGCCGCGGCCTCGGTCACCGAAGGGTGCGACACGGCGGCCGCCTCGACCTCGCTCGGGCCGATCCGCTTGCCCGCGATCTTGAGCGTGTCATCGGCCCGTCCCGTGAGAAACCAGAACCCATCACGATCCACGAGCGCCCAATCGCCATGGAACCAGATCTCTTTCCCGAATCGGGAGAAGTACGTGTCGACGTAGCGCTCCGGATCTCCAAGGAAACCGCGCGTCATGTTGGGTGCCGCGTTTCGACAGACCAGATAGCCTACGTCTTCGCGCACACTCCGTCCGTCCTCGTCGAGCACATCAATGGACATGCCGAGGGCGGGCCCCTGGAGAGACGTCGGCTTGAGCGGCGCCACGGGCAGCGGTGCCAGGAGACATCCCATGAGCTCCGTGCCGCCCGAGATGTTGATGATCGGCGATCGACAGCCGCCCACCACGTCGAAGAGCCAGCGATACGACGAGTCGTCCCACGGCTCGCCGGTCGATCCGAAGATACGGAGACTCGAGAGATCTCGCTCCCGAACGAGATCCTCCCCATGCGCGGAGAGCGCCCGAACCGCCGTCGGCGCAATGCCGAGATGGGTGACGGCGTGGCGCTCGATCATCGCCCAAAGTCGATCGGGGGTCGGATGGTCCGGCGCGCCGTCCAGGAGGACCAGTGTGGCGCCGTGGAAGAGAACGCCGAGGATTTCCCAGGGGCCCATCATCCAACCGATGTCGGTGAGCCAGAACATGACGTCGTTCCGCCGGACGTCGAGGTGGTAACCGACCTCCTTCGCGGTGACCATCTGGACACCGCCGTGCGTGTGAACTGCCCCCTTCGGGCGACCGGTCGTGCCGGACGTGTAGAGCAGGAGCGAACGGGCGGATGCGTCCAGCGCCGCCGTGGGCCAGGACGGGGCGGCGTTCGCTTCCAGCTCGTGCCACCAGAGGTCATGTCCGTCCTTCCACTCGACGGGTTCGCCGGTGTGATGGAGCACCACGGTGTGGCGGACGCAGCCGGAGGCGTCCGCCGCCTGGTCCGCCGCATCCTTGAGTGTCACCGTCTTGCCGCGCCGGGTCGTGGCGTCGGCCGTGAGGAGGATCTTCGCGTTCGCGTCCTGCAATCGGGCCGCCAGCGCCTCCGGGCCGAAGCCGGCGAACACGGGAACGGGAACGGCGCCGATCTTCAGACACGCGAGGAGCGCGACCACGACATCGGCGCACATGGGGAGATAGAAGCCCACCGCGTCGTCCAGGCCGACGCCGAGAGACGCTAGCGCGGCGGCGAAGCGCGATACGCGCTCATCAAGCTCGGCGTAGGTGAGTGTAGCGACTCCTTCCGCGTCGTCCTCCGCAATGACGGCGGTGTGAGCGCCGCGCCCGGCGGCGAGATGCCGATCGAGCACGTTGTGCACGATGTTGATCTGCCCGCCGAGAAACCACTCGGTCCACGGGAGTCCTCGCGACGCGTCGCAGAGACGATCGTACGGACGAAACCACTCGATCCCCAGATCATCGATGATCGCGGGATAGAACCACTCGGGATCGTCGGCCGCTCGCCGACGAAGCTCAACCACACCGGCGATCCCGTGTCGCTTCATGAACCGGGCGACGTTCGAGTTCGCAAGGTCGTCCGGGCGGGGGTGCCAGATGATCTCCGACGCGTTCAACGCGGACCCCTAGCGCAGCCAGCTCAAGTTGTAGTCGGACTCCTCCACCTGCCGGGCGTGGTCGGTGGGGAGGAGCGGCTTGAACGTGTCGATCATCACGGCCAGCTCATCGGTTCGCGTGGTGCCGACCGACGCCTCATACGTTCCCGGATGCGGCCCATGCGGGAGTCCGGTGGGATGGAGGCTGATCGACGCTGGACCGATCCCTTTTCGGCTCGTGAAGTTCCCCTCGACATAGAAGAGCACTTCGTCGCAGTCGGGTGACGAGTGAGGATAGGGGCACGGAATCGCCTTTTCATGGAAGTCGACGATCCGCGGAACGAACGAGCAGATCACGAAGCCGTCGCCGGCGAACGTGGTGTGGATCGTCGGCGGAAGGTGAACCTGCGCGGTCCGCGGCTGGAAGGCGCGGATGGGAAACGCGAACGGCCAGACCTGACCGTCCCAGCCGACGATGTCGAACGGATCGTGACTCATCTCGAATGCCGTGAGTTCGCCGCCGCGCTGCGTGATCAAGCGCTTCGGCGCATCGAGGCTTTCGGGACCGCCGTCCGGCCAATCGGGCGCGCGGAAGTCTCTGTGCGAATACGGGGCGGCCATGTCGAGCTGACCCACCGAATTCCTGTATTGCTTGGGGACGTCGCAGAAAGAGCGCGCCTCCATGATGAGGAGAAACGCTGGGCCGTCGATGATCCAACGATGCGGAATCGAGCGCGGCATGTGGACGTAGTCGCCCGTGTGGAACTCAAGCAGTCCGAATGGCGACTCCACGCGTCCGGATCCGCTGTGGACGTACGTCAGCTCATCGGCGTCGGCGTTCGCCACCAGCGTCGGCTCGGACTGGTCCGGCTTGGCGATCCAGACGCCGATGTCGCTGTTGGCGACAAAGAGCTTACGGCCGAGGAACGGAGTGCCGCCGGCCGGGGCGTCGCCCGACAGGAAGTGCCGGCGCCTGAGCGCGCCGTCCCACGATGCTTCACCGCCTCCGGGATGGGGACCGAGCGCTTCGTCCGTCTGGATCCAGTGAGGTGGCTTCTTGTGATAGAAGATCGTGTATCCGGCCTCGAAGCCCTTCCGGGTGAAGCAATGTTCGTATGTAAGATCCCCGTCGGGGGAGAATGCGATGTGGTGTTTCTCGGGCACGCGGCCGCGTTGGACGCGATGGATCATTGGGTACCAGCTCCTTTTTCGATCGTTCCACAGGGGAATCGGTCACCCGACTCGGTGACCCCCCACTTCCAGAGCGGGACGCGCTTCTTCATCTCGTCGATGAACCACGTCAGCGCCTCGAGCGACTCCGCACGGTGTGCGGATCGGATGACGACGCGTACCGACGCTTGGCCGACCGGTACGCGTCCGACCCGATGGATGCAGATGAGATCGTGCACGGAGAAACGGGAGACGGTGTCCTGGGCGAGCGACTCGAGCTCGGCCTCCGTCATTCCTTCGTAGTGCTCGTAGTCGAGCGCGATGATCGTCCGTCCGGCCTCGGTGTCCCGCACGCGGCCATGGAATATGATCTCCGATCCGGCCGTGGCGCTCGGATCGTCTTCACGGACGGGTGGAAGCGGCTGGTTGGTCAGTCCGGTTTCGATCATGGCGGGCTGCTAGCCCCCTTGGACCGGCGGGATCAGGGCGATCTCATCGCCGTCGTTCAGAACGGTCTCGTCGGTCACGAACGTTTTGTTCACCGCTACCCGAAGCGGTAGAGCGCCGAGCCGCGTTTGATTCATCTTTCGGACATATGTGATGGCGTCGGCGGCGCTGGCACCCGCGGGCAGCGTGATCTCGATCACGTCACGCCCCAGCGCATCCTTCACGTGAGAAAAGCAACGGACGCTCAGCCGGATCTCGCTCAAAGGTTCAGCCTCCGATCTGCGTCATGCTTTCACGGTGTGGCCCTTGAAACGTCTTGCCGTTGGCCTTCTGTGCGTCCCATCCGTCGCGATGCTTCCGCCACATGGCACCCTTGAGCACACTCACGATCGCCTTGTCGTCACCACCCTCGCGGAGCACGGTTCGGAGATCGAACTCGCGCTCGGAGTAAAGACAATTGCGGACGGTCCCGTCCGCCGTGACACGCACCCGGTTGCAGTCTTCGCAGAGCGTTCTGCTGAATGAAGGAATTACCGCGACCTTTCCCGTGTGGCCGGGAATGCTGTAGATGTGTTTCTCCGTCTTGCTGCCGTCGCTGTCTACCAGATCGGGCGCCACCTCACCGAGCGCCTTCACGATGCGTTCCGCGCTCAAGAAGCGTCCGGTCTTCCAGACCTGATGTGTATCGAACGGCATGAGCTCGATGAAACGAACCGTGATCGGTAGCTCGCGCGCGAGCGCGACGAAGTCCAGCAGCTCGTCATCGTTCTCGCCCCGCATCGCCACGACGTTGACCTTCACGGACGGGAAACCGACGCGCACCGCGAGACGGATGCTCGCAACCACGTCCTCGAGGCCCGTGCGCCTGGTGATTCGTTCGAACTTGTCGGGGTTCAGCGTGTCGAGGCTGATGTTCACGCCGCTCAGCCCCACCTTCAGCAGATCATCAGCGTGACGCGCCAGCAAAAGCCCGTTGGTGGTCAGGTGGACGTCCTCGATGCCCGACATCTTCGCCGCGCCCGAGACGATCGGCAGAATGTCCTTTCTCACAAGCGGCTCTCCACCTGTGATCCTGATCTTGTTGACACCGAGCGTCGTCGCTACGCGGATGATCCGGAGGATCTCGTCGGCGGTCAGGAGCGACTCGCCGGCGGTGAAGCCGATGCCGTCCTCGGGCATACAGTACACGCAGCGCAGATTGCAGCGCTCCGTGACGGCGATGCGCAGGTAGTCGAACGTCCGTCCGTGTTGATCGATCAACCTATTTCTCGCCGGCGGAGCCGACGGCATGACGGCCTGTTTCTCGTGGCTCATTGGATCCCTGGTGAAGCGGTTGGAATCGGCGCGGCGTGTGCCCCCGGACCGAGAGCGCCGGTCGTGTCGCGTATCGTATCGTGAGCGGAGATCCTATCGTTTCCGGAGACGCACCGTCAAGACGCGTCGGCGTGGGCGCGGAGGATCGCGTCGATAACCTTGCGATTCGCGGTCGGAAACGGATAGGAGTCAAAGTCATCCGGCCGTATCCATTGCAGCTCGTCGGACGCGTTCGCGCGCAGGCGCCCCGAACGAACCTCACAGCGAAACGCCGTAAGCGTGATCGTGAAATGACTGTAGGCGTGGTGGACCTCTGCGTACCGATCGCCGACACAGACGTGAAGCCCCGTCTCCTCCAGCACCTCACGGCGCGTGGCGGTCTCGAGCGTCTCAGAGCCTTGCCGCTTTCCGCCCGGGAACTCCCACAGCCCGCCGAGCATTCGATCGGTCGGGCGGCGGCCGATGAGGATCCGGCCGTTTCGCCAGATCACGCCCACGGCGATCTCGTGATGTGGGACGCGGTGGCGGCGCGTGCGCCTCGGAAGCTCGTTCGTACGGCGCTCGCGGCGGGCGACGCAGCCGCGACGGATGGGGCACCTCACGCAGTCCGGGGAACTCGGTCGGCAGACGAGCGCACCCAGCTCCATGAGCGCCTGATTGAAACTCGAGGGGTCGCTTCGTCGAATGAGCGGTGTGAGCCTCTCGAAGATTTCCTGCCGCGTGGCCGGCGCCTTGATGTCGTCCTCGATTCCCCAGAAGCGGGCCGTGACCCTGAGGACGTTTCCGTCCACCGCCGGTACCGGCTCCCCGAACGCGATGCTCGCGATCGCCGCGGCCGTGTAGTCGCCGAGCCCGGGGAGGGCGCGGAGTTCCTCGTAGCGGTCGGGGAGATGCCCGCCGAGTCGCGCGACGACGTCGATCGCCGCGCGGTGGAGGTTTCGTGCGCGGGCGTAGTAGCCGAGCCCCTCCCAGATCTTCAGTACGTCCTGCAGGTCCGCTTTCGCGAGGCGCTCGGCGGTCGGAAAGCGACGCACGAAGCGCCGAAAGTACGGAATGACCGTGTCGACCTGCGTCTGCTGCAGCATGATCTCACTGACCCAGACCTTGTACGGGGTCGGATCATCACGCCACGGCATCTCGCGTTTGTTGGCGGCAAACCAGTCGAGGAGGTGTCTTACCCAGGCTCGGGTCATGGCTCACGGGCCTCCGGTCGAATCGCTAGAGTGCCTTCAGCTCCTCCAGCACCGCGTCCACGTGACCGTCCACCTTTACACCCCGCCAGATCTTCCGGATGATGCCGTTCTCATCGATGAGAAACGTCGACCGGTCGACCCCCATCACCTTCTTGCCGTACATCGTCTTCTCTTTGAGGGTGCCGTAAACGGTGTGCATCTTCTTGTCGGGATCCGACAGCAGCGGGAAGTTCAGTTCGTGTTTCTCGCGGAATCCGGCATGGCTCTTGAGACTATCGCGGCTGACGCCCAGTGCGACGGCACCCTTGCGGTGGATCTTCGCGTTCGCATCACGGAACGCGATCGCTTCCTTCGTTCAGCCGGAGGTGTTGTCTTTCGGATAGAAGAAGAGAATGACCTTCTTCCCCTTGAGATCCTTGAGTGCATACTCCTTGCCGTCGTCGGCCGGCGCCTTGAACGCCGGCGCCTTCATACCTTCCTTAAGGGCCTTGGCAGCCACGTGCATCTCCTCGTTTCCTAAGTGATGGAGACGTATGAGTTCGGGCCAGCGAGACTACACAGTCCGCCTGTGTGATGCCAGCCGTCTCGCAATCGGCCAATCCCGGACAAACCGATCAAAAACAAGGGGCAATCCGAAACGCGACCGCTTTCCTCTGGCGGCGGCGGGTTGGTGTGACTAGAATCGTCCCTCCGATTTCGGAACGTTGCTCGTCACCAGGCCGATGGTGTGCACCACCGTGGAGTGAGAACATGCACGAGAGCTTGCGCGCGTTCATGAGCGGCATCATCGACTACGCGGGGCTTTTCCCGCCGGCGTCGCTCGATATGGACGAGGCCATCAGGAACTACGCGCGCTATCGAGATGATGCCGACGCCCGGATGCTGGGACGTTTCATCTGCCCGGCTTCGCGACTGGAAGAGCTCGGGCCGTACCATGACGAGCTCTTTTCGCGCGGCGAGCCGTTTCGCTTTTCGGTGCTCGCGCGAGGGGGAGACGACACGGCCGCCTTCATCTCGGGACTCGTGGCCGATCTCGAAGCGATCACGTCATTCGGCGAACGTCACGTCGAACGGGTGGTCGTGGATGTTTTCGAAGCGCGACTGCCAAACGTCCTGCTACAGAAGCGCGACAGTGCGGAGCTCCGTGAGCTTCTCCGCCAGATCGCGGACCTCGTCGATGCGCACGGACCGCGACATCTTTCGGTCTACTACGAGGGTGTACCCGAGGGCGATGACCTGGACGGTGTCGGGGACGTGATCGCGGGCATCGCGCAACACAATTGGGAGAGGCTCGAGGGCCCCGGCGGCCAGACGCCGAGATATCGCGCGGCCGGCTACAAGCTGCGGTGCGGTGGCGTGACCGTCGACGCCGTTCCGTCGACGGAACTCGTGACGAAGGTGATAACGGCATGTCGAGACGCGGGCGTTCTGCTCAAGGCGACCGCAGGCCTGCATCATCCCGAGCGCCATGCCGCGACCGATCCCCCGACGACGATGCACGGCTTTTTGAACGTGTTCGGCGCGGCGTTTCTCGCGCGCTTTCTCGATCTCGATGAAGTCGTTGTCCGATTGATGATCGAGGATGAGCTGCCGACGCACTTCGCGTTCGACCCGGACGGACTCATGTGGAAAGACTATCGGATCGATACGGCGGAGATCGCCGAGGCACGCGAGACGGCGGCCGCGTCGTTCGGAAGTTGTAGCTTTGATGACCCTCGCGCGGATCTCCGCGCGCTCGGTTTGCTGAAAGAAGGATGAGAGGAAGAGATGGACCCGACAACTGATCCGACGCTTCGATCATTCATTCCGGTTTCGAGCGACTCACACTTCCCAATTCAAAACTTGCCGTTCGGTGTGTTTCGTCCGGAGGCAGGTGCCACGCCCCGGGTGGGTGTCGCGATCGGGGAGTGGGTGCTCGATCTGTCCGTTCTCGAAGAGAAGGGCCTTCTGAATCTCCCCGAGCTGTCGGGGGAGCGTGTCTTCGATCGTTCGTCGCTCAACGCGTTCATGTCGATCGGGCGCCCGGCGTGGAAGGCGGTCCGGGCCGCCGTGAGCCGGCTTCTGTCGGAGAACGAGCCGACCCTGCGTGACGATGCCGCGCTTCGCGAGACCGTGCTGATATCGATGGCGCAGGCCCGGATGTGTCTGCCGGCTGAGATCGGCGACTATACGGACTTCTATTCTTCCCGTGAGCACGCGACGAATGTCGGCATCATGTTTCGCGGGAAGGAGAACGCGCTCATGCCGAACTGGCTCCACCTGCCGGTTGCCTATCACGGCCGCGCGAGCTCGGTCGTCGTGAGTGGTACCGACGTCCACCGACCGTCTGGGCAGACGAAGGCGGACGACGCCGATGCACCCACGTTCGGCCCGAGCCGGCTCATGGACTTTGAGCTCGAGATGGGCTTCTTCATCGGCCCGGAGAGCCGTCACGGTGAATCCGTGTCGGTCGATCGCGCTTCGGATCGCATCTTCGGGATGGTGATCGTGAACGACTGGAGCGCTAGGGACATTCAGAAGTGGGAATACCAGCCGCTCGGCCCGTTTCTCTCGAAGAACTTCGCAACCTCGATTTCGCCGTGGGTCGTTACGCTCGACGCGCTCGAGCCGTTTCGGTGCGCGGGGCCCGCGCAGGATCCGGAGCCGTTGCCGTATCTGAAGAGCACCGACGACCGGTCGTACGACATCCAGCTCGAGGTGACGCTTCAGGGCGCGAGCATGGACGCGCCGCATCAGATCTCTCTCTCGAACTTCCGCTACCTCTACTGGAACATTTGCCAACAGCTCGCCCATCATACTGTCACGGGCTGCAACGTTCGCCCGGGTGACTTGCTCGCGTCCGGTACGATCAGCGGGCCGGCCAAGGAGTCGCGCGGCAGCATGCTCGAGCTGTCGTGGCGCGGGTCCGAGCCGCTTGCGCTTCCGAACGGGGAAGAGCGGAAGTTCCTGCAGGACGGCGACCGCGTGACGATGAGCGGCTGGTGTGAAGGCGATGGGTATCGGGTCGGGTTTGGGGACGTGACGGGGAGGCTTCTGCCGGCGAAGGATGTCGGCTAGCCGCTCGCCTCGGGGTCACGGATTGTACCCGGGTACAAAGTTAAGTTGTTGTGTTGCAGTTAGTTATAGTTACTGATGTTGATGATCTGTATACAATGAACTCCTCTGATTGGACCACGCCACTTGATCCGACAGTCACCTAGTGATGCCACTTAGCGATACTGTGCTTTGATCCGACCCCAGCTGCGCTCCACAATCGGCGTCGGGCACTGGTTTCCGCAGACGAGCTCCACTCCGGTCTCGAGATCGAGCCGACCGAGCCGCGCCTTGCAGATCTTGTAGCACTGAATCTCTTCCCCTAAGCAGCCACATGCCCAAAGCGCCTGTTCGTCTACCGGGTGACGGGTGATCTGCATCTCGCCCGTGGACCCGAAGTCGATCATGAAGTATCCGACCTTGGCGCAATCACCCGGTGGAACGTAGGCGCCGCCCAACCATGTCGCCGCGTAGCTGCTACCGCTCTCGGGCCAATCCGGCAATCCCCACTGATCGCCTTCACCGATATCCAATCCTCCGGTCGCGAGCGTCCACTCCTTGACGATGACTGTCGGGCTGTACTCGATACCGAACTGGACGCCTCCGATGGCTTCACAGCCGTTGTATGGGAGTCCGCCTTCCCGGCAAAAGAACACCCAGACGAAGATGCCGTCATCGCTGCCTTCGGGAAGATCCCGCAGGCTCTCGCAGATCGGGAAGTCCGAGTTCTGCAAGAGCTGGCTGCCAACGTAGCTGGGTTTGGTCATGTAGAGGTTGATGCTTGCCTTGGGATCCAGCTCGGGTTCGTCAGCGAGTGCGGGCGTGATGAAGAGGGAGACAACCACAGATAGAAGCAGTGCGCATTTCATGACCGACCTCCGGGCGTTGCGCGGGGTCTGTGGAGTCCCTATGAGGATCGTATCATATCTGTGCCCCGTGTCGACAAGCAATATAATCTGGATGCTCGCCCGCACGCCCCGCGTGGCCATATCTCCCTGCCATCACTGATCTTGTCCCTCTCTCGGGACGCATGGTAGCCTTGCGTACTTCACAACCGACTGGAGGCTAGAATGGCCGTGAAACGGATCCAGGACTACGTGGGCGGCGAGTGGATCGACTCGCTGGCGGGCGAGACGCTCGACGTCTTGAACCCGGCTACGGGCGAGACGCTCGGCCAGGTCCCGCTCGGTGGGGAGGCGGACGTGTCCCGCGCGGTGGATGCCGCCCACAAGGCATATCCGGAATGGCGCCGAGTCCCCGTAATCGATCGGGCGCGCTACCTCTTCAATTTCAAGTTCCTTCTGGAGAAGCACGCCGACGAGCTAGCGCGCATCCTCACAATAGAACACGGCAAGACGATCGACGAATCGGTCGGGAGCGTCCGGCGCGGGATCGAGTGCGTGGAAGTCGCGTGCGGCGCGCCGACGCTGATGATGGGGCGCGCCCTCGAGGACGTGGCGGCGGGCATCGACACGAGTGAGATCCGCCAGCCGATGGGTGTCTTCGCGTGCATCGCGCCGTTCAACTTCCCTGCCATGGTGCCGCTCTGGTTCTATCCGTTCGCGGTCGCCTGCGGAAACACCTTCGTCTGCAAACCTTCCGAACAGGTGCCTTACTGCCAGGAGCTTCTGTTCAAGCTCATCCACGATGCGGGCTTTCCTCCCGGGGTTCTCAACATGGTCAACGGCGGCAAGGACGCCGTGAACGCGATCCTCGACAACCCGCTTATCAAGGGTGTTTCGTTCGTCGGGTCGAGTCCCGTGGCCGAGTACGTCTATCGCCGTGCCGCGGAGAGCGGCAAACGCGTGCAGGCCCTCGGGGGGGCGAAGAACTTCCTCGTCGTCATGCCGGACGCCGACATGGACGCCGCGCTCGACGCCGTGACCGGCTCGGCCTACGGATGCGCCGGAGAACGCTGTCTCGCCGGGACCGTGGTTCTCACCGTCGGGGATTGTCATCAGAAGATTCGCGACGGCCTCGTCGAGCGGCTGGCGAAGATACGCGTCGGCGACGGGACCCGAGACGGCATCATGATGGGACCCGTGATCAGCGCCGCCCACAAGGCGCGTGTGCTGGACTACATCCAGAAGGGAATCGATGAAGGTGCGGAGCTCGTCGTCGACGGGCGCGACGTCAAGCCCGAGAGCGACGGCGGCGGCTTCTTCATCGGACCGACGCTCTTCGACGGCGTTACACCCGAGATGGTGGTCGCAAGCGAGGAGATCTTCGGCCCCGTGCTGTGTCTCATGAACGTGGCGTCGCTAGACCAGGCGCTCGCGACGATGAAGGCCCACCCGCTCGGCAACGCCAGCTCTATCTTCACCACGAGCGGTCGCCACGCGCGGACCTTCGCGTACGAGGTCGAAGCCAGCATGACCGCGGTCAATCTCGGCGTCGCGGCCCCGATGTCGTTCTTCAGCTTCGGGGGCGCGAAGGGATCCTTCATGGGCGATCTCAAGGCGCATGGCCGAGAGATCTTCGATTTCTATACGGACAGAAAGGTCGTGATCTCGCGCTGGTAACTCACCCGGCGCGTGATCGAATCCGAAGGAGGCGAGACGTGGCGAGGATCGTCAAGGGCGGCCTCATTCAATGCGCGAACCCGATCAATGATGAAAGCCGCCCCGTAGCCGAGATACAGGCGGCCGCGTTCGAGAAGCACGCGCCGTTAATCGATGAAGCCGGCGCGGCCGGCGTGCAGGTACTCTGCCTGCAGGAGATCTTCAACGGACCGTATTTCTGTCCGAGTCAGGACGAACGCTGGTACGACGCGGCCGAGCCGGTCCCGGGCCCGACGGTCGAAGCGCTCACGCCGTTCGCGAAGAAGTACGGCATGGTCATCGTCGTTCCCATCTACGAGCGTGAACAAGCCGGCGTCTACTACAACACGGCGGCCGTGATCGACGCCGACGGCACGTATCTGGGGAAGTACCGCAAGAACCACATTCCTCAGGTCGCGGGTTTCTGGGAGAAGTTCTTCTTCAAACCCGGCAATATGGGCTATCCGGTCTTTCAGACACAGCACGCGACCGTCGGTGTCTACATTTGCTACGACCGCCATTTCCCGGAAGGTGCGCGCATCCTCGGTCTGGGTGGCGCGGAGATTGTCTTTAACCCGTCCGCGACCGTGGCGGGGCTTTCGCAGTACCTCTGGAAGCTCGAGCAGCCGGCGCACGCCGTCGCCAACGGCTACTTCATGGGGTGCATCAACCGGGTCGGAACCGAAGCCCCCTGGAACATCGGAAAATTCTATGGGACGAGTTACTTCGTCGATCCGCGCGGCGGCTTCCTCGCGACGGGATCGGAAGACGATGACGAACTCATCACCGCCGACCTCGATCTCGACATGATCGAGGAAGTGAGACGGGTCTGGCAGTTCTATCGCGACCGCCGTCCCGAGACGTACGAAGAGATGACCGAACTCCTGCCTTGAGTGACGGCCGGCTCCTGAGGAGGCCCGCATGGGTGTCTTGATCAAGAACGGAACCCTCGTTACGGCGATCGATCGCTGGGTCGGTGACGTGCGCTGCCGTGACGACAAGATCGTTGAGCTGGATGACGCCCTCGACGCGGCAACGGACGATGACGTCATTGACGCTTCGGGGCAGTTCGTGTTTCCGGGCGGGGTGGACCCGCACGTCCACATGGAGCTGCCGTTCATGGGGACCGTCTCGGCCGACGACTTCGAGACGGGGACGGCCGCCGGCATCGCGGGCGGAACGACCACGATCATCGACTTCGTGGTTCCCGGGCGCGACGACGACGCGATGGCCGTGCTGAAGGACTGGCACGCCAAGGCCGAGAAGGCTGTCGCGGACTACGGATTTCACATGTGCATCACCTCGTGGCGTGAGAAAGCCGTCGAGTGGATGGAGCGCTGCGTTCGGGAGGAAGGGATCTGCTCGTTCAAGGTCTTCATGGCCTACCGCGGGGCGATCGGCATCGACGACACCGAGATCATTCAGGCGCTCAAGAGCGCATCACACCTGGACGCACTCATCATGGTCCACGCCGAACACGGCGAGATGGTCGTCGAACTGCAGAACCAGTTCATCGCTGAAGGGAAGACCGAGCCGATCCATCATGCGCTCTCCCGTCCCTCGCCGGTCGAGGGTGAGGCAACAGCACGCGCGATCATGATGGCGCGCTTGACGGGGGCGCCGCTATACGTCGTCCACATGACCTGCGCGGAAGCCGTCCGCGCGGTCGCGGAGGCGCGTGAGCGGGGACAGCAGGTGTACGGTGAGACGTGTCCGCAGTATCTGCTCCTCGATGATACGGTGTACGAAAAGCCCGACTTCGAGGGGGCGGCGTACGTCATGAGTCCGCCGATCCGTCCGCGTGGCCATCAAGAGCCGCTCTGGGCGGCACTCGGGTCGGGGATCCTGGAAGTCGTGGGCACCGATCACTGTCCCTTCAACCAGGTCGGTCAGAAAGATATGGGCAAGGGCGACTTTCGGAAGATACCCAACGGTGCGGCCGGCATGCAGGATCGATTGTCGCTTCTCTACACCCATGGCGTGCTCGAAGGTCGCATCGATCTGAACCAGTTCGTCGACCTCACGTCGACGCGCGCCGCGAAGATCTTCGGGCTATATCCCCGCAAGGGTTCGATCACGATCGGGGCGGACGCGGACCTCGTGGTTTGGGACCCTGAGGGAACACGCACGATCTCCGCAAAGACACATACGCACAAGTGCGACCGCAGCATCTTCGAGGGGTTCGCCGTCCAGGGGATTCCGTCCACTGTGATCGCGAGCGGCCGCGTTCAATATCGAGATGGTGACCTCAAGGTGGAACGGGGCGCCGGTCGCTACCTTCCAAGGAGCGCGACATGACGAAAACACGGGGTGACGTATCGGCGGACGCGAGGGCGAAGCATCGCGACTACCTCCTCCCGGCGGTGGCCAACTACTACGCGGAACCCGTCGTTCTCGACCAGGGTGAAGGACTCTACGTTCGTGATGCCGAAGGGAATCGGTATCTGGACTTCTTCGGCGGGATCCTCACGGTCTCCATCGGTCACTGCGACCCCCGTGTCACCGATGCGATCAAGGCCCAGGTGGATCGACTCGGTCACGTATCGAGTCTGTACCCCACGGTTCCGACGGTGGAGCTGGCCGAGCGTCTCGCAGCGATCACGCCGGGGCGACTGAAGAAGAGCATCTTCACGGCGTCCGGGTCTGAGGCGGATGATACGGCCGTGGTTCTCGCGCAGATCTACACGGGCGCGATGGAGCTGATCGCGCTCCGGCACGGGTATTCGGGTCGCGGCATGCTCTCTCAGGCGCTCACCGGACACGCGCCGTGGCGGGCGATCCCCTCGCAGGTCGCCGCCGTCAAACACGCCGTCTCTCCGTACTGCTACCGGTGTCCGTTCGGGCTGACGCATCCTTCCTGCGACATCAGGTGCGCCCGGGACATCGAGGAGCTGATTCAGACGACGACGACGGGCAAAGTCGCCGCGTTTCTGGCGGAGCCTATCCAGGGCGTCGGCGGGTTCATCACGCCGCCGCCGGAGTACTTCGAGATCGCGGTCGAGATCGTGCGCCGCTACGGCGGCGTGTTCATCTGCGACGAGGTTCAGACCGGTTTCGGGCGTCTCGGCGGCAAGATGTTCGGCATCGAGCACTGGGGTGTGGAGCCGGAAATCATTACGATGGCGAAGGGGATTGCGAACGGCATGCCGATCGCGGCCACGATCGCCACGGACGAGATCGCCGAAGCGTTTCAGAAGCTCACGATCTCCACGTTCGGCGGCAACCCGATCTCGTGCGCCGCGGCCAACGCGACGATCGGCGTGATCGAAGAAGAGGACCTCATAGGAAACGCGGAGCGCATGGGCGCCAAGCTCCGAGAAGGACTCGAAGAGCTCAAGCGTCGCTTCCCGGGACCGATCGGCGATGTGCGCGGCAAGGGATTGATGCAGGCGATCGAGCTGGTCGCCGATGAAGCCGGTGGTGATCGAACGCCGAACCCCAAGGCCACAGTCCAGCTATTCGAGGAAACGAAGAAGCGCGGGCTTCTGATCGGCAAGGGAGGGCTCTTCGGCAACTCGATCCGGATTTCACCGCCACTCACGATCGGCGCGGGCGAGATCGACGATGCGATCGTGATCTTCAACGAGTCGTTCGCCGCGATGGAGGGTTGACGTGTCGTCGGGAGCACGATGGTCTATTTCGAGCGCTCGGCTCGAAACTCAGCTGCAGGACCGAAAACCGATCTACTCGACGTGGGAGGCAACGGCAGAGGCGGGGCGTTGCCTGTACTGCCATGACGCACCGTGCATCCCGGCGTGCCCCACGACGATCGACATTCCCACGTTCATTCATAAGATCGCGACGGGAAACCTCCGAGGCTCGGCGCGCACGATCCTAAAATCCAATCTTCTCGGATTGAGTTGCGCCCGGGTGTGTCCCGTCGAAGTGCTTTGCGAAGGGGCCTGTGTCTACGTCGGCTGGCAGCGCCCGCCGATCACCATCGGGCGACTCCAGCGCTACGCGATGGAGCATGGGGGCGCGCGTGGGCTTCTTCCGAAGGCCAAACGAAGCGGCCGTACGGTCGGATTGGTGGGGGCGGGACCGGCGTCGTTGGCGTGCGCCGGAACGCTTGCTCGGTTCGGGCACACTGCCGTGATCTATGAGCGGGACGACCTGCCGGGCGGGCTCAACACCACGGGAATCGCGCCGTACAAGCTCCAGGCCGATGATGCGCTGGAGGAGATTCGATTCATCAAGTCGCTCGGCGTCGAGTTCCAAACGGGCGTGGAGCTGGGAAAGGACGTTTCCGTCGACGAGCTTCTCGAGAGACACGACGCACTGTTTCTGGGACCGGGTCTGGGGCCGGACTCGTGTCTCGGTGTCCCCGGTGAAGAGGGCCCGGGCGTCTATGGGGCCATCGAGTGGATCCGCCGGCTCAAGCTTACCCCGACGTTCTCGGTGGAGGGTATCGATCGCGCCTTTGTGGTGGGTGGCGGAAACACGGCGGTCGACGTTGCGCGCGAGCTCGCAGGGTTGGGCGTGGGACGCGTGACGTTGCTCTATCGACGGCCCGCCGAGAAGATGAAAGCCTACGCGCATGAGCTCGCCCAAGCACGTCAGGAAGGCGTGGTCGTCGTCACGGAGACGGCGGTGGCCGAGGTGTTTCGTGACGCCGGGACCCTTGCCGGTATCCGACTCGTTGAGTCCGAGAACGGCCGCCCAACGGATCGAGACTTCGGGATCGAGAAGGCCGATCTCATGGTCGTCGCCATCGGACAGACCAAGCTCCGCGAGCTGGTCGAGATGTTTCCGAGCGTCGAGTGTGACGAGTCGGGCTGTATTGCGATTGATCCCGACACCGGCGCAACGGGCAACCCGCGCATCTTCGCCGGGGGCGATGCGGTCAACGGCGGCAAGGAGGTCGTGAACGCCGTGCACGACGGTCAGGTCGCGGCGCGTTCCATGGATGACCTCTTGCGGGAGGCGCCGGCCGGGAGGAGAGAAGATGGCTGATCTATCCATCGACTTCGCCGGTATCAAGAGCCCGAATCCGTTCTGGCTCGCATCCGGTCCCCCTTCGAACTCGGGCGATCAGGTCATCCGCGCCTTTGACGCCGGGTGGGGTGGGGCCGTCTGGAAGACCCTCGGCAATCCGATCGTGAATGTCTCGAGCCGGTTGGCCGCCGTGGACTACTCGTCGCAGCGGATGATGGGGCTCAATAACATCGAGCTCATCACCGATCGCACGCTCGCGGACAACTTTCGCGAGATCGCAGAGGTGAAGCGCCGCTTCCCGAAGCACGCCGTCGTCGTCTCGTTGATGTTCGACACGAAAGAGGAATGGCACGACGCGATCCGGCGCTCCGAAGACACCGGCTGCGATGGGCTGGAGCTGAATTTCGGGTGTCCGCACGGCATGTGCGAACGCGGGATGGGGTCCGCCGTGGGCCAAGAACCCAAGGTCATGGCCGAGCTCATTCACTGGGCCACGGAGGCGGCGACCGTTCCCGTGATCGCGAAGCTGACACCAAACGTCGGCAGCATCCTCGAGCCGGGAATCGCCGCGTGCAAGGCCGGCGCGCACGCGGTGAGTCTCATCAACACTGTGCAGAGCATCATCGGCGTCGATCTGGACCGACTCGTGCCGCTGCCACGAGTCGGCGGCGCCTCGAGCCATGGCGGCTACTGCGGGCCCGCGGTGAAGCCGATCGCGCTTCGGATGGTGGCGGAGCTGGCGCGGAGCCCGGAGTTCACGATCCCGATCAGCGGGATCGGCGGTGTGTCGACGTGGCGGGACGCGGCCGAGTTCATCGCGCTCGGGGCCGGCAGCATTCAGGTCTGCACCGCCGTGATGCACCACGGCTTTCGGATCATCGAAGACCTCGCCGAGGGGCTCGAGGACTACCTCGATGAGAAGAAGATGACGCGCGTCAACGATCTCATCGGTCGCGCGGTCCCGGCATTCAAGGAATGGGGCGAGCTGGATCTGAACTATCATGTCGTGGCGAAAATCGATCCGGAGATCTGCATCGGCTGTGGTGTCTGCTATGTTGCCTGTCAGGATGGCGCGCACCAGTGCATTCATCTGCCGGGCACTCTCGCGCCGACCGGCCACGAGGCGCCGATGGCGGCGATCGCCGCCAAGAAGGCAGCGGAGGCCCCGGAAGACTCGCCTTACCGTATCCCGTGGGTCGATGAAACCGATTGCGTCGGCTGCAACCTCTGTGAGCTCGTGTGCCCCGTCGAGGGCTGCATCACGATGGTGGAGAAACGACGCGCGGATGAGGTTGACACCTGGAACAAGCGTGTCGCGGAAGGACGCGATCATGTTCCGGGTGGTCTTTCCGATCTGTAGAGCGCGTCGCGCGGCGCACGCTCCGTCTCCCGGCTCCGCGGTCGCTTCGCTCCCTCGCGCAGACGCAAGTCGCCTTGGAGACGGACCGTCCGCCGCGCTGAGGATCAAACCGAACTCGGAATGAAGAGGGGAACATGGACGGATTCCTAGTCGGACTGGTCGTCGGAGTTGCTGGCGTCATTATCATCACGCTGCTCTTCCGACTCCGGAAACGCTCACGATCGAAATCCTCCGTGTCGGGACCGAGCATCGAGAGCTTCATCACGAGCATGCGCGCCGTGGGGGAGCTGAGCGTCTTCCGAATCATGACCAAGGAAGTCATTACCGCAAGCGACCACTGGCTGGGTGAGTTCGGCAAGAAGTACCTCACGTGGCTACTCTCTGAGAAGCAGATCACGCTCATCATCGAGTTCGACGTGGACTTTCGCTACGACCTCAATGATCCGGTGTTTCGCGTCGAGCGTTCGGGTGCGACGAACTACAGAATGGTCATGCCGCCCTGCAAGCACGATGTTCTGATTCGTGACATGCGGATCCACAGCGAGGGCAAGACCGAGCTATTGCCGTGGCTCATGCCGGACCTCCTCGGCCGCTTCTTTACCGGCGGTTTCAGCGTGGAAGCCAAGAACAAGCTCATCCAGGAAACGCGGCAAGAGGCGAGCCGCTTCGCGGGCGCGTTAGTGGAAAAAGCGACGGCGGAAGCGCAGGCATCGGCGGCTCGCACGCTCAAGATGCTCGCCCAAGGGCTCGGCACGTGGCATGTCGACTTCGAGTTTCTGCCGGCGACGGAGTTCAGGCCCGCAATCGATACCTCGCCCCTCGAGGCTGCGGTGGAGCTGACGGGGACTATCGAGGCGGATTCCCAGGACTGATACCGTTCGACATCGCCCTATGACCCTCACTGCCCACCCCACGCGGTCATCCCGCGCTCTTCGTCCGTCCCCGCTATCGTGTTGTCGAGCACAAGCGCGCAGAAGGCACCCACCGCCATGCCCGTTCGCCCGAGCGTATTGAGGACGTCGGCGAGCCAGGATGGGTCGAAGCTCAGCGGATTGGCGTTGAAGTACTCCGGTACCGAGAGCCCCATGAAGAAGGCGAACCCGAGGATGAAGAGATTCCGCGCGGAGTTCAGATCCACGAACTGAAGGTTCGATAGACCCACCGACGCGATCATGCCGAACATCGCGCAGTACATTCCCCCGACGATCGGTTGAGGGATCGTGGTGAAGAGCGCGCCGAACTTGCCGAAGCTCGCGAGCACGATCATGATTGCGGCACCGGTCTGGACGACCCGCCGGCTTCCGACGCGGGTGAGACCGATCGCCCCGATGTTCTCGCTATAGGACGTCGTGCCGTTTCCCGTACCGAAAATCCCCGCGATGAAGCAGCCCACACCTTCCATCCCGATCCCACGATTGATCGTCTTTGCCTTTGGGATCGGTGCGCCGGCGAGACGTGCGCAAGCGTAGTAGTCGCCGACCGACTCAACCATCGACGCGATGTAGCCCGCGAACATGCCGATCGTGGCCGCCGCGCCGAAGACCGGCCATCCCCACTGGAAGGGTCGGGGTATCCGAAACCACGGGGCGGCCGCAACGGTGTCGGTCGAGACGTGCGCCGGGTGCCCGGCGGGAAAGACGTCGAGGAGCGTGAGAAGCGCGGTCACCCCCCACGCCGTCAGGATTCCCAGCATGATCGGAAAGAGCTCGAACGCCCGGTGCGTTCGCCGCATGTACTGGCTGAAGAGAATGATCAGGAGAATCGTGAGCCCGCCGATGCCCCAGTGCGTCCCGGCCACGGGCGCGCCGATCTTGAAAAGCGCGAGCCCGATCAGAGCGATCGTCGGGGCGATTGTGATCGGTCCGACAAACCTCAAGAGCTTTCCGACGAGGCCGGAGTAGCCGATGAGCATCTCGAATACTGAACCGATGATCACCGCTCCCTGCACGTGTTGAAGACGCACCTGCCAGCCGGAGTCGGCAAGCGCCGCCATGCCGCAGATCGCGATCGTTGGCGCGAGAAAGGAGAACGTTCCGCCCTGGACGAGCGGCAGTCGGTTGCCCCACGTGGTCTGAAGCAGTGTGGTGATGCCGCTCACGAAGAACATCGTGCCGATCAACATGCCGATCGCGACGGGATCTCCAGCCATGCCGAGCGGCTCGGAGAGAATCAGGGGGATCGCCACGGTGGATCCGAACATCGTGAGGTAGTGTTGGAAGCCCAGGAGGATGGTCTCTTTCACGGGAGGGATGTCGTCGATCCCGTAGATGAGTCGGCGGCTCATTCGCTCCTCCGTTCATTCGACAGTTGTCGTTGCGTGCGGGTGCGACGAAAAAAGCGAGAGAACCGCAAAGGCGGTCCTCTCGCGCCGTCAGCACATCGTGGGCGAGCTAGAGTCCAAGCTCTTTCCTACGCTCTTCCGCGCCCGGATACGGATCCTCCTTCTCCGACACGACCGGCAGATCCGGTGCCTTCTCCGCGTTGATGGCGATCCACTTCTGCTGATCCTCCGGAACATCCGGTTCATCGAAAATAGCCTGCACGGGGCACTCCGGAACGCACGCACCGCAGTCGATGCACTCGTCCGGATCGATGTAGAGCATCGTCTTGTCGCCGTGAAAGCAATCCACCGGGCAGACCGTGACACAGTCCGTGAACCGGCACCGGTCACAGTTTTCCGTTACGACGTAGGTCATGTGCTCGTTCTCCGCTTGCGCCGCGCGAGCGACGCACGTGTTGTTGGGCTCACCCGGCCGGTAGTCGAGTCGACGTATCGCGGACGGAGTACGCCGAGGCGGGTAGTCTAGAGAGGAACCGACGGGGAGGTCAAGATGCCGCATCTGGTTGAGTTCATGATGTTTGGCTAAGGTGATCCATTTGTTTTGTTGTCGGCGTAGGTGAGTCGTGTGACGTGGAGCGAGGGTCCGGTCGTGTCGCCCAGGCGGATGTCTCTCGCGGCAAAAAGAACGCGGCGGAGAAGGTGTCGGGTGTCAACTACCCTTTCCTTCGCCGCCGCAAGAATTACGAACGGTAGGTTTGCAGTCTAGCTAGGCCTTGCGAAAACGCTTGGCCGCCATGCCGATCAGACCACCACCGAGGAGAAGCAGCGTCGCGGGCTCCGGGATCGGATCCTCGTCGTCGCCGCCGGTCTCATCGTCAGCGGTCTGCCAGATGTTCTCCCACAGGTTGCGGTTGCCTGCATCGGTCCAGCCATAACCGTCGTCCCACATGTTGATGTCCGTCGAGATCAGGACATCGCTCGAGCGGCCGCCGCCGGCATCGAAGACGCCGAGGACCGTACGGCCCTGGCCATCAATCCCAAGCTTTTCGTAGCCGGCCTGGCTCTCACCGGAGGTGACAACCGCGTGCGTCTGGCCTCTGAAGTTGGTGACGACGTGAGGATCGGTGACCCAGCTGCTGGAGCCGACCGTGGTGAAGCTGCTGTTGCCATAGGTTCCGTCGGTGCCGAGATTCCAGCGATCGAGGATCTGCTGCGCGGGAGCATGCCAGTCGTTGCCCGGGCCCCAATCCTGCTGGATGAACAGGAAGCCGCCCTGGACATTGACGAAGTCCTCGAAGGCATTCAGTTCGTGACTCATGTAGGCGCCGTTCAGCAGACCGGTGAAGAACGCGTCCACGCCACCGAGAAACGCCGCATCGGCGTCATTCGTGGCAACCAGCGTATGGCCCTGATCGATGAGCCACTGCTTAGCGCTGGACAGATAGTTGTTACCAACGAATCCCCATTGCTCG